>NZ_BAGN01000405.1 GCF_000308835.1 Nocardia vinacea NBRC 16497 | reverse complement strand
GATCTCGAGTTCGACGACATCGCCCGGCCGCAGCTTCTTGTCGATTTCGAGGCCGGAGCCATTGGGCAGCGTCCCCGAGCCGATGAGATCGCCCGGCTGCAGGTTGTCGCCGATAGAGACATAGGCCAGCATTTCGGCGGGGGTGTAGATCATGCCTTCGGCCTTGGTGCTGGTCCACTCCTCGCCATTGACGCGGACGGATCCGGTGATGGCGTCGAAGTCCTGGATCTCATCGATCGTCGTGATCCACGGGCCGATGCCGTAGGCGAAGTCCTTGCACTTCTGCGGCCCCATACCCATACCCATTTCGGAACCCTGCACATCGCGTGCGCTGAAGTCGTTGAAGATGGTGAGACCGAACAGCTTTGCCTGCGCCTCGTCGGGCGTGAGGTTGCTGCCGTAGCCCCCGACGATCAACCCGATTTCGAGTTCGTAATCGACGAATTCGGAGTAGCTCGGATACGGCACCTCCTGGTCGTGCCCGTAGACCACGCCGGTGGACCCCTTGAAGTAGCCGGGGGTCTCGAACAGCTGCGGGTTCGGCAGACCACCGCCGACCTTCTCGTGGAACTGCTTCATATGCAGCGGGAAGGTCAGACCGTCGCGGATCACCGGCGGATCGACAGCGGGCTGCCAGTCGACCTCACCGATGGGCAGCGACGCGTCGTCACCCGCCTGATCCACTGCCCAATGCGCGGCCTCGAGGAATACCGGACCGGCCGCGATCGCGGCGGCCATGCTCGACGGAAAGTACGCGGCCGCGAGCCGCTGTGCGGCCGCGCTGGACGCCGACCCGCGCTGACGGCCGATGCGGTACGCGCTGGCCAGATCCACCACTCGATCCCGGTCGGGTTCGACCGCTACGAGCCTGGTTTGGTCACCGTCCGGCGTCGAACGGGAGATTCGGCTGAGCTTCATTGCTGACCACCCTTTATATCATCCGAAACGTTTCGTATCGTATAAGGAACATAGAACCATGCCAATGCCATGTTTGACAACGGATTCGAGATAACATCCTCTTGTGGCTGTACGAAGCGAATCGAGTCGACAGGCGATCCTGGACGCAACGATGGACCTACTGGTCCGGGATCGGAGACGGGCGACCACCGTCCAGAAACTGACCATCGAGATGATCGCCAAGCGGGCGAAGGTCAGTAAGGCGACCATCTACCGGTGGTGGCCCAACAAGGCCGCCGTGGTCATAGACGCCTTCATGGAGGGTCATCTGCCACAGGTCCGCATCCCGGAGGATCTTCCGGTCCGCGAGGCCCTCGAAACACATGTGAAGTCACTGATCGCGCGGTACGCCGGACCGCAGGGGCGGCTGATCGCCCAGATCATCGCCGAGGGGCAGTACGACCCGGCTACCCTCACCGATTTCAAGACACGGTTCTGGAACGACCGATACGCCGCAGTGGACAAGCTGATTCGCCGAGGGGTCGACGAGGGCGTGTTCCGTTCCGACATCGAACCGGGCGATGCTGCCGAGATGATCTACGCGCCGATCTACTTCCACTTGCTCTTCGGTACCGGCCCGCTAGACGATTCGCTTGCGGCGCGGCTCGTCGACCAGGCTATCCGCGGACTCGCAGCACCGGCGGCGGGTACTCCGGACTGACTCGCGGTACCCGCCACCGCACAGCACAATGCGTCAGGAACCCGCCGCTTCCGGCGGTTGAATGCGGGCGGTGACCTCACCGAGGCTGATCAGCGCACCGGAAGGACCCGGGGCGGATCCCCTCAGCGTCACGATATCGCCGTCTTCCAGGAAGGTACGCGTGCCGCCGTCGGGCAGGCGCACCGGCTCGGTTCCGTTCCAGGTGAGTTCGATCAGCGAACCGCGCTGATCCACAGCTGGTCCGGACACCGTGCCCGAAGCGAACAGATCACCCGTACGCAGGCTCGCACCGTTGACCGTCATGTGCGCGAGCATCTGCGCCGGGGACCAATACATCTGCGCGTACGGCGGCCGAGACACGGTGTGCCCGTTCAGCGCGAATTCCAGCCGCAGATCCAGTCCCCACGGCTCGGGCTCCTCCAAATACGGCAACGGTTTCGGATCCTGCGGCGGCGTCGGTACCCGCGCGGCGGCCAGTGCTTCCAACGGAACGATCCACGGCGAGATCGAGGTGGCGAACGACTTGCCGAGGAACGGCCCGAGCGGCACGTATTCCCAGGCTTGGATATCGCGGGCCGACCAGTCGTTGACCAGGCACACACCGAAAACATGGTCGGCGAAATCCTTGGTGGACACCGGCCTTCCCAGTTCGCTCGGTACTCCGACCACATAGCCGACCTCGACTTCGATATCGAGGCGAGCCGACGGCCCGAACACCGGCGCCGGATCCGACGGAGCCATGCGCTGCCCCCGGGGACGAATCACCGAAGCGCCGGAGGCGACGACCGTGCCCGCGCGACCGTGGTAGCCGACCGGTAGATTCTTCCAATTCGGCAGCAGCGCAGCCGAATCCGGGCGAAACATGGTGCCCAGGTTGGTGGCATGGTGCTCGCTGGCATAGAAGTCGACGTAATCGGCTACCTCGATCGGTAGGTGCAGTGTGACCTGGTCCACCGGATGCAGTATGTCGGCCGCGCGGGCTCGTTGCATCGGGTCGGTGAGCAAGTCGGTGATCCGACGGCGGGTCGCTGTCCAGAATTCCCGCCCACAAGCCATGAAGTCGTTCAGCGAAGCCCTTTCGAACACTTGGTCGCCCAGAGCCGCCCGCAGATCGAGCACATGATCGCCGATCCGAACTCCGACGCGGGCAACTCCGCCCGATGGCGAGAAGACTCCGTAGGGCAGATTGTCGATTCCGAAACCGGAGCCCTCGGGTACCGGCGCCCAGGTGGTGGTCATTGTGAAACCCTTTCCGTGTCAATAAGTCCGAAGGCCTGGGCCTCGGCCACCGGGATGGTCGTGCTGCACGATCCGTAGCTGGTGAGCAGGCCGCGTGTGGCCGTGATGGCCGCGGCATCCAGGGTGGTGGCCGCCCGCACCAACCGCAGGGAGTCCTCGGTCAGCAAGGTGGCCTCGATCGCCCCAGCGTCCGCACCCCCGGCGGCGGCCGCGGCCGCGAGTACCAGATTCAGGAATCCGTGGTGGGCGAACCCGGTCCGCTCATCGATGTAGCGCACCGCGTGATGCAGACCGGCGGTGGCTTTCACGGGAACGCCCGCTCCGGCAGCGGCGACCAGTGCGTCCGCCAGTGCGGGCGCCGATGGGAACAATTCCGGCCGAATGCCGCCGCAACGGAGCTTCAGGCCGACGCCGAGCCGTGCCAGTTCGGGGGTGAGGCCCGCGATATCGGAGTAGGCCGCGGGTTCGACGAAAACCGGTACGCAGTGCGGCAGCTGGGCGACCGCCTCCGCCACCGGTACGTTCACCGCGGCGAGTGGGAACTCGATCAGGGCCAAGTCGAGAACTGAGTCGGCTGCTATGTCCGACAGCACAGTGGCCAGTCCGGACATGCCTTTGTCCGCGATGAGGCCGACGCGAATACGGTCGTCGATTTCGAGTTGGGCGCGCAGTTCGCCGATACGGCTCGCCGGGCACAGGAATCGGTGCGTCAGCACCGGACTGGCCGCGAGACTGTCGGCCCTGTGCCGCGCGACAGCATCGGGCATGCTCAATACGGTCGGCGGGAACAGTCCAGCATCGTCGACCAGGCCGTCCAGCAGTCCGGTCATGAGTTCGCCCGCGACCAGCTGCCGACGTAGACGCCGTCATCGGAGGCCACTCCGCCCTCGCCGAGCTGCAGCGGCCGGAAGGTGTCGACCATGACGGCGAGCTCGTCGAAGAATTCCTTACCCAGGCTGCGCTCGACCGCACCGGGCTGTGGGCCGTGCGCGTGCCCGCCCGGGTGCAGCGATATTGATCCCTGCCCGATTCCGGTGCCCTTGCGCGCCTCGTAGTCGCCGCCGCAATAGAACATCACTTCGTCGGAGTCGACATTGGAGTGGTAATACGGCACCGGGACCGACAGTGGGTGGTAATCCACCTTGCGCGGCACGAAGTTGCAGATGACGAAGTTGTTCCCCTCGAATACCTGATGCACCGGCGGGGGCTGGTGCACCCGGCCGGTGATCGGCTCGAAGTCGGAGATATTGAAGGTGTACGGGTAGAGGCAGCCGTCCCAGCCGACGACATCGAACGGGTGGTGCGGCACCAGATACCGAGTGCCCGTGACCCCGTTGGGTCCTCGGTGTTTGACGAGGACTTCGACGTCTGTCTCCTCCGACAGCAACGGCTCGGCGGGACCGTGCAGATCTCGTTCGCAGTACGGGGCGTGTTCGAGCAGCTGGCCGAAGCGCGACAGGTACCGCTTGGGCGGCGCGATATGGCTGTTCGCCTCGATCACATAGGCGCGCAGCGGTTTTCCAGTTTCCGGCAGCCATCGGTGGGTGGTCGCCCGGGGCAGGACGACATAGTCGCCTTCCCGCACCGGCAGCACTCCGAACACCGTCTCCACGAGGCCCGCGCCTGACTCGACGTACACACACTCGTCGCCGATGGCGTTGCGGTACAACGGTGATTCCTTACCGGCGACGACGTAGGAGATGCGGACGTCGTCGTTGCCGAGCACCAGCCGCCGGCCAGTCACCACGTCGATCGACTTCCACCCCTCACCCGGAAACAACGCGGGCAACCGCAGATGTCGGGGAATGAGCGGGTGGTTGGGGGTCAGCGAGAGGTCGCCGGGCTCCCACGCCGCCGCTTCCCGGATCGCCGAGGGGATGTGCCGGTGGTACAGCAGCGACGAGTCGCTGGAGAAGCCCTCCTCCCCCATCAGCTCCTCGTAGTGAAGCGCACCGCCGCCGGTGCGGAACTGTGTGTGTCGTTTGGGCGGGATCTGCCCCACCTGGCGGTAGTACGCCATGTCGAAAGCTCCTCATTTTAGTCAATTCATTGACTATTTTGCGCGCGCAGTGCTGTCAGGCCACCACGGTGATCTCGGCTGTCGCACCGCGCGCCCGCCGGATCGCACGGGCCAATTCTTCGACGCTCGGTTCGACCAGTGCCGCGGCAAGGTAGGCGTCGGGCCGGACCAGCCAGACTTCTCCAGGTTCGGCGCGCAGTGCGGCGGCGAGTGTCCCGTCACCGTCGATGGCCGCGATCTCGAGAACCCGGATCGGCGCGGGCGTGGCGGCGGTCGCGCACCGCGCGAGGGTCTCCACATCGACGCCCGGTCCGGCCAGCAGGAGCAACCCGTCGCGAGCGAACTCCCGCAGCCGGCCGTGCCCGCCATTGGGCAGGGTGACCGGCGCGTCGGGCACGATGATGCCGGGGGCAATTGGCGGCACCGTGCCACGGGGCGGCCGACCATGGAAGGGGCGGCCGGGATCCGGAGTCGTCAGCGGCGAGTCGACATACCAGAACGGCTCGGACAGCCGACCCGAGTCGACCGCCGCGCTGGTAGCAGGATCCACCGCTGCGCGTTCGAGGGTGTCGCGGCGCACCCGACGCTGCTGGTCATCGCGCGGCACCAGGAAGTTCATGGTGTCGGTGGTGACCTCGATATTCTCCAGTGCGGCCGCGTACCGCTCGATGTGGTAGCTCTCCAGCAGTTCCGCCGGTGCCCAGCCATTGAGCACGAAAGCCAGTTTCCACGCGGCGTTCTCGGCGTCGGCGACGCCGGAGTTCAGCCCGCGCGCGCCGAACGGCGATACCAGGTGGGCACAGTCGCCGGCCAGCAGTACCCGGCCCACGCGCATGCGATCGACGACGCGAGAGTGGAAGCGGTACACCGAGTTCCACACGATCTCGTAGTCCGCATCACCGATGATCCTGCGAATCCGCGCGTCCAGCGCGCCGCTGGCCCGCTCCGCGTCGAGGTCGTAGTCGCCGGGCACCTGCCAGTCGATGCGGAACGTCGAGTCCGGGCAGGGATGAATGAGCACCTGCCGCTCGGGATTCCACTCCGGGTCGAAGTAGAAGCGGCGTTCGGTAGCCCAGTCCGGCAGATCTACCCGGATATCGCAGATCAGGAACCGGTCCTCGAAGGATTCACCGCCGAAGTCGACGCCGAGCCCGGCGCGCAGGTCGTCGCTGCGCGGGCCGCCGCAAGCGACGGCGTACGCCGCCGTGATGGCCACCTCCCCCGCCGGAGTGGCGCAGCGCAGGCGGACGCCGGTGTCATCCTGTGCGATTCCGGTGACGGTATGACCCCACCGCACGTCGATCAGGTCGGACGCCGCGATGGCCTCGTCGAGGATCTGTTCGGTACGGGTTTGCGAGATGTTGACGAATGCCGGGAACGCCGACTTGCCGGAATCCGGTAAGTCATAGGAGAACAGTTCGCGATCACGGTAGAAGGTACGCGCCGTGGTCCAGGTGACGCCCTCGTTCGCGATCCGCCGTCCGGCACCGACGGATTCCCATACATCGAGCACGTCACGCTGCTGGCAGATGGCCTTGGAGCCGATCTCGTCGCGCTGCGGCCGGGCGTCCAGCACGATCACCGGGATACCCCAGCGGGCCAGCAGCAATGCGGTCGTCTGCCCCACCGGCCCGTTGCCGACGACGGCGACCGTCTTATCGGTTGTCATGTCGAATTCCTCAGTCCTGCAGCTGATTCCAGACTTCATGGTCGCGCTCGGCGGTCCAGATGACGGGCCGTTCGATACCGGACAACTCGTCCCACACACGGGAGACGTCGAACGGCAGGCAGTGTTCGAAAATCGGCCAGCGCCCGTAGCGGTCGAACAGTGCCGCGTGCGTGGCCTCGAACGCCTCCTTCAGGGTTCCGCCACGCTGATGCACCACGCCCACCTCGGTCAGCATCACCTGCAGGAAGTGCCGGGTCTGCTCGGTCGCGGCGTCGCACGCATCGCGCCCACGGGCCACCCCACCGCGGCCACCGATGAGCTGCTCGGCGCCCAGTGCTTTGACGGCGTCGAGCGTGCTGGTTGCCCATTCGCGATGGAAGGCGTCGCCGGTGTACAGGGCGGCTTCGGCCTCGACCAGGTCACCGGCGAACAGGATCTTGTGCTGGGGCAGCCAGGCCACGATGTCGCCCTCGGTGTGCCCGCGGCCCAGGAACTTCAACTGCAGGTCGCCGCGGTCGCCGCCGAGGTCGATGGTGACCGAGTCGGAGAAGGTCTGAGTGGGCCAGGCCAGTCCGGGAATGGTGTCGGGCTCCTTGAAAAGTCGCGGCATGCGCCCGTATTCTGAATCCCAATCCTGTTGTCCGCGTTCGGCAATCAGCTTGCGCGTGTTGTCGTGCGCGATGACCACTTCCGCGTCGTATGCGCTGGCACCAAGCGTGCGCACCGCATGGTAGTGCGACAGGATCAGGTACTTGACCGGCTTGTCGGTGTGCTCGCGCAGCTTCGCCAGCCACTGCCGCGCCGCGACCGGCGTGGCCAGCGCCTCGAAGCAGACGACGAAATCCTCGCCCTCGATCGCGCCGATATTCGGATCACCCTCGGCGGTCAACGCGTACACACCGTCGGCGAGCACCTCGAGCGTCTGCACTTTCTCGCCGAGATCCGCCGACGAGGCGAAAGCCTTCGTGGTCATCAGCCCTCCATTAGTCAATGGTTTGATTAATTTCAGACGAGTGTAGCCCGAACCACACCAATGGCAAGACCCACTCGCCGTCACTCCCGCCGACCGGACGGACGTCATTACCCTGTGCTCATGACCACGGCTCCGGAGTCCCCCCGCAACCTCGACTACCTGACCTTCGTCGACTACGCGGTGGACAAGGCCAA
Source organism: Nocardia vinacea NBRC 16497 (assembly GCF_000308835.1). Classification (GTDB taxonomy): domain Bacteria; phylum Actinomycetota; class Actinomycetes; order Mycobacteriales; family Mycobacteriaceae; genus Nocardia; species Nocardia vinacea. The sequence goes on along the minus strand of NZ_BAGN01000405.1, from coordinate 39,109 downwards.
TCGCGAACTACCCCAGGTCGATCCGACAGCCATGCGCATGGTGCTGACACTGCACCGGGTCACCAGCGCCCTCGTCTATGACCTCGAGGCCTCGGTACACCGGCCACGCGGCTGGAGCTGGCCCGGCTTCCGCATCCTGTTCGTGCTGTGGCTGGCCGGCCCTATGGAAGGCAAGCGCATCGCCGAGCTCTCCGGCAACAGCCGCGCGGCGGTGTCAGCGCTCGTCAACACCCTGGAACGCGACGGCTTGGTCACCCGCGAGAAGGCCGAGCACGACCGCCGCGCAGTACAAATCACCCTGACCGATCGCGGCCACCACGCCATCACCGATGCATTCCGTGAGCACAACCAACGCGAACGCGCCTGGGCCAACGCCCTGACCAGACCAGAGCAGACAATCTTCATCGGCCTGCTGGAAAAGCTGATGCACGGCATGACCGAAGTGGCCGAGAAGCGGCGCAGCTGAGTTCAGCTCCCGTCACCCAATCCGCAGACGCCCGCGTGCGGATTCCGCTGCGCGCGAGAGTCGCAAAACGACGCAAGCCTAATCGCCGAACCGGTCGATCCGGAGAACTGGCGGCGATATCTTGCCGTGCAGCTCAACGGCTTCCGCACCGACGCCGCACCAGCGTTGCCGCTGCGACCGGCTGCATTGTCATCGGATCAGCTGAACCGTGCCCGCGCCGCGGGCACCGGACGCCGGAAGCAGCCGTGAGCGATCATGTAGCGAACGCATTGTCCTTCACAATTGCTTCCTTTCTACTCGTCACCGACCGGCTCTCGCATTGATGGCGCGAGGACCCCAGCCGACTCACGCGACGGCAACGGTGTGCCGAAACGTTGCAGGTAGCGTTCGACGAACGCGCGCAATTCGTCATGACCCTGCTCGACCCCCACCGCACTTTCGCTACCGAGAATGCGCGCTGCCCCGGTGAGCAGCATCGACATCACCACCGGCGGAAACTCATCCAGATCCATGCCGTACGCCCGCAGAACCAGCGTGACGGCAGCGGTCTCGATGTCGCGCACCCGCTCCGCATACGCCTTGAGTTCGGTGCCGATCACCTTGCGATGGTTGGCCAATGCCATGAATTCGGTATTCAGCTGGACGAATCGGGAGTCGGCGTTGATCGACCACAATGCCCGCAACGGATCCTCGTCGGTAAGCACTCGACGCACCCGAGCCAGCTCGCGCTCGGCGCCGGTCCGCAGCACGTCGACGAACAGATCGTCCATCGTGGGGAAGTAGTAGTACACCAACGCGGGCTTTACCCCGGCCTTGGCCGCCACCCGCCGCGACGTCGCCGCGGCGTACCCCTCTTCACGCATGATTTGAGCGGTCGCCTCCATCAGCCGGTCGCGTGTTCCGACATCCTTGCCGTTCGCTGCACGCTTATTGGGCATTAGTGAAACCTCTCGAGAACAACGCCAAGGCAACATCTTTCAAGGACGCTTATGTCCCTTGACCGCTCGCTTCGAACCATGGTAAGCATGCGTCATCCTAACAGTTTGATCGATCGATCAGTCTCCTGCCGACTGATCGAGCGCTCCACCCGCCACGAAAGGCCGGCGAGAAAATGACCGATCTGGCCACAGTCGACTACTTCTCCGACCCAGCCGTCACCCAGAACCCCTACCCCTACCTGGAATACCTGCGCAGCCAGAATCCGGTATTCCGCGAACCCCACTACGGCGTCATCGCCGTCACCGGATACCAGGAAGTCATCGAGGTCTTCCGCGACCCCGACACCTACTCCGCCGCTGTTTCCATCGGCGGCCCCTTCCCGCCCCTGCCCTTCGAACCCGAAGGCGACGACATCAGTACCCAAATCGAAGAACACCGCCACCAGTTCCCGATCAACGAGTTCATGGTGACGATGGATCCGCCGGACCACACTCGCACCCGGGCGCTGCTGAGCCGGCTGATCACCCCCAAACGGCTGAAAGAGAACGAGGACTATATGTGGCAGCTGGTGGATCGCCAGTTCGACGAGTTCCTCGCCAACGGGCGGTGCGAATTCCTGGCCGAATACGCCAGACCCTTTGCCACCCTTGTCATCGCCGACCTGCTCGGTGTCCCCGATAACGACCGCGACGAATTCCGCGCCACGCTGGCCGGGCACAAAACTCCCGGAAGCCGAGTGGGTGCGCTCGACGGCGAACCGGTGGGCACCAACCCCCTGCAGTGGCTGGACGACCGATTCAGCGCCTACATCACCGACCGGCAACGCACTCCGCGCGGCGACATCCTCAGCGTGCTGGCATCCACCACCTACCCCGACGGGACGAACCCCTCGATCATCGAGCTCGTCCGCCCCGCCACGTTCCTATTCGCTGCCGGGCAGGAAACCGTCACCAAACTGCTCAGCTCCGCCGTGCGCGTGCTGGGCGAACGCCCCGACCTGCAACAGCGGGTTCGTGCCGATCGCAGCCTGATCGGTGGCTTCATCGAGGAATCGCTACGCCTGGAAAGCCCCACGAAAGTCGACTTCCGGCTCGTCAAGAAGACCACCACACTCGGCGGAGTCGACCTTCCCGCCGGAACCGTGGTGATGCTGTGCCTCGGCGCCGCCAACCGTGACCCCCGCAAATTCGAGGATCCGGATCAATTCCACATCGACCGCCGCAACGCCCGCGAACACATCGCCTTCGGCCGCGGCATCCACACCTGCGCCGGCGCACCACTGGCCCGAGTCGAAGGCCAAGTCACCCTCAACCGCCTCCTCGACCGCGCGCACGACATCACCATCGATGACACCGCACACGGCCCCACCGGCGACCGCACCTACAAATACGAACCCACCTTCCTGCTGCGCGGACTTCGCGACCTGCATATCACCTTCACACCCAGCGCGTAGCGAAGGCTTCCGAAGGAGTCACCGTGGTCAAACGCTCGAGATTCGCCGAGTACAAGGACCGGTACGCCAACTACCGCTTCGAGCTGAGCGATGACGGCGTACTACTCATGCAGTGCCACACCAACAGTGGTCCGTTGGTGTGGGACTGGCGGGCACACGACGACATGGCCGATGCCTTCGCCGACGTGGCCGGTGACCGGGAGATCAAGGTGCTCATCCACACCGGCACCGGCGCGAACTACAACGCCGACTGGGGCGTGCTCCCCGACGGCACCTCGCCCGCGGAGCCGGTCTACCAGGCGATGCCGGGCCGTGAGGGGGTCCGGCAATTGGACGAAAAAGCTTGGTACGGTAGCAATCTGGTGTTCAACGTGCTCGAGGTGGACGTGCCGATGATCAGCGCGGTGAACGGGCCGTGCAATATCCACTCCGAGGTACCGCTGCTCGGCGATATCGTGCTGGCGTCGGAAGACGCTTGGTTCCAGGATGCCCCGCACTTTCCGCGCGGCATGGTACCGGGCGACGGCCAGCATGTGATCTGGAACTTCCTGGTCGGGCACAACCGGGGCCGATACTTCCTGCTGACCGGCAAGAAGCTGACGGCGCGGGAGGCCATGGAGTGGGGCGCGGTCGCAGAGGTACATCCGAACGACAAGCTCCTCGACCGTGCCTGGGAGCTGGCACACGAACTGGCCAAGCGGCCACCGCTGACCCTGCGATACACCCGCCGCCTGTTCACCCATCAGCTCAAGCAAGTGTTCCTGGCTCAGATGAACCAGGGCACCGCGATGGAAACCTACGCCCAGCGCGAATTCTTCCCATTCGGCGGTGGCATGGAACCACTCGACCGCGCCTGGGATGACAAACCCTGGACCCGCCGCCAGTAGGCGGCTTGGGCACCACTCACCAACACCGCGACAACCGCGCAGGGTCGAGGTGCCCAGACCGGGCGGCGCATGAATCCGAGGTCGGACCTCGGTTACGCGCCAATGCCCGAATGCGCTGCCACAGTACTGCTTTCGGAACAGTCGTGACGTGCGGGCGCCTGCATGTACTGATCGAGCCGTCCTGGCCTGCTGCGGAGACCCTGCACGTCCTTCGCCGAGTCTCGCTCGACACTGTCGCTATCCGCGTCGCTGCTGCGACGGCTGCAGTAGAGGCAGGGCACCGAAGGTGTACTGCTGCCAGAGCCGACGGGAGGCCTCCTCCGGATACGGGGCAATGGTCGGCTTCGCATCGAGGAGCTGAACCAGCCGTCGGCCCGGCTCGTAGGCGGGCCAGCCCGGATCGCCCGTGGCGGCGAAGCGACCCCAGGCGGCGCGCATCCGGGACGACAGCTCCAGTGCCTCGGCTGGAGGCTCGGAACCCAGCAGCAGTGGCCCGAGATGCGTTTCGTACGTACCGAACAGCAGTGTTTCATCCAGTGCGTGACAGGCGCCGAAAACCCCGCCATTGTTCGGCGCCGCCCAGGTGAGTTCGTACATGTGAACGCGTCCGCCGACCCCGGCGTGGGCATCCGCGAGATGTAGTGCGGGCATGCGGTATTGGTTGTCGGACTGCACCAGTTCGCACAGCTGCGCCGCGGTGGCGTCCGGGAATGCCGCACGATAGGCCCGTTCGCTGCCGGGCCCCGGGCCGTAGAGCTGCAGGTCGAATTCGGCGCGCTCGTCATCGATCGCGTGTAGTTCGCCGGTCAGCACCAGAAAGAGCTGGCATTCGTGCCGGTTGTGCCCGATGATGAGCTCGATGTCCCGACTGGCACCGGATGCGACTGCCTGCCACGGCGTCGTCGGAAGGACGTCACCGTCCACTACAGGAGCGAAGGGCGCGAGCAGATACGCGGCCGAGCCCCAGGTTTCGGCGTACTTACGCATCTCGGCGCCCACTGCCGCACCGGCATCCGGCAGTCGCCGCGGGTCGACCCCGGCCAGGTCCACCGCCGTCGGTCGGCAACCCGCGGCTTTCGCGATGACCTCGGCGATGTCGGCGGCCAATTCGTCGGAGAAATACTTGCCGGGCATGCTCTGCATGACGGCCCGCTGGAAAAGCCCTGCGGCACTGGGCATCGCCAGCAACGCCGCCACCGATCCGGCCCCGGCTGACTCACCGCATACGGTGACCCGATCGGCGTCGCCACCGAAGGCGGCGATGTTCTCCTGCACCCACCACAGAGCGGCGACCTGGTCGAGCAGGCCACGATTCGCCGGGGTTCCGGATATCCGAGCGAACCCCTCCACACCGACCCGGTAGTTGAACGTCACGACGACGACGTCTCCCTCGTGGGCGATCCGATATGCGTCGTAACCGGGACTGCCGGAAAAGCCGAGTTTGTAAGCCCCGCCGTAGATCCACACGATAACCGGCCGACGTTCAGCCGAATCCGGTTGCGGTGTCCAAATATTCACCGTCAGCCAGTCGTCGCCCTCGGGAATCTCCGACATACCTGTCAGCCCGGCGATTCCTGCTTCCTGCGGTGGCGGCGGACCGAACTCGAATGCGTCGCGGACATCCGGCCAGGGGGTCGGCGGCCGCGGCGGTGCGAACCGTGCATCGCCTACTGGCGGCCGCGCGAACGGAATCCCACGGAAGACGGCTACACCGTGCTCGATTCGGCCTCGTACCGCGCCACCACTGGTTCGGACAACAGGTTCGGCCGGCTCGTGGAGCGACCCCTCGGACATAGTCGACCTCGCATTCGGTCGGCACCGTGCGACCGGCGCGCGGAATCGGAATCGCCCCGCGCCCAACCGCACGGAGCGAGCAGAGAAGAAGTGCGGCGCCCGGGTGGACGCCGCATTCTCGGCGATCAGACCTCGAACCCGCCGGTGGCCGGCTTGTCGAATTGGCGCATGGCCACGATGGCGAGCACCAGCGCCACCGCGGCTGCGATGGCGAACATGTAGAAGGCGTCGACGTAGGCCGCCTCGCTCGGCAACTGCGCCATCGGCCCGGTGTCGAGCTTGCGGGCTTCGACGTGCCCCGGCGCGTTGATATGCAGGACGAGCGGATGTGCCGAGAAGATCGCCGCCGTGGCTGCGGCGGCCGCGGCGGTACCGAAACTGTTGAACGCCCCGTACATTCCGGCGCTGACACCCTGCTGTTCCTGCGGCACCGATTCCACCACCATGTTCGGCAGCGTGCCCAGGAAGGCGCCCGCGCCGATACCGGCGATCATCGCAATCAGGGCCAGCTGCAACGGACTCTCGTGATAGAGCGCGAACAGCACCGACGAGAGGATGAACATGACCGGCGAGATGATGTAGGGCCGCCGTAGCCCGAAGCGGGTGGACAACCAGCCGCACAGCGGTGACACGATCACGTACACCACCGTCATCGCCAGCAGTGCCCGCACCGTGAACTGCAGCAGTGTCAGATTGAGCCCCGGCAGCTCTCCCTCGACCGAGAAGTACTGCATCACCATCGACGGCGAGATGTTCATCTGCGTCTGCTGCGACGCCTGCGCCGCCGCCTGCTGGGCCGCACCCTCGACGACCTGCCGCTTGATCGCCTCACCAGCGGCGCCGCCGGGAGTTTCGGCCAGGTAGCTCATCAGATAGCCGAGGCCCTGCATGATGCCCACCGATAGGAATGCCGCCGCCATGATGGTGACGAATCGCGGCGTGCGCAGCAGTTTCGGGTCCATGATCGGTTCGGGCGTGACCAGTTCCCAGCCGTAGAAGACAACCAGCAGGACAACGCCACCGATCAGCCAGGCCAGCGCCGAGAGGTTGCCCCATCCCCAGACGACTCCTTCGCTGAGGTAGATCAGCACACCGCCGATTCCCGCGCCTAGCAGGACCGCGCCCACCCAGTCGATGCGGCTTTTCACCCGCAGTTTCGTCTCGGGCACGATGATCGCGAGCGGGATGATCGTCACCACGGTCCAGCCGACACAGAACCAGAACAGCGACCGCCAGCTGAAGTGATCGGTCAACAGCCCACCGGCGACCGGACCGAGCACGGCGCCGACCCCGGTACCGCCACCAGCCAGTGCGATGGCCATATTGATGTGCCGCCGCGGCATCAGATCGCGAATCAAGCCGTAGGAGACGAATATCGCCGGGAAAGCTACCGCCTGCAAACCGCGGCCAAGCAACATCAGTGGCCACGATGACGTGACCGCGACCAAGACACTTCCGATCAGAGACGTTCCCAGGCAGGCCAGGATGATCTTCTTCTTGCCGAGGCGATCGGACAGCTTGCCGGCCACCGGGACCAACACACCGCCCACGATCGCATACAGAGTCGACATCCAGGTCAGCTGGCCCGCGCTTTGGTGTGGGAAGTCCGCACCGATGTAGCGCGTGGCCATCGAGACGAATGTGAAGTAGTACGTGCCGACCTCGGTGGCCAAGACGATCGCCAGAATTATCAGGACCACCCGCACTCGCGAGGCGCCTTCGAGTCGTCCGGTGTCGACCTCGTCAGGACGAGCGACATCCACAGACGGTGTTGCCATGGGCTTGCTTTCTCCCTTCGTCCGCACCCAGCGCGGACTGCTGTGCTCCCCCACGTTGTTACGGATCATCATTATCCGAAAATGAGAATCGCATTTACGCGGAATGTACACATCACATATGTCGATGCGGGTTCGGCATCCAACTCAGCCCACGCCAGGGCATGTAGGGCGACTGGACAAACTTGGCGAACGCCTGGGGTCTACATTGGTCCGGTTGTCGGCAAGTCACATCCCACCAGCTCTATCCCACTATTGACTAGACATGCCAACCAGTGCTATCCATTGCCGAACCCAGATTTTGGGCAGTCGTCTAGCATGCGTGCTGGGCGGACCTTGACTTCTCTTCGGAGACAGAACCAGAGGGCTCGCCGAATTGTCATGGACATCAAGCAGTTGACCGCCTTCGTGACAGTCGCCGAGCTGGGCAGTGTGACCAGGGCGGCCGACTCGTTGCATCTCACCCAGTCCTCGGTCACCCGGCAGATCCAGGCGCTGGAGCAGGAACTCGGCGTCACTTTGTTCGAGCGAACCCGTAACGGCATGACACTGACCATCGCGGGGCGGGTGATGGCCGAGCGCAGCCGATCCGCCCTGCTCGAGCTCGGCCGGGCACGGGCGGAGATAACGCCGATGCCGACCGCCACCGACACGGTCACCGTGGGACTGCTGGAGAGCATCGCCGAGGCGATCGGCCTACCACTGGCGACGACCGTTCGCCACGAATACCCCGGGCTGGACCTGTGTTTGGTCGTCAGCGATTCCGGTCGCTTACAGCGCCGGATGGACGAGGGCGAGCTGGACGTCTCCCTCACCGCGGAGAGCCCGGGCATCACGGCGCTGTCGCCGACACCGTTGGCGACCGAGCAGTTGTGGGCGATCGCTCCGGCGAATGCGCTATTGCGTGCCGATGTGCCGGTTGCGCTGCGCGACGTCGCCGAACATCCGATGGTGCTGCCACCCCTCGGCAGCGCGTTGCGAGATTTGCTCGACAGCCTGGACGCGCGTTTCCGGGCTGTGGTCACCACCGCGTCGCTGCGGATACAGAAGCAGTTGGTTGTCGGGGGCCGGGGATGGGCAGTCCTACCACCGGTTGCTTTCGCGGAAGAGCTTGCGGCGCACTCGATCAGCGCTGCGCCACTGCAAGGTCCGCAACTGCAGCGCCGGATCGTACTGGCTGTCGGCCGAACCGCTCGTTCCGCCACGGCGGCGGAGAATGTGGCCCGGCTACTTGCGCGGCTGGTGCGCTCCGAGATCCGCGACGGCCGCTGGCCGTCGGCCCGACTGATCGGCTATCGCGGGGACGACAGCCGCCTCTGCCGTTGACTGTGCCGGCATGCGCCGTAATCGACTGTCGCCGACCTCGGCCCAACTATCGCGGAGACCGAAAATCGTTGCCTGGCAACCTCATTCGTTATTACGGGATGGTGTGACCAGCATTGATCAGGGTACGGCGGTTGGTGGCGAGGAGCTCGAACGGATCGGCATCGGTGATGTCGATCTCGGTGATGTGCCAGCAGCCATCGGGGGCCGAACCTACGGCGGCGAGCACGTCGACGACACCGGCTCCGATCTGGACCTGAGGCTTCGGCTGCATCGGGTCGTCCAGCCCACCTGGGCCGTCCTTCAGGTGCAGCGCTACCACCCGCGCACCGAGCCGCGCCAGAATCTCGACCGGATCCTGCCCAGCTGACACCGCCCAATAGACGTCGAACTCGGCAACGACGATCGGGTCGAGCAATTCCCACAGCACGTCGAAACCGAGGTCGCCGCCGCCCAATTCGGCCCATTCGAAATGATGGTTGTGATAGCCGAGCCGGATACCGTGATCAGCGAGCTGATGCGCGACCTCGTTCATGCGCCCTGCGAAGCTCTCGAGCTTCTCCCGGTTCCCGAACACCTCACCGTCGAACCCTTCGACGAGAAGCGGAATCGCCACGATGACGGTGTCCGTTTCCAGGATGCGGCACACCTCGGCGACGGCATCCTGACTGCCCGCGGGAATGGCTGCGTGCACACTGCTCACGGCGAGCCCGGCAGCGTCCAGGTCCGCCCGCAAGCCGCGGGCATTGGCGAGCAGCTGCTTTGTCGGCGTATTCCAGAAGCCGAGCGCAAATGGCTCGACATACCGGTAACCGATCTGCGCCAGCCGGGCGAGGGTTCCGGGACGATCAGCCGCCAGCGCATCGCGAACGCTGTAGAGCTGCACACTGAGCATGCCGGACATGGCGGTACTCCTTACTTATCGTGGGGCCGCCGCACCGACCGCGGATACAGCAGAGCCGCACTGAAAATGGTCTATCGCTTCGACAGGCGCGACTTCGTTTCGGATCTCGGCCGATCAGGCCAGCGATGCCGTAATGGTGGGAAGGTCGACTGTGGTGCGGATGCCGGGCGGGGCTGCGCAGACGAACGGAATCGCGTTGACCGGCCGGTTGGCGGTATAGGCCGGTGAGATCTCGTTCATCTGTGTCAGCGGGAACGGGAAGCGCATTTCGATGTCCAACGGCGCGTCGCCGTCGACCCGCACACGCCACCCGGTAGGGCGAAGATCCCAGGCGGCGTCGATGTCGGTGGTGCAGTACCAGTTGGCGCGAAACCGCAGCAGCGCGGTCCCTTTGTGCTGCCCCGAGATCGTGATTCGCTGCGCGGCAACCGTTCCCGCCTCCAGCGTGCCCGCAACGATCTCCGTCCGGCGGCGGGCGAGGGCGACCTCGGCGGTGGCGTCGACGGTATCCAGCGGCAGGCCGATGGCGTCGGCGACCAGCTGCAGCGACGGGCCGAATGCGTGCCGCAGATTATCCGCCCGCCGGGTATCGAACTGCGCGGGCGGCAGGCCGAACCCCATGATCTCGAACGGGATCGCCGGTGAATCCCGTTGCGACATATCGGCGTATTCCTCGATCGTGAGGTTACGCAGCTCGCGCTGAATCGAAGACAGCACCAGCGGAACCGCCTCGGTGATGAAGCCGGGACTGCTTCCGGTGCTGTGTATCGAAGTGTTCCCGGCCTGGCAGGCGGACTCGACCCGCGCGCGGACGGCCGGATCCATGCTTGCCGGACGGTGGAATTCGCCGCAGGTGGTGACGATATTGGCCCCCGATTCCAGCAACCGGCACACGGTATCGATATCACAGCGCAGCGGCATGTAGAGCACACAATCGGCGCCGAGGGCGAGGATCTGATCGAGACTGCCGGTAGCGGTTACCCCGGTAGCTCCCAGCCCGCACAGCTCCCCCGCGTCGCGCCCGACTTTGTCAGCCGAGTGGGCGTAGACGCCGGCCAAGGCTAGGTTCGGGTGCTCGATCACCGCACGCAAGGCTCGGGCTCCGACATCGCCGGTCGCCCATTGGACCACCCGATAGGAAGAAGTAGCGGGCGAGTCGATGACAGTGTGGGACAACGGAACCGATTTCATGCCTGCCTCGTTCGGTCGGTCTTCCTCGACGAGCTGGGGCGGTGGAGCCGGTTGGTTCCGCATGAAGCAGAGCGGTTCGCGCACTCCGGCATCGCCTTCGAGAATGACGATTTCATATTTCGGTAACAGTATTACCACCGGTGAGCCTCCCGGCGGACGGATTTCCGCGTCGCCGAGGCTCGACGGCGCCAGCTCCGGTCACAGGCCGCAGCGCTACCGGCCCTCGCGCCCAGCCTCGTACCCCGAGGTCAGCCAGTACACCGTGCGGTCGACGGCGGGCACTATCGCGGATACGTCGATCTCGCCGCACGCGAAGCGCCCCAGCAGGCCGTAGACCAGACTCGACAAGATCGTCTCGAGATCTCGCACGAAATCGGCGTCGACCTCGGCCAACACCGCCATGGCGGCGGGAACGACAGCGTCGAACCCGCGCCGGATCAGCTTCTCGCCACCTGGTGTGGAGCGGGCCCGGAAATAGGCGGCAAGCAGGGCAGGGTGGCCTTCCCACGGCTCGAAGATGCTTCGTAACACCCGCATCAGACCGACGTAGAGAGTCTCGTCGGCACCGGAGACCTGCGCATCCAGACCGGCGTACCGGTTCTCCTCCATCCACAAGTCCAGCGCCGCCAGGATCAGGTCATCCCGGGTGCCATACAGCTTGTAGATCTTGGTCAGCGACACCCGGGCACGGCGTGCGACCTCGCGCAACAGCAATGCGTCGTAGCCATCGGTCTCGAGCAATTCCACGACCGCCCGCCGGATCCCGTCGCTCGCCTGCCCCGGCACCTCTCCCGACTCCACACCTTCCCGCGCGATCAAATTCGATTCCTTCCCGCACACCAGATAGCGTGCTACTCTCCCATAGTGGTAATGGTATTACCACAGATCAACGCATACTTTTGCGTTTCATGATAACCGTGTTCTCGCCCGACTCGGCCGGGGCGGCACGGATCTGCTCGGCATCGAAGTGAGGATCAAATGGGTTCGTTAGACGGCAAAGTCGCCTTCATCACCGGTGTAGCGCGCGGACAGGGCCGAAGTCACGCTGTGCGATTGGCTACTGAAGGTGCCGACATCATCGGCGTGGACATCTGTGCCGACATCCCCTCCAACCCCTACCCGCTGGCGACGCGCGAGGAGCTCGACGAGACCGTCGCACTGGTCGAGGCCAAGGGCCGCCGGATGCTCGGCTCGGTCGCCGACGTACGTGACTTCCATCAGATTCGCTCCGCCTTGGACTCCGGTGTCGCCGAATTGGGCCGCCTCGATATCGTCTGCGCCAACGCCGGGATCGCCCCGACGTCGTTCGACGAAGTTCCGATCGAGACCGAACTCGACATGTGGAACGCCGTGATCGGTGTCAATCTCTCGGGTGTCTTCCATGTGACCCGCGCCGCGATCCCCCACCTGATCGCCGGTCAGCGTGGGGGCGTCATCACCTTGACCAGTTCCACCGCCGGTCTGGTCGGCCTCGGCGGCATGGAGGGTGGCGGCCTCGGCTACGCGGCCGCGAAGTCCGGACTCGTCGGCATCATGCGGGTGCTGGCGAATGTTCTTGCACCGCACAGCATTCGGGTCAACACCGTGCACCCAACCGCGGTGAACACCATGATGGCCATCAATCCGGCGATGATGGAGTGGGTGCAAAACCACCCCGAATCCGGGGGGCCGCACCTGATGAACCCCATGCCGGTCGCGATGCTCGAACCGGAGGACATCAGCGCGGCAATCGCCTTCTTGGCCTCCGACGAGGCCAAGTACATCACCGGCGTGGCGCTGCCCGTCGACGCCGGCTTCTGCAACAAGCTGTGAGCAGGGCAGCGATGACCGAAAACACGCAACCCACCGGACGCGTAGCCGGCAAGCGGGTGCTGATCACCGGCGCGGCCCGCGGCATGGGCCGCAGCCATGCGGTCCGGCTGGCCGAAGAGGGCGCTGACCTGATCCTGATAGATGTCTGCGGACCGCTGCCGGAGATCGAGTACCCACTCTCCGCACCGCAGGATCTGGCGGAGACGGCTCGTCTGGTCGACAAGCACAACCGCCGCGCAATCACCAAGACCGTTGACATCCGGGATGCTGCGGCACTGACGGCGGCCGTCGCGGACGGCGTGGCGCAGCTGGGCGGGCTCGACGCCGTCGTAGCCAACGCCGGTGTACTGACCGCGGGCACCTGGGACACGACGACACCCGAACAATGGCGGACCGTAGTCGATGTCAACCTCATCGGCACGTGGAATACCTGCGCCGCAGCGCTCCCGCATCTCGTCGAGCGCGGCGGCAGCATCGTCAACATCAGCTCGGCGGCTGCTCTCAAGGGCACGCCGCTGCACATCCCCTACACCGCCTCGAAGCTCGGCGTCGTCGGGATGAGCAAGGCACTCGCCAATGAGCTTGCGGCACAGAATGTTCGCGTCAACACCGTGCATCCGACCGGAGTCGCGACCGGAATGACTCCGGAGTCACTGTTCAAGCTGCTCACCGAAACGCGGCCAGATCTGGCTCCACTGTTCGGCAACGCACTCCCCGTCCCGATGGTAGAGGCCCTCGACATCAGCAATGCCGTGCTGTACCTGGTCTCCGACGAGGCCCGCTACGTCACCGGCATGGAGTTCAAAGTCGACGCAGGCGTCACCCTCAAGTAGCACTCCGCTCCAGCCAGCGAGGCCGATCCTCGCAGCGACCGGAGCGCCGATACAGAAGGCACACAACTCATGACAACAGACACGGTGCCCAGCGCCGACCTGGCACGCTCGGAACGCGGCAAGCGCGAGTTCGCCGGGGTGATGACGTTCCCGGCCCCGGACGATTCGAGCCCGGCCATCGCAAATGGCCTGGTCGACTTCGTGTTCGCCGAGATCTGGACCCGTCCCGGCCTGACTCGGCGGGAGCGGCGATTCATCACGCTGTCCTGCGTCGCCGACGCCGACGCCGAGCAGCCGATCGTCGACCACGTCTACGCGGCACTGAACAGCGGGGACATCACCATCACCGAAATACGCGAGGCAGTCCTGCATTTCGCGGTCTACGCCGGCTGGCCCAAGGCCTCCCGGTTCAACATGATCGTCGACCAGCAATGGGAACGCATCAATCGTGAACGCGGGCAGGAGGTTCCGCCGCAGGAGCCGCTGCTGCCGCTGGTCACTCCCAGCGATCCGCAGGCGCGGCTGGCCCGCGGCGAACAGTCCTTCATGGACGTCAACTGCCTGCCCTACTTCCCCGACCGCAACAACCCGTACCAGGGCGCGGGAATTCTCAACTTCGTCTTCGGCGAGATGTGGCTGCGGCCGGGGCTGGGGATGAAGGAGCGGCGCCTGATCACTGTCGCTTGTGTGGCATTCCAGGACGCGCCGTACCCGATCATGTCGCACGTCTATGCCGCGCTGAAGAGCAAGGATCTGTCCTTCGCTGAAATGGATGAATTCGCACTGCATTTCGCCGCCTATTCCGGTTGGCCGAAGGCATCCCACCTCAACCAGGTGATCGCCGAGCAGAAGCCGCGGGTGCTGGAGGAATGGCGCGCCGAAGACGGAAAGACACCGTAGGAGCACTGATGTCTACGACAACGGAAACTTTGCAACCGCCCGAACATCCATTGCAGGGTGGGTTGTTCATCGGTGGCGACCGGCTCGAACGGACCTCCGGAGGCAGCCAGGAGCATATCTACCCCGCCACCGGCCGACCCAACGCGACGGTTCATCTGGCAGGCCCCGCGGAGATGGACCAGGCGGTCGGCTCCGGGTGGGAGGCGCACCGGGAATGGATGTCGTTGACCGCCGACCGCCGCCGAGATCTGCTCATCGATCTGGCGGACGCGGTCGGGCAGAGCATGGCCGACTTCTCGCGGCTCAACGTGCAGGACTATGCGGTACCGGTGTCGCTAGCCGTCAATACCGTTCTGCTCGAGCGTTTCCTGCGCCACTTCGCCGGATACGTCGACAAGCCGCACGGCCTCAGCACGCCGGTGGCCGCCTCCCTCGACCTCAACCTGATCGAACGCGAACCCTACGGTGTGGTCGGTGTAATCGCGCCGTGGAACGGCTCCATGGTCGTGGCCGCATCGTGTGTCGCGCCGGCGCTGGCCGCGGGCAATGCCGTCGTGCTGAAGCCGTCGGTGCTGGCGCCCTTCGCCGCACTGCGGTTCGGCGAGCTGTGTGCGGAGGTGGGGCTGCCGGCCGGGCTGGTCAACGTGGTGCCTGCGCGGGCCGAGGGCGGCGACGCCCTCGTGCGACATCCCGGCATACGCAAGGTCCATTTCACCGGTGGCGGCGACACTGCTCGCAAAATCCTGGCGAGTGCGGCGGTCAACCTGACGCCGGTGGTGGCCGAACTGGGCGGCAAATCGGCCAACCTTGTCTTCGAGGATGCGAACCTGGATGCGGCGGCGCAGCTGGCGGCGTACCAGGGGCCGATTGTGCAGTCGGGGCAGAGCTGCGCCTGCGCGAGCCGCGTCCTCGTGCACGAGTCCGTCTACGATGCATTCCTGGAGAAGTTCGTGGCAGTAGTCGAGGCCGCGAAGATCGGCGATCCATTCGATCCGACCGTCACGTTCGGGCCTGTGATCAGCGCGGGGGACACCGAGCGGATCCTCGGCGTGATCGACCAGGCGGTTACCGACAAATCCGGAGAGCTGATCACCGGCGGCAAACGAATCGGCGGCGATCTGGCCGAGGGCTACTACATCCAGCCCACGGTGTTCGGCAACGTCGACAACTCCTCGGCGCTGGCGCAGATCGAGACCTTCGGCCCGGTCGTATCGGTGATCAAGTTCGCCGACGAGGCGGAGGCGATCCGGATCGCCAACGATTCGCCGTACGGGTTGAACGCCTTCATTCAGACCACCAACCTCACCCGGGCCCACCGGGTTGCAAGGCGGTTGGAGGCAGGTTCGGTCTGGATCAACCAGATCAGCGACATCTCGCCACAGGGACCTTACGGCGGCTACAAGCAGAGCGGCTATGGCCGCACCGGCGGCCTCGATGGCCTGTACGAATTCCTCCAGGTGAAAAACATCCGGATCGGGATGAACTGAGACATCGACCACGACATCAGCGGAATACCGACGACGCGGGTCCGGTGACCGAACGGTTCACTGGACCCGCGCGACGCTCGTCCGGATACCCCGGCAGTCGAGCCGATCCAGACGTTTGACAAACACCTCGCTGCGAGTACGTTCGTATCCGAACCATCTAGTTCGTTGTGTTCCGGTTCAAGGCTGATCGCAGAACGGTTCATAACACCCGAACGCTTCCACCGAGCATGCGTCGCTGGCGGACACCACTGCCGAGCAAGGAGTCGACATGACTGAACAAACCGTTCTGATCACCGGTTCTACCGATGGTCTCGGGCGGCATCTGGCCGCACGTTTGGGGCGGTCCGGAGCGCGGATCCTCGTGCACGGTCGCGACAAGGAGCGGGCGGAGCAGGTACGCGAGGAGATCCTGGCGGGCGGCGGCCGGGAACCGGAGGTCCTGCTTGCGGATCTGGCCTCGCTACGAGAAGTGGACCAGTTGGCCGAGCAGGTTCGGCGGCGGACCGACCGCCTCGACGTGCTGATCAACAACGCCGGCCTAGGATTCGGCGCACCGGGTGCACCGCGACAGGTCAGCGCCGATGGCGTCGAATTGCGTTTCGCGGTCAATTACCTGGCGGTGTATCGCCTCACTCGGCAACTGCAGCCGTTGCTCATCGACTCGGCGCCGTCGCGAGTGGTCAATGTCGCCTCGATCGGGCAGCAGGCACTCGACCTCGACGACCTCAATTTCGAACGCGACTACGACGGGATTGCGGCCTATCGGCGTGCCAAGCTCGCCGAAATCATGTTCACCTTCGATTTGGCCGAGGAACTGCGCTCATCCGGCGTTTCGGTCACGGCCGTGCATCCGGCCACTTACATGGACACGTCGATGGTGGCCGAGTTCGGCGGATCACCGCTGAGCACCGTCGAAGAGGGCGGCGATGCAGTGTTGCACCTGGTCGACAACGATGTTCCCACTGGCACGTACTTCAACGGCAAAGTCGAATCCCGTGCCGACGACCAAGCCTACGATCCGGCGGTCCGTGCAGCGCTGCGCCAGCGGTCGGACGAGCTGATCGCTGCGGCCGCCGGTTAGCCCCTTCGCGCGTCACTTCACCTGCAGGCGTCCGACGCCGATGTGCAACGATGGCGCGATCATCGATCCGGCAGCAGCACATCGGCGAGCTCGGTCAGCAGTTCCTTCGCCCGGCGAGCCGCGCCCGGGTCGCCCAGTGCGGCCACCAAGGCATCGTCGATGCGCGGGGCGGTTCGTCGTGCGATGGCCTTGAACAGGACATCGGTTGGATAGACAAGGGTGCGCCGCCGGTCGGCCGGGTCGATGTCGGTGGCCAGCAGCGCATCGTCGACCAGCCGCGCGACACAGTCGGAGACATGGCCCTGGGAGAATCCGATCCGTTCGGTGATCTCGCCGACCGAACTGCCCGGATTGTCGATCACATCGACCAGCACGGCAATCTCCCCCTCCGGGGGAAGTTCGTCAGCGGATTCGAGACCGGCCTGGCGCGCGAGCTCGATCAGATATCTACCCAGCCGGTGCAGCCGTCTCCCGTCCATGGGAGCAGCATACGGCACCAGATATCCATTGGTACCGATACATTATCGGATATACATCGGTGCCGATACTATTTCGAAATCGCATCCACACCTCGGATGTTCGACTATGGTGCCCCGATAACTGCGTTACCAGGTAGGTAACAAGCATTACCGTAGGTAGGTGCTATATGGGCTATGTGACTCACGTTCGTCGCCCCCGCCCGATCCGACAATGGTGGCGCACCACTGCCGTCGTGCTGTCGGTGGTGATGGCAAGTCTGTTCGGGCAACCGGCGTGGGCGGAACCAGCGGCCGCAAGCGTGGTGACCGTGGATCCATCCGATCAGCTACACATCAAGGCCGACGTCAGGGAGTTACCGGTGCCCCCGACGGCACCGTCCACCGACGCGGGCTCGTGCACGGAGGCGGTCAATCCACACAACACCGGCTGCGTCAGCCCCGCCTGGGGCGCGCTGGGCGCGGTGGGTACGTACTATCCGTCGAGTGATTACGCGCTGGTGGGCGCGGTCCTCGCCGGCGCACCGGCATCGGGACCGGCCAGCAGTTTCAACGGCCCGCAGATGCTGCTGGTGCACACCGACGGCAAGACGTTCCCCAACGGCGACGGCTGGAAGTGCCTGACCTGCGGTGTGTCCTACCCGGCGAGTTGGAGCGACAACAACAACTTCACGTATGCGATCAACAGTTTTCATGACGGTAAGCGGGCCCTGGCAGGCTCGGCCATCATCGACTGCGGCCCGTACGAGTTCTCCGACGACGAATGCACACCGGCGCAACTGCATGCCTATCCGCTGTACTGGGACGATGGCACCGGTAAACCCGGCACGCTGCGGGAACCCCGCCTGAATCCGGACGACAAGCACATCGGATTCAGCTATATACCACCGTCGAAGGAAGTACTCGCGGAGTATGCATTCGCGGGCACACTGAGATTCGATCAGGCGAACGGCCGCTACGACATCGACGACGTGCGGACCATGTACAACCCGGATCCCAAGTTCCAGCCGTACATGGTCGACGGCAACCAGCTGAAGTTCAACCCCGCCGGGATGATCGGCGAGTTCCGCGGCTGGACCGCCGACGGCACATCCGCCCTCGGCATCGAGAGCTACGAGTCCGGCAGCATCGACCTGTGGGCGACCGACAACGCCACCGGAAAGTCGAGGCCACTCACCCGGCACGCGATGTACACCGACCCGAACGCCGGCTCGCCCGACGGCAGGTACCTCCTGTCCGAGCAGGTGATCGGTTCCGGCCGACTGGACTTCATCTCCGGTCTGCGAGGTATTCCGCCGCTCACCGACCAGTTGCCGACCACCGGACACATCTCCGGCATTCGCAACAACGGGCAGCGCCGGTTCTTCCTGCCATATCTGGTCGACGCCGACACCGGACGCAGTATGCACATCGACACCCCTGCCGAACCGAACTGGAACGCCGCCGCTGACCCCGCCTGGCTGGCCGACAGCACCGCGGCGGTATGGGCGGAGAACCTGGTGACAGCACCGGCCTGTGGTGGCAGCAACCCGCTGCCCTGCCCGACATCCAACGAGCCGGGCGGGCGCCACAGCCGGGTGATGATCGCCCGTTTCGATGGGCTCCGCCCGACCCCACCGCCCTCCGTGGCGTCGGCACCGGATGTGGTGTGGGGGTTGCCGTACCACCCCGGCGACACGCTACCCGCATTCCCGCACCTGCCCGGCGGGACCTACACGCTCGATGGCGAGAAGGGCGGCCAGGCGAAGGTGGTGATCACCGAGGACTCGTCGAAGGCACTGATCTCGAAGATCGACGTCACCTACACCGATTTCCACAACGACCCCGACGCCACGATCAACGGCACCGAGAGCGTGGAACGCGGGACCGACGCCCAGATCTCCGCGATCACCTGGCACGAGAATCTGACGGTGTCCGGCAAACATCAGGGAACCAAGGTCACCAGTGAGCCCGGCGGATTCACCCTGTCACCGGCAGTGCTGGAAAACAACTTCCAAGCAACGGGCACCATGACAACCACTATCGATGGGGCGACCTGCACTCAGCCGGCCAACGGGGCATAGCCGAAGCCCGAACGAATCTCCGGCGACGGACATATCAATATCGGGCGAATTACAGCCGACGGTTGCGATTCGCAATCGTCAAATTAGTTGTGCCCTTCGAAAAGTATCACGCAGCGCGCAGTTGTGAAACTCCGCCGATAAAAGCTTCAGTGAGTCCCTTGTCACAGTCGGCAAACCTACTTACGGTGTATCTGTAGCGATCGAACGTAGATCCCGAGCACGCCCTTTCGGTAGCTGTCCGATAAATCCGAACGGATGGCGACACATTTCGAATGCCTGACGAATTCAGCATTTGCCGCGCTGTCGACCGAATACATGTAATCGGACATCGCGCTCCCCCGATCGGCTACGGAGCGATGTCGCTTCCGAAGACCGTCGATGAAACGGTGCGGGACGACGCCGCTCCTGAATCGGCACGGCACCAGGGCCGTGACGATCACCGCTTTGCTCGACGAGATGGAAACACCGATGGCTGCTCGACCCGTTGATCTCACTTCCCACAAAGCCAGGCGAGTGCACCCGCTCGCCCGCGCGGCAGCAGAGGCCCGCAACCATCGTCAGCGATATCAGCTGGTGGTGGTCGCGCCAGGAATTGCCGAAGTCGTCCGATATGCCGGCGGCTGGCTCTTCGATCGAGTAATGGCTGGATGGGATGTCACCGCGATGATCGCGGATCACACGGACACCCGGCCGCTCGACATTCTCGGTGTGCAGGTCGTCGGCCTCGACGAGGCATTGGGGTCGAGGGTGCGAAGCCCACTGCCGCAGACCATTGCCATCGATGCCGAGCTATATGCCGCGGATGCCCGAGTCCGCGACGGGATGCTCGACGTCTTCGACCATATGCTGATCGATGAAGTGACCCTCTGGGGTGATGGGTGTCCCAGCGAGATCGACCGTCGGGTCGCCCCCGTCCAGCACCGGCTCAGCATGGCCGCGCGGGCGTTCAAGCTACGCGCCCTCTCGGCCGTCTCCGCCACCGTGGATACGGCCGAGCCGACCGAGCAATTTCGCAGCTGTGCCCTCAATCCCGGAGGCGATGGTTTCGGCGATCTCGTTCCGGCCGCACGGTAGCCGGACTGCCGGAACCAGCCCCGGTGCCGAGGAGGACGTACCGCACACTGATGAATCCGATATCTCTCAGCGGAGCTTGTCCATCAGAGCAAGCGTGGTCTCGGCCGTTGTGAGTACCACGCCCTTCGGTGCTTCGGCGCGCACAGCGAGATCGGTCACCAATCCGACGTCCTTGCGCAGCAGTTCGGCGGCATAGATTGCCAGCTGCTGAAGGCTTCCGCCCAGCGGCGCGATCGTGCCCAGCGCAACGCTGTTTCCGCTGCCATGGGCGATGACCTCACCGAGCCGCGTGGGGTCGACACCGAGTCCGCGTCCGAGGTCGAACGTCGTGGCGGCGGTGGCGAGGTTCGCCGTGAAGAGCAGATTGTTGAGCAGCTTGGCGACCTGTCCAGCGCCCAGGTCACCAAGATGGACGACATGCCCAGCGTAGGTGTCGAACACCGGTCGGCAACGCTCGACCACCTCGGTCTCACCGCCGGCCATCACCAGCAATCTGCGCTCGGCGGCGGCCTGCCCGCCCCGCTCACGGGCGCATCAACCACCGAAATACCCTGGGCAGCGGCTTTTTCGCCAACTCACGGCAGGTGTCGGGATGTACGGTGCTATGTATCGCGAGTACGCCGCCACTCGCCAACCCGGCCAGTACCCCCGCGACACCGTCGGCGACCTCGACCACATCAGCGTCGCCGACCACACATACGCACACCAGATCGCTGGCCGCGGCGAGTGCGGCGGGAGACTCCGCCACCGTCGCGCCGGTGTCCGCGAATGCCGCCAGCGTCTCTGGTCTGCGCGCCCACAGCGTGGTCCGGTAGCCTGCCTCGATGATGCGGCGCGCCATGGGACCGCCCTGGCTGCCGAGTCCGATAAAACCTATGCGCATGGTCAGTCCCTTCAGGTGAATTCGAGATACTCGCGATGCGCCGTGCGGTCGCGGATTACTTCAGCAGCATGCCAGCGTCGACCGGCAGGGCCACACCGGTGATGAACCTGGCCTCGTCGGAGACCAGGAACAGTGCCGCGTTGGCGATGTCTTCGGCGTCGACCCAAGGGGTCGGCAGCACGTGCATGGTCTGCGATGCCGGAGCGAAGTCCTCCTTGGTCGGATTCTCCAGGTCGGGCCGGAACATCCGGAAGGTCTCGTCGTTGAGCAGCAGCGGTGTGCCGACCTGGGTCGGGCAGATCGCATTGACGCGAATACTCTTGTCGCCCAACTCTATTGCCAGCGTTCGCATCACGCCGATGACACCATGTTTGGCGGCGATGTAGTGCCCGATGTTCGGGTGCGCGCGCAGACCACCGCTGGAGCTGGTGATCACGATGGAACCGCCGCGACCACCCGCGACGAGATGCGGGATGCCTGCCTTTGCGGTGAGCCAGACCCCGGTCAGGTTGACGTCGATCATGTCGCGCCAGACCTTCTCGTCCATCCGATCGAGCCGCTTGCCCTCGCTGCCCAGGCCGGCGTTCGCAACCACGATGTCGAGCCGTCCGAACTGCGCGACGCCCTCGTCGACGACCGCTTTCATCGCGTCGTAGTCGCGCACGTCCACCTCGGCGGCGAGGATACGTCGGCCGAGCGCCTTCACCTGGTCGACAGTCTCGGCCAGGTCCGCCGGCGTCGACATCGGAATCTTGACGCCATCGAGCTGCTTACAGACGTCCACGCAGATGATGTCGGCGCCCTCCTGGGCGAGGCGCACCGCGTGGGCACGACCCTGCCCGCGGGCGGCACCGGTGATGAAGGCGACCTTGCCCTCAACTCTTCCAGCCATCTGTCTCACCTTTCATGTTGGCGTCGCCGCAGCAACAGCACAATGCTCAGCGCCAGCAGCAGTGCTGCCGCCGGCGGACCGAAACGCTTCAGGCGGCCCATGCCGGCCGCTTCGAGCAGGTCGATGGGTTCGGCCACTACGCGCGGTGCGGCGGCCGAAGCCATCACCCCGGGGTCGACCGCATTGCCGTCGTCCTCCGAATCTGATTTCAGTGCAACGACTTCCGCCGAAGCCGAGCCTTTGGCGGCGGTGATCTCCTGTGCGAGGTTCGCGGCGAACTGGCCGATGAGCGTGCCGGCCACCTCGGCCAGGGTGCCGCGACCGAACTGCGCGGGTTTGCCGGTGATAGCCAGGTCGGTCTCTACGACAACGTCGGTAGCACCATCGGATTCCACCAGTCGACAGGTGATGACAGCCTGTGCGGTGCCGTTGCCACGAACTTCTCGCCCCCCGCCCTCGAGTACGGCGACCTTGGTTGCCTCGTCGGTCGATCGGAACTTGATGACGCCGGTGTAGGTCAGACCGACGGGGCCGAGTTTGACTTTGATCTTGCCGGTGTAGCCGTCGTCGTCCTTACCCATGAGCATGGCCCCGGGCACACAGGGCGCGATCCGCTCGATGTCGAGCAGCACATTCCACGCGTCCGACACCGGGACGGGGATGCTGAAGGTGTTCTCGAGCTTCATGCGGGGTCCTTCACAATGCCGCTCTTTTCCGCCGCCGCTCGGACGGCCTTGATGATTCCCTGGTATCCCGTGCAGCGGCACAGGTTTCCGGATATGGCTGCGCGAATCTCCTCGTCCGTAGGGTGCGGGTTATCGCGCAGGAATGCGGTGGCGGTGACGACGAAACCCGGTGTGCAGAAACCACATTGCAGGCCGTGGTGCTCCCGCATCGCGGCTTGCACGGGCGACAGGCCCCCGTCGGCCGCGGCCATCCCCTCCACGGTCGTGACCTCGGCGCCGTCGGCCTGTACAGCGAAAACCAGGCAGGCCCGCACCGCGTCCCCATCCAGCAGTACGGTGCAGGCCCCGCAAACTCCGTGCTCGCAGCCGAGGTGGGTACCGGTCAGCCCGCAGTCGATCCGCAGAAAATCGGCGAGGGTACGCCGGGGCGGCACGACCTTGCGTCGCGTAATCCCGTTGACCCGCATGTGAATCTCGACGTCAGTCATCGCTCGCCTCCTCGACCGCACGCCGCCACGCGCGCGCCACCATGGCCGCACCGACGCGGCGGCGATAATCGGCCGATCCATGCAGATCGGATGGCACCGAGCCCAGCCCCGACACTGCGGTACGGCCTATGTCCCCGGGTGCCACCTCGCTTGCGGCCCGCCCGATCAGCTCGACTTCGGCAGCACCCGCTCGTACCGCCGTCGGTCCGAGTCCGAACAATCCGATGGCGCACCGGTCGATGCGCGAATCCGCATCCAGGCGCACCGCAACCGTGGCGCCCGCGATAGCGAAATCGCCACTGCGACGGGCGAATTCCTCGATCGCGAAACCGCACCGCCCCTGCCGTACCGGAAACACGATGCCGGTCAGCAGTTCGTCTTCGGCGAGCTCGGTGCTCCACATCCCGGTGAAGAACTCGGCTACGGCGATCGTCCGCCGTCCGCGCGGTGACAGCGCTTCGAGCTCCGCATCGAGTGTCAGCGCCACCGCCGGATATTCGGCGGCCGCATCGGCATGGGCGATCGATCCACCGATGGTGCCACGGTTGCGGATCTGGAAATGGCCGATCAGCGGGGTAGCGCGCGACAACAGCGGGACGGATCCACGGACTTCCGGGGACTTGCCGACCGCGGAATGCGTTGTCCCGGCACCGATCCACACCGAATCATCGCGACTGTCGATGCCACGCAATTCCTCCAGGCGGCGCAAGTCGACGAGGTGGTCGAAGACCGCCAGGCGCAGGATGAGCATCGGCATCAGGCTCTGCCCACCGGCGATCGCCTTGGCTCCATCGCCGAGTTCGGCCAAGAGTTCGACCGCCTCCTGCGCAGTGGCCGGGGCGTGGTACACGAATGCTGCCGGCTTCACGCCGTCACCGCCGGGGCATCGGCCGCGTCGATCAGCGCGAGGATCGCAGCGGGAGTCAGCGGCAGCCGGGAGATTTCCACGCCGAACGGGGCCAGCGCATCGGCGACCGCGTTGACCACGGCCGGAGAAGAGCCGATCGCGCCGCCCTCCCCGACCCCCTTGTAGCCACCGGGCCCGGGTCCCGGTGTTTCGATGTGACCGAGCTCGATGACGGGCACCTCCGTGGCCGTCGGAATCAAGTAATCCATGAACGTGGTCGCGACCGGATTTCCACTCTCGTCGTAGGCGAGATTCTCGTAGAGCGCGCCACCGATGCCCTGCACCGTGCCGCCGTAGATCTGTCCCTCCACCACACTGGGGTTGATCATGGGGCCGCAGTCCTCGCTGACGATGTAGCGCAACAGTGTGACCGCGCCGGTCTCGATATCGACCTCGCAGGTGCACAGGTGGGTCGCGTTGGCCCAGATCATCGGGCTCTGTGCGCGATAGCGCCCGCTACATTCCAATCCCGCAGGCACGCCCGGCGGCAGCGCATCAGGCTGAAAGTAGGCAATCGCGCAGATCTCGGGCAACGACAACTCGGCATCGGGCGCCCCGCGCACCGTGGCCCGCCCGTGCGTGAACTCCACCTCGTCGACCGCCACACCCAAGCGATGGGCTGCGATGGCCAGAATTCGTTCCCGCAGTACCGATGCTGTCTCGGCGATCGCCCCTGCCACCATCGAACCGGAACGACTGCCGCCGGTGCCGGCACCGAACGGTGTCACAGCCGTATCGCCCTGGATGGTGTGGACATCTGCGATGTCGACACCGAGCGCGTCGGCGGTCAGCTGAATCGCGGTGGTTTCCAGGCTGTTTCCCGCGGATCCACCGGCGAGATATACGTTGACCTTGCCCGAGGGCTCGATGCGGATCGTCGCGCCTTCGGTACCGTGGTACGGGGTCGACGCTGCGGTCGGCTCCACATATGTGCATGTGCCGACGCCGAGAAAGCGGCGGTGCGCGCGGGCCAGTTCCTGCTCACGGCGGAAGGCCGGATAGTCGAGTATCCCGAGCGCCTGCTCGAACGTCTCCAGCGGCGTGATGTCGCTGTACCGCATGCCGTTCGGGTTCAGCAGCGGCAAGTCCTCGCGGCGCAACATGTTCCGGCGGCGCAACTCGACCGGGTCGATGCCCAACCGCCGTGCAGCGGTGTCGAGCAGCACCTCCCGCGCCATCGATTCGAACTGCCACGGCCCGCGATAGGCCACTCGCCCAACGGTGTTGGAGTACAACATCTTCATGGTGAACGTCGCCGCGGGCACCCGATACGGCCCGGGAAACAGCATCCCGACAACCGCGGCGGCCGTCATCGGCGACGGCACCGGATATGCCCCGACGTTCTGCACGTAGTCGAGAGAGGCGGCCAGAATCGTGCCGTCCCGGTCGAAGGCCATGCGAGCCTCGCCGTGGTCCTGGCGTGCCAGCCCCGCCGAGATCAGGTGTTCCTGCCGGTCCTCGATCCACTTCAGCGCAACCGGTACCTTCGTCGCCGCCAGCATGACACAGATGTCCTCCCGCTGAACCACCACCTTCTGCCCGAAGCCACCTCCGGTGTCGCGCACAATGACTCGCACCCGATGCTCGTCGACGCCGAGCAGCCGGGCGCAGAATCCGCGCACCTCGTGCGGCGCCTGGGTCGAGGTCCAGATCGTCATCTCACCGGCAGATGCCGACCACTCCGCGACCACGCCGCGGGTCTCCATCGGCACTGGCGTATATGCCTGCTGAAAGATGGTTTGCCGCACCACATTCGGTGCGGCATCGAACAGTGGCCCCACCTCTTCGGCCGGCCGACCGGCCAGCTGTCCCGCGATGTTCCGCGGAAAACGGGCGTGCACGAGGGCCTGCGAACCTTCCGCCGTCGTGTAGTCGACCACGGCGGGCAACGGCTCGTAGTCGACGACGACCAACTCCGCCGCGTCCTCGGCGATATATCGGTCGGAGGCGACAACCAGCGCGACCGGATCCCCGACGAACCGCACCTCGTCCTCGGCCAGCGGCGGCCAATTCGACGCAGGCAGGTGCGGCCCATCGATCCGGTACGACTGATCGCGCACACCGAGATTGAGGTCCCCGGCCAGAAAGACAGCGTAAACCCCCTCGAGCGCAACGGCTTCCGCGGTGTCGATTCCGCCGATCCGGGCGCGGGGCAACGGGCTGCGCACAAAGCAGGCGTGCAGCATGCCCGGCCGCGACACATCATCGACGAATGATCCGGCGCCGGTCAGCAGCCGCAGATCCTCGATCCGGGAGACACGCGTACCGGCATAGGTATCAGCCCTCGTTTGTGCGGCACTCACCGCTCACCCTTCCTCGGTGTGCCGTGCGATCGACCAACACCTAGTGCTCGACTGCCCCGATTCCTCGGTTCATGCATTTGGGCCTCCATATGCGCCGGATGGCATCGTGCGACATCGATGTATACAGCTGTTTTCGCAGCTCTATCTCGGTTTGCTCGCGGATGACGGTTGTGCTGCCCGACCGAATCGGGCGACCGGGATCCATCGTTTGCGACAGTCCGGCGGGCGCGCCGTCCGGCACCGATATCGTGCTGTACAACTGTCTAGCACCGGGCTCGAATGCCTGTCAATATGAATGTATGTCGGATTTGAGAATGATATTCTCGCGATACAGCTCGAGAGGTTGATCATGCGCGAATTGTCGGCACAGCTACTGCGATGGCATGCGCAGCAAGCCTCGTACGCCGTCGCCACGGCTGTCGACGTAACCGGAAGCGCACCACGGCTGCCCGGCGCGACCATGGCCGTGAACGACGAGGGTGCCGTCCTGGGCAGCATCTCGGGTGGCTGTGTGGAAGCGGCCGTCTACGACCTCTGCGGGCAGGTTATGCGGTCGGGCATGCCGGCGTGGGAGACGTTCGGCTACAGCGATTCCGACGCCTTCGCGGTCGGACTCACCTGCGGTGGCGAGGTGCAGGTTTTCGTCCATCGAGTCACCCCGCAGGAGTACCCGGCCATCGAAGCCGTCGTGCGAGCCGAGCATCCGATCACTCTGGTCCGCGATCTGAGAACCGGCGAGATCAGCGCCATCGGACTACGAGAAACTGCCGGCGCGAAGTTCGAACCGGCGGTGGTACAGCAGGCTTTGGGGATGCTCGACGCCGCCGCATCCGGCATACAGGTAATCGGATGCGACGATGACCACCGCACGGTATTCATCCAGTCGTTCGGCTCGCAACCACGTCTGATCGTCTGCGGGGCAACCGATTTCAGTGCCGCGCTATGCCAGGTCGGGCGATTGCTGGGTTACCGTGTCACCGTTTGCGATGCTCGATCGGTGTTCACCACGAAGGCGCGGTTCCCCGACGCCGACGAGGTGGTAGTGGACTGGCCGCATCGGTATCTCGGCCGCGCCCAGGTCGATTCGCGTACCGCAGTTTGCGTGCTGACCCACGATCCGAAGTTCGATATACCGGTCCTGCAGCTGGCATTGCGGCTACCGATCGGATACGTCGGTGCGATGGGCTCACGCCGCGCCGATGCAGATCGCCGTTCCCGTTTGCGGGCAGCAGGTCTCACCGAGTTCGAGCTGCGCCGTCTGCACTCACCGATCGGGTTGGGACTGGGCGGACGGACTCCCGAGGAGATCGCGGTGGCGATCGCCGCAGAGATCGTCGCCGTGCGGCGTGGTGGGTCGACCCAGCCGTTGTCCGCGACGAACCGGCCGATTCACGCCGTGTCGGATGCGCAGCCGTCGTCGGCTTGATCGGAAGCGTCGATCTGATCGGCGGCGACTGCCGGTGGCTCCAAGATGTCAAGGTAGTGTTCGACCAGAGCGAGCATCTCGTCATGACCCATGCTGAAACCGAAGTTGGCTTCCGTCACCATCAGTCGCGGCAGGCCCGAGAGCAGCATCGACAGCGTCACTGGGGTGATCTGCTCGGGGGCGATCCGATGCTCCCGCAGGATGAATGTGAAAGCAGTGACCTGGATTTCCCGGTACCGCCGAGCATAAGCCATCAGCTCGGTACGAATCGCCTTGCGATGGTTGGCCAGCGCGATGAACTCCTGCATCAGCGCGTTGCCGCGCGGATCCCGGGACAGCTCCCACAGGGCATGCAGCGGCCGGTCCGATGTCAGCGCTTGCATTTGGCGTTCGAAGTTGGCCTCGGTTCCTTCACTGAAGACCGCGAGAAACAAATCCTCCATGGTCGGGAAGTAGTAGTGCACCAACGCCGGCTTGACACCCGCCTCCGCGGCCACCCGACGGGTCGTCGCGGCCGCGTAACCCTCCTCGGTCATGACCCGCGCAGTAGCGTCCAGAAGAGTGCGCCGCGTCGCCGAGTCCTTCGCGCCTCGCCTGCGGGTGGACATGACCGCGAGGCTATCACTGGGCAGTCGGACAGCAGCGGGGTGGATCACGCGGTCAGCGCGCCGCTCGCCCCTGATCGGTCATCCCCGGCGGCAAAATGATCGGTGAGGACGCGGGCCGCCTCGGCGATGGCCGGGCGCAGGCGATCCGCCGGGTAGTCAGGCCCGAACAGCATGCGTCGCAACTGTGGCAGAGCCAGACTCCAGTCGACCATGGCGAGAATCAGAAAGACCAGCGTCCGGGGATCACGCTCCGCTGAACCCATCGCAGCCCGTGCGGCCCGGACCTTGTCCGCATAGTGTTCGGTGCGCGCCGGTTCGTCGGGAACGAGACCATCCCCTATTTCGAGCGCCTCCCACATCACCAAACGCAGCGCCCGCGGGTGCGCCCGGTGGTAATCGAACAACCGGGCAGCGTAGTTACCCAGGTCGGACTCATCAAGCGGTACCGCTCGAGCCAGTTCCACCATCGACCGTTCCAGGACTACCGCGAACAACGCCTTCTTGTCGCCGAAGTAGTCGTAGATCGCACGCTTGTTGGCCTTGGCATCGGCCGCGATACGATCCACCCGCGCGCCGGCGATGCCGTATTCGGCGAACTCTTTCGTCGCGGCAGCGAGAATCCTTTCCTTGGTCGCCGCAGAGTCATATGCCACACGACCATCGTAACGAAACAGTTCGTTCATAGCGTCGGCCCACGCAGGCTCGATTGCTGGCAGGCGCGTTCGTACCATCGGCGGCGGCCACGTCGAGCTGGTGTGCGGCGGGGCACGCCCGCCGCGATCACATTCCGGCCCTGCCTACCCGATGGTTCCACTCGGGGAACTCACTGCAACACGACGCTGGGATTGCCGTCGGTCCAGGTGTTCGACAACAGCCGCGACGCGATCCGCCAGCCGGACTCCGTGCGACGCAGCAGATCCCGGTAGCGACCGGCCGCGAGGAAGCGTTCACCGCCGCGCATGTGCTGGGCCAGATAGTAGCAGCTGTGGGCGGCCTCGTCTCCGGCGATCGTCACGACGTGGTTGGTGACGAAATGTTGTGTCGCATCGAGCCTTTCGATCCCCGGCCGAACCCGTGCGAGGATCTCGGCGGGGCCGGTGCACCGCTGGTCGGCCGCCGAATAGTCCCAGACGGCGTCTGGCGTGAACAGGCTCTCGAACAGCGGCCAGTCGCGATTGTCGAGGGCGGTGGAGTAGGCGGTCACTGTGTCGACGACCGCGATCCGGTCGGCGAGCAGGTCTGTCGCGGTGGTCATCTGCGTTCCTGATCAGTAATGGGGATAGGGATTTCGCGACCTCGACTCAGCTCGCTTCGATCGCCTGTTCGGGGCAGGCCTGTACAGCGGATTCGACCGCCTCGCTGAACTCGTCCGGTATGTCGGACATCTGGACCTGGGCATAGCCGTCGTCGTTGAGGACGAACACCTGTGGGCAAAGACCGACGCAGACGCCGTGACCACGGCAACGATCCGAGTCGACGAAGACCTTCATCTGGCACTTCCCTTCACTACATCGAACAACTCAGCTCGGCCGTGCCGGGGCGAAGGCCGCCACGCCGCGTCGTCGCTCCCATATGCGCTGCGGCTCTCAGTGTCTGCGGGCTTCGCCGTCCACACAGGACGGCCACTTCCGGAATCCGAGAGAATGCTACTCTCGATATCTGAACACGTTATTCTCGTGTGAGAAGAACGTCAACCGGGTAGCTGCCGTCGCTCCGAATCCCCCTCAGAAAGACCATCCACCATGACCGTCGATCCGACCTACGAGCAGGCGCCGTTCCACTCGACCATCCGTGATCTCCTCCGACGCACCATGCTGAGCGATGTGCCTCGCGAAATCCGCCACACCGCAACCGGATTCGACCGTGAGTGGTGGCGTCGCCGGGCGGAGCTGGGCCGGGCGGCCATGCTGGTCCCCGAAACCCTCGGTGGCGGCTCGGTTTCGGGTCGACCACTAAGAGAATTTGCGCTGGTCGCCGAGGAATTCGGCCGTGCCTGCGCACCCGCACCGCGGATGGCCCGGTCCAGCTGCTCATGCCGGCAGACGCGACGGGCGTGACGAGAACACGCATCACCGACCTACTGACTGGGAGCGCTGCATGTCCATCGAACTCGAATCCGTCGACAGCTTCCGAGACCGCGCCCGCCGCTGGTTGAAGGAGTACCTGCCGCGCACCACGGACTCCTCGCTCGGCCTCTTCGACGAAGCGGTGTGGGCCCGCCACCGTACCCTGCAGCGAATTCTCTTCGACGGCGACTTCGCGGGCATCTGCTTCCCGAAAGAGTATGGCGGACAGGGTCTCACACGCGCCCACCAGCAGGCGTTCACCGAGGAGTCGCTGGGCTACGAGATGCCGCTGGCGCTGAATGTTCCGACGCTGGCCATCTGCGCGGCGACCCTGCTGGAGCTGGGCACGGAGGCGCAGAAACGCATCCACATTCCGGCGGTGCTGCGCGGAGAAGAACTCCTCGTACAGTTCTTGTCCGAACCTCGGGGTGGGTCCGATCTTGCCGGTTTGACCACACGGGCCTACCGCGACGGCGACGAGTGGATTCTCAACGGCACCAAGATCTGGAGCTCGGGTGCCTATGCCGCCGACTACGGACTGTGCCTGGCACGCACGAATTGGAAGGTACCCAAGCACAACGGGCTCACGCTGTTCCTTGTGCCCACCACCGCCCCCGGCCTGACGATCCGGCGGATCAAGCAGGTCACCGGATCGACCGAGTTCTGCGAAGAATTCTTCGACGATGTCCGGCTACCCGCCGACGCGGTAATCGGCGAGGTCGGCGCAGGCTGGGCAGCCACTTCCCGACTGAGCACGAACGTGCGGCGGTGGGCGGCACCTCCCCCTACATCAGCGGTGAACAGCCCCACCTCGGAGGCGAAGCCAACGCACTCATCGACCTGGCCCGCACCACCGGATGCCTCGACGACGCCCGCGTGCGGGAGGACATCGGCGCGGCGCGAACGATGAGCCTCGTCCGCAATCAACTGATCGCACACATCTCCACTGCGATCGCTGCGGGCACGCTGCCCCCGGCCGCAGGCTCGATCGTCCGCCTGTTCGGCGCCGAAACAACCTGGCTGCAAACAGATTCCGCGTTGCGGATCGCGGGCACCGCCGCGGTGATCGGCGAGCCGGACGGTCCCGGCAACGGGCAGACCGGCATACATTATCTGTTTCGCAACGCCGCGAGCCTGGGCGGCGGCAGCACCGAAATGGCCCGCAACATCATCAGTGAACGCGTACTGGGTATGCCCCGCGAATACGCCGCCGACCGAGACAGCCCATTCGATCAGGTCCCCCGTGGCCGTTGAGACCAACGCGATCAACCGCTCGGCGACCCGCGCGTTCGGCCGTCTGTTGGTCAGCAACTCGCACAGCCAGTCCATCGGCGGTAGCGATGAGCTGCTGCGGGTGAACCTTGGCCGCGTTCACTCCTATACCTGAGCCCATTCCGTGAACAGGGGGACGGGTTCCGTCGGATCCAATCCGGTGCCTGCCAACGATTGCGAGTTGTTGTTGGTGCTCGTAGCGCACTTGTAGGTCCAGGGCTCTGTACAGCTGGATCTTGTCGGAGGGATTTCCGCATCGACGACCTGACCGATTCGCGGCCTCGGTCGCGGAATTCATTTGTGCTCTGCAACGGTGCGAAACCGCAGGAGCGCCAGTGGCTGGGCGCTATGGAAAGCCATGTTGACCCTAACCGAACGCGATCTGTCAGTCCGCGACCTGACCCGAACCCAGCACCTGATCAACGAAAGCCTCACCGACCACCTCAATTTCGGCTGATCCAGGTCGATCGAGCCTCGGCTCGGCGGCAGTCTCGATCGACCCTATGCAATCCACTTCAGCCCCGACAACCGTGACTCGACTCGATCGAGGCATGCCATCTGACATCGTGCTTGCCCTCACCGCCGCGGCCGGTTCGGGCAGCGCATCTGTGGATGTTCGTCGTGCTCAGATACTGGCGATGGCTGTGATCTTGCGAGGGATGATCGTGATGAGCATCCTCTCCCGGTCCAGAGCCCGGTCGACTGCTCCGGGTGCAGTCGAGCCGTCGATGTACTCGGCTCGGATTCGCCTGGTCCACATCCCATCCCGATCGAGAGAAACGGTAGCGTCACCGATCACCCGGACCTGCTTGTTCGGCCTCTCACCATCAGCGCGCAAAGCGGCCTCCACATCGATGACGAGCCCGACTCGAGGATTTCGCATGATTCGATCCAGATGCGGGCGACCCGCATAACTCGTCAGATAGAAGACCGCGCCCACCCGCAGAAACCAAATCGGGGTGACGTGCGGGTATCCATCCGAGTCGATCGTCGCCAAATGCGCGACAGCATCGAGGGACAGCAGGCCTTCGACTTCGGATTCGTCAAGTCGTCGCATCTGATGGCGTTGCGCGCCCCGTAAGGTCCCGGGCTAGGCGAGGACGACATCGAGCGGCACCACGTTGCGCACCGTATGCCCCACCGGCGAGCTGCCCACCACCTTTGCATGCAACTCTGCGAGCTGTTCCGGGGAGGCGTCCGAGTCGATCCGCACTGTGGCGGTGACGGTTTCGAAGCCGGCGTGGCCCTCGGCGAGCCCGAGGAATACGCGCAGGTCGAGGTCGCCTTTCAGGTCGACCCGCAAGCTGTCGATGCGGATACCGGCGATCGTGGCATTCGCCGCGTAGCCGACCGCCAGGCAGTTGCCGAGCGCAGCGAGCAGCTGCTCCACCGGATTCGGTGCGCTGTCGCCACCCCCGAGGGTGGTCGGCTCGTCCGACGGCGTCGGCGAGAAGTTGCGGATCCGCGCCTCCGAACTGAATGCGCCCTTCCACGTCACGTGAGCCGCCCACGTGGTCTGCGCCTTGGCCGGGTCGGCCTGGATGGCTTTCACCAAGCCGCCGACGGCGTCGAGGTCGACCTCATTGAGAAGAGTGTTGGTATCGGCGGTCACGTGTGCTCCCTAGAGGTGCCGGAATTCCCTGCGGCGCATAATTTTCCGCTCCGGATCCAGGACCGGACACGATTTCCCGCAGCGAGAATTTATCGTTCTGCAGGGTTGTGCACAGACCGAAAGTGCTGTATTCGGCGAACCTGGGAGCCGTCACACGCCGGTTCCGGTACGCGGGTGATCCGGATCAGCTGCACAGAATCGTTCTGATCGAAAGGATTTCCGCGACGGTTGCCGATCCGGATGATGAAATTCGGATGCCAGCGGTCGAAATGCGTACGGATTCGTGATCAAGCGTTTCACGCTTCCAGCGTGGCACTGACGTCGACCGCTACGACGTGCTTGCGTCGCGCTGGCCGCGAAGGCGGCGAGCAGCATCCGGTGAGCTCGTCGAGGGAGCGGGGCCCGGCCGCGCCGCGAGTGAGCAGGTACGACAGAAAATCGGCCCCGGGAGTCATCTCCCGGGACCGATTCGCGGTTCGGCTGGATTCCAGCGGATCCCGCTCAGATACGTCCACCGGCCGCGGCGGCCAGGAATTCGTGCCTGACAATCCTGCCGTCGCCGTCCCTATCGAGGCTGTCGAACAACTCCGCGATAGACCGGGGGTCCTTGCCCTCGTTCTCGTAGTGCTCGAAGAATTCTTCGCGGCTGATGAAGCCGTCGGAGTCCCGATCCATGGCCTCGAATGCGTCCAGAATGTCCCTGTTATCCATTCGGTTCTTCTCCCAACTTTCTAGGCGGGTGGCGGGTGTGCCACTCCGCGAGGACAGTGGTCGAGCCGTGTTGGAAAAACTGACCCATCAAGGCTAGAGGCTGAGTGGGTGTCGGTGTGGAAAATACGAATTCTCAGCAAATTGGCCGCTAGAGTGCCGGGCCAGGACCTCGGCGTTTGTCAGAACTGCTCTGCGTGCGGCTTCTGATCGAAATCGATGCGGTTGCGGGTCGGGTCTGCGGAGTCGTAGAGCACGCGGACTCGGCCGCGTGACCGCACGAGTTCACCCTGCGGTGTCACCCCAAGGATTTCCGGGCGGGTCAGGAGCCGATGACGTCGCAGGCGCGGCCCACGAGGAGTGGGTCGGCCGGGGTGACGATCTCGGGGTCCTTGTTGTCGTAGTCGAACAGACCGAGGACGTGGCGCATCGCGTTGAGGCGGGCGCGTTTCTTGTCGTTGCTCTTGACCACGATCCAGGGGGCGTAGTCGGTGTCGGTGTGCTCGAAGTTCTGCTCTTTGGCGGCGGTGTAGTCGTCCCACTTGTCGAGCGAGGCCAGGTCCATCGGGGACAGCTTCCACTGGCGGACCGGGTCGACTTGGCGGATGGCGAAGCGGGTGCGCTGCTCCAGCGGGGATACCGAGAACCAGAACTTGACGAGGTCGATGCCGTCGTCGACGAGCATGCGCTCGAAGAGCGGAACTTGGGCAAGAAATCGCTGATGTTGTTCGAGGGTGCAGAACCCCATGACCCGTTCGACTCCGGCCCGGTTGTACCAAGAGCGGTCGAACAACACGATCTCCCCACCCGCGGGTAGGTGTTCGACATAGCGCTGGAAGTACCACTGCGTCGACTCGCGCGTGGTCGGCTTCTCCAATGCCACCACGCGTGCGCCGCGCGGGTTGAGGTGCTCCATGAACCGCTTGATGGTCCCGCCCTTACCTGCGGCGTCGCGGCCCTCGAATACGATCACCAGCCTGCGCCCCTCGGCCTTCACCCAATTCTGCAATTTGAGCAGCTCGATCTGCAGCAGGCGTTTGTCGGCCTCGTAGCTATCGCGGGCCAGACGCTCCTCGTAGGGGTAGCCCTCACGCCAGGTGTCGACGGCGAAACCGCCCTGGGCGGTGATCAGGATCGGGTCGTCGTCGTCGAAATCGTCGACGATGAAACCGGCAGTGTCGGAAAGGTCGACCACGGACTCGAGGTCGCCGATCTCACTGAAGTCGGGCGATGGCTGCCGCGTCGCGAAGTCGGTCATTTTCGGGACACTATCGACGGATTCTGACCGAAAGGTGAACAGTCGAAGCACCTCATCGTGCGCGTATCACCTGCGGCGTGGACCTTTCCTGGTCATGCGCAGACCCCATACCTCGAGGGTGGTCGCGATCGCCATGTATTGCAGGTAAGCGGCGATGACAAGCTCGGCGCCGTAGTCGTGCAGCCATCCTCGCAATGGCAGTAGCGCCGCCACACCGAGGCAGATCAGCAACGCACCCAGCACCAGTGCCGGGATCCGCAGCGGCGCGAGTTGCTCATCGCGGAGGACACGGGCAGACCGCGCCGAATCTGCGGCGGCCCTCGAGCTCGGCTGGGAGGCGGCGGGACTACCGGTACCGCGTGCCTGGAAGGGGTTGGGTATGGACGCTGGATTAGCCATAGCGTTCTCCGGGCCGACACTCCGATCGACCAAGGTAGCGATTCGATATGGAAGATGGCGCAACACGGGTGATCGCCGTCACCGACGACCGATCCGTCCTGTCATGCGGCGCGATTGCCGCTCCCCGACTTTTATGAAGGCTAACTATTAGCTAGCGAGAGCGGGGCAGTAATTGAACTTCGAAAAAAGAACCACTGCTCACACGACGCCGCGCGTTCGCGCGAGACCGAATCGTGACCTGGCGCGCAGATATGGTCCTGAACTAGGGAAATACCTGTCCGGTTGGCGGAATTCGGATCTGCTGGGGAGCGCGCGCAACCAACTGGGCGTTACCGAACCGATATCCAGCAGCGAGTTGGCCGATGGGTGCCCCGGATGATCGAGACCGTTGCGGCACAGCCGAACGATCGACCACACAGTCGCGCAGAGCAGCATGCCGTTGCGGACCGTCAGCACCACCACTCCCGACCAACTCCCGGTGGCTACCCGGTCGTAAAGGAAGGGGAATTCCACCGCGCCGCCCATGAGCGTGGCCGCCACGCACCCCGACGCCACCGCGGACACCACTGGCCCAGATACCTCGTCGGCACCGAAACGGCGGCTCGTCCGCCAT
Source organism: Nocardia vinacea NBRC 16497 (assembly GCF_000308835.1). GTDB lineage: Bacteria > Actinomycetota > Actinomycetes > Mycobacteriales > Mycobacteriaceae > Nocardia > Nocardia vinacea. The sequence goes on along the minus strand of NZ_BAGN01000405.1, from coordinate 2,530 downwards.
CGGGAAAATGTTCTGGTACACGATCTGCTCGGCCCATCCGCCGAGGTGTTCGCCTGGGTCGTGCGACACCTACCAGCCCGGGTGTGCCGGTCCGAACGACTCCGGCTGCAAACCGTACGACTACGACCAGAATCGACAGAACTACGGCGGATATCGCTGATCCGGCGTTCGCACGGCAGAGCCCCGACTTGTCCCGGCTATCCACCCGCTCAAGTCCCGGGGCTCTGCCGTGCCGGGGGTGTGGATCCGACCGGTCATTGTGCGAGGCTGCGTGCGATGACCAGGCGCTGAATCTGGTTGGTGCCCTCGAAGATCTGGGTGATCTTGGCTTCGCGCATATACCGCTCGACCCGGAAGTCGCGGGTGTAGCCGTAGCCGCCGAATACCTGGACCGCGTCGGTGGTGACCTTCATGGCCGCGTCGGTCGCGATCAGTTTGGCAACACTCGCCTGCCGTGAATACGCCAGCCCCGCATCGCGTCGCCGCGCGGCATCGAGGTAGGTGGCGCGGGCCGAATCGACCGCGGCAGCCATATCGGCCAGTAGGAACCCGAGACCCTGATGGTCGATGATCGGCTTGCCGAATGCCGTGCGTTCTTTGGCGTAGGCGACGGCTTCGTCGAGCGCGGCCTGAGCCAGTCCGGTCGCGACCGCCGCGATGCCGAGTCGGCCGGAATCCAGTGCGCTCAAAGCGATCTGGAGTCCTTGCCCCTCCGTACCGATCCGTCGCTCGACGGGCAGGAACGCGTCGTCGTAGTGCGCGGTCGTGGTCGGCACCGCGTGCAGCCCCATCTTCTGCTCGGGCTTGCCGAATGTCAGGCCGGTGGTCTCACGCGGTACCAGGAAGCAGGAGATGCCGCGCGCCCCCTCGCCCGTGCGTGCGAAAAGGTTGTAGAAGTCGGCGATGCCGCCATGGGTGATCCAGGCCTTGGTGCCGTTGACGAGATATCCGCCGTCGACGGGACCGGCCTTGCATGCCACCGCGGCGGCATCTGATCCGGCCTGCGGCTCCGACAGGCTGTACGCGCCGATCGTATTGCCGCCCAACATCTCCGGCAGCCAGCGCCGCTGCTGCTCCTCGGTACCGAAGGCGAGCAGCGGATGGCAGGCCAGGCTGTGCACGCTGACCGCCACCGCGATCGCCGCCCACCTCGCGGCGATCTCCTCGAGTACCTGCAGATACACCTCGTACGGCTGGCCACCGCCACCCCATTCGACCGGGTACGGCAGGCTCAACAACCCGGCCTCCCCCAACGTGGCGAACACACCGTCGGGATAGGTCTCGGCCCGTTCGTGTTCATCCACGATCGGCGTGAGGACTTTATCGGCGATGTCGCGGGTGAGCTGGATCAATTCCCGGGCTTCGGTGGTGGGCAGCAGACGTTCGACGGCCACAGGACTCCTCGCCTACGAATAACAGTACTGAATTACTGCATACAGTACTGCTCTTGCTGCAGTACTGCAAGCACCTCACCAGTACTATTCGCTGATATGGAGCAGCTCACGCGCGCAGGATTCGCCACCCGGCGGCGTACCGAACTCTTCGACGCGCTGGTCGACCTGTTTCTGACCGAGGGATTCGCCCACCTGACCCTCGACGAGATCGCCGCCAGACTGCGCTGCTCCAAGTCGACCCTCTACACCCTCGCAGGCAGTAAGGAACAGCTGGTCCGGGCCGCGACAGTGCACTTCTTCCGCCGCGCCACCGACGACGTGGAAACCAGCATCGCGCCGATCACCGATGCCCGTGAGCGCATCACCGCCTACCTGTCCGCGGTCGGTACCGCCTTGGCCGCGGCCTCCGACCGATTCATGGCCGACTTGAGCGGTTTCGCGCCCGCGCGGGAGATCTACGAGAAGAACACCAGGATCGCCGCCCGCCGGGTCCGCGAACTCATCGATGAAGGCGTCGCGGCGGGCGAATTCCGTGACGTCCACGCCGCCTTCGCCGCCGATATGGCCGCGACCATGATGGTCCGCATTCAGCAGGGCGGGGTGCGCGAGCACACCGGACTCGACGATGCCGATGCCTACCGCGAGTTGGCCGCCATCCTCACCGCGGGCATCAGCGCCTAGCCATGAGGGTGACCCCCACGACGGTGTATCAGCACAAGTACTCGAAGGAGAGAATCAGCCGCAGGCATTGGTGACGACTGGCACCAGGTACCCGCGCGCGAACTCGGCGAGCTCGTCGTCGGACCGTAGCGGTGTTGTGCCGTGCGGGGCCAGAATGAGTGAATGGACTACGCGGCAGACGATTTCGGCGCGGGTCATCAGGTCGTCGAACTCGGCGAGTAGTCCGCGCTGGACCGCGCGTTCGAGCGTGGTGGCGGTCGCGGCGACGCACATGGTGAAGGTAGCGGCGCCGTCGACCGTGAGTTTCATGATCACTCGCTCGGGTTCGATCGCCAGCATTCGTTCGACCATCGGATGGGTACGCCAGCGCGTGACGACCGTGACGAATATGTCGGCGACGAGATCGTCGATACTGTCGTGCCTTTCGGGCATTGCGGCGATTTCCGCCAGCAGGG
>NZ_BAGN01000406.1 GCF_000308835.1 Nocardia vinacea NBRC 16497 | reverse complement strand
GCCCGAGGTTCTCGGCGGCGACGACCCGACGTCTGCTGCCGATATCTACGGGCTCGGTGCGACCCTGTTTTGCGCGCTCACCGGACATGCCGCCTTCGAACGCCGCAGCGGTGAACGAGTAGTTGCCCAGTTCCTGCGGATCACCAGCCAGCCGGTGCCGGACCTGCGCGAAAGCGGCATGCCCGACGACTTGTCGGCGGTGGTGGAATCGGCGATGCAACGGGATCCGCGGCAGCGGCCGTCGGCGACCGGAATAGGTGAGGCTCTCCGGCAGGTACAGCTGCGCCACAGATACCCGGTCGGCGAGATGGCGCTGCACGTGAACCCAGCCCCGGAGCCGCTGGACTACACCTCGGCGATGCGGGAATGGGGCCCGCCGCCGACGCCTGGAGGACGCGGCAACATCGGCGAGCTGCCGCCGGAGCTCACCAATTTCGTCGACCGCCGCACCGAGACGGCCGAGGTGAAAAATCTGCTGTCCACCCACCGCCTCGTGACGCTGGCCGGGATCGGTGGCGTGGGCAAAACCCGACTGGCGCTGCGAGCGGCCGCGAACACTCGACGCGATTTCGCCGACGGGGTCCGGGTTGTCGAACTGGCCGACGTGCGCGACCCGTCGATGCTGATCGACGTCGTGGCGGCCGCGTTTGGCCTGCGCGACGATTCGGCCCGGTCGACGCGGGAAGTGCTGGTCCAGTTCCTGCAATCCCGGGAAACGCTGCTCGTTATGGACAACTGCGAACAAGCGTTGGCGGCTTCTGCGGAGCTGGTCGAGACGTTGCTTATGGCTTGTCCGGGTCTGCGGATTCTCGTCACCAGCCGCGAACCGCTCGACATCGCCGGGGAAGCGGTACTGCGGGTGTTGCCGCTGACCGTGCCGGACCCCGACGGTGAACCGCCGCTGCGCGGACTGCCCAAATACGATGCCGTGACATTGTTCGCCGACCGCGCCGCAGCAGTGGTGCCGGGCTTCGAACTCACCGAGGACAACAAGGCCGCCGTGACCGGTATCTGTTCGCGGCTGGACGGATTGCCGCTGGCGATCGAACTCGCGGCGGCTCGGATGCGCGCCATGTCGCCCGAACAGATCCTGCAGCGGCTCACCGACCGATACACACTGCTCACCCGCAGTAGTCGCACCGCACCCACCCGGCAACAGACGCTACGAGAGTGCATCGACTGGAGCTACCAGCTGTGCACACCGGTCGAGCAGCGGATATGGGCCCGGCTGACGGTATTCGCCGGCGGCTTCGAGCTCGACGCCGCCGAATGCGTGTGTGGTGCCGAATTGGCGCCGGAGAGTCTGCTGGACGCGTTGTCCTCCCTGGTGGACAAGTCCATCGTGAATCGGGAGGAACCCGAGGGCGTCGTGCGCTTCCGCATGCTCGAGACCATGCGCGACTACGGTCGCGAGAAGCTGCAGGACAGCGGCGAATACCAGGATCTGCGTCGACGACACCGCGACTGGTACCAGCGGCTGGCGTTGGACGCCGAGGCCGGGTGGATCAGTGACCGGCAGCTCGACGTGCTCGCTCGGCTCGACCGTGAGCAACCGAATCTGCGGGACGCGCTCGAGTTCTGTGTATCCGACGACACCGCGGAATCGGCCGAAGCCGGGTTGCGAACCACCGCGGCGTTATTCGCGTACTGGAGCTTCCGAGGACGGTTCGGGGAAGGCCGACGCCGGCTCGACCGCATCCTCGCCCACCCCGCCGCGCACTCGATACCCGATCGCGTCAAAGCACTGCATACGAGCACGTACATGGCTGCGGTACAGGGAGACCTGCAATACGCGGCCACCCTCGTCGAGCAGGCGCGCACCCTCGCCGAACAGGACCCCGCACCCACCACCGAAGCGCTGGCCACGGCCGCCGAGGGAACCCTGGCACTGTTTCGAGGTGAACTCGATCGGGCGATATCCGTACTCGAACCCACCCTCTCGGTATTCGAATCCAACGCGCGGGGACCTCTGTATATCTCCACGTTGTCCAACCTGGGATGGGCGCACGCACTCCAGGGAAACACCGGGCGGGCGATCCAGTATCACGAGCAGATACTCGCCATCACCCAAGCGTGCGGCGAATCGCTGTTTCGATCGACCACGCTGTGGGGCATCGCCATCACCGTATGGCAGCAGAACGAGCAGTCCCGCGCACACGAGTTACTGCTGGAATCATTACGAGCCAACCGGCGCGTCCGCAGCCCTGTCGTCGCGGCACTGGCCATCGAGGGACTGGCCTGGACCGGCGCCGACGACAATGGTGAACGCGCGGCCATCCTGATGGGCGCCGCCGAACACCTGCTGCGCTCCGCCCCGGGTGTCACAACTTTTTTCACGGAGCTCTCCCACTATCACGACGAATGCGAGGACATCGTGCGACGCGCACTCGGTGACCGCGGATTCGACGCGGCATTCCGACGCGGACAAGCCATGGAGATGAACACCGCAGTGGCCTACGCCCTGGGAGAGCCGGCAACCACCACCCCACACGACTCCGGACTGACACTGACCAAGCGCGAACGCGAGGTCGCCAACCTTGTCGCCCAAGGACTCACCAACAAACAGATCGCCGCAAAACTCGTGCTCTCCCAACGCACTGCACAGCACCACGTCGAACACATCCTGACCAAACTCGGCTTCACCTCCCGCGCACAAATCGCGGCCTGGATCATCGACGAGACCCGGCAAGAATCCAACGGCGGTTCCGGCCCGACTCGCTGAACGAGATTCAAGCGAACCGGGATAAACAGGAATCGTATGCTGCATATTTCATGACCGGTGCATTTATAGCCGCACGACATTCACCCGATCAGCATTGGGACAATCGACAACATGCGGTATTAGCGTGGTTCGTCCCCACCTCGGTCGTGACTCGCGTAGCTCGCTCTGTCAAATCCGCCTCCCGGTGAGCGAGATGAAAGCGCACTGATCCGCTCGCGCGGATCGGTTCTAAATTTCCCTTTTCCGCGCGAGTTTTTTTTCTTCCACTGCTCCTTTCTCGGTGCTAAAAATGTCACCGACGTACGGCACCAGTTATACATACCTCCTATTATCCGAGGTATATCGATTCGAGCTCCTTCGGCTCGGAAAAACAGCGAAGCACGAAATGAACCACGCGTGCCGCACGCCGAATGGAGGAAATGCTTCCGGATTCGAAAAGACATCACCGATCGGATTCTGCACGGACTAATGCACCTGAGCTGCTCGGTCCGCCGATCATCCACCACCGATCACAAGTCATTCGAGACATCCCACTCGAAGAGGAGAAGAGATATGTCTGTAGAAAACCGTCGTCGGTTCCTGGCCGGACCGGGCGAGCGACGTGTACTGCGCGCCGCTGTCGCGTTGAGCACGGCGACAATGCTCGGTGCCGTCGGCATCTCGATCGCCAACGCCGAGTCGTCGGAGCCCCCGGCTCCCTCGGGCGTCTTCACGGCGGCCGACACGACCGCTGATATCGCAGCGATCAAGCAGCTCAAGGCGGACTACTTCCACAACATCGATACGAAAAACTGGAACGCTCTGCGCGAACTCCTCGCCCCCGACGTCGTGGTGGACACCACGGGCAGCGGTGGCCCCATCCTTGTCGGAAGGGACAATTTCATCGCCTTCCTGAAGCTCACTATCGGCAGTGCCAATACCCACCATCAGGGCTACGACCCGCAGATCAATCTGACATCCGCGACGACCGCCGAGGTCGTGTGGACGATGGAGGATGTGCTTATCTTCGGTGGGACACTCGGGGTGCACGGCTATGGCCACTACGAGGATCGCTATACAAAGGTCAACGGTAAGTGGATTGTCAAGTACTCCAAGCTCACCCGCACCCGCCTGGATCTGATCAACCCCGATGACGAAACGGTGATCGAGGCGAACGTTCCGCTCGCCGAGGTCGTTGCGAAAGTTAACGAGATCCTCGGGCTGTAGCAATTAAGGCAAAGGCGGGAGACCACGCGTGTGGTCTCCCGCCTTTGCTGTTCGAGTCGAAGCGCAACAGAAGCGGACAAGTGACATCGATGTTTTGCCAGAAATATCAATAGCAAGCTCGAAACATGCTGGGACTATTCCTGTCAGTGAACGGATTCGAGCCTAAGGCAGCTGGCAATCATTCGCACAATCAAACCCTCGCAGTAATCCGAAGGCGGCACGTATCAATTTCGCGTCCTCGAATGCCCGGAACAACGCCGGAAACACCCGTTGCGATAGTCCATGTCAGTGTGGCGGGCCGGAGATCCTCGCTGCGCGCACGACCGTCGACTGCGTCATTCGCCGCAGAAGTACCTCCCTATAAATGACAACCGCGTACCTCTCGATGCGGCGACTACCTGCGCGTGGGCGTCCTCGCGCAAGTCCGCCCGTCACCCGCGCGCGGGTTTCACGATCCCGGAGAGCGGCAGGTTCCCGGCCGGATCCAGGTGCGCGCGAGTGAGTGCGGAACTTGCTTGTGTTATCGATTATTCGATAACATTTGACGAATATTGAAAGGAACTTTAATGGCGCGACGATGGAGGGTCAAGACCGTGTTCCTTGCTGCGACCGAGCAAAGTTCCGCCCAAGACGCCGCCGCGGCACTGGCCGAGAACGAGACCCCGTCGCGATGAGCTGCCGGGCACTCGGTTTCTCCGCATGCAGTTCGCCGTTCCCGTTATCGGTCCAGTACCTCCCGAGCCGGCGGCTCGGCGAAGCCGACGAGTTGCCCGCTGCGATCCAGACCTGATGGCGAGCCAGGTAGCACGCCGACCTCGTTGTCAGCGCGCTCCGCACGTCCCCGTCGGGGTGTACCGGCAGGGGTTCTCGGTGCGGCCCTGGTACTGATCGTGGCCGTCGCTGTTGGAGCGTGCTCCGTAGCCGTAACCACTGTTGCGCTGACTGTGGTCAGTGCTGTTCGGGCGCGTTCCCGCTCCGTAGCCGTGACCGCCCCCGGGACTGTGCGAATCCCGCGGCCCGGCCGAGGCCGCGAAGAGGTGCGGCGAGGCGATCGTCACTAGCACCAGCACGATGCTGAACAGCGTCGTCACCACCACACGACGCACGGTCCAGAACTTCGTCGCGATCTCCATGAGCTATCTTCCCCTCAATTAACGTACCGCTATATAACGACACATTAATCGATGGTACGTCCCATGGGAAGGTGTCTTCCCGGATTCGTGCACCACCAAGTCACGCGCCGGCGCCTCCGAACAGAGCCCGACCTGCGGACAGCTCGGGCTCCCTCGGCTGAGGATGCGGTCCCCGATCGCCGCAGGCCGACAGCTACCGGCATCCGCTGGTGCCGATCTGCTGCCCGCACTGCGCGCCAAGAACGGACATCGCCGTCAACGATGCGACGCTCTAGGGCGATACCCTTGGGCAGGGAGGTTTGACGGAAGGGAAATAATGTGGGGCAACTACGACATAGGCCGCATCGCGCGTAGCCGGCGGCTGAGCGCCTGGCGCTGATCTCCGAGCGACCGATGTACGAGCCGACCGATCTGGTCGATCCAGCCGAGCGAACCCGCACAGCGCTTGCCGCTGTGGTGGCTCGGTTTTCCAAGGCTTGGGCGTCCGGTTCCCCACCAGAGCTGTCGGAGTACCTGCCTCGTGAACCGGCTGAGCGGCATACGATACTGATCGAACTGATCAAGATCGATCTCGAATACCGCTGGCTTCGTTATCACTTTCCCAAACGACTGATCGAATACCGTGCGGAATTTGCGGAACTGCAAGATGGTCCGCTTCCGGCCGAGCTGGTCTACGAGGAGTTCCACGCACTGCGCCGCGGTTCGCACGCAGCCGATGAGGCTACCCTCGCCGAGGCTGCCACGGCGGCCGGTCCTGAGCTCGCACAGCTCACGAGCGACTACCGCAGCACGATGATTGCTCGTCCAAGTGCCCAAATGGTTCTCGACACCATCGATGTCGGCCACCATATCGACGATTTCGACCTCCTGATGAGGATCGGGGCCGGCGCCTTCGCCCAGGTGTATCTCGCTCGACAACAATCAATGCAGCGACTGGTCGCGGTCAAGATTTCCCATAACCACGGCAATGAGCCGCAGACCCTCGCGCAACTGGACCACGAATACATCGTGCGCATCTTCGACCAGCGACTCATCGCCGACGGCGAGCTGAAGCTGCTGTATATGCAGTACCTACCCGGGGGAACGCTGCTCGACGTGCTACGCCTACAACGCTCGACGCCTCCGGAATACCGCAGTGGGCAGCTGCTGCTCGATGCCATCGACAAGGTACTTGCCGATAAGGGCGAGGTTCGGCCCACGGAATCAGCTGTTCGGACCCGGACCGCCGCACTGACGTGGCCGGAGACCGTCGCTTGGCTGGGCCGCCGACTCGCGGACGCACTGCAGCACGCGTCCGACCGAGGAGTATTGCATCGAGACATCAAACCCGCGAACGTGCTGCTGAGCGCCGAGGGAATCCCGAAGCTGGCCGACTTCAACGTCAGCTCCAGCAAACACCTCAAGGGGACAAGTCCCCTGGCGTACTTCGGCGGATCACTGGCGTACATGTCGCCCGAACAGCTCGAAGCCTGCCATCCGGACCTCCCGGCGACCGCCGCCGACCTCGATACTCGAAGCGACATATACGCGCTGGCTGTCATGCTGTGGGAGTTGCTCACGGGACATCGACCATTCGCGGACGAAACCTCCGCAGGCGAGTCGGAGACATCGCTGGCCCGCATGCTCGAACTGCGGCGCAAACCTGTCGAGTCGACGTTCCTGTCGGAACTTCCGCCGGATTGCCCCGCGGCATTGCGCCAAGTGCTGCTGAAGTGTCTGTCGCCCGACCGCGAAGACCGCTACTCGTGCGGTTCGGAATTGGCCCAGCAGCTCGACTTATGCCTCGAGGAACTGGCCCGCGACCTTGTTTATCCGCCGCCGAACAGTTGGCGGGCCCGACTTTCGCGCTGGCCCACCCCCATCCTGTGGTTATCCTCGCTGGTCGGCGTCACCCTGGCTACGGTCTATATGGCTGTGCACGTCCAGGAACTGATCAGAGAGCAGCTCTCCGATGCCACCAACTGGCAGCTGGACAAGGGTGTCATCGTTTTCATCCTCTGCGCCTCGCCGCCTGCCATCCTCATCTACGCATACATGTCGCGTGATTTGCTCGCGGTTCCTCGCGGCTTGCGCGCCGGCAGACGCTACGACGAGGCAGTGCTCGCGCGGGTGCGGTCGCGAACACTGTTTTGGGGCGACCTGTGCGCGATGAACACCCTGCTGTTCGCGGTTTGCGCAACCGTGACGGGGGTGATGTTGCTTCGCTGGTTCACCGATCTACCGGCGCGGCTGATAGTCCATGCCGCGGCAACCGTTCTGGTGGCGGGCACCATCTCCGTTGCCTATACATTTTTCCTTTCCACTTTCTATGTCGTCCGCTGCGTCTATCCCATCTACCTGCGCCACGGCCCCGCATCGGCGCACGACGCCGCGTATCTGCGTGCGCTCCGTCGCAGACTCACGGCCTATCTCGCGGTGACGGCGTCGGTGCCGCTGGTCGGGGTGCTGGCCGGATTCACCGCCCTCGAACCCGAGGAGTTACCGCTTGTGCGCGACTCGGTTCTGGGGTTGTGCGCGGCCTCCGGGCTGGCGTTCGTCGCCGCTTATTGGTTGTTCCGCAAGCTGGATGCGGACCTGCGCGCACTCGAGCGGGTGGTCACGCAAAAGCCTGATTCTCGCTGACGAGAAGCCGGAACCGATGCGTCGTCACTGCCACGCGCGTGGCAGCGGCCCGGCGGCAGATTATTGCCGAAGCGAGGACGCCCGCGGCGTAGGATTCATCGCGGGGCTTGTCGAAAGGCGAGGTCGGGATGCATGAAATGGCTATAACCCAGTACCTTGTCGACGCCGTCTGTGAGCATGCGCAAGGGCGCATGGTGCACGACGTGACGGTCGAGGTCGGCGCGCTGTGCGCTGTGGTGCCCGAGTCCATGCAGTTCTGTTTCGAGCTTGCCACCGAGGGAACCCTCGCCGAGGGAGCACGACTGAACCTGCGCATTGTCGAGGGGACAGCGCGTTGCCGGAACTGCGGGGCGGAATTCCTTCTGCCCGACCTCATCGTGCTGTGCCGTTGCGGCAGCGCCGATGTCGAGATCACTGCGGGGCGGGAACTTCGAATCGTATCGATGGAGGTGAGTGAGCAATGTGCGCAACCTGCGGATGCGAGGGCGACGGGGTCGCTGTGATCACCGTCGGACACCTGGACCGCGATCACCTGCACGATCATGGCCACCATGAGCATGGTCCCGGGCATGAACACGAGCACTCCCACGAACACGCTCTGACCACACTGACCCTCGAACACAAGGTGCTCGCCAAGAACGACGAGCTCGCCACGGCGAACCGTGCGCGATTGCGTGAACGCGGGATCTTGGCGCTGAATATGACCAGTTCGCCCGGCGCTGGGAAAACGACCCTGATCGAGCGGACGATCCGCGAGCTCGACTCGGTTCCGGTGGCCGTCATCGAGGGCGATCAGGCCACTGTGCTGGATGCGCAGCGCATCGAGGCAACCGGCTGCAAGGTCGTGCAGGTAAATACCGGCGCGGGCTGCCATCTCGATGCGGACATGATGCGACGGGCTCTCGACGCGTTGGAACCGGCGCCGGACAGCCTGCTGTTCGTGGAGAATGTGGGCAATCTGGTCTGTCCGGCATTGTTCGATCTCGGCGAAGCGGGCAAGGTCGTGATCGTCTCGGTCACCGAGGGCACCGACAAGCCGTTGAAGTACCCGCACATGTTTGCCGCGGCGGAGCTGGTGCTGATCAACAAGACCGATCTGCTGCCCTATGTGGACTTCGATCTGGAGCGTTGCGAGGAATACGCGCGGTCGGTGAATCCCGGCGTAACGATCGTTCCGGTATCGGCGACCACCGGCGATGGACTGGCTTACTGGTACGACTGGCTCGCCGCACGGCTAACCACTGGCATATCGAAACCTTGAAAGCCATTCGCTCTCAGACCTAGACTCATGTGATCAGAGTCACGCGCGGATGCGATGCTGGAGCTGACCGTATCCGCGTGCCCCCGCTGCGGAAGGTGGCAGTCCGATGCCAACTCAGGAAGCAGTAAAAGCCGAAGACACCCTGATCCACGTCCTCTGGATCAATGCGGGACTCAGCTGCGACGGCGATTCGGTGGCCCTCACCGCCGCCACCCAGCCGAGCATCGAAGAGATCGCACTCGGATCACTCCCCGGTTTACCGAAGATTGCCGTGCATTGGCCGCTCATCGATTTCGAATGCGGTCCGACGGGCGGCGCGGACGATTTCCTGGAGTGGTTCTTCAAGGGAGATCGGGGCGAACTGGATCCGTTCGTTCTGGTCGTCGAGGGGTCGATCCCCAATGAGCAGTTGCACGACGAGGGTTACTGGTGCGGCTTCGGCAACAATCCTGCGACCGGTCAGCCGATGACGACGAGCGAATGGCTCGATCGGCTGGCGCCCAAGGCGACCGCAGTGGTCGCCGTAGGCACCTGCGCGACGTACGGAGGTATCCACGCCATGGCGGGAAATCCGACCGGCGCGATGGGTGTCCCGGACTATCTCGGCTGGGATTGGAAGAGCAAAGCGGGCATACCGATCGTCTGCGTGCCCGGCTGTCCGATCCAGCCCGACAATCTGTCCGAGACCCTTACATACCTTCTCTATATGGCCACCGGCCAGGCGCCGATGATCCCGCTCGACGATGCGCTGCGCCCGAAGTGGTTGTTCGGCGCCACCGTGCACGAAGGTTGCGACCGAGCGGGCTACTACGAGCAGGGTGATTTCGCCGAGGAGTACGGATCACCGAAATGCATTGTGAAGCTGGGCTGTTGGGGTCCGGTCGTCAAGTGCAATGTGCCCAAGCGCGGCTGGGTCAACGGCGTGGGCGGGTGCCCGAATGTGGGTGGCATCTGCATCGGCTGCACGATGCCGGGATTCCCGGACAAGTTCATGCCGTTCATGGACGAACCGCCGGGCGGCAAGATCTCCTCGACCGCTTCCGGGCTGTACGGGTCGGTGATCCGCAGTCTTCGCCACATCACCGGCCGCACCGTCGACAAGGAACCGCGCTGGCGGCACAAGGGCGGGAAGCTCGAATCCGGCGCGACACGCACCTGGTAGGGAGATATTTCGATGACAGAGATCATTCCCGATCCGTCGCTTCGCAAGATCGAACCCGACGCCCTGGTAGAGATGGCCTGGGATCCGATCACCCGCATAGTGGGCAGCCTGGGCATCTACACCAAGATCGACTTTTCCAATCGCGAGGTCGTCGAGTGCCACAGCACCTCATCGATCTTCCGCGGCTATTCGATTTTCATGAAGGGCAAGGACCCGCGCGACGCGCACTTCATCACCAGCCGCATCTGCGGCATCTGCGGTGACAACCACGCGACCTGCTCGTGCTATTGCCAGAACATGGCCTACGGGGTCAAACCACCTCCTATCGCCGAGTGGATCGTCAACCTCGGCGAGGCCGCCGAGTACATGTTCGACCACAATATTTTCCAGGAGAACCTGGTCGGGGTGGACTTCTGCGAGAAGATGGTCGCCGAGACCAACCCGGGCGTGCTCGAACGCGCCGAGCGCACCGAGGCGCCGCACGCCGGTGACCACGGCTACCGCACCGTCGCCGACATCATGCGGGCGCTCAATCCGTTCAGCGGCGAGTTCTATCGGGAGGCGCTGCAGGTCAGTCGGTACACGCGCGAAATGTTCTCCCTCATGGAGGGCAGGCACGTGCACCCGTCGACGCTGTATCCCGGTGGGGTCGGCACGGTCGCGACGATTCAGCTGATGACCGACTACATGTCGCGGCTGATGCGGTATGTGGAGTTCATGAAGAAGGTCGTGCCGATGCACGACGACCTGTTCGACTTCTTCTACGAGGCGCTGCCGGGCTACGAGCAGGTAGGGCTGCGCCGCACACTGCTCGGCTGCTGGGGATCGTTCCAAGATCCCGCGGTGTGCAACTTCGAATACAAGGATATGGAGCAGTGGGGTCGGCGGATGTTCGTCAACCCCGGCGTCGTCGTCGACGGGAAGCTGATCACCACCTCGCTGGTCGATATCAATCTCGGCCTCCGGATCCTGTTGGGCAGTTCGTATTACGAGGACTGGACCGATCAGGAAATGTTCGTCACGACCGATCCGCTCGGCAATCCGATCGACCGGCGCCATCCGTGGAATCAGCACACCAACCCCCAACCGCAGAAGCGCGATCTGGACGACAAATACAGCTGGGTGATGTCGCCCCGCTGGTTCGACGGCAAGGACCATCTCGCGCTCGACACGGGCGGTGGGCCGCTGGCTCGCCTGTGGGTGACGGCGCTGGCCGGGCTGGTGGACATCGGTTACGTCAAATCCACCGGATCCAGCGTGCAAATCAACCTGCCCAAGACCGCGTTGAAGGGCCCCGTCACCTTGGAATGGAAGATTCCGGCGCACGGCAGCAACACGATCGAACGCAACCGGGCGCGGACCTACTTCCAGGCCTACGCGGCGGCGTGCGCGCTGCACTTCGCCGAGCAGGCGCTCGGTGAGATCCGGGCGGGCAACACCAAGACCTGGGAGCACTTCGAGGTGCCCGGCGAGGGCATCGGCTGTGGTTTCACCGAGGCGGTGCGCGGTGTGCTGTCGCACCACATGGTCATCCGGGACGGCAAGATCGCCAACTACCACCCGTATCCGCCGACGCCGTGGAACGCCAGTCCGCGTGACTCCTTCGGTACTCCGGGGCCCTACGAGGACGCGGTACAAGGCCAGCCGATCTTCGAGGAGAACGACCGGGAGCACTTCAAGGGCATCGACATCATGCGCACGGTGCGCAGCTTCGATCCGTGCCTGCCCTGCGGGGTGCACATGTATCTGGGCAACGGCGTAACCCTGGACAAGGTGCATTCACCCACGCAGGCGCTCACCGCGGAATGACAGGTCGGGTCGACGACTGGAGGCACAGCGTGGATGATCGCCCGCAGCAGCGAGCCAGACCGACGGACGACAACCAGTGGCGGGGCGCGGGTGATCGGATCGACACCCTGCTGGATGCCTGTTCGGCAGGCGGCCCGGTGGCGCGCGAGCGCGCCGAGCGTCTCGTGCGTGAGGTCGTCGACCTCTACGGCGCGGCATTCGGCCGGATCGTCGCCGTGCTGGACGACCGGATCGTCGAGGAGTTGACCCGCGACGATCTGGTCGCGAGCCTGCTATTGGTGCACGGCCTGCACCCGCACGACGTGCGAACGAGGGTAGCGACGGCGCTGGACAGCGTCCGCCCGTACCTCGGCTCGCACGGCGGCGATGTGACGCTCATCGATGTCGCCGACGGTATCGTGCGGCTCGAACTGTCCGGCAGCTGCCGCACGTGCCCGTCATCGTCGGTGACACTGGAACTGGCGGTGGAGGACGCGGTGCGTGCGGCCGCACCGGAAATCGAGGCCATCGAGGTGGTCGCCGCAGCGGCACAGCCGCAGGCGGGCGTAATACCGGCCGACGCGCTGTTCGCGCGGGTACACACCGCTGATCCGCCCGCGGGCAGCTGGATCTCGGTCCCGGAGCTCGCGGACTTGGCGGCAGGCGAGGTCGGCGGGTTCACGGTGGCCGATGTGCCGGTGCTGGCCTGCAGGGTCGGCGCGGACCTGTTCGTCTATCGCGACCGCTGCGCGGCCTGTGGGCGTTCGATGGCGGGGGCCGCGCTGCACCGCAGGATGGGAGCCCCGGCCGACTCGGCGGTGCTGCGCTGTCCGGGGTGCTTGGCTCATTTCGACGTGGTGCACGCCGGAATGCGGTTGGACGGCGAGGGGCATCTCGAGCCGCTGCCCGTGCTCGTACGCTCCGGTGAGATCTCGGTGGCGGTGCCCGCGGAGGTCCGCGGATGAACCAGGGCCTGCGCGCACTGCGTCGTATCGCGACCGATCCGCCCCCGCCCGCGGCGGCCGGAGAGCGGTGCGAAATGTGCGCCGAACCGGTCGGTGCACAGCACCGGCATGTGGTGGATATCGAAGGCAGGCAGCTGATGTGCGTATGCGTGGGCTGCTATCTGCTGTTCACCGATCAGCATGCCGCGCTGCGCTACCGGGCAGTGCCCGACCACTACGTCTCGTTCCCCGACTGCGCGATCGGTCAGGGCGAATGGGACGCCCTCGACATCCCGGTCGGCCTGGCGTTCTTCTTCGTCAATTCGGCACTCGAACGCACTGTCGCGTTCTATCCGGGACCGGCAGGGGCTACCGAATCCGAACTGCCGCTGCGGGATTGGCGGGCGATGCTGGATCGCCATCCCGAACTCGACCGGCTCGCACCGGATGTCGAGGCCCTGCTCATCCGGATGCCCGAACGCGGCGGTCCCGGTGCGGTCCTGCTGCTGCCGATCGATGCCTGCTACGAGTTCGTCGGACGGATGCGGATGCTGTGGCGCGGGTTCGACGGCGGCAAGGAGGCCAGGGACTACATCGCGGAATTCTTCACCACGATGTCGGCTCGGGCCCGGCCGGAGGTGGCGTGATGAGCCCGGCCTATTCGATGACCTTCGCGGTGCTCGAGGTGCGGCCGGAACCATACGCGGTCGCCCCGAATCTGTCGGCGCGCATCGGCATCGCCGCGCTGGCCGAGGAGCCGGTGCACGCGATCGCGCTGCGCGCCCAGGTGCGCATCGAACCCTTCCGGCGCGGCTACTCCGACGCCGAAGGCACGGGGCTGCTGGACCTTTTCGGCCCACGCGAACGCTGGCACGAAACACAGAAGTCGTTCACCTGGATGCACTGTGCCACCATGGTGCCCGGCTTCTCCGGCGGCGCCGAGGTGGAACTGCCGATGCCGTGCACCTACGACTTCGAGGTCACCGGATCGAAGTACCTGCATGCCCTGCGCGAGGGCACCGTACCCCTGATCTTCCTGTTCAGCGGCACCGTATTCATCAGAGGGGAAACGGGTTTCGCGGTTCAGCAGGTGCCGTGGGACCGCGAGGACAAATTCGACATGCCGGTCGCCGTATGGCGCGATCTCATGGACGCCCACTATCCGAACTCCGGCTGGGTGCGGTTGCGCCGGGAGAATGTCGAAGCGCTGGCCACCTACAAGTCTTCGCACGGGTTGCTCGGATTCGACGACGCTGTCGCGAAACTTCTCACCGAGGAGTCCGCGCCGTGAACGCCGCCATGACCCGTGCCCGCGCCGTCGCCGACGCCGTGCTGTACGAGGGATATCTGCTGTACCCCTACCGGTCGGACGCCCGAAAAAACCAGTCCCGCTGGCAGTTCGGTGTGCTCGGCCCACGCGATGCGGCCGCGGCCGGATTCGGTGAGGACGATTCACTGGCCGCCGAATGCCTCGTCCGCGCGTCCGGTGCCACGCGGATCACGCTCACCGCGCGGTTCCTGCAATTGCAGCGCCGAACGGTCGAACTGGACGGAACCGCGCGCGCCGAACTGATCGTCGACGGTCGCCGATGGGTCAGCTGGGACGAGGCCACCGAATGCGAAATACCCTGCGGTCCTTGGCCGTTGACGAATATGACGATGCCGATCGAAGTACCGGGCTGGCAGGCGGTCGAACCGATTCCAGGATCGACGGCGGGCGTGGTGGTACGCACCCGAGCACCGATCGAGGGCACACTCGAATTGACCGTCGCCCCCGAGGGCGACTATCGACGCATCGGAATACGGCTGCGCAACAGCGGCGGCGCGGCCACCAGCTCGGACGACGCCACCGTCCGCTCCATGCTCGGCGCCCACGTGATCGCCGAACTCGACGGCGGCGAGTTCGTCTCGCTTCTCGACCCCGAACCCGGCGCCGAGACGGCCGTCGAACACTGCACCCAGCACCGCTGTTTCCCGGTGTTGGCCGGGCCGCCGGGCCACAACGACGTAGTCCTGGTGTCGCCGATCATCCTCTACGACCATCCCGAGGTCGCCGAGCAGAGCGCGGGCCAGCTGTTCGACTCCACCGAGATCGACGAAATCCTCACCCTGCGGGTCATGACGCTCACCGACGACGAAAAGGAACGGGCCCGCGCCACCGATCCGAGAGCGGCCGAGATCATCGACCGCTGCGATCGCATGACGCCCGAGGCCATGCACGACCTGCACGGACTGTGGCGCGAGCCGACACCGCACCTGGTTCCCGAGGTGCCCGAGGGCATGAGCTGGTGGGATCCCGCGGCCGACGGTGCGGTGCGCCCGGAGTCCGACGCGGTCCCGATCGCCGGGGTGCTGGTGCGGCAGGGTAGCCGGGTTCGGTTGCGCCCGACGCGACGCGCCGACGCCCACGACCTGTTCTACGAGGGCAGGGCGGCGCGCGTCACCTCGGTGCACGCCGACGTCGACGGCGAAACGCACGTCGGGGTGGTCATCGAGGACGATCCGGCGGCCGATCTGCACGAATGGTACGGCCGCTACCTGTATTTCGCTCCCGATGAGCTCGAACCGATTGTCAACGGCGACGAGTGAAAGGAAGAGGGTCATGGAAGCAGTAGGTGTGGTCTCCACCGCCGTGGTGGCGGTCATCGTCGTGGTCGGCGCGTATCTCGGCATACGGTCGATCCCCGACCTCCGGCGTTATCTGAAGATTCGCCACATGTGAGATGAGCGCCCGCGTGCTCGTTGCCGGGATCGGCAATATCTTCCTCGGCGACGACGGATTCGGCCCCGAGGTGGTCAGTCGGCTGCCCACGACGTCGGAGCAGAACCAGCGGATCGTCGACTACGGCATCCGCGGGTTGCACTTGGCCTACGACCTGCTCGACGGGTGGGATGCGGTGGTGCTGGTGGACGCCCTGCCGAATACCGGTGCACCCGGTCGCGTGCAGATCCTGCGCGCCGAACCCGAGTCGGGGGCGACGACGGCCATGGACGCGCACGCGATGAATCCGGAGGCGGTCTTCGCCGCGGTGCGCGCGCTCGGCGGTGTGGTGCCGCCGACGGTCGTCGTCGGTTGCCAGGTCGACTCGGTGGCCGAGGGAATCGGCCTCAGCCCTGTCGTCGCCGCGGCCGTCGAACCTGCGGCAGCCGAGGTCACGCGCATCGCGGCGCAATTGCGCGCCGGACAGGAGGTGTGATCATGTGCCTTGGCATTCCGGGGCGGATCGTGGAGATTCCGGACGGCTACCACGGGCAGATCGCCGTGGTCGAGGTAACCGGTGAGAAGCGCCAGGTCAATATCGGTCTGCTCGACGAGGATCAGCCCGCCGCGCCGGGTGATTGGGTGATCATCCACATGGGATTCGTCGTCGAGAAGACAGACGCTGATGGCGCGGAGCGGGCGATGGCCGGGCTGCGCCTGCTCGGCAGTGGAGAACAGCCGTGAACGACGAGCGCGTTCGCCGCCGCCTGCTCGTGCGCGGCGTGGTGCAGGGCGTCGGATTCCGGCCGTTCGTCTACACCACGGCCGTCGAGCTGGCGCTGACCGGCCGTGTCGCCAACGATACGGACGGCGTCGTCATCGAGATCGAGGGCGCCGAGGCATCGGTGCGGGAGTTCATTCGCCGAGTGCACGACTCCCCGCCACCGCTGGCCGCCGTTGCCTCGGTCGAGCAGACCGCGGTCGATCTCCGCGGCGGTACCGGGTTCCTGATCGGCGACACCCGGCGCGACGGCGCCGGACGTACCCTGGTCTCGCCCGATGTGGCGATCTGCGCGGACTGCGCGCGCGAACTGCGTGACCCCGGCGACCGCCGCTACCGCCACCCCTTCGTCAACTGCACCAACTGCGGCCCGCGATTCACCATCATCGCCGGGCTGCCCTACGACCGCGAGCGCACGTCCATGGCCGATTTCGCCATGTGCCCGCACTGCGCCGGCGAATACGCCGACCCCGCCGATCGCAGGTTCCACGCCCAGCCCATCGCCTGCCCGGACTGCGGGCCCACCCTGTCCTACACCGGGCCCGACGATCCGGCGCGGCCACTCGCCGCGGCACGCGAATTGCTGTGCGCCGGAGGCATTCTCGCGGTCAAAGGTATCGGGGGATACCACCTCGCCTGCGACGCGGGCAACGACATCGCCGTGGCCGAATTGCGTCGCCGCAAGCGGCGCGGCAACAAGCCGTTCGCCGTCATGGTCGCCGACCTGGACGCCGCGGCGCGCATCGTGACCATCGATCCCACCGGTGCGGCCCTGCTGAGCGGTCCGCAGCGGCCGATCGTCCTGCTGCCGCGCGGCGAACGCCCCGTCGCCGACGCGGTCGCACCAGGCAACCCGGACCTCGGAGTGATGCTCGCCTACACCCCATTGCATCTGCTGTTGTTCGGTCTGCCCGGCGACCCGCCCGGCCCCGGCGTACTGGTGATGACTTCCGGCAATCTCGGCGGCGAACCGATCTGCTACGACGACGCCGACGCCCGCACCCGCCTGGCCGGGCTCGCCGACGCCTGGCTCGGCCACAACCGGCGCATTCTCGTCCCGTGCGACGACTCGGTGGTGCGTGTCGTGGACGGCGCCGAGCTGCCGGTGCGCCGCTCCCGCGGCTACGCGCCGCTCCCGCTGGCACTGCCCATCCCGGTTCCGCCGACCCTGGCGGTCGGCGCCGACCTGAAGAACACCTGCGCCGTCGCCGACGGACGGTATGCCTGGCTCAGTCAGCACATCGGCGACATGGACGATCTGGCCACCTTGCAGGCGTTCGACACGGCGCGCTCCCACCTGGAGGAACTCACTTGCGTGCACCCGACCCAGCTCGCTGCCGACGCCCACCCCGGCTACCGTTCCACCGCATGGGCCCGTGCGCACGCGGGCGACCGACCTGTGCATACCGTGCAACACCATCACGCGCATCTGGCCGCGGTGATGGGCGAGCACGGGATCGATGCGAACGAGACGGTCC
The DNA here is from genome assembly GCF_000308835.1 of Nocardia vinacea NBRC 16497. GTDB lineage: Bacteria > Actinomycetota > Actinomycetes > Mycobacteriales > Mycobacteriaceae > Nocardia > Nocardia vinacea. Next base: position 31,731 of record NZ_BAGN01000406.1, on the reverse strand, counting down.
TCGGCATCGCCTTCGACGGCACCGGGTACGGACCCGACGGCGCGATCTGGGGCGGCGAGGTGCTCGTCGCCGGTTACAAGGGCTACCGGCGCATGGCGCACCTGTCCTATGTGCCCTTGGCGGGCGGCGACCTCAGCGTCCGCAAGCCCTATCGGATGGCCCTTTCGCATCTTCGCGCGGCGGGCATCGAGTGGTCCCCCGGCATCGCCTCGGTCGACGCCTGCCCTGATGCCGAGCGGGCGGTGCTCGCGCACCAATTCGACACAGGTCTCGGCTGCGCGCCGACCTCGAGCATGGGCAGGCTGTTCGACGCGGTCGCCTCGCTGGCCGGGGTGCGGCACGTCGTCGACTATGAGGCGCAGGCAGCGATCGAACTCGAAGGTCTGGCCCGCGGGGCCCGCGGGACGGCGGGTCGATACCGGTTCGCTTGGCACGACGGCGATCCCGCCCGGATCGATCCTGCCCCGGTACTCGCCGAGGTCGTCGCCGACGCCGCAGGCGGCATACCGCCCACCGTCATCGGCGCCCGATTCCACGCCGCCGTCGCCGACCTCGTGCACGACACGGCACGGCGATTCGCCGCGCCCGAGTCGGTGATCGCGCTGTCGGGCGGTGTGTTCCAGAACGCGCTGTTGTTGTCGAGCTGTACCCGTCTGCTACGACGCGACGGATTCCGTGTCATCAGTCATCGCAGACTGCCACCGAACGACGGCGGGATCGCGTTCGGTCAGCTCCTGGTAGCCGGTGCGGTGTGAGTGAAGGAGACAAGCGATGTGTCTTGCGGTTCCCGGAAAGGTGCTCAGCGTCAACGAACGCGACGGCACGCTGATGTCGGAGGTCGACTTCGGCGGCGTGCACAAAGACGTGTGCCTGCAATACATCCCGGACGTGGCCGTCGGCGATTACGTCGTGGTGCACGTCGGGTTCGCGATCCAACGCCTGGATGAAGAATCCGCATTGCGGACGCTGGCCGAGTTCGAACATCTCGGCGTACTGAAGGAGGAGTTCGGCGACGGTTTCGCGCTCGCGGCGAAGCAGGCCGGTGTCGACAACCCCGAAGCCCCACAACCCGGGGCGAACGATTCCGACGCATCCGCGCCGGGCGCGACCGTCGACGACCTGGAGGCGAAGTCATGAAATACCTGGACGAATTCAGCAATCCCGAGCTGGCGCGGCACCTGCTCGACCGTATCCAGGCCACCACCAGCAAGCGCTGGTCGATCATGGAAGTGTGTGGCGGACAGACACATTCGATCATCCGCCACGGCATCGACCAGCTGTTGCCGGATCAGATCGAGATGATCCACGGGCCCGGTTGTCCGGTGTGCGTCACCCCGCTCGAGGTGATCGACAAGGCATTGGAGATCGCCGCACGGCCGGGGGTGATCTTCTGCTCCTTCGGCGACATGCTGCGGGTACCCGGCAGTCACAAGGATCTGTTCCGGGTCAAGAGCGAGGGCGGCGACGTGCGGGTGGTCTACTCGCCACTGGATGCGCTGGAACTGGCCAAGAACAACCCGGATCGGCAGGTGGTGTTCTTCGGCATCGGATTCGAGACCACCGCGCCCGCCAACGCGATGACGGTGTACCAGGCCCAACGGCTCGGCATCGAGAATTTCTCACTGCTGGTCTCGCACGTGCTCGTACCGCCTGCCATCGCGGCGATCATGGAGTCGCCCAGCTGCCGGGTCCAGGGATTCCTCGCCGCCGGGCACGTCTGCACGGTGATGGGCACCGGCGAATATCCGCCGCTGGCCGAGAAATACAAGGTTCCGATGGTGGTCACCGGATTCGAACCGCTGGACATCCTCGAAGGCATCCGGCGCACCGTGCTCCAGCTCGAGGAGGGACGCCACGAGGTCGAAAACGCCTATCCCCGCGCGGTAGCCGCGGCCGGGAATCCAGCGGCCAAGGCGATGCTCGAGGACGTCTTCGAGGTCACCGACCGGGCGTGGCGCGGCATCGGCGTGATCCCCCGAAGCGGCTGGCGGCTGTCACCGCGCTACCGCGACTACGACGCCGAACAGCGTTTCTCCGTCGGGGATCTGCACACCGCCGAGTCCTCGGTGTGTCGGTCCGGTGAAGTGCTCCAAGGCTTGATCAAACCTCACGAATGCGCCGCATTCGGCAAGGAATGCACCCCGCGAAACCCGTTGGGTGCCACGATGGTTTCCTCCGAAGGCGCCTGTGCCGCGTACTACCTGTACCGGCGTCTCGATCTTCCCGCGGAGGTTGCCCATGCCTGACACCAACGGCAGTGGGGCGGCCGCATCGCCCCCGCTCGACATCGATGGTTGGGTCTGCCCCATGCCGCTGCGCGACGCACCCAATATCGTGATGGGACACGGCGGCGGTGGTGCGATGTCGGGCGAACTGATCGAGCACCTGTTCCTCCCAGCATTCGGCGCGGCCGCCGACACCGAGCTCGGCGATTCGGCGGTGCTCCAGCTCGGCGATATGCGACTGGCGTTCTCCACCGATTCGTTCGTGGTCAAGCCGCTGGTGTTCCCGGGCGGCTCGATCGGTGACCTCGCCGTGAACGGCACCGTGAACGATCTGGCGATGTCCGGCGCCCGGCCGATGGCGCTCTCGACCGCGTTCATCCTCGAAGAGGGCACCGCGCTGGCCGAGATCGCCCGCATCGCCGAAGCCGTCGGCACCGCCGCGCTCGCGGCCGAGGTCCGGCTGGTCACCGGCGACACCAAGGTCGTCGACGCCGGGCACGGCGATGGCATCTTCATAAACACCGCGGGCATCGGACTGGTTCCAGCAGGCGTGGACATCCGGCCCCAGCGAGCACGGCCCGGCGATATGGTGCTGGTCAGCGGCGAGATCGGGCTGCACGGTATCGCGGTACTGAGCTGCCGGGAAGGACTCGAGTTCGGCACGACACTGTGCAGCGATACCGCGCCACTGCACGGATTGGTCGCGGCCATGCTCGCCACCGGCGCCGATGTGCACGTGCTGCGCGATCCCACACGCGGCGGCATGGGCGCCTCCCTCAACGAGATCGCCCGTGCCGCGAGCGTCGGCGTAGAACTCGACGAACGGGCGATACCGGTGCCCGTCGGGGTGCGCGACGCCTGCGGGTTACTCGGTCTCGACCCGCTGTATGTCGCCAATGAAGGCAAACTCGTCGCGTTCGTATCCCCCGCCGATGCCGACCGCGTCCTCGACGCCATGCACGCGCATCCGCTCGGCGCCCACGCGGCAATCGTGGGTCACTGCGTTGCCGAGCACCCGGGGATGGTGGTGGCCCGCACCGCTCTCGGCGGCACCCGTGTCGTCGACCTGCCCGCAGGAGAGCAGCTACCGCGAATCTGTTGAACACGGCGGCGGCTCCGCCGGACGAGTGGGAAAGTGGGACCGTGGCGATGCCGACAATCACCACGAAGCTGCGAGATGCCTGGGCCGGATGCGACGGCGGACAGCGTCGCGGCATCCTCGGCATGGCAGCGACAATCGTCATACTGCACATCGTGGGGTGGGGGACGCTGCTGTTGCTGGTCGTGCCCGACGAGCACCAGGTGGACGGCGCGATATTCGGCGTCGGGCTCGGCGTCACCGCCTACACGCTGGGCATGCGACACGCCTTCGACGCCGACCATATCGCGGCGATCGACAACACCACCCGAAAGCTGGTGGCGGACAAGCAGAAACCGATCACGGTCGGCTTCTGGTTCTCCTTGGGGCACTCCACCATCGTCTTCGTGCTCGTCGGGCTGCTGGCCTTCGGGGTTACCGCGCTGGCGCGGAACCTGGAAGACGAGGACTCGCGATTGCAGCGGTGGACCGGGGTGTTCGGCACATCGGTCTCGGGCACCTTCCTGATCCTCATCGGACTGCTGAACCTGGCCGCACTGATCGGGATCTGGCAGGTCTTACGCGCTATGCGACGCGGCGGCTACAGCGAGGAGCAACTCGAGCGCGCCCTGGACTCGCGCGGCGTGCTCAACCGGGTCTTGGCGCCGGTCATGCGCGCGGTGCGCAAGCCGTGGCAGATGTATCCGGTGGGGCTGTTGTTCGGCCTCGGTTTCGACACCGTCACCGAAGTGGGTCTGCTGGTGATCGCAGGCGGCGCGGCCGCCACCGGGCTGCCCTGGTACGCGATTCTCGTTCTGCCCGTGCTGTTCTCAGCGGGCATGTCGCTGTTCGACGCGCTGGATGGCTCGTTCATGAACTACGCCTACGGCTGGGCCTTCACCGGACCGATCCGCAAGATCTACTACAACCTGGTGGTCACCGGGCTCTCGGTCGCGGTGGCCCTGCTGATCGGTGTCCAGGAGCTCATCTCCATCCTCACCGAGAAACTCGATGTCACCAGCGGGGTGCTCGCCTGGATCGGGGGCCTCGATCTGGCCACGATGGGTTTCATCATCGTCGGCCTCTTCGCGTCCACCTGGGCAGGCGCACTCGCGATCTGGCATTACGGCGACATCGAAAGCCGCTGGAGCGCAACGCTATCGGAGGAACCGACCTGATGGACGGTGTCGAGATGTTCGCGCGCTACGCGTACGCGCCCAACCACCTCGGATACTGCGGGCCAGAGCACACCTCGGCACTACGTGACCGCGATGGCGAACGCGTGCGGGTGCTGGCGCGCGGCTTCTCCGGCGCATGGCCGTACCTGCGGGCCATGTCGCGTCTGACCGGCGTCACCGATCCGCTCGACGAGCGACTGGTGGCCTCCTATTGGCTGGGTGGGGGCATCGGCGCCGAACTCGACGGTCCCGAATTCCTGGCCGAGTTGCTCCGACTCATCGCCCCGATCGCGACTGTGTACTGGTCCCATCTGGGACCTGCCCTCGCTCCGGAGGCGGCCGCGAACCACAGCTTCCACGTCTTCGGTGTCTACCCCTGGACCAGGCTGCTGCCCGCTACCGGCGGCGACCAGCCCTTGGAAATCCTCGACAACTGCCGCATCACCACCGCGACGGTACTGGATCGCCACCGCGACGACCTCACCGTCGGGACCCGCCGATTGCGCTGGGACGGCACACACTTATCACTGTCGGAGACGACGCGGCGCACCATCCCGGTGTGGACCGACGGCTACGCTGCGCTCCCGGACGCGGCGCCGGGGGACGATATCGCGCTGCACTGGGGACAACCGTGCGGGCGGTTGACGGCCGAGCAAGTCGACGACCTCACCAACAGCACGGAACGGCAACTGCGCGTGACGAATCGACGTTTGGCGGCCCGTCGACCGTGAACTTCGCCGACTTCACTCCGACGCGGTTGGCGGGGTGGCGGTGATGATCTCGAGTACCGCTGCGACCACCGGGCCGTCGGGGTCGCAGAGGCGCGGCAGCGATCTGCGATCCACCAATAGAGATCCGAGAGTGAGGTCTACCAGTTCGGCACCGACCTCCGCGGCGGATCTGCGCCCTTCCGGCTCGAACCACGTCCACGCCCACTGCGCGGCACCGAAGATGAGCAGGCTCCGGATGCTGGTATCGACAGTGCGGAACTCACCCGACGCAATGCCCGCATCGACCACGCTGTGCAGGATTCCGATGTAATCCCTGCGCAGCTTGCGCCCCTCGGAATCTTCAGCCTCCTGCGCGAGCCGCGCGACCTCACGCTGGAAGGCGACGGTCCGATTCCGATCGTGTACCTGATAGAGCATGGCCGCATGCAGCAGCCCGGACAACTGCTCGGTCGGCGTGGCGAACTTCGACACAATCCGCTCGGCCTCGTCGATCCGACGCCGCATGTAGGAAACATGCAGAGCTTCCAACAACCGCGCCTTCGTCCCGTAGTGATGCACGATCAGGCCCTGAGAGATACCCAACTCGCTTGCGACACCACTGAAGCTGGTTCCGTCGTAGCCCTTCTCGGCGACATGGCGCGTGAAAATATCGAGAATCGCGCCCGACTTGCCCGGTCCCGTTGCACGCCCACCCACTGATCCCACCCCTCCTCGGCCAAATTTCCGGAGACTTTAGCACCCACTGACTGCTCGACCAGTCGTTGACTGAGTGCGCAGTCAGTATTAGCATTATGCGCCGAGACGCAGCGCCGCACTCGCCGCATCAACCATTGACCTCGAAATAGTCGAGCAACAACCTATGATTCAGCACGCCCATCCCACTGAGGCCGTCATCGAACGACGAGCCTCCGAACAGTTCCCATGACCAGCTTCTGCGACAGCGCCGCCGGCATCTCGACGCGCATCGCCCGAGGCGGCGACCACTACGTGGGCATCTGCCGCAGATGGTGGTCAGCAGCGCCGTGAGCACTCGCTGCCGGAAGGACGGGTGATCACCCTTGGACACGGGTATAGCGGTGCCTGAGGACAGCGCGATCGATGCGGCATCGGTGCTGTCGCCGGATCAACTGTTGGCCGCGATCGCGGGGCGTCTCACCGAGCCGTTACCGATGATCGCGTGGGCGAGAGAACTCGGCGATCTGCACGCTGCCCTGATTTCGACGGTTTTGAATCCGCAACGGCGTGCACCCGATGTCACCGAGACGGCCCTCCACGCGGAAATCGCGAAGGTCATCGACAAGATCAACTCCTGGGCGGCGTCCTACGTCCGGCACAGCCGGTGCGCCCGCCGCCACACCCACACCTTCGGTGAGGTGATCAGTCATGTCGCGAAGACCTACGCCGAGGCGTGGTGGACGGTGCTGCACGCCGACTGCGAGGAGCTTCGGCACTCGGCATGGGTCCATCTCAGCGAGGTCCGTGACGGCTACGAGCACCTCATCAGCGATATCCGGACAGGCCGCGTCCAACTCCCACTGGGCTGGCGCGGCATCCGACACACCCTACAAACCGACAGCGCCGATGTGAACGACCCGGGCAAGCAGTAGCAGGCGGCCGAACATCGCCGCGGCATGCCGGCATTGCCGCAGCGTGCCGAACTTCATCGACCTGGCGCAGTCCTGCTTCCTCGTGACCGAGGAGCACGTGCTGCTCGGCTAGCGGGCGTCATGACACACCGGTAATGTCTTGCGGCACTTCAGCTTCGGCGTCGTGGCCGAATCGGCGTTCGAGTTCGACACCCTCGATGTCGAGGTCGGGGACGTAGCGCGCGAACCAGCGCGGGTGGTACCACATGCGGTTTCCGATGATGGCCATGACCGCGGGCACCAGCGTCAGCCGGACGATGAAGGCATCGAGCAGGACACCGACCGCCAGGGTGAACGCCAAGGGTTTGACGATCGGATTGTCGGTGGTGGTGAAGGCGACGAATACCGCGAACATGATCAGCGCCGCGGCGGTGACGACGCGCGCGGAGTGCGCGACGCCGTTCTGCACCGAACTGATCGCCTCGCCGGTGCGCGTGTACTCCTCCTTGATCCGGGATACGACGAAGATCTGATAGTCACTGGACAGGCCGAAGATGATGGCCAGCGTGATGATCGGCAGGAAGCTCAGCGTCTGCGCCTTGGTCACATCGAAAAGGCTTGCACCCCAACCCCATTGGAATACCGCAACCTGTGCGCCGAGGGCGGCGAAGACCGACAGGATGAACCCGACGATCGACGACAGCGGGACGAGAATCGTGCGGAACGCGATCGTGAGCAATACCAGCGCCAGACCCACGACGACCGCGAGGAAGATGGGCAGCGCCTTGGCCAACTGGTTCGAGGTGTCGATGTTCGCTGCTGTCGTGCCACCGACGAGATACTTTGCGCTGGTGCCACTTTCGATGCTGTCGCGATCGTCACGCAGCCGGTGCACCAGATCGGTGGTCGCGGTGTCGTTGGGACCGGTCTTCGGGATGACCTGGACCAGCAGCAACCCGTTGTCCGAACCGGCGGGCTGGACGGCGGCGACGTCGGACACCTGCCGTAGTCGGCCCATCAGTGTTTGCGCGGCGTCCGGGCTGGTAGCGGCCGACAGGTCGGTGACAACCAGCAGGGGTCCGTTGAAACCGGGGCCGAACGACCCACTGACGATGTTGTACGCCTTCCGCGCGGTGCTCGATTCCGATTGCGTTTCACCGCTGGGCAATCCGAGGTCCATGCGCGTGGCCGGGATGGCCAGTGCGGCGAGAATGGCGATACCGAGAATCAGCATGGGGATCCGGAATCGGGTGACGAATCGGCCCCACGCGTGCCCGAATGTGCGTTCGGGCTCGTAGGCGGCGATGCGCGCGACCTCCTCCGCCTTTCCCGGATGCAGCGGCGGCGAGATGAACTTGGCGACCATATCGCCGGCAAAGCCGAGTAGCGCGGGCAGCAGTGTCAGTGCGACCAGCATGGCGACCAGCACCGCCCCCGCCGCCGTCAGCCCCATGACGGTGAGGAAGGGAATGCCCGCGACCACCAGGCCGCACAGTGCGATGATCACGGTTACCGCCGCGAACACCACCGAGCTGCCCGCAGTTCCGACCGCCAGCGGAATCGACTCGGCGGCAGCCATTCCCAGCACGATCTGGTGCCGATGCCGCGACAGGATGAACAGCGCGTAATCGATCCCGCAGGACAGACCGAGCATCAGCGCCAGCGACGTCGCCGCCGAGGCCACGTCGACGAAGGCGGCCACGCCGAGAATCCCGGTAAGCCCGATACCCACACCCACCAACGCCGTAATGATGGGCAGTCCGGCGGCGACCACCGCACCGAAGGTGATCAGCAGGATAATGAATGCCGCGACGATGCCGAGAATCTCCGGGGTATGCGGGATCTCGGCCGTGAAGCCCGGATACACCGCACCGGAGAATTCCACCGTGAGACCGGCATCGCGAGCCGAGTCGGCGATGCGATCCACCTCGTTGAGGGTCTCCTCGCCGACCTCACCCGCCGACACCGAGAACTGCACACTACCCAGTGCCACGCGCTGATCAGGCGACACCGCCTGCGCCTGGAACGGATCGACGACCGCCGCGACCTGCGGCAGTCCCTTCAACCCCGCCATCGCCTTTTCGATCTCGGCGGTCACCTGCTGGTCGGTCACCTTGGCCAGGCCGGGGGTTTCGAAAACAACCTGCATCTGCGCGCCACTGAATGCCGGCATCCGCTGCTGTAGCAATGACACGGCATCCTGCGACTCGGTGCCGGGGACGGTGAAGTTGTCGTTGGTCTTGCCACCGGCGCCGACGGCGAAACCGATCGCGCCGACCAGCCCCACGATCCACAGGGCCAGCACCCACCAGCGACGACGCGCTACGACCTGGCCGAGGGCGAACAGATACCGGGACATACGAGTCCTCTCACCGAGCCACCGATTGACACATCAGCAAAGCGATCACGCACAACGCCGGTACGATAACACAACAACTGACGATTTCCTCATAAACGCAGCAATGGTCAGCAACTCCAGGTCGACCTGGGGGCTGTCCGACGTGCCACCCGAACTGCGTTGCGCGTGCACCGCCCAGAACCCGCGTCCGAGCAGGTCATGGTGGCCTTTCGGGTGACACGGCGGGCGGCGGCGTCTTCAATCGAACGATCTTGACGTGTAGCCTTGTCAGTCGGATCAATGCAATTCGAATAGGGCCTCGCGGCCCCGCAACCGGGTGTGCGCCGTATGCGATCACTCGGCCGGGGGAACATCGGATCCGTCACTACGGAGACCTCATGAGTTCACCGAATCGATTCGACGAAGTTCAAACTCGTGTAGCAGATCTCGCTCCCGTGTTCCGCAAACCGCTGGACTCGCCGTACGAGATCTCGAACGAATTGTTCACCGCACTCCGACACGTCCTGCACGACGTGGGCGGACAGCCGGATGTGCCGGTCGAGTACCGCGAAAAAGATGAAGAACCGTGGGAGATGAACACCTACGTCACCTGCGAATGCCTCGGCTGGCGTGGCGTGTGGAATTCCGAGGAGCGCCGACGAGCCGAGAACGACCTCGGCGCGACGCTGTACTTCGGCCTCCCCTATTACGCGCGCTGGGCGACCGTCGCGGCGAAGGTTTTGATCAACAAGGGTTTGATCACCCCGGACGAACTGTCCGCGAAATTGGACGAGGTACGCGCACGGCTGGAGGCGCGGCAATGACCAGGAAATACGAAATCGGCGATCGCGTCCGGGTTCGAGACGCAACGTCGATGTTCCACACTCGCACCCAGGCCTACACCCGTGGTCGAACGGGTGTGGTCGTCGAATACCGGCCCGAATGGGTAATTCCGGAAGACGAGGCGTGGGGACGTGAGGACGGTCGCTTCGAACCGTTCTACGTCGTGCGATTCCGCCAGACAGATCTTTGGCCCAAATACACCGGCTTCGACGTCGACACCCTGGAGACGGAGGTCTCCGAGCGCTGGCTCGAGCCCGCAGAGGAGGATGCCAAGTGAGTCAGACCCACGATCACGGGGCGCACGCGCCGATCCAGACGAGCTCGCAGATCAGCGAGTTCGAGATCCTGGAGACCGCGGTTCGCGAGCTCGCCATCGAGAAGGGCCTCTTTTCGCAAGAAGACCACCGACGGTTCTCCGAATGGGCGGAATCTGTCGGTCCGCACGGCGGATCGAGACTGGTCGCGAAGGCGTGGACGGATCCCGAGTTCAAGGCGCGCCTGCTCGCCGACGGCACCGAGACCTGCAAGGAGATCGGCATCGACTGGCGCGACCCGACCGGATCCGGAACGCCGAGCGACTACACCTACTTCTACGTGCTGGAGAACACGCCCGAGGTCCACAACGTGATCGTCTGCACGCTGTGTTCGTGCTACCCGCGGCCGGTTCTCGGTATGTCGCCGGACTGGTATCGCACCCCCAATTACCGTCGGCGCCTGGTGCGTTGGCCCCGTGAGGTACTCGCCGAATTCGGCCTGCACATTCCGCCCGAGGTCGAGGTCCGGGTGCACGATTCGAACCAGAAGTCCCGGTTCATGGTGATGCCGATGCGCCCGGCGGGCACCGAGGGCTGGACGGAGGAACAGCTGGCGGCCATCGTCACCCGGGACACGATGATCGGCGTGGCCGTGCCGCAGGTCGATTGGACCGCGCAGGCGCCGCCGGACCAGGTCGAGGCCGCCTCGGGAAGGAGCGGTCGGTGACAAGCAGCCCTTACGACGTTCTCCTGCGCACCCTGGAACCAGAGTCGCGGCGGGAGAACGCGCTGCCCGAACTCGACCGCAAGCCCGACCCCTGGGAGTCGAGCATGCAGGCGACGTGCGAATGCCTGTCCTGGCGCGGCGCATTGGACAACTTGGAGCGGCGCCATGCCGAGGATGCGCTCGGTGAGACGATTTACCACGACTTTCCCGTACACACCCGATCGGTCGTCGTGACGGCCCACACGCTGATGGATCGTGGATTGATCGTCCCGGACGAGTTGCACGCGCGAATGAACGCGGTCCGGGAGCGGTTCAACCGGGAGTAGCTCCCCACCCGACCGGTTTTCAGCCCTCGGGGTAGAACACGAACAGTGTGCAGCCGGTGATCGACTGCGGGATGTGTGACGATCCGGCCGGAGCGTGGATGAACGATCCGGCCGGGTAGTCGCGGAACCCATCGTTGAACGTGCCGGATACTACGAAAACCTCCTCCGGTCCGGGCTCGTGCAGATCGATGCCGTCCCATACGGTGTCCGGATCCATTTCCAGCACATACGCTTTCGCGCCGTTGGCCCCACTCCACAGCGCCCGCGCGCGAATGCCCGGAAACAGCTCTCGCACAGGCGAATCCGCGACGGTCGTCCACTCGTATCCGGGGAACTCGGTGATCTCCATACCGCTACAACTGCTGATTTCCCCCGCACTATTCCGCTGGGCGGACCACCCGCGCGCCTTTCCGCTGCCCAGCAAGATCTCGCCCAGCACACCGTTCGGTTTGGCCGATTTTGCCGGAGCGATCGAACCCGAGCCATTCTGTGCTGATCGCCTCGAGTCACCGCGTAACTACGCAGCAACCGTGTTTCGATGGGTGGGAACATATGCAGGACAAGGTGATTGCGCCGAAGTGTGCCAACAGCTCTACATTTCCGCGGGCACGGTCAACACCCACCTCGCACGCATCCGCGACAAGTACCATGCCGCCGGCCGACCGGCGGCGACCAAGGCCGCATTGCTGGCGCGCGCACTGCAGGACGGCCATATCGGCCTGAACGAGCTCTGAGCAGCGGATTACCCCTCCGAATCGGTCGCGATCTCGTGCGGGTGCGGCCGCGAGCCGGAACTGGTTGCCGCGCGCGGATAGCTAGAGCGGATACGCCTGCAGCCCCTTGGCGGCTCCGCACTCCTCCCCCGCGGTGGTGAACGCGGTCAGTGCTCGCACCAGCCCCTGCCGCTGCGCGGCGGGCATGGTCTGTACGACGCGGGCGATTTCGGCGCGACGGCGCGCGGTCACCTCGGCGACGACGTGGCGCCCGTGCTCGGTGAGATCGACGATCTGCTCGCGACGGGACTGCGGATTGGGTTGCCGGGTAAGCAATTCCGCGGATACGAGTCGCTCGACCATCCTGGTCGCGGTCGAAGGCTGCACATCCAGTTGCTGCGCCAAGGTGGCCAGATTGCTCGGACCTTGCGTCGCGAGGATCACCAGAGTACGGAACTGCGGCAGCGTGATCGTGTCGTCGACGTGCGCGATCGAGCGGGCCGAGATGGCCATGAGCAGGCGGGACGCGGTCAGCAATGCGTCGGTGACCTCGTCGACCGAGTCCGATGGTGTCGAGCGGGCTGACGTCGCCATCATCCTCCTCCGTCGGTGCGACGTTAGGACCTTACCCGCTAGCACAATCTCGAAGGGGCTTCCGGTGGTCACAGCGGCTGAGCAGGGCCGGGAAACACAACAACAGCGCCTTGCCGGATTCGTCGACGAACCGCTCGGCACAGCTCTCTACTCGACCGACACCACGGCGCGTGGACTCAGCGGCCGCGGCACGAACGATACCTGCTCCGGTCCGATTCCGATTTCGACCGAAAAACCTTGCGTACCAACATAATCGAGCCGCTAGGCGTCGTCTCCTATACCGATACCCATGCGCTGGAAAGCCAGGTCGACAAATTCCTCGGACTGCTCTGGATATTCATCGCCGTGATGCTCATCCTGGGCGCGACGCGAGCCGGCTCGGGCAACGCATCGACGTCGCCCGAGTGGTCCGCGAGCGGGCACGGTAACCTGCGAGGCCGATGTTTCGATCCGTTTCCTACCAGGCAGTCACGGGTAATCAACCGAACACATTTGCGATTCGACTTCGAACCCGCTGGGCTGGAGCGGTTTTCGTCGACAGCACAATCGAACCGATGATCGGTTCACCAGGGACAGCGAAGAAGATGGGCACCTCAGATGGCTGATTTCGCCGAGCGGTTGAACAAGCTGTTCGAAACCGTGCATCCCCCGGGCCGCCGCTCGCATACCAACGCGGAAGTCGCGGACGCGTTGACGAACTCCGGGCACCCGATCTCGAAACCCTATCTGTCCCAGTTGCGATCGGGACAGCGCACCAACCCGTCCAACGAGACTATGGCCGCTCTCGCCAAGTTCTTCAAGGTCAAACCGGACTACTTCTTCAACGACGTCTACGCCGCCAAAATCGACCACGATCTGGAACTGCTGTCTCAGCTCCAGGGCTACCACCTGCGGCGACTATCGAGCCGGGCCTTCGACCTTTCCGAGGAGTCGCAGAATCTGCTGGCCACCATGGCGGAGAAGCTACGGGCGAGCGAAGGATTACCGGCTGCGCCGCCGGACGCCGACGACTCAGGACCCGACCAGGCATAACGCCGTGCCCGGTGATTGCCTCGATGGAAAGTCCGCGAAGGCGCGGGCGACGAGACTCGATCTCAGATACCAGGCGTCGGTGGCGTTTTCGGGATCGAGTCCGGTCAATTCGGTGATTCTGATGAGGCGGCGGCGCACGGCGCTGGTCGAGACGCCGAGTCGGCGGGCGGTCGGCGCACGTTTGCCTTGCGCGGCGAAGTAGGTGCGCAGGGTGTCGAGGAGTCCGGGCTCGGCCCGCAGTGGATCGAGGATCGCGCGCAGGTGCTGGTAGCCGGGACCCGGCTGAATCAGTTGGTACTCATGTGCCAGATCTTCGAACCGGTGCAATCCGGGTCCGCGATCCAGGCGCAGGGCGAGGTCGAGCAGTTTGTGGACGCGGTCGGCGGCGGGGGGAATCCGGCGGCGCGGCGACGCCGTGAATGTCGCGGTCATCGGTGCGGCAGCGGCGCGCGTCAGCCGAGCGATCAGGTCGTCCAGCCGTTCTTCGACATCGGCCGCGAATTCCGTTGGGATCAGGATGGTTCCGCCATCGACGCTGAGTATCGAGAGCGCCCGGCATTCACGAATGGTCGCCAGCTCGGCTTGGACGCGCCGCAGCTTGCGGCGCGCGACCACCCGGGAATCGAGTCGACGATCGTTCTCGTCGGGATGCGGCCCCAGCGCGACCGCGACCACGAAATAGGACGGCGAAAGTTCGGTGCCGCATCGGTGCGCCATCGTCGGATCCGCTTTTCCGGCCAGCAGCGCCGATACCAGCGTCTGCGCGGCAACTCTGCGATCACCGGTCATCGCCCGCACCTCGCCGACGTACCCGCGCAGTACCGCGGTCGAAAGCGCCTGTGTCGCTTGGATGAGCCGGGCGCCGTCGGTGAACAACCCCTGCCGAACCGAGCGCGGCCTATCGGATGCGACGAGTTCGAAACCGGCTTTGATGCCGGCGTGCATGACGTGCTGGATCAGCGCGATCGGCAACTCCCGATCCGCCATTCTGGCCGCGATGGCCTCGAGCCGGGTGACGGTTCGCTCCGGTACCGGCCGGCCCGTACGAATCGCGGCGGTGACCCCTTCCAGGCCACAGCGTGCGATCGTGATCAGGTCGCTCTGGACGGCGCCATCGAGCCCTTCGACCGGTACGCTTTCGAGACGGTTCACGATCTTGCGCGATAATGCCGCGAAATTCTGCTCGATCGAATCATTCGTGACCGTCATGGCATTTCCCCGTTCGACTGCAGCGTCGGTCGGTCACGCTACGACAGATTTTCGGTACGAGCTGGATCAGGTCGCCCCGCGTGCCTTCAGGGGTGTCCAACGGGCCGAGTGCCCCGGTGTCCGCGGAAACATAGATGGCGGTGCCGCGCAGCCGATCGGCGTGCAAGTCCGCCACATCGGTTTCGTCGTACCAACTGCCGCCGACACCGCCATTGGCCCCGTTGAGCAGGTACAGCGTGGGTGCGGGCGCGTCCCGGGCGCGCAACACCTGCGCTCGGAAGACGGTGTTCATCGCGGCCGAATACACCATTGCGACACACAACAAGCGGACTGGAGCAGGCCCGGTGCTGTCGATGGAACCGATCACGAATGCTCCTGAGCGATGCGAAGTTGCTACCAGGTGAAAAGCAAGTGTTCGACTGCGGCGGAGGCGATTTCGTCGGTGATCGGTGCCGGGGGCAGCGCCGACATAGCGGGGCGGTCGGCCAGGGAGACCGTGCTCGTTGTGCGTCGCCAAGTCGCGCCGTCGGGGCGGTATTGGATCAACCCGCGGCCCGAGTCGCGAATGCCGAACCGGTCGAGCATGGTTGCGACGATCTGGCGGCTCATGGCGGCCAACTCGTGGGTGGGCCGGTTGCGGTGGATCCGGGTGCCGAGGTCCACCTGGCCGATCGCCGGTGCACCGTGGCGCTGCCAGGTATCGATGAGGATGCCGATCTCGACGCCGTAGCCGGGCGCGAACGGGATGCTGGTCAACAGGTCTCGCGTCGCCGCGTATTCCCCGCCGAGCGGCTGCAGCACCTCCGCGAGTTCGGGGGCCAGCGCGGCGAGCAATGGACGCGCCACCAGTTGGGTGACGCGCCCGCCTGCGTCGGCGTCGCCGAATGGATCGGTGGCCAGTGGCCGCCGATAGAAGCCCTTGACCAGCTTCAGTTGCTCGTCGAATAGCAGCGGCGCCACCAAGGCCGGTACGAATCGGGGGTCCGGCGCCACTAGGTCGGAGTCGTGGAAAACGATGACATCACCGTTTGCCACCGCCAGCGAGCGCCATAGCACCTCGCCTTTGCCCGGGCGTGGCGACAGTCCCTCGAGGGCCTGCTCGCGGGTGTAGACAGCGGTCGCACCGGCCGCTCGGGCTCGCACCATGGTGTCGTCGGTCGAGCCCGAGTCGATGACGATCAGTTCGTCGACGAGCGTGCCGACGAGCTCGCGGATCGAGGCGATCACATCGGTGATGGTGTCCTGCTCGTTGAGCGCCGGGATGACGACGGACACGATGCGCTCGCCTTTCCGATCGACAAGCTCTGGCAGCGACCAGGTTCGCTGGAACCAGGCAATGCCGGTGCTCGTATATGTCATCTGGTGATTCCCTTTCCTCGAAGACCGCGGGGATGTCAGATACCCGGGTCGAGCACATCCGAAAATGTATGTCGCAAAATCGGTTCCGCTGTTTCAGTCATGACAAGACGCCGACCCGCACGGCATAGTCACCGTCCGCGACCACCGCGGTAATAACCGCGGTCAGCGCCTTCGCATACCGGTCGATCGACGCGTGCGCCTGCGGGGTATCCGGAAACATCAGGCTCAGCGTGGTCACCTCGTTGAACCGGTTTATCCAGAGGTAGACCTCGGTCGCACTGGCCCGATTGCCGTACAGACCGCCGTTGATCCGATCGAACATTTCCGCGCCCGCCATCCTGCGGACGTCGACATACGACAGCATCGGGGCCGCCCAGCCCGGCTTCGTCCGGATGCCCAGATCCGGTGTGACCAGCTCGAGCACTCGGTGCGGCGAAATATCGGTCAGCTCCTTGGCCCGCTCGGTTGCGTCCTGGACCGAAGCGACGAGGGAGGTGAAGGTGTCATCCGGCCGGATCACCGCGGTGACCGGAATGAGGTTGGTGTACCAGCCCACCGAGGTCGCCTCGCCGGGTGTGGCGCGAGTGTTGGCCGGGGTGAGTCCGAAATACCGATCCCGACCGGTCAATTCGAGCTCCGTCATGGCGAGCACGGTGAACAGACCGCCGATGAATCGGCCGCCGTGGTCCTGGCAGACCTGCTCGAATCGCAATGCTTCGGCCTCGCTCATCAACGGCAGCGTCACCTGCGCACCCCGGATATGGCCACCGTCGGTCAGTCCGAGATCCAGTGGAAACGACGGCATATCACCGTCATTGAGGTGCAGCAGCTCGACCCACTGCCGGATCTGCGGTGATGCGAGCGTGAGTTGTTCGTTGAGCCCGCGTTCGCGCGCACAGTAGGCGAGGTGACCGTCGACGGGCGCGGAAGGCACTCGGCCGCCGGACAATTCGTTGCCGTACAGCGTCAGCAGATCCACACACGACAGCGCCTGCGCAACCCCGTCGGTATGCAGATGATCCACTGCGGCGTATACCGTAGACGAATCACCGTGATCGATCACGCCGAAGCTGAAGCAATCCCATTCGAACGGACCCGGGGTTTCGGCCTGTACCCGCTCGCGAATCGCGTCGCTGTCGGTGAATTCACCGTGGTCGGTAGCGACGAATTCGATATCCTCCGGCCGCGCCACATGCCGCACGATCCGGCCATCTGCGGTAAACGAAAACCAGCTCCAAAACGTGTCGTGCCGGCGCAGGAATGCGTTGCATGCGCGGGTCAGCGCATCGCGGACCGGAGCACCCGGAATATCGAAGGCAATCATGCACAGTCGCGAAGCTCGAACGCCCGCATCGGCGTTGCGATACGCGGTCCGCAGATACGCCTCCTGCTGGTAAGAGGGACCTGTCGCATGTATCGGGGCGGTCCGCACCCCCGCACGCGAGCTCGGCGACGCGGTCCATGTGGTGAGCCGACCGCCCTCGGGATGCCATTCATCGAAGAAACCGAAATTGACCAACGGATGCCCTCAATTCGTTAATCCAGGAGAATCTCAGTCAACGGCACGTATTGCCGGTCGACCATGGCCGCACCCGAACTTTGTGATGTTCCCCAGCAGCAGTGCATTTCGCCGAAAGATCGTCCAAACAGCCTTATCCGCCCTGGTAATTGCCGACTATCGTGGCGACGGCATCGGATAGCGGGAAGGAAGAGTCGAGTGCGAACTGCGACAGGGCTGATGGCGCTCATCTGGGCGGTGAGTCTGGCCGCCGCGCCCGTGACCGCACGCTCGGACCCCAGCGGCCCGATCACGGTCACCACGGCCACCGCCGCCGCTCGCCCCGCCACCGACGGCTCCCACCTCGTCGGCATGGTCGAGAATCCGGATGGCATGCTCGACCTGCGAGTGCACTCGGCCGCAATGGACACCGATATCCTCGTCGAAGTGCTTCGGGCACCAGACAGTTCGCTACCGACACCGATCCTGTACCTACTCAACGGCGCAAGCGGTGGCGCGGATGCCAGCAGTTGGCCCGAGCAGACGGATATCGTCGATTTCTTCCGCGACAAACAGGTCACGGTCGTCACCCCGATGGGTGGCAATGGCAGTTACTTCACCGATTGGCGCAACGACGATCCGATCCTCGGCCGGCAACGCTGGACCACCTTCCTGACCCAGGAACTACCACCGATCATCGACTCGGCCTTCAACGGCAGCGGCGCCGACGCGGTCGCGGGGATCTCCATGGCCGCCACATCGGTATTCCAGCTCGCACTCGCGGCACCCGGACGCTACCGGGCCATCGGCTCCTACAGCGGTTGTGTCCGGACCAGTGACCCGCTGGGCCAAGCCATGATCGATGCCGTCGTCCTGCGGTGGCGGGGCAATCCGATCAATATGTGGGGGCCGCCCAGCGATCCGGCGTGGGCCGCCAACGACCCCTATGTGCATGCCGAAATGCTGCGCGGCACAGCCGTTTACGTCTCGACCGGAACGGGTGTCCCCGGACCGCTCGATACCCTCGACGGTCACGGCATCCGCGGCAACGGAGGCAAACTCGTCGGCCAGCTCGTCAACGGCGCTGTGCTGGAGGCCATCACCAACCAGTGCGCGCACGCACTGCGCGATCGCCTCCAACAACTGAGCATCCCCGCCACCTTCGACCTGCGCCCCACCGGCACCCACTCGTGGGGCTATTGGCAGGAAGACCTGCACAGGTCGTGGCCGATGATCCGCGACGCGCTGAACGGATAGCGCACCACCTCAATTCAGCCGGGCGCCGACCCGGGCCATCGGCGGGGCCCAGCCAGGCCGCCGTGGACTGCCTTGCCTCGGCGGCGTCGGCGTGTTGGTCGCTGTTCGTTTGGCTCCGCTCAACGCTTGGTCGGTGAGCACCGTATCGGAGATGTGGCCACGAGCAACGCGGAGCAACTCCTGGTCCGCCGGATCGCTCAATACACCGTTGACGCTGGTCAAGACGAGGTCTGCCTGCCTGCTTCCGATCTCCCCCAACATGCGCCTGGCGGCGAGGGCGTCGTTTGCCAATGGAGTACCGAACAGTGGGCCCGACGTGACGGCGCCGCCACCGGCGACGGTTTGGAGAGCCCGGGCCACGTCCTCCGTGGGTGTGCCCAGGTATGCGGTGACGAATTGCTCCTCGTCCGTGGTAAGGGTGACGCCTGCGGGCGCCGAGCGCCGATACCGGAATGCGGCGGCCTGCAAGGTAGCGAGATCCGCCGCGACTTCGCCGGTAGAGCTGCCACCCTCGAGGAGTCGAAGCGACGAGTCCTGGACACGTTGGACTGCGGCCACCACGCGGCCGAGATGGTTATTGCCGAGCGTCCAGCCCTTGGCGTTGTCATCGACGATCGACGACGAGCGAATGGCGTTGAACATGATGTCCTCGTCGGTGAATCCGGCGGCGAGCAATGCCGCCGGTGCATCGGTAATCTTCCCGCCGATATCCACCAGACCCTGTATCGCCGCGGCCGCGCCGCGAACGGTGTTGATGCCGCCATTCGGCGCGGCAAGCGCGGCCTCCCTGGCCGCCCGCGCGAATACGGGCCGATGCACGTATGCCTGAGCATAGGAGCCGTCGGGGCCACCCACACCTGGCGCGCCCCAGAATCCCCATTGGCCCAATTGCGCCTCACGCTCCATCCGGGAGAACGGCCGCAGTGGTGACCGGGTCCGTCCCCACAGCCATTCGGTCGCAGGCGAATTGCTGATCGTGCTGAACGCGGCGAGAGCAGGCAGCATTCCCATACGCATGGAATGGCCCGCGCCGGCCGCTCCCATGCCGAGGGCGGTCGCGCTGCCACCCGAACCGCGCGCCCCACCACCGCTGCCCTGCACGGCCAGTGCGAACCGATTCGCGATCCAGTCATTGCCGCGGTCCAGACTTTTACTGAGGCGTTTGAGCTGAAGGATCGCCACGATTTCGAAGATCGCGCCGATGATGAACACCACCATGACCTGATCACCGGCGAGCTTGAACAGGTCCCCCAGTATCAGCACATAAACGCCGAGAAAGATGGTGTAGGCGGTCATGCGTGCCGCGGCGACGAAGCTGTCGACGACATTGCGGATCAGGAACGTCTGCGTGGGTCCGTACACGAATCCGCCTGCGGCGAAACCGAAGATCGACATCAATCCGTGGTAGATCGTGTCGAGCGCCGCCCGGATCACCTTGATCGCGAGCACGGCCCCGAAGGCGAGCAGGATCGCCCCGGCCAGCAGCAGCAATAGGCCGGTGCCGATCTGCTCGAAATTCGGATTCTCCATCGATTCCTTGGCCGAGCTGTCCCCGCAGGCGCCGATCCCCTTTTTCACCCGGTCTTCGCTGCGCGCTGTGACACCGGCCGACCACGCGGCACGGCATGAGGTCTGCTCGTCGACTACATGCCCGAAGTTCCAGACCTGCAGCGGACGACGAACGAAGTTGTCGGTCAGCGTGCCCTGCATGGTCGCCACCATGTGGTGCGGATCGATATTGTTATCGCCGTTCAGCCCAGCCGCCACCGAAATGCCGAGATCGCGGCCCTTCGCGAGCAGGCCGTCCGACGACAGCACATCGGCCAGGGGCTCGGCAAGGAATATCGGCCCCAGCAATCCGACCATGATCATGGTCACCACTTGCAGGGTGGCTTTGGAGTAGAGGCCACGCACGACGAACCACGCGACGAAGAATGCGCCGATCGTCGCGGCGGTCACCAGCATGATCGGCGTCGCGATCTGTCCGGTCAGGCTGTGCGCCACACCGAGCAGTGCTTTCGAGAAGAGGTTCAGCCACTCGAAACTCAGGGCGTAGCCGATCAGCCAGATCGCCGTGATCACAATGATTTTCCAGCCCGCGAATTCCAGGCCGATCACCAGGGAAATCGCGGTATCGCCCGGATTGAGCACACCGCCGTGGTCGGTGGCGAACACATAACTGGCGGCCTCGACCCCCGAGGAATCGGCGACATGGGTCCAGCCGAGCGCGCTGCCCACCGACGATCCGGCGGTGCGGGTGCCGCCTTCGGCCGTGGCCGAGGCAGTGGCGCCGAGTAACCCCGGGAAGACGACCAGAACGAAGACAGTGAGCAGGACCCCAACCGTCCAGCGCCGCCGCCGCGTGGCGCGTATCCACGCCCGACACCGCCGCAGCACGGCGGGCAACTGCCAGCGATCCGGATCCCAGCAATCCGATCTCCAGTTGTTCACTACCACAACCTGATTCGTTTCCGCGCACCCCGAACGCAGGCACGGCATGGCAAGACGAGCATCGAAGCGGACAAATCCTCGGAGCTGCTCAACAGTCTCCGGAAACGACAACTTCGAACGCTAGCCACGCGCCGTGAACGACCACCCTCCGATCAGTGAACAGAGCAATGCGAAAACATCGGAGCCCGTTGGCATTTCGTCTCCACTCCGACTGCGGCTGTTCACCGTTTGTTCGCCCGGCGCGGTCGCGGAATATTCGCGCTGCCCGACGCATCATCGGGCGCGGATGCCGCCGCAACGTTGTCTATGGTCATGCTCGATCGAGCGTAGAATGACCACGAAAATGGCTGTAGCCCAGAATTTTACAGAAATAGCGAGCAAAACTACCGGTCTGTCCCCACGCAAACCGCTACCCCGATCGAGGAAGCGCGACGATTGCCCGCCCATCGCTGCGACCGCGAGTACGTGCCATCGCCAAAATCATCGGATCTCCCGATGTATACAGGCCCTAGAGCGGATCCGGGTTGGCGTAGCGGGACTTCGGGGCCTCGATGATCACTTCCGGTTCGGCAGAGGGGCCAAGGGGCGGGCGCTCGGCAACTACCTCGAATTGGCCGGTGTGATGTTGACGGATGTGAGCTATTCGCAACACTTTTCGGCGCGCGAGAAACCAGCCGCCGACCAAAGCCGGCCCCAGGACGACGAGCATGGCGAGTACGGCAATGCGCTGGACCATATCGCCGGTGCAGACCATCAGGACGACCACGGTGGCCAGGAAGAGCAGGGTCGCCACATCGGTGTAGGGAGCGCCGGGTAGGCGGGAGGCCGGGCGCCAGGCCAAACCGCGGCGCCACTCGCGCCAGAGTCGTAGGTGACAGAGCACGACCGCGGTCCACGACACAATGGTGCCGAGTGCCGACACATTCAGCACGATCTCGAATGCCTTGTCCGGCATCACCGCATCGAGCCCCACCCCGATCAGGGCGATCGCACCGGTGGCGAGAATGCCGACGTAGGGTACGCCCGTCCGCGACATGCGCGCCGCCACACCGGGTGCGCTGCCGTTCATCGACATCGAACGCAGAATCCGGCCGGTCGAGTACAGCCCGGCATTGAGGCTGGAGAAGGCGGCAGTGAGCACGATCAGGTTCATGATCGAACCGGCCGCCGGCACACCGATTTTCGCGAAGAAGGTCACGAACGGACTCTCACCGGCCCGAAAGACCGTATAGGGCAACAGCAGTCCGAGCAGTACCAGCGAACCGACGTAGAACAGTCCGATGCGGGCGATGACCGAGTTGATCGACCGCGGCATGATCGTCTCAGGATGCTCCGCCTCACCGGCTGCGATGCCGACCAGTTCGACTGCGGCATAGGCGAATACGACACCGGTGGTGACCGTGACCAGCGGCAGCACCCCAGTCGGGAACAATCCGCCGTGCCGAGTTATCACTCCGACCCCGGTCTGCGCACCCTGAATCGTGAAGCGACCGGCCAGGAAGATCGTGCCGACGATCAGAAAGCCCATCAGGGCAAGGACTTTGATCAGTGCGACCCAGAACTCCAGTTCGCCGAACCAGCGCACCGAGATCAGGTTGGTACTCACCACCGCGATCAGGGCGATGAGCGCGATCACCCAGTGCGGGACGACCTCGAACGCGCCCCAGTAGTGCGCATACGTGGCGATGGCGGTGATATCGACGATCCCGGTCATGCACCAGTGGAAGAAGTAGGTCCACCCGACCGCGAAAGCCAGCTTCTCCCCGTAGAACTCGCGCGCATAGGAGACGAAGGATCCGGCGGAGGGACGATGCAGCACCAGTTCGCCGAGCGCGCGCAGGATGAAGAAGACGAATACGCCGCACACCGCATACACCAGGAACAATCCCGGTCCGGCGTTGGCGAGTCGCGCACCGGCGCCGAGAAACAACCCGGTGCCGATCACCCCGCCGATCGCGATCATCTGCACTTGGCGCGCGCGCAGCGATCTGCGATAGCCGACATCCTCGGCATGCAGCGCATCTGCGAGCGCCGATAACTCAACTGGTCCCCGAACTGCGATCACGACCAGGCCTTCCAGTAAGGGAAGTCATGTCGCGGAAGAATGTACCGTTATTTAGCGGTACATTCAATGCGTTTTATTTGAAGCTTCAATGGGTATCCTGGCGGCCCCACAGGCGATGCCCGCTCCCGGACGCTCGGCCGAGCAGGTTCGTGCAGATGCCCAAAACCCGAGTTCCAGGCTCTGCATCATGCCAATACCCCTGAGCCGTCAATTGCGGTGAGCTGAATCCAGCAGGCCGAACCCATGATCGGCCGGCGGATCAATGGAGATGCGGAGGATGCGGTGAAGCGATCTCGGCGGCGGCTCGCGGTGCTGGCGGTGGCGGCAGGTCTGGCAATGGGCAGTGCCGGGGTGGCGATCGGCGATCCAGCCTTCCCACCGAATTTCCCACCGGATCAGAACCAGCTGCCGCAGTTGCCGACCGAGCCGCAGATCTACGATCTGCTGCCGCTTCCGTCGCCGGATCAGGACCCGTGGTACGACGATCCCGCGGATCTCGCGTCGTATCAGCCGGGGCAGATCGTGCGCAGCCGCGAAGTGCAGACGCGGGTGCTCGGCATTCCCTTCCCGGTCTATACCAAGCAGCTGCTGTTCCGCTCGAACGACGTGCACGACAATCCGATCGTCACCGCGACAACCGTTGTAGTGCCCGGCATTCCGTGGCAGGGCAGCCCCCGGCCGGTGTTGTCCTTCCAGGAGGCGATCGACTCCACCGATTCGGCCTGCAATCCCTCGCACACCCTACAGACCGGCACCATGAAGGAGTCGGCGCTGATGATCTATTGGCTGGCACAGGGTTTCGCGATCAACGTGCCGGACTTCGACGGAAAGTTCAATACCTTCAACACCTATGCCGAGGGCAAGATGGTCCTCGACAGCCTGCGCGCGATGAAGAACGATCCCGCCCTCGGCCTCACCGATTCCGGTATCGCGCTGTACGGATATTCCGGCGGCGGTTCGGGTTCCATTCGCGCGGCGGAGCTGCGCGCGAGCTACGCACCCGATGTGCGGCTGCTCGGCACCACCATCGGCGGCACGCCCGGTGACCTGGTGGCGGAGGCCAGATATGCGACCCACACGGAACCCGGGCTCACCGGCACCAGCAACTTCACCATGTGGCTCGGCTTCACGAGTCTGGCCCGGGAATACCCGGACGTCTTCGATCCCGCCGATCTGCTGACCGCCGAGGGGCAGCAGATCATCGAGGATATCCGAAGTCGGTGCTACGCGACCATTGCGCTCACCGGCGTCTACCGGCCCATCAGCGCCTACTACCAGCCCGGCAAGTCGCTGGAGTCGTCCCCGGAGATCCTTCGGGTCCTGCAGGACAACAGCTTGGGCAAATACCTTCCGGATACGCCGATCCTGTGGTGGCACGGACTGTGGGATGAACTGATTCCGCCGTCGGTGGTGCTGCCTACCGTCCAAAGCTATTGGGAGCGTGGCGCGGATCTGCGCTTCTACACCGTTCCGGTCCCCGAGCACATCGTCAATGCCGTCACCGGCTGGCCGCCCGCGGTGGCCTGGACCAGCGCGGTGCTGCGCGGTCTGCCGCCGGGGCCGAGGTTCAAGGCGGATTACCAGCCGCTGCCGCCCGGCTTTCCCGGTAGCTGAAATCGTCTGTGTCCGAACCGGAACCGGTGACCGCGAAATGCTGTCGGTAACGATCGGGTGTGGTGGCCAGCTGCCGGGAGAAAACCCGGTGCAGCGTCTCACCGTGTCTGTAGCCGACCGCTTTGGCGATCGCGACCACCGTCAGATCTGTGGTCTCGAGCAGTCGACGAGCCGCCTCGACACGCAGATTCTCTACGAAAGCCGCAGGTGTACTGCCGGTTTCGGCACGGAAGGCGCGTGCGAAGGCGCGCTCGCTCAGTCCCGCCCGAGCTGCCAATGCGGCCACGCTCAGGTCTTCGTCCAAATGGTCGGGCAGCCACTGCTGTACGGCCCGAATCGCCGGGGTGCGCGCTGGTTGCGCACGTAGTTGGGCGCTGAATTGTGCTTGGCCACCTGGCCTTCGGGTGAAAACGACGAACCACCGAGCGATCAACTGGGCCACTTCGGTGCCGTGATCGGCCTCGACCAAGGCGAGCGCCAGATCGATACTCGCGGTTACCCCCGCCGAGGTCCACCGGTTGCCGTCGTTGACGTAGATCCGGTCCGGTTCGACAAGCACCCGCGGGAAGCGTTCGGCCATCACCGCACACGCTCCCCAATGCGTTGTCGCACGATAACCGTCGAGCAATCCGGCACCGGCCAACAGGAGCGAACCGGCGCATACCGACGCCACCCGCCGCGATCGCCGGGCAATGGCCGGGAGCTCGCGCACCACGTCGGCGGATACCGATGGGACGAAGGCTCCGTTGCCCCCGATCACGATCATGGTGTCGATCTCGTCGTCACCGGCGGCGATCTCCGGCAGGGAATGTTCGACATTCAGCGTCAGACCGCCGTCCACCGCGACGGTGCCCGCGCGCGGCGATGCCGTCACCAACCGGTAGGCCGGCGCGCCGACGATGGCGTTCGCCGCACCGAAAATGTCCATGGGACCGGCCAATTCGATCAGCTGGATGCCGTCGTAGACCACGAGGACAACCGTGCGAGGCGTCGACACGTTCCTATCATCACCGCACTCCCCCAGGACTGTCACGGCAATGTGCAGTCCGATCACCTCGCGTGCCGGACCGGTGCGACCACACCGGCGGCATGCCGTCCGAGAAAGGGAATGATCAATTCGGCGACGCGGTCACCGAACTGCGCATGCGGATAGTGCCCGCCGTTCTCGATGACGGCCACCTTGCCGATGCCCATGGGCATGGCCGCGACGATCGCCATGGCTTCGGCCTTCGGGTCCGGAAAATCCGGATCCTCGGCGCCCATGATCACCAGTGCCGGCCGGTGCACCTCCGACAGTGCCGCCTCGGCATCGACCGGAGTGGTCTTACCCGTCTTCCTGAACTCGCGCCACCGGCCAGGTTCCCGCAGGGTCGAGAACACGCCGTCGAGATAGTTCGGAAAGTCCTCGGGCTTGGTCGGATAGGCGATATCGAGGTACCTGCGCCACAACCGAGGCGACCCCAGAAGCAGCGTGCCCATCAACCGCACCAGCCCGCGCCGGTACCGCGGCACCGTCCACAGAGCACCGAAATCCAGTCGCTGCCTCCTGGTGAACGGGTTGATTTCGACTATGGCGCTGACCAATTCGGGCGCCTCGGCCGCGGCAATGGTCGCCGCACCGCCGGACAGAGAGTGGCCGACGATCACCGCTGGGCCGCCGAAATGCCGGATCACACTGAGTAGATCGCCTGCGACATCGGTTCGGCTGATGGCCGGCTTCCCGGTCACCGACGGCCAGCCGGGGCTGGATTCGCCGTGCCCACGCAGGTCGGCATTCACCACCCGGTAGCCCGCGGCGGTCAGTCGCGGTACGAGATGGCGATAGTCGTGCCGGGAAGTTCCGATACCGTGCGAAAGCACGACCAGCGGTCCGTCCCCGACGACATCGCAGGCGATCCGCCCCTCCTCGAATGTCACGAACTCGGTCATTTGTCTTACCTTCCAAGCGTTTTCGAAACGTCGCGTGGCGCGCGATGTGCTCGAATTGAACGCCGGAATCGCACGATTGTCGGTAGCCCCGACCGGATCGGTCAGATAGACAGCAGATTTCGTCAGTCCCTGATCCAACCAGCCGCAACCGGCTATCAGGCCGCCTCGGCGCGAGCTACCTTGCGGCTAGGGCAGTCAGTCCCAACTCTGCACTGCGTCGTAGCGGCGGCGCATCTGGCGGCGACGGTAGAACACCTCGTCCACCGATAGCGTCGTGGT
This sequence comes from Nocardia vinacea NBRC 16497, assembly GCF_000308835.1. Taxonomy (GTDB): domain Bacteria; phylum Actinomycetota; class Actinomycetes; order Mycobacteriales; family Mycobacteriaceae; genus Nocardia; species Nocardia vinacea. The sequence continues at coordinate 4,445 of NZ_BAGN01000406.1, read as the reverse complement.
GGTCACCGGTGCCAGGCGGATGTTCAGGCCGAGTTCCCGGATACGGTGCTCCAGATCGATGCGGCGCTCCGGCGGCAGGTTGGACCACATCGATTCGAAGCGGCCGCGGACCGGGGTGTCGGCGCCGGCGATCAGGTCCAGCAGCAGCGGCCAGTCGTGGGCGTCGGTGGCGATGCCGGGCAATGCGGACACCATCGCATCGTTCATCTGCGCGAGCAGGGCTATCATCCGGCGCTGGATCCCGGCGTCGGCGTGTGCCATCAGGCTGAAAAGTCCACGCCACAGGTCGGATTCGATGCGTCCCTCCAAGCTGCCGACGAGTCCGGCCAATGCCGCGTCGTTCGCGATGATCGGATTCGCGGCCAGGGCCCCCAGTGCCCACTTACTCAGCCTTCCGATGAAGGTCAACAGCTCCGGTGCCGCACCGGCCCGGAGATAGCTCGCGATCAGATTGCCGATCATTTCGGTGGAGCCGACGCTGAACAGGACATCGCCGATCGACGCGGTCAGCTCGGTCTCACAGCGCGCGAACGTCGACAGCGCGGCCAACTGCAGCCCCGTAGACCCCATGAGCACGGTATGCAGCATGCGCGGGATCCGCTGCCGCGGCCCGGCCAGTAGTTGACGAAAAATGGCGCTCACGCCCGCGACGGAATAGGCATAGGCGGCGGAGAAGATCAGACCCTCGTCATCGAGCACGCCCTGTTCGAAGGCCGCGACCAATGTCGGTGTGGCAAACGCGTCGAGGAACGGCCCGGCGGTGATGTAGTCCTTGCGCGCCAACATTTCGTTGAGAATCCGCACGATGGGTTCCGGCGGCGCCACCTCGGCGAGTTGTCCGACGGTGCGCGGATCCATATACGGCGCACAGTCGGCCACATACGCGGGCGCGAGCATGGCAACCGTCTCGGCCGCCTTCTTCGGGTGATCGACACCGACCGCGCCCGCGGCCCGGCCCGTCATCATCGGCGGCACGAGGCGCTGTACCAGCGGCATCGAGATGCGCAGCGGAATGATCGGCACCAGTTTGCTGATCCGCTCGAACGTCTCGTTGTGCTGATCGAAGATCAGGCCCGCCAGCCGTTCCTGGAGTTCGTGCAGATTCTCGCTGCCCAACCGCTCCAGATGCGCCAGTCGCTCCACAGGGGCGTGCAAAGTCCGTGACAGCAGGACGATCTGGGCACCGGTTACCAGATCACTCATCAGCCGAGCCGGCTCCCGAACATGATCTTCTTCGTCACCGCCCGAAACGGCCGGGGCAGCGCGCCGACCATCTCATCGATGGCCTCGATGAGCGCCGCCGTTTCGAGTTGTTTGGCCGCGCGGAACATCTCGAGCAGTTCGGTGGCCTCCTGCTCGGTGATCAGCCCGGTTGCCGCCAGCGGCCCGCGTAGTTCGTGTTCTAGGTCGGTCCTGGCCCTCATACGGCTACCCGTTTCTTCATCTATCGCAGCGTCGATCACTCGTGAAAGCCCCGAGCATAGGTGTCTCGGCGACCCGGCGGGGCAGTGCGTAAAGAATTCGTTATCCAAAGATCTTCATAACTTTTTTGAGAGGGTTGACTTCCTTTTTATTTGTGCCGCAAGACAACTCGGGTTTTATTCTCAGTCACGGGAAGTTGCGCGTTCGGCTGTGCGCGCACATCTGTTTGTATCTGGGCATGATGGATTGGTGTCGGCGCACCCGGGTCCATTCCTGCCTCGGGAGCCACACATGCGGACATTCGACCTGACGCGCCGGTCGTTCCTCGGCGCGGCGGGCATCGGAACCCTCGCGCTCACCGCCGCGTGCACCGGATTCGCCACCACGGGAAGTGGCGGCATGCTCTTTCTCTCCACGCAATTCCGCCCCGCCGACGAGGCCGAGCGTTTCCGCAACCTGCTCGGCAAGACAGCGCCGGGCGTCAGCTATGTGACCATCGAGGAGAGCCCGTTCGCGAGTCAGGTGCGCAGCCAGTTCGCGGCGGGCTCGACGCAGGTCGGTCTGCTCGGTGGGCTGCACGGCGATATCGCACCGCTGGCCGAGGGCTATCTCGAGGATCTCACCGGCCTGCTCGCCGACCTCGGCAACCGCGGCTGGCCCGCCGCCTACCTGCAACTGGCGCGGGCCGGTACCGACCGGACGTGGTATATCCCCTGGGCCACAGCGAGTTACGTGCTCGCCGCACACGCCGACGCGCTGCAGCACCTGCCATCCGGCGCGGACGCCACGGCACTGACCTACGAGCAGTTCCTCGACTGGGCGATCGCCGCGCGCCGCGCCAATGGCAACCGACCGATGCTCGGACTGCCCGCCGGCCCGAAAGGCCTGCTGCATCGCTTCACCCAGGGGTATCTGCTGCCGTCGTTCACCGGCGGGCAGATCACCACCTTCCGCTCGGCCGAGGCCGTGACGGCCTGGCAATACTTCCGCGAACTGTGGGCCAACTGCGCACAGTCGAGTACGAATTTCGACTTCATGCAAGAGCCCCTTGCCAGCGGCGAGGTGCGCATGGCCTGGGATCATGTTGTCCGCCTGGTGCACGCGCCCGAGCACGACCCGCAGGACTGGCGCATGCTGCCCGCGCCGCGCGGCAAGCACGGCCTCGGCTATATGGCCGTGGTCGCCGGGCTCGCAATTCCCAAGGGCAGCACCGATGCCGAGCTCGCCCAGCGCACGATCAGCGCGTTGACCAAGCCGGAAACCCAGATCGAACTGCTGCGCTCCAATGGCTTCTTCCCGTCGGTCGACACCGCCATCCCGGACGATCTGCCACCGGCGGTCAGGCTCGAGGCCGATGCCGTGGACCGACAGCAGCAGGCACCTGGCGCGATCCTGTCGCTGCCGCCGGTCGGCCTCGGTCAGCGCGAGGGTGAGGTGAGCAAGGTGTTCAAGGACAGCTTCCGCTCGATTGTGTTGGACGGAGCCGATATTCGGACCACACTCGATCAACAGGCCCGGGTGCTGCAGGGCATTCTCGACGAGCTGAAGGTGCCCTGCTGGGCACCCGATCCCGTCGCCGACATCTGCGGGGTGGGATAGCCATGCGTGCGCGCCTCGGTTCACCGTGGATTCTGCTGCTGCCCTCGATCGTGCTGCTGGTCGCGCTGTTCGGTTGGCCATTGGTGCGGGCGATCTTCGATGCGTTCAGCGATGATCACGGCTTCACGCTCGCGCACTGGCGGCGCTTGTTCGACGACCCGTATTTCCTTACCTCGCTGCGCAATACGCTGTTGTTGATCGTGATCGTGGTGCCGATCCAATTGGTGCTCGCGGTCGGTATGGCGCTGCTGATGCAGGCGCGGCCGCGGTTCGCGAGTGGCCACTTCTACCTGTGGTGCGTGCCGTTGGCGATCTCCGAACTGGCCGCCGGACTGGTGTGGTTGTCGATCTTCGGCAATCGCGGATACCTGAACTCACTGCTGGTCTGGCTCGGATTATCCGAGGACGGTGTGCAGTGGTTGAACTATCAGCACACCGGCACCATGCTGCTCGCGGTGGTGATCGCCGAGATCTGGCGGGCGACCTCATTGGTCTTCGTCATCGTGGTGGCGGGCGTGCAGCTGATTCCACGGGATTACGACGAGGCCGCACAGGTGTTCGGGGCGAACTTCTGGCAGCGGCTCCGGCATGTGACGCTGCCGCAACTCGGGCCGAGCCTGCAGGTCGCGCTGATCCTGCGCACCATCCTCGCGCTGCAGGCCTTCGCAGTCGCGCAGGCACTCACCGGGCGGGACTTCCCACTGCTGGTCGGCGAGACCTACGAGTGGTACTCGAATCTACAGAATCCCGCTGTCGCGAGCGCGGTTTCGCTCGTGGTGCTGGCCATCTCGCTCGGTACCGCGATCTTCTATCTGCGGACGGTCAGGGCGCCGGAGGGGTCGCGATGAGTGAGGCCACAGCGCTGCCGCCGATCGATCGCGCACCGCTGCGCCGACGCCGGTGGCGGGCCATCGGAGTGCAGGTGGCGTGTATCGCGGTGACGCTGTTCATGACGCTGCCGATCGTGCTGATCGGACTCGCCGCGGTGTCCTCGCGCGAGGCATTGAACGAGTTCCCGAAGCCATTGCTGCCCAGCGAATTCTCCATCGAGACGCTGCAGTCGTTCTTCCGCGCCACCGGGACCGTTCCGGCACTGGGCAACTCGGTGCTCGTCGGGCTCTACACCGTGCTCTGGTCACTGGCCATCGGTGCGCCCGCTGGATATGCGTTGGCCCGCAACGTTTTCCGAGGTAAGGACACCTATCAGGTATTCATCCTTTTCGTGCGGGCGCTGCCGATCGTGGTGCTCTCGGTGCCGCTGGCCACGATGTTCCTGCGGCTGGACGTCTACGACACCGTCTTCGCCGTGACGCTCGTGCACACCACGCTCGCGCTGCCCACCACCGTGCTCATCACGGCGAGCATTTTCGTCGCGGTACCGGCCGACCTCGAGGAGGCGGCGCGCGTCTTCGGCTGCACGCGCT
>NZ_BAGN01000407.1 GCF_000308835.1 Nocardia vinacea NBRC 16497 | reverse complement strand
GAGGAAGGCGATCACGGGCACGATGTCGTCCACGGTGGCGTGCCTGCCGATTGTCGCCTTCACGGTGTCGAGGACATCCTTGCCCATCGACGCCTCGAAGTCGGCCAGGATCGGCGTCTCGGTCGGCCCCGGGCTCACGGTGTTCACCCGGATCCCGTATTTCTGCCAGGCCGACGGTGCCAGCCGCTTCGCGTAGATTATCGCGGCCTGTTTCGACGTGCTGTACACCGGATACGCCGGGTCCTGGCCCTCTTGCCAGCGCTCGACGGTCTCGGCGTCGGTCGCGGCGAGCAGCCCGGCCAGGTCGTCGAGGCGCTGCTGCCAACCGAGGGCCGCCACCGAGGCGACGGTGACGATCGCGCCGCCGTGCCGCAGCAGCGGCAGCATGCCCTCGACCGCCAGTCGCATGCCGAGATAGTTCACCTTCAGCACATCCGCGGCGGGCGCGGTGCCGGGCACGCCGGCAACGTAGGCCAGCAGATCCCAGCCGGGACCGATCCGCTCCAGCAACGCCGCGATGGCCGCGGCGTCGCGCAGGTCGCACTGTTCGTGCCGCGCGGCCGGGGTTTCGTTGGGGCGCAGATCCACCGCGAGTACGTGGTCGCCGCTGTGGTGGAAGTGGGTGGCGGTCGCCGCACCGATTCCCGATCCGGCGCCTATCACCACGATTTTGCGTTGCCCGGAGTCCATGAATACCACCGTTCCGCTGCGCGGATGCGCGTTATAGAATGCTTGACAGTAAGGGTAACTATAAATCAGGCTGTTGGCCGATACAAACGATCTGGGACGCGGTGTGCCCGCCGGATCGCATGAAGACGGATGGAATGGAAGTGCCGCTGATGAGCATGCCGAGCGTCGACGATGCCGCCAGTGTCCTCGCGGACCCGACCGCGTATACCGACGAGGCACGATTGCACGGCGCGCTCACCGCGCTGCGGGCGAAGACTCCGGTGTCGCTGGTCGACGTGCCCGGGTACAAGCCGTTCTGGGCGATCACCAAACATGCCGACATCATGGCGATCGAGCGGGCCAACCGGCTGTTCACGAACTGGCCTCGACCGGTGCTGATGACCGCCGAATCGGATGAGATGCAGGCGGCTGCCGGTATTCGCACGCTGATCCATATGGATGAGCCGCAGCACCGGGTCGTGCGCGCGATCGCGGCGGATTGGTTCAGCCCGAAAGCCATGAAGGCACTGGGTGATCGGGTCGAGCAACTGGCGAAACGCTATGTCGACAAGATGCGCGATGCCGGCGGGGAATGCGACTTCGTGCAGGAGGTCGCGGTGAATTTCCCGCTGTATGTGATCATGTCGCTGCTCGGCGTCCCCGAGACCGATTTCCCCCGGATGCTGAAGCTCACGCAGGAATTGGTCGGCAGCGACGACGCCGAATTGCAGCGCAGCGCACCGTCGGACGAGAAGATGAACTCGCTGATCGAGATGTTCGAGTACTTCAAGCATCTGACCGAGTCCTGGCGGGCGAATCCCACCGGAGACCTCGGATCCACGATCGCCAATGCGCGGATCGACGGCGAACCGCTCTCGGATGTGGACACCATGTCGTACTACGCCATCATCGCCACGGCCGGACACGACACCACCAGCAGCAGCATCTCGGGTGGCGTGCGCGCCCTGATCGAACGTCCTGATCAGCGCGAACGGTTGTGTGCCAATCTGGATTCGATGCCGCAGGCGACCGAGGAGATCATCCGCTGGGTCACGCCGGTCAAGGCGTTCATGCGGACCGCCGCCGAGGATACGACGGTCCACGATGTGCCCATCGCTGCCGGGGAATCGGTATTGCTGTCCTACGTGTCGGCGAACCGTGACGAGGACGCATTCGAAGACCCGTTCCGCTTCGATATCGAGCGGGAGCCCAATAAGCACGTCGCGTTCGGATTCGGCGTGCACTTCTGTCTCGGCGCCGGACTGGCCCGGATGGAGATCAACAAATTCCTCACCGAACTGCTGCCGCGATTGACCTCGATCGAGCTGAACGGTGTACCCGAGCTCAGTGCGACCACATTCGTGGGCGGGCTCAAACATCTGCCGATTCGTTACTCGCTGATGTGACCGGAACACCAGACTCGAATCGACGAACGATCAATGTGGATGAGGACGTAGCGATGACGAATGCCCAGACCTGGGACGAAACCCTCGAAGACCTCGGGCGCCGCCGTGCGCGCGCACAGGCGATGGGCGGGCCCGAACGGGTCGCCAAACATCGCGGCAAAGGCAAGCTCGACGCCAGGGCGCGCATCGAGCGGCTGCTCGATCCCGGCACCTTCCAGGAATTCGGCACCCTGGTCGGTGGTGAGGTCGCCGCCGACGCGATCGTGACCGGTTCCGGACTCATCGATGGCGCGCCGGTGATGGTGGGGGCGGAAGATTTCACAACCCTGGCGGGCAGTATCGCGCCGGGCAGCAATTCCAAACGCTACCGGCTCGCCGAACTCGCACTGCGCAACAAGGTGCCGCTGATAATGCTGTTGGAGGGTGCGGGATTTCGGCCCACCGGCGACCATTACGGGCGCACGCCAACCGATTTGCTGGCCCAGGCGCGATGCTCCGGCCGGGTGCCGATGGTCACCGGGGTGCTCGGCCCCTCGGCCGGGCACGGTGCACTGATCGCCCCGGTGGCCGATTTCGCGATCATGAGCCGGCAGGGCGCGATCTTCACCGCCGGGCCGCCGGTGGTGAAAGTGTCTACGGGGGAAGATATTTCGAAGGAGGATCTCGGCGGGCCGGATGTCGCGCTGCCGAGCGGGCTGATCCACAATCTCGGCGAAACCGACGAAGATGTGCTCGACGCGATCCGCCGTTACCTGTCGTATTTCCCGTCGAGCGCGTGGTCGTATCCACCGGCGGTGGCGCCCGACGAATCGGCCGGGCCGCGGCCGACGCCGGAACTGCTCGACATCATCTCCCGCGACAACCGGCGCACCTACGATATGCGTGCGGTGCTCGATGTGGTCCTTGATCATCCCGACTGGTTCGAGGTGCAGCCCGATTTCGGTGAGGCGATCATCTGCGCGCTGGGCCATCTGGGTGGTCACCCGGTCGCGGTGGTGGCCAACCAGCCACAGGTGTTGGCCGGGTCGATCGATGCCGCGGCCGCCGACAAGGCCGCCCATTTCATCACCGTCGCGGACTCGTTCCATCTGCCGATCGTGTTCCTCGCCGACAATCCGGGAATGCTGCCGGGCAGCGAATCCGAGCAGGATGGCGTATTGCGCAGTGGCGCAAGGATGTTCGTCGCACAGACGGCGGCAACGACACTGAAGCTGCATCTCACATTGCGCAAGGCGTACGGATTCGGGTCCATGGTGATGTCCCTGATCGGATTCGACAGCCAGGTGGCGACCTTCGCCTACCCGGGGGCGACCATGGGTGCGATGAGCGCCGCCGCCCTGAGCAGCGCCTCGCATGCCGAAGAAGATCTCTCGGCATCCCTGCGTGCCATGGAATTGCAGGCGTCGTACCACTCGGCCGAGCACATGGGCTTCGACGAGCTCATCCGTCCGGAGGAGACGCGCAACGCGCTACTGCTGTCACTGCAGCGGGGCATCTACGCCAGGCAGGCCGCGGCCGAGCCGGTTTCTCGCACCGTCATCGTGCCCTGAGTCTCGGGGGGAGACGCCGGACTCTGCCGGCGTCTCGCGACGTGACGTGTGCCCCGTCGAAATTACGTTGCGAGTCAGGCTGTTTCGGCGGCAGCGGTGGCCGCAATACCGAGGAAGGCAGCTACCACTCCACCAGCAGATCGGTGCCGGTGACGAATGCCGCGTCCGGGCCGAGCGGGAAGGCCACCGCGACGGCGATATCGTCCGGCGTGCCCGGTCGCTCGGCCGCGGATATGCCGATCATGGCGCGTATACCGTCGCCGGTGCCGGCCGAGGAGAATTCCTGGCGCCCCATCGCGCTGGAAATGATTGCGGTTCATTTTTGAGAATCACATTCTCTACAGTGGTAACGCTGCTGTACATTCAGGACATGCTGGCGGCGATCTCCGTATCGGACCGGGTTCTATCCCGGGCGCGAAATACTGCCAATTCGCGACTGCCGATACTACAGTATCGCTTACTGTATGCCAGCTACAATGTACTCGAGATGAGGATTTCCATGCGTGTTCCGTCCCTTCGCGCTGTCGCAGCGTCTTGTGGTCTGGTGGTCGTCGCGGCCGCGGCTCTGACCGGTTGTTCCGGCGATGACTCCAGCGCGACCGCTCCGACATCGGCGGTGTCGTCCAGCGCTGCCGCGGCACAAGCCGATCCGGCGACCGTCAAAGCCGTCACCGACGCGTACGTGACCTTCTTCAACGGGGCGGCAACGGCGGATGCGCGGATCGCGGCCGTGGAGAAGGGGCAGGTCTTCGCGCCGGTGCTGCAGGCGCAGGCGGGTAACCCCCAGGCGCAGGGCACATCCGCCACAGTGTCGGCGGTGAAACCGCTCGACGCCACCCATGCCGATGTCACCTACACCCTGCTGGTCGCGGGCAATCCGGTGCTGCCGGATCAGCTCGGCCAGGCGGTCAAGGACGGCTCGCAGTGGAAGGTCACCGCGGAGACCTTCTGTGGCCTGCTGGTGCTGCAGGGAGGTCAGTCCCCGGCCTGCTGATCGGTCGCGGAGCGGGAGCGCCCGGGTGCCGGAACGAAAGTTCCGGCACCCGGGCGCTTTGCGTTGGGGCCCGGCTCTGGCGTGGGGTGGTCGGCTCCGATCGGCGGCCTTTGGTCGAACTCTTGTGCACGGCGTTATCGATAGGTATACAGTAGACATATCTATTCGACCTGCGGCAGGTCGTACGGTAGCAGCAGGCGGCACCCGGAATGGACTGTCACACCGCACTATTCGGTCAGGTCGGTCCGCGCGGCAAGGCTGCGACCACCGCTGTCGTCGAAGCCGGTGCTCGGGTCGGCCACCGGACAGGTCGAAAACGACCATCCGGCGAATTGAAAGGACGCTGATGACTGCGCTCGACTACAAGGCGATCGACGTCGACAACCACTACTACGAGCCGATGGACGCATTCACCCGGCACCTGGACAAGAAGTTCCGGCGGCGGGGTGTGCAGATCGTCCAGGACGGCAAGCACCACACGGCGATCATCGGCAACCGGGTGAACCGGTTCATTCCCAATCCGACCTTCGACCCGATCATCGTGCCGGGCTGCCTGGATCTGATCTTCCGCGGTCAGGTCCCCGAGGGCGTGGACCCGGCGACGCTGATGCAGGTCGAGAGCCTGGAAATGCGGCCCGAATACCAGGATCGGGATGCCCGCGTTGCCGTGCTCGACAAGCAGGGCATCGAAACGATCTTCATGTTCCCGACCTTCGGCTGCGGCGTGGAAGAGGCCCTCAGGGACGATGTCGAGGCGACGGCGGCGTCCCTGCACGCCTTCAACCTGTGGCTGGACGAGGACTGGGGTTTCGACCGGCCGGACCACCGGATCCTGTCGGCCCCGATGATCTCGCTGGCCGATCCGGCGGCCGCGGTCGCCGAGGTCGACTTCGTGCTGGCCCGTGGCGCGCGCGTCGTGCATATCCGGCCCGCCCCGGTGCCCGGTGTCGGCAAGCCGCGCTCGCTCGGTGATCGATCGCACGATCCGGTGTGGGCGCGACTGGCGGAGGCGAATGTGCCGGTCGCCTTCCACCTCGGCGATAGCGGATATCTGAAGATCGCCGCCATGTGGGGCGGTAAGGACACCTTCGAGCCGTTCGGACCGGGGGATGCGCTGGACAAGATCCTCGTCGACGACCGCGCCATCCACGACACCATGGCCTCGTTGATCATCCACGGTGTGTTCGATCGGCATCCGAAGTTGCGGGTCGCCAGTATCGAGAACGGCTCGGACTTCGTGCACCGGCTGGCCAAGCGGATGAAGAAGCTGGCCAACCAGTCGCCCCGCTCGTTCCCGAACGACCCGGTCGACACCCTGCGCGAGCATGTCTGGGTTGCCCCGTACTACGAGGACGATCTGCCGCTGCTGAAGGAGAAGATCGGCGCCGAGCGCATTCTGTTCGGTTCGGACTGGCCGCACGGCGAAGGGCTGGCCGAGCCGGTGGCCTTCACCGACGAGCTGACCGCCTTCGACGCGACCGACGTGCGAAAGATCATGCGCGACAACGCTGTCGAATTCCTGGGGCTGCCCGTCGCGGCCGCCGCGTGAAATCGAGCCCGCGTTGACCGAATGGACTATCGGGGCCGTCTTCGACGCTGTCGCGGCGGCGGTTCCGGACCGGACGATGACAGTCTGCGGCGACCGGCGCAGTACCTTCGGCGAGTCGGCGCTGCGGATCCGGCGGTTCGCGAATTTCATTGCGGCTCGGGGTTTCGGCGAGCACACCCTGCGGCACCGGCTCGATCGGTGGGAGTGCGGTCAGGATCGGGTCGCGCTGCTCATGCGCAACGACCTTTATCTCGACGTGCTGATCGGCTGTATGAAGGCTCGTGTCGTACCCGCGAATATCAACTACCACTACACGGCGCGCGAGATCCGGGACCTGCTGGCGTATGTCCGGCCCCGTGGCATCGTCTTCCATCGATCATTCGGGCCGGTGGTGGCCGAAGCTGCGCCGGACGATGTGGAGTTGCTGATCTCGATCGAGGACGGCAGTGACGCGCCCGTGCCGGTGGGTACGGTGCCGTTCGCGGACACGGTGCTCGAGGGCGACACCGCTGAGGTAATCACCGCTACGCCCGACGATCTGGTGATGTTGTGCACCGGCGGGACCACAGGGCGACCCAAAGGCGTCCTCTGGCGGCAGAGTGATCTCTATGTGGCGTCGATGAACGGCGCCGATCACGAATCTCTCACGCCCGTACAGGATCTCGCGCGATCGACCGAACACGTGTGGTTCGCGGTGTCACCGCTGTCGCACGCCGCCGGCATCATGACCGCCTGCGCGGGGCTGCTGGTCGGGCAGACGATCGTGCTGTACGACGACCGAAAAACCTTCGACGCGCGCACCGCTCTGGAAATAGCGGAACTCGAGAACGCGGCGTTGATGACGATCGTGGGCGACGCCTACGCCGGCCCGCTGGTCCAAGAGCTCCGGGAGCGCTCGTACAACCTGTCCTCGCTGCTGGCCGTCGGGACCGGGGGAGCGGCGACCAACCCACGCCACAAACGGCAACTGCTCGAGTTGCTTCCGCACGTGATGGTCGTCGAGGGGTATGGAGCCTCGGAGACCGGCGGTATGGCCTTCGGGCGGAGTCGACACGGCGCCGAGGTCGAGACGTTCGATCCGGGCCCGGGGGCCACCGCGGTGTCGGCGGACCGCACCCGTTTTCTCGCGCCCGGGGACACCGAGATCGGGTGGGCGGCCAGAATCGGCCGGGTTCCTCTCGGCTATTTCGACGACCGTGCGGCCACCGAGCGCACCTTTCCGGAAATCGGTGGGCAGCGCATGGCAATCCCCGGTGATCGGGCGAGCGTCGCGGCCGATGGCACGCTCCGGTTGCTCGGCCGCGATTCGCTGGTTGTGAATACCGGCGGTGAAAAGGTTTTCGTCGAAGAGGTCGAGGAGGTGCTGCGGGCGCATCCGGGGATATTCGACGCATTGGTGGTTGGGCGGCCGAGTCCACGTTGGGGTCAGGAGGTCGTCGCGCTGGTATGCCTTCGAGTGGGGGAGGAAGTCACCGATGTGGCACTGCGGCAAGTTTGCAAACTCGAGCTGGCCGGATTCAAGGTGCCGAAGGAATTCATTTTCGTAGCGGAGATCCGACGCCTCGGCAACGGTAAGCCCGACTACCGCTGGGCCGCGAAGCGGGTGCTGCCGGGTGTCGCGGAGGAAATTGGGGCATGACTGTGCGCAAGGTAATCGACTGCCTGGTGAACGTGCATTTCGGTGAGCGAGACCAACCGGACTGGATGCTGAAGGTCCGAGACGACTATTTCAAGGGACCGGCGTCGTTGTACGCGCAGGTCGATCTCGCCGAATTGCTCGACGAGATGGACGAGCAGGGCGTCGAGAAGGCGGTCCTGATGTATTCGATGGCGAAACCGTCGAAGACCGCGCTGAAATTCGTCGAAGCGCGGCCGGACCGATTCGATCTGGCTATCAACGGGGTCGATCTACTGCATCCGATTCCTTCCCTGCGCGAACTGGATGCGCTGGTGAACGATCTGCCGGTGGTCTACACGACCGCGGGGCCGAGTTTCTGGGGTGACGGCCGGTATCCGCCGACCGATGCGGTCTACTATCCCCTGTACTACAAATGCGCCGAGCTGGGTCTGCCATTGTGCATGAATACCGGACTACCGGGACCGCCGATTCCGGGTGAGGTGCAGAATCCCATCTACCTGGATCGGGTGTGCTTCCGATTCCCAGAGCTTCGTCTGTGCATGATCCACGGCGCCGATCCGTGGTGGGATATCGCGATTCGGCTGCTCATGAAATACGAGAATCTTCGGCTCATGACATCGGCATGGTCGCCCAAACGGCTGCCGGAGAGTTTGGTGCATTTCATGCGGACCCGGGGCAAGCAGAAGGTGATCTTCGGCTCGGATTGGCCGGTGCTTCGCATGCACAGGGTGGTACCGGAGGCCCTGGCGCTCGATCTTCCCGAAGACGTGCTGGACAACTATCTCTACAACAACGCACAGGAATTCTTTTTCGGTGACCGAGCGGTCGTCGACTGAGTCGCGCGCCGGAACGAGGAGCAAGGGAAATATGGACCGCTACGAATTGCGCAGGCAGGATTACAGCCTGTCGGAAGACCAGACGGAACTCCAAGCGGTATACGCGAAGTTCTTCAAGAGCCGGTGCCCCCTCGAGGTCGTACGGGCGGCCGAACCGACGGGTTTCGACAAGAATCTGTGGGAGCAGCTGTGCGGTACCGGCGCGACCACGATGGCGCTGCCCGAGTCAGTGGGCGGTGACGGTGCGACACTGGTCGACCTCGCCCTGGTCGCGGAGGAACTCGGCCGCGCCATCGCGCCGGTGCCGTGGATCGATCACGTCTGCGCGGCGCGTTTGCTGGCGCGGCTCGGCGCATTGCGGGCCGATGCCGACGGCACGGCCGATGTGGTCGAAGGCAGACAGGCGGTCGCGCTGGATCCGCGCATCGACGCCGCAGCCGGGATCCGGCTCATCCCGTCGGGGTCGGTCGCTGATCAGATCATCGTCCGCGACGGCGACGATATCGTCGGGCTGACCTTCGCCACCCGGCCGGCGAAGGTCGACAATATCGGTCGCTTGCCCATGGCGTGGGTTGATCCGGCGGCGGCCGACCGGCGGATCGTGCTGGCCAGTGGTGTCGAGGCGCTCGCGCACTATGAGCGCGCCCTCGATGAATGGCGGGTGCTCACCGCGGCCGCGCTGGTCGGGCTCGTCGAAGAGACCATGCGGATCGCGGCCGAATTCGCGAAAACCCGCTACACGATGGGTGTTCCGATCTCGACCCTGCAGGGCATCTCCCATCCGCTGGCGAATATCGCGATCGTCGTGCAGTCCGGGCGCAACCTGGCTCGCCGGGCCGCCTGGTTCCTCGAATACGAACCCGATGTCCAGCCCGGACTCGCGGCGGCGGCCTTCGTGTACATGGCCGAGGAGGCCACCATGGCGGCCACCATGGCCGTGCACGTCCAGGGCGGACTGGGGGTGACGACCGAGTCGGCCGCCTCGGCCTATTTGGTGCGTGCCCGGGGGTGGCCGCTGGCGGCGGGCGATCCGGGCGCCAGCGCCGTGCGAGTCGCCGAACTGTTCGCTCGGGCCTAGGACGGAGCTACCGATGGACTTTTCTCTCGTTGAACTCTCCGCCGAGGACGCGGCCTTCCACGATCGGGTGCGAAAGTTTCTCGGCAGCCACGTCACCGAGGAGGTGCGTCGGCGCGATCGCGAAACCGGCGACAACTTCGACGCGGGCGTGCACCTGGCCATGGGCGCCGAGGGATGGCTGACGGCCGAGATGAATACCGGCGCCGACGGCGGGATGACTCGTGTGCAGCGGCGCATCTGGGATCTGGAGAAGCGGCGCGTGCACGTGCCCTGGGTCACCTGGGGCACCACCATCATCGTGGCGCAATCCGTCGAGCAGTTCGGATCGGCCGAGCTGCGCGCGGATGTGTTGCCGCGCGTACTCACCGGCGAGGTCCGGTTGTGCCTGGGCTACACCGAGCCCGAAGGCGGGTCCGACGTCGCGACGTGCAAGACCCGCGCGGTCCGCGACGGGGACCAGTGGGTCATCAACGGCGCCAAGATGTTCACCACCGGCGCGCACAACTGCCAGTACGTCTTCCTGATCACCAATACCGATCCCGAGGCGCGAAAACACAAGAGCCTCACCATGTTCCTGGTCCCGTTGGACACTCCGGGTATCGAGATCCAGGGTATCCGGACGGTGGACGGCGATCGCACCAATATCGTCTACTACAGCGACGTCCGGATCGACGACAAATATCGGCTCGGCGAGGTGAACGACGGCTGGCGCGTGCTCATGGAGCCGCTCAGCGTCGAGCACGGCGTGGTCGACGTTGCCGCGGACGGCTTGCAGGATGTGTCGGTTCTGGTGCATCAGGGCCTGGTGATGGCGACGTCGGCGGATAAGGTGGCGGCGATAACCGCGCGGCGCGGTCCGGACGGTCGTCGGCTGCTCGACGATGGATCGGTCGCGTATCGGCTCGGCCGTAGTATCGCCCGGATGGAGGCCGCGCTGTCGGCGCCGAATATGTTCGGCCGGGTCGCGATCGCACAGGCGATGCGTGATATCGCACCGGATCTGATGGACATTCTCGGGTCCGCGTCGGCCTTGCCGATCGATACCGACGGCGCCATCGATGACGGTGGCGCCGAATACATCTACCGCTGGGCGCCGCTGTGCGGCATCTACGGCGGCACTCTCGAGGTCTTCCGGAACCTGATCGCGCAGCACGTGCTCGGACTCGGACGTCCCAACTATGCCGCGCCGGCCAAGTCGAAGACGAGCTGACAGGGAGTGTGCGGCTATGCCGTCACGACACGATCGTCGGCGGCAAGCCGATCGCGTTCCGGCGGCCCTCGCCGAGATCCAGGCGCTGTTTCGCGTCGCACCTCGATTCGTGACCAATGCCCAGGCGGCCAGCGGGCACAACTTCGGCGTGCACTCGATCGTCGAGGAATGCGCGCTGCACTCGGCAAGGAGACCAGCGCAATGAAATTCGTGCTCGAATATCCGAGCGAACTGCCGGCCGCCTCCGATGCGTTTCTGCGGCCGGAGGTGATTCGCGCGGTCGTCACGGCGGCCGAGGAGTCCGGATTCTCGGCGGTGGCATTGAGCGAACATCCGGCCCCGTCGCTGAAATGGCGGCGCAACGGCGGGCACAACACCCTCGATCCGGTCGCGGCGCTGAGTTTCATGGCCGGCGTCACCGCGCGAATTCGCTTGCTGACCAACCTCTATGTCCTCCCGTTCCGCAATCCCTATCTGTCCGCGAAAGCGCTCGGCAGTCTGGATATCGTCTCGGGCGGGCGGTTGATCGCCGGTGTGGGTGCGGGCTATCTGCGGGCGGAGTTCGCCGCGGTCGGCGTGGTCCACGAACGCCGCGCCGAACTCCTCGACGAGGCATTGGGTGCGCTGCGGCGGATCTGGATTGAACCCGAAAAACCGTTCGAGGGTAGAGATTTCGCGGCTCCGGGGCCATTGTGGCTGCAGGCGCCTGCACAACGACCACATCCGCCGATCTGGATCGGTGGCAACGGTCCGGCCGCCCTGCGGCGGGTGGTGCAGCACGGCGATGGGTGGATGCCGATCATCGCCGGCGCGGATATGGCCGCCGCGATGCGCACCAAGGCCATCGAGAATCCCGATCAGTTCGGCGACGGCGTCAGCGCACTGCGCCGTCGGCTGGCCGCGGCGGGCCGTGATCCGGATTCGGTCGACGTCCAGGTCGTATGCCCGCATTTGGATTTCGCCGACCCGAGCACGGTGCGCACGGCTCTGGCCTACCTCGACGATCTCGAAAAGCGCGGTGCCGCTTGGGCGGTGGTGCACGTCGACGGCTCGAGCCCCGCAGCCGCAGCGAACTTCATCCGAACGTTCGGGAATGTCGTCATCGCCGATCGATGACGTGCTCGCTCGGACCGGGACAACCGTCCCGCAGGGTCGCGGGACGCATGCCATATGTATTACTGTAATGATATCAGTATCGGCGGTTTCCGCCTTCGCAAGACTGGAGGTGTCACGTGAAGGTCCCCTTCACATGGAAGGTCACCGGGTGGTTCATGGTGGGGTGGTCGGCCGAATTCCCGCAAGGTGAGGTGCGCCCGCTCCGATACTTCGGCGAGGATCTGGTCGCCTACCGTGACGAATCCGGTGAACTGCACATATTGACCGGGCACTGCCGGCATCTCGGTGCGCATATCGGCTACGGCGGCAAAGTGGTCGGCGACTGTGTCGAATGCCCGTTCCACGGTTGGCGGTGGGGCCCAGACGGTACCAATCGCCGCATTCCCGGCGAGGATCGGACCAACCGCGGTCTGCGGTTGCGGGTCTATCCGGTCAACGAGCAGAACGGCTGCGTGTTCATGTGGCATCAGCCCGACGGCAAGGAACCGCAGTGGGAGATGCCCGATATCCTGCGGCTGTTCCCGGAACTCGAGACCGACCCGGACAACTTCTATCGTCCGTATCCGGAGTTCTCCCGCAAGACCGAACGCGAGCCGGTGCACCCCCAGGTCGTGCTGGAGAACGGCCCGGACAGTCTGCATTTCGAGTACGTGCACGGCGCCACCGTCACCCCGCGGATGCTGGATTACAGCGTCGTCGACCACACCTGGAACTTCCTGACCGGCTGGCCCGACGCGCGCAGTGACGATCCGGACCGGATGGCGTTGAAGATCCACGCGCAGATGTTCGGTCTCGGCGGCTCCATCAGCGCGTTCGACGGATCATCCAAGCACCGGCTCATCTTCGCCACGACACCCGTCGACGACGAATGCTCGGACCTGTTCTATTCGATCTGGTGGCCGCGCAATCCGGGCGACGATTCCGATGTCCCGCCGCCGGCGGTTCGTGAGCGTGTCGAGAAGCAGTTCCTGGTCACCGTGTGGGAAGACCTGAGCATCTGGCGTCATCAGAAGTACGTCGAGCGCCCGCCGCTTTCACCCAAGGACGCGAAACCGTATCTGTCGCTTCGCAAGTGGGCCACCCAGTTCTACGATGTGCCGCCGGTCGGCACGGCGTGAGTCGGCTCGCCCTGCCGGATCTGGTCGCGCCCGAGCACACGGCCATCGTCACCCAGGAGTGCCAGGGCGCGGTCGTCGGGCCCGACGCCGGTCTGCCCGCCCTGGCGGATGAGGCGCGTCGCGAGGCACTGCCCAATATCGGCAAGTTGCTACCCGCGGCGCGCACGGCCGGAGTTCGGGTGGTGCACTGCGTGGTATCGCGGCGGGCCGATGGCCAAGGCTCGAATCACAATGCCAAACTCTTTGCCATCGGCCGCCGCGGTGTCGCAGTGACTCCCGGCAGTGCCGGTGCCACGCTGCTGCCGGAACTCGGGCCGGAACCGAGCGACCTGGTGCTCACGCGGGGGCACGGCCTCGGTCCCATGGGCGGCACCGATCTGGATGCGGTGCTGCGCAATCTCGGTGTCTCGACGATCGTCGCGGTCGGGGTATCGCTCAATGTGGCCATCCCGAACTTGGTCATGGACGCGGTGAATGCCGCCTATCACGTTGTGCTGCCCCGCGATGCCGTCGCGGGAGTGCCACGCGAGTACGGGGACGCCGTCATCGAAAACACTCTGTCTCTACTGGCCACCGTGACCACGACCGAGGACCTGCTGCAGGCCTGGGGGCGATAGGGATACCTCGCGGCCGAGCTGGATCCCGATTCGAGCGACGGCTGGAACCGGATGTGTGAGCGCCTGTGGGATCTGGAGAGACGGCGGGTGCGGGCGCCTCGGGGCAACCCGCGTCGCCGTGAAGTCCGTGCGGCAGTTCGGATCACCGAAAGTCGACGCGCAGATGGCATCTCACTCAAGTCGCACCCGTACAGCTGATCGATGCCCGCCGCGGTTGCCAGGGGCGATCTTCGCCGGTTCGGCGCGCGGCAGCAGTGTGCAGATACCATGCCACGCACCGAACTGGCCAGTTCTGCGCCATTGGCTTTTCGGTGGCGGGATCAGGTGGTGACGATTGTTGCCCCGGCGGTGCCCGGAGCGCCGTAGAGAAGCGCGAAGCCGGCCTTGGGATCACCGGATACCTGACGGTCGCCGGCGGTCCCGCGCAGTTGCAGGACGAGTTCGTGGAGCTGACGCATACCCGAGGCGCCGATAGGCTCGCCGTTCGCGATGAGTCCGCCGTCGGTGTTCACCGGCATCGAACCGGAGATTTCGGTGACACCGTCGGCGATCAGCTTCTCCTGGTCTCCGTCGGCGCAGAATCCGGCCTCGGCCATGTGAATGACCTCGGCTCCGGCATCGGTGTCCTGGAGTTGGAGGACGTCGATGTCCCTTGGTGAGATACCTGCGGACTCGAACGCCGCGCGCGATGCGTAGACCGAGGGGGACACGTCTTCCTGCACCGGTGCGTAGGTCGTATTGACCTCGTACGCGCCGTATTTGCGCGTCCGCACCTCGACAGCGCGCACGTAGATCGGCTTGCTGGTGTAGCGGTGCGCGATGTCGGCTCGGCACATGATCACAGCGGCGGCGCCTTCGTCCGGCGCACAGAACATGTAGTGGGTCAGTGGGTAGTTGAGCATCGGCGCGGCGAGGATGTCCGCCTCGGAGATCGCCTTGCGGCGGAAAGCGTTCGGATTCGATACGCCGTTGCGGTAGTTCTTGGCGGCGACCTTGGCCAGGGTCTGCACGGAGATCCCGTGGTCGTGCAGGTAGCGGTTGGCCTTCATCCCGAAGAACTGTGTGGTCAGGTATTGACCGTTCTCGCCGTACCACTTGGGCATGCCGACGAGGGTGGGGTCGACGGTGAACGCGCCGCGCGGATGCTTGTCCATGCCGATCGCGATGCCGATGTCGTACTTGCCGAGCCGGATTCCGTCGGCGCAGACTTCGGTGGCACTGGCCGAGGTGGCGCAGGCGTTGAAGACATTGGTGAAGGGGATCCCGGTCAGTCCCATCAGGCTCACGATCGCGTCGGGATTGGCGACCTCCCAACTGCCACCGACGGCGAATTGGATGTCGCGCCATTCCAATCCGGCGTCGGCGAGTGCGGCGCGGATGGCGTGTGTCCCCATCTGCATCGCGGTCTTGCCTTCGAAGCGGCCGAATGGGTGCATACCCACGCCGATGATCGCTACATCGTTGGTCATGTGAAAAGTCCTGCCCCTCAGGCTGGTTGGAAGGCGAAGGTGAGCACCTCGTTGCCTTCGGGGTCCGTGCCGAGCGGCACGGTCGTCAGCACGACTTCCATTCCGAATTCCAGCTTGTCCGGGTTGTTTTCGGTGAGCCGGCCTTCGATCCGGATGACATCGCCGAGCTGGACCAGACCGACCCCGAAGGGAACGAAGGTTTTCGGCGTCTCGTCGCCGAGATAGGGCGCCCCTGGGAGGAAGCCCTGGGTGGTCCAGGCCACCAGGGTTCCGTTGCGCGGGAGTGTGGTCGGCTCGATCGACTGCCGACTGCACCGCGGGCACAGGTCCTGGATGGGGAAGACGGTCGCGCCGCATCCGCCACACGATCCGCCGACGAGCCGGAAGTCTTCGTCCGGCCAGTTGGAGATCTCGGGGGCAATTATTCTCCGCATACTCGTTCCTCCAGATTGTAGACTTATATACAGTAAGCCATACCGGAAGTGGTGTCACAACCATGTCGTCTCGAGGGCTCGGCGGCCGTCCGCGGTGCTTGCGGCGGTCTCCAGTGAGTATTACGGTATGTATTTCGATACTAGTGGCGAACGGGTGGTGGAATCATGACGTCGAAAGTGCCTGCCGGATTCGAGGACCTCCTGCGGCGCCCGATCGTCGGCGTGCTCGCAACCGTGACCCCGCACGGATCTCCGGACCAGACGCCGATGCGATTCACCTGGGACGGCGCACATCTACGCATGAGCCATACGATTCCGCGGCGGAAGTTCACGAGCCTGCAGGCGAACCCCAACTATTCCTTCCTCATCACCGATCCGGACGCCCCTTCCCGGGTCTTGGAGGCGCAAGGATGGCTGGTCACCGTGGAAGGGGATGAGCGGGGGTCGTTCTATTCGATGTTGAACGAGTTGTACGGCGAAACCGAGAACGGCCTGCCCGCCGACGTGCACGATCGCGTCGTCCTGCTTCTCGACGCAACCAGGTTCATCGCCAAATAGACTGTGTGCCTGGCGTTTACGCCGTTCGGGCCGCTCGGTCAGGCGCCACGAAGGAGACAAGACATGAGGCAGCCGATAGCCGCCCCGATCTTCGATGCCGACTCGCACATGTACGAGACCGCCGAAGCTCTCACTCGGTACCTGCCCGAGCAGTACCGGCAGGCCGTCCAGTACGTCCAGATCGGACGCCACACCCGGATCGCCATCAACGGCCGGATCACGGATTTCATCCCGAATCCGACTTTCGATCGTGTCGCCGCGCCGGGCGCGCACGAGAAGTTCTTCGCCGGCGAGAACACCGAGGGCCTCACCTTGCGTGAAATGCAGGGCGCCGCAATCGAAGCGCCCACCGCCGCCCGCAATCCGGAAGACCGGATCATCGAACTCGACCGCCAAGGCGTCCGCGAAACACTCAACTATCCGACACTGGCGAGCCTCGTCGAGCACTCCGCGGCCGATGATCCGGAGCTGACCCAGGCCATCATCCACGCGCTCAACCAGTGGATGCTGGAGCACTGGAGCTTCGCCTACCAGGACCGGATCTTCAGCACGCCGATCATCAACTGCGCCGAAGTCGACGGCGCGCAGCGGGAACTCGAATATCTGCTCGAGAACGGCGCGAAGGCGGTGCTGATCAAACCGGCGCCGGTGAAGAACCACCGCGGATGGCGCTCGCCCGCACTGCCGGAGTTCGATCCGTTCTGGCGTGACGTGGAGAACGCGGGCCTGCCGATCGTGCTGCATGCCAGCCAGCCGCCGCTCGACGAGTACGTCAACAAGTGGGAACCGCCGGCCACCAAGAACTTCATGGCCATGAGTTCGTTCCGGTGGCTGGCCCTCGGGCATCGGGAGATCTCCGACATGATCGGCAGCCTGATATGCCACGGCACCCTCACCCGATTCCCGGGGCTGCGCATCGCCAGTGTGGAGAACGGCAGTTCGTGGATCCATCCACTTTTCCACGACCTGGCAGACCTGACCAAGAAGATGCCGCAGAACTTCCCCGAAGACCCGCTGGAGGTCTTCCGGCGCAATATCTGGGTCAGCCCGTTCTGGGAGGGATCGGTCGCCGACGTCGTCGAGACGGTCGGCTGGGATCGGGTGATGTTCGGCTCGGATTACCCACATCCGGAGGGACTCCCGGAGCCGAAAAGCTACTGGAAGTACGCCGAGGGTATGGACCAGCGCCGCACCTGGGACTTCATGGGCGACAACGCACGCCGATTCATGGGGTTGCCCATCGCGAATCCCGATCCGGCCGCGCAGCATCCGCCGGTCTTCGAGAGCAGCCGGTGAGCGTGCCGCGTCCACAGCCGTCCATCACACCAGAGAACGAGTTCTTCTGGACCTCCGGCGCGGACGGCCGCCTGCGTATCCGGGAATGCCTGTCCTGTGCCGCGTTGATCCATCCGCCGCAACCGGTCTGCCGCTACTGCCGCGGCGACCGGATGAGCGTGCGGGTGGTGAGCGGATTCGCCACCCTCATCGGCTTCACCGTGAACCACCGCTTCCGGGTGCCCGGCCTGCCCACGCCGTACGTAGTGGCACAGGTTGCCCTGGAAGAGGATCCGCGCGTGCGGCTGACCACCAATGCGGTGGCATGTGAAGCGGAGCAGCTGACCCTCGGAATCCGTATGCAGGTGGAGTTCGAGCATCTCGGCGAGGTGTGGCTGCCGCTGTTCCGCCCGGCGGACGAGCAGAAGCCGTTGGCTCCCTTGCCATCCGACGACATCGAGCCTGCCTCGGTGTCGCGCCACGTGCGGCCGATGGCGTCACCGGAGAAGTTCGAGGACAAGGTCGCGCTCACCGGAATCGGGATGTCGGACCTCGGGCGGCGGTTGATGGCCGATCCGCTGTCGCTGACGGTGCAGGCCTGCCGGGCGGCGGTCGAGGACGCGGGCCTGCGCCTGGAGGATATCGACGGGCTGTCGACCTATCCGGGAGCCGGCGGGTTCGGCCCGTTCGGCGAGGGCGGTGTCACCGCCATCGAATCGGCCCTGGGTATCCGGCCGACCTGGTACAACGGCAGCGCGGAGACTTTCGGGCCGGGGGGTTCGGTCATCGCCGCAATGCTGGCGGTCGCCGGCGGGCTCGCCCGGCACGTGCTGTGCTTCCGCACCGTGTGGGAGTCCACCTACGGGGAATTGGTTCGCGCCGGGCGCATTTCGCGATCCGGCGGGATCGCCGACGGCTGGCTGGCGCCGTTCGGCGCGATCTCGGCGGCGCATCTACTGGCGCAGACCGCGCAGCGCCACTTCCACCGCTACGGCACCGATCGCGAGACGCTCGGCTGGATCGCCCTCAACCAACGCGCCAATGCCGCACTGGATCCCACCGCGATCTACCGCGACCCGCTCACCATGGACGACTACCTCTCGGCACGTCCTATCACCACACCCTTCGGGCTTTACGACTGCGACGTGCCATGCGACGGGGCGGTGGCGGTGATCGTCTCCGCCCGGGAAACCGGAGGGGATCTGGCCCAGCCGCCGGTTCTGGTGGAGGCTGTCGGAACCCAGATCATCGAACGGCTGGAATGGGATCAGAGCAGCCTCACCCATGAGCCGCAGGTGCTGGGCCAGGCCGCGCACATGTGGACGCGCACCGACCTGACGCCCGCCGACGTCGATGTGGCCGAACTCTACGACGGATTCACCTTCAACTGTCTGTCCTGGATCGAGGCGCTGGGCTTCTGCGGTATCGGGGAGGCGAAAGACTTTCTGGCGCAGGGCAAGAGCATCGCCCGCGACGGTGTACTGCCGCTCAATACCCACGGCGGGCAGCTGTCACACGGCCGCACCCACGGCATGGGCCTGGTCCGCGAGGCCGTACTCCAACTCCGGGGTCAAGCCGGAGCCAGACAGATTCCCGACGCTCGGGTCGGTGTGGTCACCAGCGGTGGGCTGACGCCCAGCGGTGTGCTGCTGCTACGGGCGGACCGGTGACGGCGGCGGGGACCGACCTGCTGATCGCGCGGTGCCGGAGTGTTTCTGCCGGTGCACCTGCCCTATCAGGCTGATCAAGTCGCCGCGAGCGATAGGGCACGACCGAAACAGTCCAGACTGGTCCTCAACCACGCCTTGCGGGCGATTGATCGAATGGGCTTGGGCACCATGGTCGAGCGTGCCCCGTGGCGGGGTTCCGCGTCACCGGGGGCATCTGCCGCATCTGCCGCAGTCAGTGCCGCCGGTGGTTGGCCGTCGGCGGCGGCTGGGGCAGCCAGCGAGTGGTGGAGCCGCGCAGAGTAAGCGCGATCGTGGCGATCGTGGGAGGATGCCGATGGCCAGCACCGTGGGGCGCCGAACTCGTACGCCTGCCCTACGTCCTCGTTGTCGGCGGCGATGGCGGCCCACATCATTCGGCGGCGGTGTGGGGTGTTCGGTGGTTGTCCTCGCTGCTTCTGCCTCCCGGAAACGTTTGTGTGCCGTGGTCCACGGAGGGCTCGGCGAGCCGGATGCGGAACCTGATGATCCTCAGGTGAGCCGTGGCCGGTTATCGGCGAACACCGAGTGTGGTTGGTGCCGGAACGTTTCGAGCTCGTGCGTGGTCACAATGGGGCCGTGACCGAAATCAACAAGTGCTCGGTTCTCGTGCACGTGCCCGCGCCGCAGGGCACGGTGATGCGGGCGCCGGCATTGAATCTGTGGCCTGGTGAGCAGGCGATGTTCGGGCGAGGGTCGGACACCCGTCGGGTCGATGTTCGTCTCGATCGGCCCGGAATCTCCCGTTTGGCCGGGCGCATCGAGGCGCTCGACGAGTACTGGATCCTGACGAACTACGCGAGTAAGGCGGACGCGACCTATGTGGTGCACAACGACGAGGGCCGTGGCGAGCACTTCACCATTCGCCCAGGCGAACGTCTTCCGGTGCCGTTTACCGAATCCCGGATAGAGCTGCTGGACGCGGAGTCGAACGTGGTCGAGTTCAAGGTGTTCGTGCTGCGCCGCGCCGCCGCCCCGATTCTTATTACAACCGCCACCGTCGGTGGGACCGGGGACCCTGTCCGACGGGTCGACGAGACTACCAAGCACTTTATGGTGCTGGTCGCGCTGTGCGAACCGCGGATGGTGCATGGCTCCACCGCGGTGCCGACGATCCCCGAACTGCTCCGACGGGTCCAGCGTACGAAGACCGGGCGAGACATCAGGACACTGTCGGCGGTGAACTTCCATATCGAGTATCTGGTCGACCGTCTCGGTTTGCGCGGCTACGACGGATTGGACGATCGGCGTGCTGGATTGATCAACCGTGCGTTGTGGTTCGGCATCGTCCGTGAGGAACACCTCGGCTTGTTGGCCGACGATGTTTGACCCGCGAGCGTCGACGACACACCATCGGACACCACCCGGTGACTCTCCTCGTCGGGCGGGGCCCCTGTCGATCGTCAGGTAGCGCCGTAATGATGTTGCGGGTGACGATGATCCGCAACAGTGCACGTTTTCCTGGCAAGCAGTTGGTGCGAGGGCGTGACCGTCGACAAGAACACGAAAACGGGGGCGCGTAATGATGAGCGAGGACTTCGACTCGGACGCAAGCCGATTCGGGCCGTGGCGGGTCGGAGAGGTGGTCGCGGACCTGTACGAGGTCCGCGACGTGATCACTTCTGGCGGGATGGGGTTGGTGTATCGGGTATGGCATCGCGGCTGGCGGGTGGAGTTGGCGGTGAAGACGCCGCGCCCGGATCTGGTGGATTCGCCAAAGCACTTGCGGGACTTCGAATCCGAGGCCGAGGCGTGGGTGGGGTTGGGCGTGCATCCGAACACGGTGTCGTGTGCTTACGTGCGTCGACTCGACGATCCGGTGCCGCAGGTGTTCGCCGAGTGGGTGGACGGCGGCAGTCTCGCCGACGCCATCCGCCACCGAACGTTGTACGAGGGTGACCAGCAGCAGGTGGTCGGTCGGTTGCTTGATGTGGCGATCCAGTTCGCCTGGGGGCTCGAGCACGCCCATGAGCAGGGGCTGATCCATCAGGACGTGAAGCCGGCCAATGTAATGCTCACCGGTGATGGGATCGTGAAGGTCACTGATTTCGGGTTGGCGAAGGCCCGCGCCGTCGCGGGTGAGTCTGCGAGTGTGCGACCGGGTCCGAGTGTGTTGGTCGGGTTCGGCGGCATGACACCGGCCTATTGCTCGCCGGAGCAGGCGCTGGCGGGCCACGACGCATCGGTGCGACTGTCTCGGGCGACGGATGTGTGGTCGTGGGCGATCAGCGTGTGGGAGCTGTTCGCGGGCGGCCCACCGTGCCGATTCGGACAGACCGCGGGCGAGGTGTTCGAGTCGTTTGTCGCCGACGGCGGCACGCAGGCGGCCGGGATCCCTTCGCTACCACCACAATTAGCCGTTTTGCTGCGGCAATGCTTCGCGGCGGACCCCACCGCGCGACCGAGAATAGAAGCGTTGGCGGACGGTCTGACCGAGCTGTACACCAACTTCGTCGGCGAACCATATCCGCGGTCGCGGCCGGTCGCGGCTGAGTTGCTGGCCGACGGGTTGTCGAACAAGGCGTTGTCGCTGCTGGATCTCGGCCGGCAGGAAGAGGCCGAGAAGGCGTGGCAGCAAGCGGTCGCGATCGATCCACACCACCTGCCCTCGGTCTACAACTTCGGTCTGTATCGGTGGAGGTCAGGACTGTGCACCGGAGAGGATGTCGTCTCGGATCTCCAGGCCGCACGAGCCGCGGATACCGGCGCTCCGGCCGGGCTCGGCGCGCTGCTCCTGGGGACAGTACAGCTCGAGCGTGACGACGAGCGGGCCGAGGATCTGCTGCGGGAGGCGGCCGTCGCCGACCCGAGCTCGCCGGACTGCGCTGCCGCACTGGTGGAGTGGGAGCGCCGCCCTCGGCGAATCGACGCCGACTTCGACGGCCACGCCGAAAAGGACGTGTCGGCGGTGGCGGTCAACGCCGACGGTAGCCTCGTCATATCCGGTGACCGTGCGGGCAGGCTGTTGCTGTGGTCGCCGGGGGAACACCGACCCCGACACACCCTGACGCCGAGTGGATTACCGATTGCCGCGCTCGCGATCGACGACGCGGGCACCGTCGGCGCGGCCGTCCGGGAAGATGGACGGATCGAGCTGTGGGACCTGGAACGCGGCCGCGCCCAGCAGGGAAAGCCTGCCATGAACGAAGAGAGCGACAACGTCGCCGTCGCGATGAGTGGTGACGGCCGCTACGTCGCAACAGGATCCACGAGCGGAACAATCCGGGTCTGGGCGCTCGATCTGCCACGGTGTGTCGCCACCCTGCCCGGTCACATCGGACCGATCACGTCACTGGCACTGAGTGGAGACGGCCGCAGGGCCTTGTCCGCATCGTTCCGGGGGCTGGACGGTGACTGCACGGTCCGCTCGTGGGATGTGGCCGGTGGCCGCTGCATCGCCACATTGACGGGACCGGTCCGGGGAAGTCTGAACGGCAGGGACGTACTCACCAGCCCGATGGATGTCGCGGCCGTTTCGCAGGACGCCCGGTGGGCCGTGGTCGCCTGGTGGCATGGGCCGCGCACGCTGTGGGACGCGTCGCGGGGCACTGTAGTGAGCGAGGTGCCACACCGGTTGCGAGACGTGACGCAGCTGGCGGTTCATTCGGCCGGGCCCACCGTGCTCACCGCGGGTGACGTCAGTGTGCCGATCCGCGTGTGGGACGCGCGCACGGGCCGCTGCCTGCGCACGCTGGATGCGGATGTGCCCGCTGCCGTCCGGTGGGTGCGCACCGCGGCTGTCGCCGGTCACGGCCGGGTCGCGGTGCTCGGCGGTAACGGCATCGCCGTGGCCCGTCCGTTGCCGACCACCGGCTATTGGGCACCGTGGTGTTACGTACGCCCACGGTCGGCCGGCGAGCTCACCCGGACCGCGGAGGCGTTCGGCGAATTGGTGGAGCGCGCGCGACATCTCGCGGAACAAGGGCAATTCGCATCCGCCGCGGCGATGTTGCGGTCCGCGCAGCAGGTGCCGGGCTTCGCCCGCCACCCGGCTCTGCGAGAGATTTGGGCGCAGGTGGGCGTGCACGGACGCAGGTCCACGCTGCGCAGCGTGGCTGCTCTGTACTCCTTCGACGGGCGCGGGTTACTCACGCAGCCACCGACACTGGCACTACGCGAGGACGGCCTCGTCGCGGTGACCGGATGCTGGACCGGCGAGGTGGATGTTTGGGATTGCCTGGCAGGAGAGGTGGTGCACACCTTCGACCGGGGTGAGGGCGGCGCCGCGCGGGATATCCAGTTCGCCGTCGATGGCATGTTGCTCGCGGTACTGACCTCGGCGGGAACGATCCGGCAACTGAGCCTGCGGGATTGGTCCAAGCGCATCTTCACCGACGAGACCGGCGCTATCACCGCATTTGCGGTGACACCCACGGGCGACCGGATTCTCATCGGCGACGAGAACGGCGCCCTCCGACTGCGCAACCTACCTGCCGGTGAGGTCCTGCGCACGCTGCAGGCGGATCACGGCAAGATCTCCGCGGTCGCGGTCAGCTCCGACGCCCGCAGCCTGGCCACCCACGGCGGCACGCATCCGGATGCGAATCGCTTCGGTGGCCCGTCGGGCGAGAACGTAATCCACCTGTGGTCGCCGGATTCGGAGCGTCCCGCGTGGACGTTGCCGTCACGCTCGCGTGACGAGCGCCTGGCCTTCAGCGCGGACGGCCGCACGCTGTTCGTGTACCAGCAGATGTTCGTCGGCGCGTGGGACGTGGGTACCGGTGAACTCCGCTACAGCCTCCGCAATGACGGAACTGCCAACACCGCCATCGCGTTCAGTGCCGACGGCATTCGAGCCGCGACCTCGTGCGCGGAAGGTTTGCAAGTATGGGCCACTGCAACGGGGGAGGTACTGCACACCGTGTTGATGCCGAGCAGCGGGCTGGTCTTCGCTCTCAGCTCCGACGGCTCGTTCCTGGTCACCGGCGGCTGGGACCGCCTGGTGCGAGTGTGGGACGTCGGCTCCGGGCGCTGCCTGCAGACACTGGACGGTCACCAGGGACCGCTCTGCCAGGTGGCACTGAGCCGGGACGACAGCGTGCTGGCCACTGTGGATCTCGACTCGTGCCTACGGGTATGGGAGTTGTCGTGGGATTCCGAGCTCCCGCCCGAGGACGGTGAGTGACCCATGCCCGCCTCGGTGCGATTGTCGGTGATCGAGGGTCCCACCGCCGGTGCGGAGTTCGTGTTCGGTGAGAAGGCACATTGTGTGCTCGGGCGTGCGGACGACTGTGATCCGCGGATTGTCGAGAATGGGCCGCGCCCGTTGGTGTCGCGGCATCACTGCCTGTTCGACGTCAACCCGCCGGATGTTCGCGTGCGGGATTTCGGCAGTCTCAACGGAACTCACGTCAACGGGGTGGAGATCGGGCGCCGGTTGCCGGGGCAGACGCCGGAAGAGGGTGCACTGCTGGAGTTTCGGGAGCGTGATCTGGTCGACGGCGATGAGGTTCGACTGGGTGACACCGTGATCCGAATCAGCGTGGTCGTCCCGCCGAGCTGTCGCCGCTGCGGTACCGAGGTCGCCGCGGGAATCATTGTGTGCGATCGGTGCCAGGCCACGAAACTGAATGCGCGGGTGGTGGCGAGCTGCACACTGTGCAGACGCGAGCTGCGCGACCGTCGGGCCGGAAAGCTGGTGTGCGACAAGTGCAAACGCGATCCGGGTGCGCTGGCACTCGCGCTGTTGCGCAACGGCGCCGCAGGCCGGGAGGGAATGTCGGCGATCCGTGGTTACGACCCGATCCGCGAGCTCGGCAGGGGCGGCCAGGGCGTCGTTTACCTTGTACGCCATGCCGATTCGGGCGAGGCGCGGGCTGTGAAGGTGCTGCCGGCGCAAGTGGCGGTCGATTCGAAAGCCGAACAGAGCTTTCTGCGCGAGATGGACATCGTTCGAGGGTTGGACCACCCGAATATCGTCGCCTACCGCGAGGGCGGTGTGTCCGGGGCGACGTTCTACTTCGTGTGCGAGTACTGCGACGGCGGGAGCGTCGATCAGGTGGTCAAACGCAACGGCCCGTTCGGGATCGAGGCAGCGGTGCACATCGCAGTGCAGGCGCTGGAGGCGCTGGACTACGCCCACCACGTACCGGTCGATTGGGCCACCGGCGATGTCGGGCCCGCCGCCATCGGGCTGGTGCACCGCGATGTCAAACCGGCCAACATCCTGCTCACCGGCTCCGCCGAAGTGCCGGTGGCCAAGCTCGCCGATTTCGGGCTCGCCAAGGCGTTCGATCGTGCCGGCCTGTCCGGTCACACGATGACCGGGGCTATGGCCGGGACGGTCGGGTATATGGCGCGCCCGCAGTTGACCGACTACCGGTTCGCCAGGCCGGAGGTCGATGTCTGGTCGATGGCGGCGACGCTGTACTACATGCTCACCGGTCATACCCCGAGGGAGTTCCCACGTGGCGCCGATCCGATCGCGATCATGTTGCGCGACAACGCGATTCCGATCCTGAGGCGAAATCCCAAGATTTCGAAGACGCTGGCTGCGGTCATCGACGAGGCGTTGATCGATCACCCGAACATCCGAATCACCAGTGCGAGCGAGCTGCGGCAAGCGTTGCTGGACGCGCTGTGACAAGTTGGTCCACGTCTGACCTGGTGTTTCTCGGTATGGTCATTTCGGGATCATCTTGAAGATCTCGTTGACCTGAGGAAACGCTGCCGCAGGTTTGCGCCCTCTGCTGGGCATGTCGAATATGGGGACGGGGACGACCTGCGGTTTTCGGCCGGAGACTGGTGATCGAAGCCGATTACACCAGGCCCACAATCTCGTCCACAGCGGCGACGTGGGTCAAGCATGCGCACTCCTCACCGACAACTTCGAGGCGATTTCCGATCGGGACTCTGCCCGGTTGCAGCAACGGCTGGATGCCTTCGCCGATACGGTTCGACCGCATGCCAAGGTGCCGGAAGTACGGGAGTTCCTGGGGATGCTGGCGGAGGCGATCGTGTCTTCGAGTCTTGCCGATCAAAGCACCGGATCGGCCGCGTCCGCTCCGCTGCTGTACCGGTTCATGGCAATCCGGATCAGTTCGCGGGCACGGTTGCCAATCGCTGCCTGTTCGGTCAACGCCGTGAACGCCTTTTCGTACAGCGCAACTTCGCGCGGCTGAGTCACCGTCAGCTGCGCGGTGAGCGTCTCGGCCTGCACCATCTTCCGGTCGAAGATGGTGAAGTTCATCAGCGGTATCCGGTAGGCAGCATCCAGGCGGATCACGCCGAGCACGATGCGCGGCAGGGTCATCGCCACCAGGAGCCGATCCAATTGTTCGATCATCACTTCCGGGCCGCCGACAACCGTGCGTAAGGCTTGTTCACCGATGAGGAAGTGGAAGCGGTGCCGTCCCCGGTACAGAACGGTCTGCCGCTCCAGCCGGGCCGCCAGCGACGCTTCGACGACAGTGGGGCCGCCGTAGAGGGCTTCGACGGTTTCCAAGACACCCCGAATGTAGCGCGGTGTCTGTAGCAGGCCGGGGACGAGGCCGGGCTCGTACCAGCGGACTAACTCGGCGTCGGCTTCCATTTTGGCGATCACCCGCTGCCACTGTGGGATACGCATTCGCCGGACTTCGAGGTAGGCGGCTTCGACGTTGTGCAGGGTGGCGATCAGGTCGGGCAGTTGGTTGGTGGCATGGCAATGCAGACACCATGCCCGTAGGTCCTTTTCGGAGGGTGTCTGCTTGCCATGTTCGATTTTCGAGACCTTCGACTCGTGCCACCCCTCGAGATCCGCCAGGGCACGGCCGGTCAGACCGGCGCCCTTACGGATCTCGCGCAGTCGCTGGCCGAGCGCCTCGCGGGCTTCCCGCAGATTGGTCACTGATGCAGTACGTGCACGTATTCGTCGTGTGGAACCGCCAATGGCCAGACACGGTCACGGACGCTGCGGAAATGCGCCGTGATCACCGGATCGGTGGTGACGGCGAAGCCGGCACCCTCCCCGGTTGTCGTGAAGACGCTGAACGCCGCCAGGTGGTCATCGAACAGCCAGTAGTCGTCACCTGTCAGATCGGACGGTGCGATGGAATGCCGTGGCAGCCAACGGATTTGCTCACCGGCTGCGATGTTGCGCGGTGATACCGATAGTGCCCACCGCGTGTAGTCGGTGTGCGGTTCGGTCACCACGCGTACCCGTTGCACCTCCTTGCCGGTACCGGTGATTTCGCGGACGAGATCAAGCCAGGACTGCTGCCAGGCGGTGTCCTCGGGTTCCCCGGACAGGAACTGCCGCAGCGGTTCGAACTCCCCGGATACGGCATACGTGTCCTGTAGTTCGAGGTGGAAGGCGCGTTGCCACGGTGACCGGAACAGTTCATCGAGTTCGTCACCGGTCAGCGAGTACATCGCGGCGGATCTCCTTTCCTATCGGCACCTCCACGCACGTTTCGTGCGGCGGAATGTCCATCTGCGCCAATGCTTCCGCATCGGTCACGGGTTCTCCCGTGAGGGTGAACGTTCCGTGTCCGGTGTCGTGAAGCAGTGTGCCCAAACAGGTTCCGGGCTCGAGGAACCCGAGGAGGGGGTGCGGTATTTCGATCAGTTCTGGGTGGCCCGGTACCCGCCATCCCTGCACAAAACGTAGGTGCTGTGGTCGCTGGCATACAGCGTGGGTGACTGGTGGGAACCGGTGTTCTTGCCGAGGAAACGTAAACGCATGATGGAGACCCCTGCCAACTGGTGTGCGTCAGCTTGCTTGCCGAGCAGGTTCATCGTCGCCGCTGGCACAGTGCGAGGTCAATGATTCATTGGTTCTCAAGCAAGTTCACGCAAGGTCGTTGCTGCCGCACGATAAACGTTCGTAGCGTCATCACCCAAGCCCCGGCACCAGGTGGATACCCGTGAGAGCCGCCCGAGCTTCGACGGTCCCTGGTGCCGGGCGCTGACCACCATGAAGCATGGAGGGGAGTGAATGACGTTGCGCCAGTATCTAGTCAAAGTGCACTGCTGCGGCAGCCGGTGGCTGGTTCATGTGCCGGCGGTTGATCGCTGGACGCCGGTCGATGACAAGAAGGCCATCGCGACGACGGCGAAACAGATGATCTCGACTATCACCGGCGCGGCACCCGACGCATTCGGCATTGATCTCATCGAGGGCAGGGTTCTTTCCCATCTCGATGAATTCGCAGTGGGGACGACGTTGCTTCGGCGCTGGGACATAACAGCACCTACTGCCGCCAGCCCGAGCAATGCAGCCCAATAGGCGGTATCCACACGAAATACGTTACAACACAACTGAATACAGAAGCGCCGCTGTCCTCGTCGGTGGCGTTGTCTTCACCATTGCTCGAAGGGTTTGATCCAAGGGGGAATTGCTATGCGTACCATCACGTTTCGGCTCGGCTTCGTGGCCGCGGTTGTTCTGACCATAGTGACGTTGGCCATGGGCCAGGCGGGGGCGGTCACCATCGACCAGTGCGTTGATGGCGGCGGGATTGTCGTCCGCCGCCGCGCCGAGATCGGCGTCGTAGCGGCCGTAGTCGTGATAGAAGGCGCGGCCCCGTTCTCTCCGATTACAGATTCGGCCGGATCACCACGCCCGAGGCATGGCTGTCCACCTGGTCGGGCCTGTCCTCCAACGCGTGGGTGAACGTGATGATCCGTAGTGGCCCATTGCTCACCCAGGCGAAGCGCGATCGGATCTCATCAGCCTCGAACTCGGGTTACCGGCGCCGGACAGCGGCACACCGTAGCGCACGCATGACACTGCGGATTCAACGGTGACTGCCGTGCCAGATGACACCACTGCCGAGCGGGCCGATGCAGCCCGCAACCGCGCCCGGCTGCTGGAAGCAGCCGCACGACTGGTTGCCGAACGCGGAGCCGAACATGTCACGATGCAGGCGGTCGCAAAGGCGGCCGGGGTAGGAAAGGGCACGCTCTTTCGCCGGTTCGGCGACCGCGACGGACTCCTGCTCGCTCTTCTCGGTGAAGCCGAGGCCGCGTTTCGAAAGGCTTACGTTTCAGGTCCCCCTCCGCTGGGACCAGGCGCACCCGCGACGGAACGGCTGGTGGCGTTCGGTCGCGCTCTCATCGAGCGCACCGGCGCACACGTTCGCCGAAGCACGGTCCGAATCCGACTGGGGCACAACCACAATCGTCATGGTTTTCCTGGCGACTGTGCCGACACCACTGAGTCCGGGAATCGGTCATCGGCCCGCTGTAACTTGTTCGCATCGTAGAAACGGCGCGCCCAGTACGAGTTCGGTTTGGCCAGCCTGATCGCGTCGAACCACCAGATGGGGTGGATGAACACACCAAGGGCGAGCATGCCGAATTTGCCTTTCAACGCGGTGACGACGATGGGCAGGGCTAACAGGAAAGCAAATGCGGTGATGCCCAGCAAAGCGGCCAGCATATCGGTGGTGCCCGAGTCTTGCATGGGGTCTCGATTCATTGAGGGCTGACAGTGCACAGCACGCTGGCCAGACATCGCGGGACCCCTCCCGAACTCGCCTGTAACGAGCGGCGCAAGAATCCGAAAACCAGTGTCTACCAGTGGTCTACGCCATATCCGCCCGATTGCGGCGGATATTACGGGTTCCCCGTGCCGGAAGTACTTCTCCAAAAGGAAATGTCCGGCCGGTCTGGTGCGATCTACTTAGCGGATTGCGACTGGCGGGAGGCGCGATGCACAACGACATGAAGCTGGCGGCCAAACTGGCGACGTCACCGCTTCGGTGGCCCCCGGGATGCTGAGAAGAGTTCACCCCGCAGAACCGTCACAGTGACGATGTCGGGAACTGTCGGGAGTGAGAAGAATACGACGACGGTGAACATGATGAGACAGCGTGGTTGCCAAATCAGTTGGGTTCGGTGAGAGAGGGGATGGAAGATGAAGTAGGCCGGGACGATTCAGATGATCACGGCCTATGGAAAAACCCCTGAGTGAGCCTCGCACCGTGCTCGAGTTCAGGGCCCGGTTGGTTTTGCGATTCGTCGATGATTGCGGCTGGGCGCTGCGGGCGATCAGTCGGGGAGATTGTTGGTGTCGCGTTGGCAGGTGAGGTCGGCATTGGGGAGGGTGCCGTCACGGAAGTAGGTATTGACGGCCTCGTTCACGCAATGGCTCAGGTCGGAGCCGAGGACGCCGTGAACGCGGGTGTCTGCCAGTGTGACCATTCGTGACGCTGTCAGGTCCTGGTGTAATGCAAGGCCCTGCTGATAGGCGGTGCGGGTGTCGCGGGTTGCCTGCAGGATCAGGGCCGGTGTCGGGTTGTGCACGGCGGTGGGTGGCTCGACCGGATCCGGCCAAAACGCGCATGCGGTGATGTTGTTGGCGAACGCGCCGAACACCGGTTGGGTCGCCCGGACGCTTTCGATGTTGTGGCGATACCAGGCCAGATCTCGGGGTGCGGCCTTGTCGCCGCACAGGACCGCGGCCATACCCGAGGCGTCCAGTGGAACGGGACCGCTGATCTTCGCTTTCAGCTGTTCCATGTCGATGGGCAGCCCGGATACTGCGTCGGCCAGGGTCCGCACGAGCTCGGCGAGGTTGGTGTTCTTCTTGGGATTCGACAACAGCGACAGCAGCATCATCGGAACGGTGTGTTCGTCGATGAGATAACCGTTGCCGATGACCGGATGCGTTGCGGCACGTCGGATCATGTCCTCGACAAAGGCTCGGACCTGCGGTCCGCTGCTACCGAAGTGGTAGTCGGCGTCGTGGCGGGCCGCCCAGATCGCCCAGTCGTCGAGTCCGGCCTCGTTGACGGCGCCCATGTCCTGGTACGTGCCGATCCAGTAGCGGTCCGGGTCGATGGCACTGTCCAGCACGATCCGGTCACTGTGCTGGGGGAACATCTGCGTGTACACCGCGCCCAGGTAGGTGCCGTAGGAGTCGCCGTAGTAGTTGAGCTCGCGTTCGCCGAATGCGCTGCGGATGACATCCATGTCTCGGGCGGTGTTGCGGGTGGTGATGGACCGGGCCTTCTCGGGATCGGGTGCTACGCAGGAAGCCGCGAGCGCGGCGGCCAGGGTGGCGTCGCGTGCGTAGCCGAAGGCGTCGAAGCCGGCCGAGAACAGCATGGTGGGCAGCGGCAGCGCACAACTCATTCGGTCCGATCGGCCGATGCCACGCGGATCCATGCCGATCAGGTCGTACCGGGCGCGGACATCCGGTGTGAGCCGATCCCGGAGGTCGGTAATCATGCTCAGGCCCGGACCGCCGGGACCGCCGGGGTTGGACAGCATGATCCCGCGTCTGCGGGCCGGGTCGGTGGCCGGGATACGCGAGATCGCTACGGTCAGCGTGCGTGTGTCCGGTCGGTTGTAGTCGAGTGGTACGACAACGCCCGCGCACTGAGCCCCCGCGCCGTCGAGTACCGCGTCGTTACATGGCTTCCAGTCCAGCGGCTGGTGATAGAACGACTCCAGCCCACCCGGGATGTCATCGACCGGATCGGCGCTTGCCGGTCCCATGGGCAACGTGGCGAATGCAGCTGCCGATATGACTCCCAGAACGAGCCATCGTAACCATGTTGTCGGCATTGCATCTCCTGCCCGCGACCTCCGTGTACGCATCCCTGATTCCGCCGCACAGCCGTTTTCGGGGTCTCGGACCAGCACCCTACTGCCGTTTGCTGAAACCGGCTCGGCGAGGCCGAGATTCTCAGGAGCGTCATACATGCTTGCCCGGTCACATCAGGGTTGTGCCTCCGACATCTGGTTTTGTCGTGCGTGCGACGTGCACGACTCACAGGCCGACGCCATATCGGCGTATGCCGAGCAATAGCCCGCCGAGTCGAGACCGGGCACCAGCGTTGGTATCCGCTCGGTCCAGCGAGCCTTTCTCCGCCCTATTGGGCGGCCTTGGCCGTTGTTGGAAAATTGCAGCTGTGAATGCGAGATCGTTATGTTATCGTGACCTAGATCTCGAATTGGTGTGACTGGTTGTGCGGGCCCGAGTGCCTGCGCGTCGGATAGTTGGACGCGGGAGGCGTGATGGAATCCCGGCATATGTTGTCGACGTATCGGAAAAGTGCTCGCCGCACAGCGTGTTCGGCAATCGATACGCCCAGCCTGCTGGTTGACAGCGCGCCCGGGCTACCAGTGATGTGGTGGCGGATCGGCCTGCAATGGCTTGCGGCCCTCACTCTCGCCATGGTCATGCTGCTGGCAGAATTGTCGATGCCGGTCGCGCGAGCCGCAGTGCTATCTCCTGGTGACGATCTCTTCTATGCCGCACCCCCCGATCTCGCGTCACATCCGAACGGCGCGGTACTCGGCGCGCGGACGATCCCACTGCTCGGTCTGCCGATACCGGTGGCGGCATGGCAATTGCGTTATCGCACAACTGATTCCGAAGAGCGTCCGCAGCTGAACGTGACCACGGTGCTGGTGCCACCGGTGCCCTGGAACGGGCCGCGGCCGGTGTTGTCGTACCAGGTACCCGAGAACAGTCTCGACACCCGGTGCGCGCCGTCGGCCACGCTGCGCGGTGGAAGCGAGAACGACATGGCGAGCGCCATGCAGGATGCGCCGTTCATCGCGGACGCACTGCTGCGGGGATGGGCCGTCGTGGTCAGCGACTACGAAGGGCCGCAGTCCCGGCTCTTCGACGGCGTGACATCCGGGCGTGGAGTTCTGGACGGAATCCGGGCCGCACGATCCTTCTCGCCGACCGGCATCGATGCCTCGAGCCCGATCGGCGCCTGGGGATACTCGAGCGGAGCCTTCGCCACCCTGTGGGCCACACAGTTGCGTCGGGAATACGCACCAGACGTGCAATTGGTCGGTACCAGCGCCGGCGGAATCCCCACCGATATCCCGGCCGTGGTACAACGCGCCGACAATGCCGCGGGGGCGATACTGATCCTGCTCGGGCTGGCCCGCAATGAACCCGACTCCCGGTTGGCCGACTTGTTGAACGAGCGGGGCCGCCGTGCGCTGCTCGCCGCGGACACCTCCGGCTGCGGTGCGGATCTGGCTCAGGAATACTCCGACACCCACGTCGACGATTTCGCTACAGTCCCGAACCTGTTGGCGCAGCCCGCTTTCCGCAACGCCGCCCTGCCCAATGAACTCGGCCGCACCGCCCCCGACACCCCGCTGTACCTGTACCACAGCGTCGCCGACGAGAAGATCCCCGTTGCCGGCTACACCGCCCTCGTCGATACCTACTGCGCTCAGGGCGCCACCCTCACCGCGATCCACTCGCTGTTCCCGACGCACATCGGAGCCGCCGCGGGCGAAGCCTTCGGCGGCATGAACTTCCTCGCCGACCGCTTCGCAGGCACCCCACAAGCCCCAGGGTGCGTGGTGCAGTAAGCGCCGGCCCGCCCGGTACCCTCGCCGGGCCGCTGGCCGGACTTTCAGAGTCACCGCCAGTGCCGCCGCGGTAGTGAGCGCGATCTGGAAGGTCGCGCAACTGTTCGCAATGCCGAGCCACTACGCCGAGGGACATCGGTGCCGCAGGACCGGCGCACCAGCGTGGGCAAGCAGCGGTTTGTGGCGTTCGCGGTGGCGACAATCGGCCCGTCCAGGTGAGCAGCGATCTGCTCGAGGGCGGTGTCGACGGATCAGTTGGAGCACATTCTCGCGTTGAGGCGCGCTCAGAGAAGCCTGCGCGAGGACGCGACTGGCATGGATATCACGGTCTTGGTGTCTGGAGTGGCGCGGGCATTTATCGACCTCGGCATCCGCGACGCCGATGTCTGGCGCCGCTACGCGCGGCTCGCGTTGGCGGCTCTGCGTGCTCTCGCCCAACGGCTTTACAGGCGCCGACTGAGTCGTCGACGCCTGGCAGTCTTCGAATCAGTTGTTGGGTGTGCGACTGGTGAAATCGAAGGAGCCGCCGTCGATGCCCCAGGAGATGATCCGTTCGGGATGGATCCGAATGATCGAGCGCTCTTGGGGAGGGAACGGCGGCTCCTGGTCGTCGAGCGCCTCGGCTGTGCCGCGCACCTCGATGCCGCGAATAACGTACGGCTCCAACGAGACCTGCTGGTCGACGACGAACGACACCCGACTGCCGGCCTCGACGTTTCGGTACTTACGGCTGGTGCGCATGTGCATACCGCCGATGTCGATGGTGCCGTCGGCATTCACCCGATAGCTGGTCGGGTTGTTCTGCACAACGCCGTCGGGCGATACCGTGGCCAGCCGACCGATCCCGGCCTCCGCGAGGAACTGCTGTTCATTCGTAGTGAAAGTCACCAATGAACGGTAGTGCGATGCCTCGGCAGCGATCACGCCGTCCTTGGGCGCCGGGGTTGATGCACGATTGCTCCTACATGTCAGTCGCTGGATGGCAGTGCTTTGGCCTGCTTGAGTTCCAACGGTGTGTCATGCACGGCGAGCGTGCCGGATCCGGGTCGGGTGACGAGGATTTCGGCTCCGGTCTCGTGGACGTACCGTTTGCCGAGGGCGGTGCCGTCGGCAAACTTCGGGTCGAGGTCGGTAGTGGTCTTCTCGGCTCCGATCGGCACCATCGGTGCGCCGCCGCAGCGCAGCCCGTCGAGGGCGTCGGTGGCTCTGATGACGATTACCTGGGTTTCGCAGACCTGGCTTTCCAGTCGGGCGCCACTGTTGATCACGATGCTTCCTCGATGGTCGGAGTGAGTTCTTCGATCAGGTTGCGCCGCAGCACTTTCCCGGTCGGTGTGGTGGGCAGCTGATCGCGGAACACGATGCGGTCCGGTGTTCGCGACCCGCGGAGATTGGCTCGGACGTAGTCGCGCAGTACTTCCGATTCCGGGTCGCTGCCGGGCGCCGCAACGACCACGGCGACGATGATCTGACCCCACTGCGGGTCGGGGACGCCGATCACCGCGGCCTTGTGGACGTGCGGGTGTTCGACGAGCACGTCCTCGAGTTCGGCCGGTGCGATGTTCTCACCGCCCCGGATGATGGTGTCGTCGCTGCGGCCGCCCAGGAACAGGTAGCCATCGTCGTCGAGGGCGGCGAGATCGTTGGTGGGGAACCAGCCGTCGCCGTCGAGCACGGAACCGATATCGGCGTAGGAGCCCGACACCTGGGGGCCGCGGACGAACAGCGCGCCGGTCTCGCCGGGGGCGGCGGTCATGCCGTCCGCGGCCCGGATCTGCAGTTCGATGCCGGGGACCGCGCGGCCGACCGAGCTCAGCCGTTTCGCTACGGCGGGATCGTCGGCATGATAGGCGCTGCGGTGATCCTCGGGAGTGAGCACCGCGATGGTCGAACTGGTCTCGGTCAGGCCATAGGCGTTCACCAGGCCGACATCGGGCAGCAGCTCGAGGGTCTTGCGCACGAGCGGCAGCGGTGCGTTCGAACCGCCGTAGGCGAGGGTGCGCAGGGTCGGCAGTGTCACCGGTGTTTCTTCCAGCGTGCTGACGATCCGATCGAGCATCGTCGGCACCACGGTCGCGTTGGTGATCCGCTCGTCGTTCACCAGCCGGATCCAATCCCGTGGCTCGAACTGCCTGAGATACACCATCTTTCGTCCGGCATAGAGATTCGACAGTGCCGCGCCGACGCCCGCGATGTGATACGGCGGCACACAGATCAGCGCGGCGTCGCCGGGCGCGGCCGAGCCGAAGTCGACAGTGCCCATGACGTAGCTGGTCAGGTTGGCATGGGTCAGCTCGACCGCCTTGGGACGTGCGGTCGTGCCGGAGGTGAACAGTACGACCGCAACGTCCTCGGGTGCGGCCTCGACGATCTCGGTGTCCGATGCCGCTGCCCGGGTGGCGGCGAGGAACAGATCGGTGTCGATGATCTGTTTGCCCGCACCCTCGACCGCGTCGGCGTAGTCGGCGTCGACCACCACCAGCGGTGCGGGCAACCGGTCGATCAGCTCGCGCAGCGCCGAGGCGCTGAGGCGGTAGTTCAACGGGGTGAACGCCCTTCCGGCTCGGGCGGAGCCGAACAGCAGAAGGGGCACCATGACACCACCGGTCCCGACGTATGCGACATGTCCGACGCCCGACGAACGGATCAGTCCCGCCGCGGCGCGGGCCATGGCATTCAGTTCCGCGGTGGTGACCCGAACAGCGCCGGATACCGCCGCGAGCCGATCGGGATCGCCGGCCTCGACCATGTCGAGCAAAAGCGAAATGCTCAAACCTCAGCCCGCGTTCTGGGCGGTGGCCGCTTTGATCTGCGCCTGGAACTGCCGCAGCTTCTCCTCGGCCGCGGTCGACTTGTGGCTGCGAGCCTGGATGCTGACATCGTGGTCGGCGGCGGCCGCGCGCAACGCGCCGACGGTGGCCTTCTCCTTCGGCACATGAGCGAACGGGTCGAAGGAGTACCAGCGCATCGCGTTCAGATGTGTCATCTTGTCGATCTCGTCATCGGGCACCTGCTCGCGCTGCAGCACCTCGTGCAGTGCCTCCGGAGCATCGGGCCACATCGAGTCGCTGTGCGGGTAATCGGCTTCCCACGAGATATTGTCGATCCCGATCTCGTTGCGCAGCCGCACACCGATCGGATCGCTGATGAAACAGGTCAGGAAGTGGTCCCGGAAGACCTCCGACGGCACCTTGCCGCCGAAATCCTGCAGGGTCCACGCCGAATGCATTTCGAAGGTGCGGTCGACACGTTCGAGGAAGTACGGGATCCAGCCGGTGCCGCCTTCGGACAGTGCGATCTTCAGATCCGGGTAGTCCTTGACCGGCCTGGACCAGAGCAGATCCGCGGCGGCCTGCACGATATTCATCGGCTGCAGGGTGATCATCACATCCGGTGGCGAGTCGACCGCGGGTATCGAGAGCCGTCCCGATGATCCGATGTGGACGCTGCACACGGTGTCGGTGTCGACCAGGGCCTGCCACAGCGGATTCCAGTGCGGGTCATGGAAACTGGGGTAGCCCAACGCCGCGGGGTTCTCCGTGAACGTCAGCGAATGCACACCCTTGGCCGCGCACCGGCGCACCTCGGCGGCGCACAGTTCGGCATCCCAGATCACCGGCAGTGCCATCGGAATGAAGCGCCCCGGGTAGGCGCCGCACCACTCATCGATGTGCCAGTCGTTGTAGGCCCGCACCAGGGCCAGTGAGAAGTCCGAATCGTCGGTGGCGAACAGGCGGGCCGCGAAGCCGGGAAACGACGGGAAGTTCATCGACGCCAGAATGCCGCCGGCGTTCATATCCTTGACGCGCTCGTCGACGTCGTAGCAGCCGGGCCGGATCTCGTCGAGCCCTTCGGGTTCGAGCCCGTACTCGTGCTTCGGCCGCCCCGCCACCGCGTTGAGCGCCACATTGGGAACCACGATGTCGCGGAACTTCCACATGTCCGCACCGTCGTCGGTGTGTATCAACCGTGGCGCGTCGGCTGCGTACTTGCTCGGCAGGTGGTTTTTGAACATGTCCGGCGGTTCGATGATGTGGTCATCGACGCTGATCAGGATCATGTCGGTTTTATCCACGTCCACACTCCTTCGTGGAGGTTACAGTATGGCTTACAATATAGTCCATGGTGCGACTTCGCGGGATGGTCGACGGGATCCGGTTCAGAGGATCGTGCCCGCATCCTTGGCGGCGACGATGTCGTCCCAGTCCATGCCGAGTTCGAGCAGGATGGTCTCGGTGTGTTCGCCGTACTCCGGTGAGCGGCTCGGTGGCGCCGGCGTCTCGTCGAATTGCACTGGGGCGCTGACGGTTCGGTAGG
The DNA here is from genome assembly GCF_000308835.1 of Nocardia vinacea NBRC 16497. Taxonomy (GTDB): domain Bacteria; phylum Actinomycetota; class Actinomycetes; order Mycobacteriales; family Mycobacteriaceae; genus Nocardia; species Nocardia vinacea. The sequence goes on along the minus strand of NZ_BAGN01000407.1, from coordinate 12,450 downwards.
ATTTATCGGCGCTGTCGGTCAATGTCATCAGATAGCCGTTGGCGGCCACCTGGGGGTCGTCGAGCACCTCCTGCGGGCTGGCGATGGTGGCCCACACGCCCGGCTCCTCGGCGAGGACCTTTTGCCATTCGGCGAGATCGCGTTCGGCGAAGGTCTTGCGGAGTTCGGCGGTGGCGGCCTCGTGGTTGACGACCAGATTCGCCAGCGGAACGAACCGTTCGTCGGTGGCCATATCGGCCCGGCCGATGCGCTCGCAGAATCCGCGCCAGTAGCGGTCCGCCTGCAACAGCATCATCTGCACCCAGCGGCCGTCGCGCGTCTTGTACCGGTTGACCGCGGGATTGAGTGCGGTGCCCGCCGGGTTCGGCGGAATCCGGTCGATGTCGTAGTAATCGGCCGCCGCGATATCCGGGGCCACGGCCCACATGCCTTGCGCCAGTAGGGAACTGTCGACGATCGGGGCGTGTCCGGTGCGCTCGCGGTGGAACAGGGCGGCCGTGACACCGCCCGCCAGGGTGATGCCGCCCTGGAGATCGCCGAACGCGGGTCCCTGGGCCACGGGGTATTCGGCGTCGGGCGGGGTGAGCGCGTAGGCGACGCCGGCGCGCGCCAGGTAGCTGGCGCCGTCGAATCCGCCGCGCTCGCGTTCGGGTCCGCGACTGCCGTGGCCGCTGCCTCGGGCGATGATGATCTTCGGGTTGAATTCGCGAATCCGGTCGACGGACAATCCGGCCCGTTCGAGGGGGCCGGGCAGCCAATTGGTCAGGAACACATCGGCATTCGCGATCAGCTTGCCGAGGATCTCGTGCCCGCCCTCGGATTTGATGTCCACGCCGATGCTGCGCTTGCCGTGGTTGCCGAGTTCCATCATGTAGTTGGCCTGCACCGGTGACCGCGCGGGGTCCAGGCCGCCGACGACCAGGGCGCGACATGGATCGCCGCCCCTGGTGTCCTCGATCTTGATCACATCCGCGCCCCAATCCGCCAGCGCGGCGCCGGCGCTTGGCACGTACGTCCACGACGCCAGTTCGACCACTCGGACGCCATTGAGCAGACCCGACATAGGAGCTCCCTTTCCTGCGATTGCTCACCGTCTTGAAGTAATATACGGTAATGCTTACAGTTAAGCATCCAGGATGGATAATCCCGGCGGGTCTCGGACAACGTCGTTCGAAGGGGATCAGTGTCGCTTCCTGCGTACCCGGAGCCCACCGCCTGCTGCGCGCGAGGCGGTGACGCTCGGTAACTGTTTGCGGATGATCAGGAGGAGATGTGAGCGAGCGCACCGAGCGAGCCGACCAACACGGTGCGCCTTCGCGCACGACGGAGCCGAGCGCCGGCGAAGCGAGCGAACCATCAATACAGCGCGCATCGCGCACGGCGGAGCCGAGCGCCAGTGAGGTGAGGCCGTGAGCGGGCGTCAGCGAGTGAACCATCAGCATGGCGCGCCTGCGCGCACGGCGGAGCCGAGTGCCAGTGAGGCGGAGTCGTGAGCGAGATCGTCGGGGAGAGACCGGCGCCCATTATCGAGGTGGGGCGCCGAGCCGCCGAGCGGGCTGAATACCGGATGCTGATCGACGGCGAATTGGTCGAGGCGGCCTCGGGTGCCGCGTTCGACAATGTCAGCCCCGCCACCGGCGAGGTACTCGGCGGCACAGCCGCGGCGGGCTCGGCGGATATGCAGCGGGCGATCGGGGCGGCGCGTCGGGCCTTCGACGAAACCGACTGGTCGACGAATCGGGCGCTGCGGCAGCGGTGCCTGGATCAACTGCGGCAGGCCCTGGAGGCCGAAAAGTACGAGCTGGGGGAGGAACTCGTCGCCGAGGCCGGATGTCCGGCGATGACGCTGCGCAATGCGCAACTCGACTGGCCGCTGGCGGAATCCCTGCGCTATCCATCGCGGCTGATCGACGAATTCGGCTGGGAGCGGGTGCTCGAGGGCGGCGGTCTGTTCGGTGACCGCAACGTGCGCACCGTGATACAGGAACCGGTGGGTGTGGTCGCGGCGATCTGCCCGTCGAACTTCCCGCTCGAGGTCGCGCTGAACAAGCTCGGCCCCGCGCTGGCCGCGGGAAATACGGTGGTGCTCAAGCCCGATCCGAATACGCCGTGGCATGCCACCCGACTAGGGCGCCTGATCGCCGAGCGCACCGACTTTCCGCCGGGGGTCGTCAATGTCGTCTCCACGCCGTCCAACGAGGTCGCCGGATTGCTGGCGACCGATCGGCGGGTGGACATGATCTCGTTCACCGGGTCGACGGCGGTCGGACGCGCGCTCATGCGGCTGGGTGCGGACACCATGAAGCGGACTTTTCTCGAACTGGGCGGAAAGTCGGCGCTGATCGTATTGGACGACGCCGATCCGGTGGCGGCACTGCGCAGCGCGGTCGGCGTCTGCGTGCACGCTGGTCAGGCATGTGCCGCGACCAGCAGGATGCTGGTGCACCGGTCGAGGTTCGACGAGATGGTCGCGAGTGTGGCCGCGGCGTTCGAGGCGGTGCCGGTGGGTGATCCGGCACTGCCGGAAACTCTGGTGGGACCGGTGATCAGCGCGGCGCAGCGCGGCCGCGTCCTGGATGCGTGCACACGCGCGACCCTCGACGGCGCGCGCCTTGTCACCGGCGGTGCAGCAGTGCAGAATCTGCCACCGCATCTTGCCGGTGGTCATTTCGTCGAGCCGACGGTATTCGTTTGCGACGATCCGAGCCTGCCGATCGCCCAGGAGGAGATCTTCGGTCCGGTCCTGGTGCTGATGCCGTTCTCCGACGACGAGGAGGCCGTGCGCATCGCCAACGACAGCGCCTACGGTCTTGCGGGCGCGGTGCTCTCGGGGTCGCTCGAGCGGGGCATGGGCATCGCGCGACGCATCCGGACCGGCGCGATCGGTGTCAACGGCGGCATGTTCTACGGCGCTGATGCCCCTTTCGGCGGCTACAAGAACAGCGGCATCGGCCGCCAGTGCGGCGTGGAGGGTTTCCAGCAGTATCTGGAGACCAAAACCATCGGCAGCCGAATTTCGAGGCGGCACTGAACAATTCGCGATGCCGTGGCCATTACCGGCGCGCGGCCCGCCACTGAGTGACGGAAAGGGTGTAACCCGTGGGGAAATTGGACAACAAGGTCGCGGTGATATCGGGTGCCGCACGCGGGCAGGGCCGTTCACATGCGGTCAATCTGGCCGCCGAGGGTGCGAGCATCATCGCATTGGATATCTGCGCCGACCTCGAGGGGAATACCTACCCGCTGGCCCGTCCGGAGGATCTGGAGGAGACCGCCCGGCTGGTCGAAAAGGAAGGCGTCCGTGTCCATCCCGTGATCGTGGATGTGCGGGAACGCAGCGCGGTCTGGAGTGCTATCGCGGCGGGTGTCGAGGCATTGGGTCGGCTCGACATCGTGGTGGCCAATGCCGGGATCTCCGCGATGGGCAAGGGCCAGACCATGCAGTCGTGGTCGGATACCGTCGATACCGACCTGGTCGGGGTATTCAATGTCATCCAGGCCAGCATTCCGTACCTCGGCGCCGGAGCTTCCATCATCGCGACCGGATCTCTGGCGGCCCAGCTGGGCAGCTCCACCAAGCAGGGCCCCGGTGGCTCGGCATACAGCTTCGCGAAACAAGTTGTCGCACACTACGTCAACGATCTGTCGATTCAGTTGGCGAAGCAGTCGATCCGGGTCAACGCGGTGCATCCGACCAATGTGAACACCGACATGCTGCACAACGAGGGCATGTACAAGGTCTTCCGGCCCGACAAGGAGGCGCCGACCCGCGAGGACGCCGAGGCCGCATTCCCGGTGATGCAGGCGATGCCCATCCCGTACATCGAGCCGCAGGACGTCTCCAATCTCGTTGTCTTCCTGGCCGGTGACGACGCGCGCTACATCACCGGCAGCCAATTGCGGGTGGACGCGGGCGGTTTCGTCAAAGCCGTGCCGTGGGGCAAGGGCCGATGAACGAGACGGCGACCACCTACCGGCTGTTCCGCTGCCTGATCTGCGGATTCGAATACGACGAGGAACTGGGCCGGCCCGATGACGGCATCGCGCCCGGCACCCCGTGGAACGAAATTCCTGACGACTGGACGTGTCCGGACTGCGGCGCCGAGAAGTCCGACTTCGAAATGGTCGAGGTGGCCCGATGACCGCCTCGTAGGGGCCGTCGGCGTCGGGCGGCCGCGCGATGTCCGTGCGGCTGGCTCGTTGATCGAGGACGGAGCGTTTTTGCCGCGGGAACTGCTCGACGGTGACGGTGTCGATCTCGTCGAGATAGCTGCCGTACCAGGCCGTTTCGGTGGCAACGCCGGTCGAATGAAGAGTCGGTGGTGGATAGTACTGTATTGCTAACCGTAAGGTGTAAAACGACATTCGAGGACGCTGCGCCCGAGGGTGCGGCTCGATAGCTCAGAGGTTGAGAGATATGGCCAAACCTGTCATCGTCAGCGCCGTCAGGACTGCGATCGGACGATCATTCAAAGGGGCGCTGGCGAATGTGCCCTCCGAAACCCTGGCGACCACGATCCTGCCCGAGGCGGTTCGCCGGGCCGGTATCGATCCGGCCGCCGTCGACGACGTCATACTCGCCGAATTGAATTACGGCGGTGGCGATCTGGCGCGGCATGCCGCCGTGGCCAGCGGCATGCTGACCGTGCCGGGCCAGGCGGTCAATCGGCACTGCACAGGCAGTCTCACCGCGATCGGAAACGGTGCGGCGCACATCGTCTCGGGAATGGAGCGGGTGATCGTCGCCGGTGGTGTGCAGTCCCTGTCGACTGCGCCGCTGATGAAGTGGCGGGTGCCGGGCCGGGCCGAGCTCGAGTTTATCGAGCCGTGGATCCCGCCGTCACATCCGGAGACGCCGGACGCGCCGACCCTCGATATGGCGATCACGGTCGGCTGGAATACGGCCAAGAAGGCAGGCATCAGTCGCGCGGAGATGGACGCGTGGGCGCTACGGTCGCATCAGCGCGCGGTCGCCGCGATCGACGCCGGAAAGTTCGTCGACGAGATCGTCCCGATGAAGATCCAGCAGCTCGACGGTTCGGTGATCGACTTCGCGGTCGACGAATTCCCGCGCCGCGAAACCACTTTGGAGCGGCTGGCGGCATTGCCCGTGCTGCATCCCGAGATCGAGGGCTTCTCGATCACGGCCGGTAACAGCAGTGGGATCAACGATGCCGCCGCGGCGGTGACGCTGGTCGGCGACGACTATGCCGCGGCCGAGGGGCTCGAGGTCCTCGGCGCGGTGCGGGCCTGGGCCAATGCCGCTATGACTCCGGCCGACAACGGACTGGCAGCGGGCAAGGTGATCGGCAAGATCCTCGACCGCGCGGGTTTGAAGCCCGCGGATGTGGCGCTGTGGGAGATCAACGAGGCCTTCGCGTCGGTACCGATCGCCGCGTGCCGCGAGCACGGACTCGACGAAGAACTGGTGAACTTCTCCGGCAGTGGATGCAGTCTGGGCCATCCGATCTCGGCTTCCGGTGCCCGCATGGTGACCACGTTGCTCTACGAACTGCGGCGGCGCGGTGGCGGCATCGGCGTTGCCGCGATGTGCGCGGGCGGCGGCCAGGGCGGCGCTCTCATCGTGGAGGTCTGACCTCGCTCGGCCGGGTGCCGGTTCGTTGATCAGCGGCCCGGGCGACCGGCTGCGGTTCTCATACTGAAATACTTATAGTAAGCTTTTCTAAAGCTGACGATACGAGTGGAGGCTATCGGTGTCGGATGAAGTTCTGCGGGAACGCCGCGGGCGCACCCTGGTGATCACGATCAACCGGCCGGATGCGCGCAATGCGATCAATACCGCGGTCAGTCAGGGATTGGCCGATGCGGTCGACGAGCTCGACGAGAGCCCGGAACTGTCGGTCGCCGTGGTGACCGGCGCCGGTGGGAATTTCTGTGCGGGTATGGATTTGAAGGCATTCTCGGCCGGTGAGATCGTGATCGTGCCGGGGCGCGGCCTCGGATTCACCGAAAAGCCGCCGGTCAAGCCGATCATCGCCGCGGTCGAGGGGTACGCGCTGGCAGGTGGCACCGAGGTGGTGCTGGCGACCGACCTGATCGTTGCCTCGAAGACCGCGACATTCGGTGTGCCCGAGGTCAAGCGCGGCTTGGTCGCGGCGGGCGGCGCGTTGCTGCGGCTACAGCGCCGCATCCCCTATCAGAAGGCCGTCGAACTGGCACTGACCGGTGACAATTTCACGGCCGCGGAGGCAGCGGCCTACGGCCTGGTCAACGTGCTCGCCGAGCCCGGTAGGGCACTCGAGGAAGCACTGGCCCTGGCCGAGCGGATCACGGCGAACGGACCGCTGGCTGTCGCGAAAACCAAAGAGGTCCTCGTCAAATCCAGCGACTGGACCTCCGACGAGATGTGGCAGAAGCAGCTGGAACTGGTCATTCCGGTGTTCCAGTCGAAGGACGCGCAGGAGGGGGCGCTGGCCTTCGCCGAGAAGCGCGCCCCCAAATGGACCGGCGCGTAAGGGCTTTCGGCTCGCGTGCCGCATCACAATCGACCCATTGAGTAAGGAGACGCTGTGTCGTTCGAAGGTGAAGTAGTGCTGGTGACCGGCGGTGCCGGCGGGTTGGGCGATGCCACGGTGCGCCGGTTGCACGGCGCGGGCGCCGCCGTCGTCATCGCCGATGTCAACGACGAGAAGGCGACGGCGCTGGCCGACGAACTCGGCAACAAGGTCGCCTATGTGCGCACCGATGTGCTCGACGATGCGACCATCGAGGCCGCGCTCGCGAAGGCGGATGAGCTGGGTGTGCTGCGGTATGCGGTCATCGCCCACGGTGGTTTCGGTGTGTTGGAGCGCGTCATCAACCGGGACGGCAGCCCGGCCACGCTGAAGGGCTTCACCGACACCATCGCGCTGTACCTCACCGGTACCTACAACGTGCTGCGTCTCACCGCCGCGAGGATCGCGAAGCTGGACCCCAAGCCGAACGGGGAGCGCGGCGCGATCGTGATGACGAGCTCGATCGCCGGGTACGAGGGGCAGATCGGTCAGTCCGCCTACTCGGCGGCCAAGGGTGGGGTGATCTCGCTGACCTTGTCGGGCGCAAGGGATCTCAGCTCGGTGGGCATCCGGTTGAACAGCATCGCACCTGGCACCATTCACACGCCGCTGATGGACTTCCTCGGCGAGGAGCGGCTGGCGAAATTCGCCGCGTCGGTGCCCTTCCCGAAGCGGCTCGGCGCACCGGACGAGTACGCCTCGCTCGCACAGCACCTGCTGGAAAACCCGTACATCAACGGCGAGGTCGTGCGGATCGATGGCGCGCAACGATTCCAGCCGAGGTAGGTATTTACCGCGCGGCTTTGTCGGTGGTGCGCCGTTTCGGACTGGGGTCTGACGGTACAGAATCTCGACGGTCTGGTGCGGGTTCGACAACAACACGACCGGCCCTGCACTGCGGGGCCGGTTGGTCGAAAACGCTTGGGTGACAAGGTCTAGAGGCGGTAGTCGCGCAGTACACCCTTGCTGATGATCCGTTTCTGGATCTCGCTGGTGCCTTCGCCGATCAGCATGAACGGCGCCTCGCGCATCAGCCGCTCGATTTCGTATTCGGTGGAGTAGCCGTAGCCGCCGTGGATGCGGAAGCTGGCCTGGGTGACTTCGTTGCAGAATTCGCTGGCCAGGTATTTGGCCATGCCCGCGGCGACGTCGTTGCGTTCGCCGGAATCCTTGAGCCGCGCGGCATTGACCATCATCAGATGTGCCGCTTCGACTTTGGTCGCCATCTCCGCCAGGGCGAAGCCGATGGCCTGGTGCTCGACGATGGGTTTGCCGAAGGCCGATCGTTGCTGGGCGTAGCGGGCGCCGAGTTCGAATGCGCGGATGGCTATTCCGCAGGCGCGCGCGGCGACATTGACGCGGCCGACTTCGATGCCGTCCATCATCTGTTTGAAGCCTTCGCCCGGGGTCCCGCCGAGCACGGTGTCCGCGGCTGCCGCGTAGTTGTCGAACAGCAGCTCGGTGGTATCGATGCCCTTGTAGCCCATTTTGTGGATCTTGCCGGGAATGGTCAGGCCCGGCGCCACCGTGCCGTATCCGGCGGGCTTTTCGATCAGGAAGGTGGTGAGGTTGTCGTGCGGACGTTCGCGTCCTTCGTCGGTGCGGACCAGGACCGCGACCACGGTCGCGGTCGACCCGTTGGTCAGCCACATCTTGCGGCCGTCGATGATGTAGTCGCCCGCATCGTCGCGGACGCCCTTGGTGCGAATGGCGGCCACATCCGAACCGAGTTCGGGCTCCGACATCGAGAATGCGCCGCGGATCTCGCCGGTGGCCATCCGGGGCAGGAAGTACCGCTTCTGCTCCAGGGTCCCGTGGTGCTGAAGCAGATACGCCACGATGAAATGCGTGTTGATCACCCCCGAAATGCTCATCCAGCCCCGTGCCAGTTCTTCGACGCAGAGTGCGTAGGTGAGCAGCGATTCGCCGAGTCCACCGTATTCCTCGGGGATCATGAGGCCGAACAGCCCCATCTCCGCCATACGGTCGACAATGGCCTGCGGGTAGGTGTCGGCGTGTTCGAGTTCCTGAGCGCTGGGAATGATCTCCTTGTCCACGAATGCGCGGACCGTATTCAGGATTTCGGTCTGGACCTCGGAAAGACCTTGTGTTCGTGCGAGTTTCACAGCACCACCACCGTAAGTGTTTCCGCGACACATGCGGGTTTGGGCTGTCCTTCGCTCTCGATGGTCCAGCGGACGGTCAGTTGTGCCCGCGACTGTTCGACGCGCAGGTCCGCGATGGTCGCGGTGGCACGGATGCGGTCGCCCGAGCGGACCGCCGACGGGAAGCGAACGGTGTTGCTGCCGTAGTTGATTCGGGCCGTGCCGAAATCGAGGGTGTAGATGTCGCGGCCGAGCAGCGGGATCAGCGAGAGCGTGAGGTAGCCGTGGGCGATGGTCGCGCCGTAGGGCCCGTCAGCGGCGCGCTGCGGGTCCACGTGGATCCACTGGTCATCGCCGGTGGCTTCGGCGAAGGCATCGATGCGTGCCTGGTCGATCGTCAGCCACGGGCCCGGTCCGATGGATTCGCCGACCGCGGCACGCAGCTGGTCCAGTGAGGTGAATACGCGTGTGGTCATGCCACCCTCTCGAAGACGGCGGCGAGGCCCTGACCGCCGCCGATACACATGGTTTCCAGACCGTAACGCAGTTCGCGCCGGTGCATTTCGCGCGCGAGCGTCGCCAGCATTCGTCCGCCGGTGGCGCCCACCGGATGGCCGAGCGAGATGCCGGAGCCGTGCACATTCGTGCGTTCGAGATCCTGCTCGCCGAACTTCCACTCGCGCAGCACGGCGAGGGCCTGTGCGGCGAACGCCTCGTTGAGTTCGATCAGGTCGATATCGGCGAGGGTGAGCCCGGCCCGGCTCAGCGCCGCCTCGGTCGCGGGCACCGGGCCGATGCCCATGATGTCGGGTCGCACTCCCGCCACCGCCCACGATTTGAGAGTGACCAGTGCGGTGAGCCCGAGTTGCTCGGCTTTGTCGCGGGTGGTGACAAGGCACATGGCGGCGGCGTCGTTCTGGCCGCTGGAATTGCCCGCCGTCACCGTGGCATCCGGGTCGAGCTGTGCGCGAATGGGTTTCAACTTGGCGAGCGCCTCGACGGTGGTATCGGCGCGGGGGTGTTCATCGATCTCGATCCGGCTTTCCGCACCCCGTGTGGATACGGTGACCGGGATGATCTGCTCGGCGCTCGCGCCGCTCTGCTGCGCCGCGACCGCACGCTGATGCGACAGCACGGCGAGTCGATCCTGCTCCTCGCGGGTTATCTCGTAGGTCCTGCGCAGGTTCTCCGCGGTCTCCAACATGCCCCCGGGGACCGGATGATGTTGTCCGCCCGCCGTTTCGCGGCCGCGCACGAGACCGTCGTGCACCTGGACACCCCCGCGTGCGCCGCCCCACCGCATATCGAGTGAATAGAACGCGGCATTGCTCATGCTCTCGGCGCCACCCGCGAAGACCACCTCATTGGCGCCGCTCTGCACCTGCAGCACGGCCTGGATGACGGCCTGCAGACCGGAACCGCACCGCCGGTCGATCTGCATCCCGCCGACCGTGACCGGCAATCCGGCATCCAGTGCGACCACGCGGCCGATGGCGGGGGCCTCGCTGTTCGGATAGCAGTGGCCGAGCACGACGTCCTCGACGAGTTCGGGGTCGATTCCGGTGCGCCGTAACAGACCTTGTAATGCGGCGACGCCGAGGTCGGCCGCGGTCAGCGACCGCAACGATCCACCGTATCGTCCGATGGGGGTGCGGACGGGTTCGCAGATCACAACTTCACGCATGGAATTCGTCTCCAGGAGCAGGGAAATCGACTTGATCCGTGGCGATCACATGAATCGCCCGCCGGTGACCTCCAAGGTGGTGCCCGTCATGTAGGAGGACAGGTCCGAGGCCAGGAACAGTGCGACGTTCGCGACCTCGGTCGGCTCACCTGCGCGCGACATCGGAATCTCGGACATCTTCTGCGCCCAAACGTGTTCGGGCATTGCCAAGGTCATCGGCGAACGAATCAACCCGGGCTGGATCGCATTGATCCGCACACCATGTCCGGCCGTTTCCTTGGCGGCGGCCTTCGTCAATCCGATGATGCCCGCCTTCGCGGCGGAGTAGTTGGTCTGACCGGCCATCCCGACCTTGCCCGAGAGCGAGGATATGTTCACGATGCTGCCGCGTCGGGCTTCCCGCATGATCGCGGCGGCCATCCTGGTGCCGTGCCAGGTGCCTTTGAGATGTACGGCGATCACCTCGTCGAAGTCCTCCTCGGACATCTTCCGCATCGAGGCGTCGCGGGTGATACCCGCGTTGTTCACCATGATGTCGAGCGCACCGAATTCGGTGAGCGCCGTATCGAGCAGAGCCCCGATATCGGTTGCCTGCGTGACATCGCAGCGCACCGCACGCGAGACCTCATCGCCCAGAATTCGTTGTGTATCACCGGGATTCAGATCACCCACCACCACACGCGCCCCGTGCCGCACGAATGTTTCGGCGATGGCGAGTCCGATGCCCTGGGCGCCGCCGGTGACAACGGCGACGCGGCCTTCGAGTAGCGACATGGATATGTCCTTTTGGCTGAGCTCAGTACTGAGTGGATCCGAGGTCGACCGATATCTGGGCGGCCGTGATGAAGCGTGCTTCGTCGCTGGCCAGCCAGCACACGGCATTGGATACGTCCTCCGGCTCGGCGACCCACGCCGGGAGGAACGGTGTGGTCATATGTGCCAGTTGCGGATTGGATTCGAACGCCCGGGCCAGCGAGGTAACCATGTCACCGCTGCCCATGGGCGTATTGACCGCACCCGGGTGCACGCTGTTCACGCGGATGTCGTGCTTGCCGAGTTCGGCCGCCAATGATCGGGCCATTCCGGTGATGGCGTGCTTGCTGGCCGTGTAGTGCACCATGAACGGCTGCATTTTCACGCCTGCGGCGGAGCTGATCAAGATGATGGACCCGCCGCGGCCGCCGTCGACAATGTGTTGGGCGCCTGCGACGACGGTATTCCAGGTTCCGATGACATTGACGTCGATGACGTCGCGGAAGGATTCGGGGGTTATCGCGTCCCAGGTTTCGGGGATGCAGATTCCGGCGTTGGCGACAATGGTGTCGAGGCGACCCAGGGTGTCGACCCCCTCGTTCACGGCCTTGCGCAGCCCGTCCAGGTCGCGGATGTCGACAGTGGAGGCGAGTATGCGACGGCCGGTCGCTTCGACCAGGCGAACCGTCTCGGCGAGATCGTCGGGGGTTGCCGAATCGTAGGGAACCGCCTGCGGGAGTGGGCCTGCCACGTCGACGGCGATGATGTCGGCGCCTTCGGTCGCCATGCGCACCGCGTGCGCGCGGCCCTGGCCTCGCGCTGCTCCGGTTATGAACGCCACCTTATCCGTGAGTCGGCTGGTCACTTGCTCTCCTTTGCCTGCGGCGTCGTATGCGGATGGATCATATCCGCGAGCGGAGAACCGGCCTCTCGTTACCGTATCGCCGATCCACCGAAATATATATCGTATTATCTATCGTAAGTGCAACGGTAGCCTCGTGGGGACGGCCAAGTGGATCGAGTGAGGAGTGCGCGTATGTCGCAGGTCATCGGGTTTGTCGGTGCGGGACAGATGGGCGAGCCGATGGTGATTCGGCTGGTGCGAGCCGGCTATCGGGTGGTGGTCTACGCGCGCCGTGAACCGGTGCGGGAACGTTTGCGGGCATGCGGTGCGGAGGTGGTGGATTCGGCGGCCGCTGCGGCCGCGGCTGCCGATATCGTGATCGTCTGCGTGTTCTCCGACGCACAGTTGGTCGAGGTCGTGGGCGGCCCCGACGGTGTGTTGGTGGCGGCCGGCCCGGATACGGTCGTGGTGTCGCATACGACGGGCGCGGTGTCGACGGTAAAGGATTTGGCCGCAACGCATCCGGACGGACCGGTGCTGCTGGACGGG
>NZ_BAGN01000408.1 GCF_000308835.1 Nocardia vinacea NBRC 16497 | reverse complement strand
GCAGTGCTGAAAACCTCTTTCCGAAGACTGGTCGACTCGGACGGAGGCAACCGCGTCACGACCGGCGCAGGCATGCCCGAGATGTAGGCACGGATCACGCTGGAGGCGGACACGACCGTCCCAAAAGGCGTCTCCGGCCGACGACGCGGACGACCCCGCTCAGATCCTGTCTCCGCCGAGCCGGACCATGGCCCCATATACCTGTTCGGGGGTCATGGGAGGCTCTGGCAGCGGGTGCGTCTTGTCTGCACGGAAGGCGTCGAGCATGAGGTGGAGATGGCGTCGCCAGGCAGCGGGGGCGATACCCCGAGTGGCCTCGGTGATGCGACTGTGGGACCAAACGACGAAGGCCAGGTCCTGGGCGTTAACGTCCGCACGCATGCTTTCTTGCGCCTGCGCGCGGTGAACGATCTGTACACCGAGATCGTGGATACGACTCTGGACGCCTTCTATCCAGTTGGAGGCGGGCAGGCGCACGCACGCCAGGTCAGCGAAGCCACGGTCGTCGGCCTGGAGCTCGCACATCGTCTCAGCGAAGAGTTCGAAACCCTGCCACGCATCTGCCATGGCCACTGCACGTTCCGCCGCATCCAGCCAGATATGAAGCTTGTCGGCGAAGACCGCTTGGATCAGGTCCACGCGGGTGGGGAAGTGTCGGTAGAGCGTTCCGATGGCCACGTGGGCCTGCTTGGCGACCTGCTCCAACGGCGCGTTGAGCCCCTGCTCGGCGAACTGGGCCCCGGCCACCGCCAGCAGGGTGTCGCGGTTGCGCTGGGCGTCTCGCCGCAGTGGACGGTCCGCAGGCAAGGAAGCTTCGGGCGATATCGACATGCTTCCCACCATAGCAACCTGAGGCACCTCTCATGTTTTATGTTAGCCTCAAAGGCGAGGCACCCCTCGACTTTGGCTGGAGTAAATGAACGTTGCCTTGTGGATCTCGCATGCCAGCTCCCAGCAGGTGCCGGTTAATCCCGCCGAATCTCCTCTCAACTACCACCACCCGCATCTTCACAGACAAGGAGACTGTCTGATGACCATCACGTCCCGCCGAACGTTCCTCACCGCCGTCGCGGCGACTGCCACGGGCGGTGCCCTGGCGTATACATCCGCGGCGCCGGCCTCCGCCACGCCGTTCCGCCCGCAGCACGACTCCCCTGCCGACGACCTCCAGGTGATCGCCAACAAGGCACTGGTCGGCTACGTCTTCGACCAGCTGTTCAATCGCGGAAACCTGTCCGTCGTGGACCAGTATGTCCAGCCCGATCTCATCGAGCACGACCCGACGCGTACCAACGGAGCCGCCGCCCTCAAGGAGTTCGTGCAGAGCCAGCGTGCCGCCTACCCTGAGGCCAGCGTGATCATGCACCGGACGCTCGGGGAGGGAAACCTGGTGACCATCCACAGTCACTTCGTGCCCGTTCCCGGTACCAGTGGCAATGCCACCATCGACATCTTCCGGCTGGAACGCGGCAAGATCGTCGAACACTGGGACGTCATCCAAGACGTCCCCGCTACCACCGCCAGCGGCAACGACATGTTCTCGACCCTTAGCGCCCCGCTGTGGGAGCAGCCGGACCCGTGCGCCCCCACGGCCAAGAACAAGGAGATCGCGCTGGCCATGTTCACCGGGGTCTTCGTCGACCGCGATCTCACCGCCTTCGACCGTCACGTCGCTGATCCCTACTACCAGCACAGCCCGACGGCCCCGAACGGGATCGAATTCCCCAAGCAGCTCCTCGCCCAGGCATTCACCAGCCCCTACTTCAACGTCAGCATCAAGCGTGTGATCGCCGACGGCGACTACGTCGCGACCCACGCCCACTATCACTTCGCCGATGACCGCGGAATGGCGATTTGCGACCTCTACCGCGTACGCGAAGGAAAGGTCGTCGAACACTGGGACATCGTCCAGAACGTGCCCGCCACCTCCAGCAACGACAACGCGATGTTCTGACCCGACTGCGCGAGTGGCGGTCCCCCGACCGTGGAGAGCGGAGCCGGTCACGGCGATCACGCGCGACACAGTGGTGAAACGCCACGCGACTGGGTGCGGGTAGGGGTCACAGCCCCCTACCCGCCGGTCGTGAGTCGGCGGGAGGCGCGCCGGGCAGTCCGCATGGGCCTGGACAACGGCGTGTTCATCCGGAGCCCCTACGTCGGCAAGCGCGACCATGTGCCGTGCGATCCGTCCGCGGCCACCTCACTGGCCTCGGGCGCTTGCGAAAGTCGAACACGGCACGGGAGCAGTAGACCTTGGCACGTCTTCGAAGTTGAGCGGCACGTCGGCATGCCGGGTGACCAGTCCCCGATGAGGCGACCAAACGCCATTGGAGTCCGGGTTGATTCGATCCAGATTCAGTTGATGCCGCAGGCCACGGGGTGGTGGGTGCGGCTGCAGCGGGCAGCGTACTCGGCAGGGGTCAGATAGCCCAGCGCCGAATGCCGATGCCGCTTGTTGTGCTCGTCCTTGAAGTCGCCGATCACGACGCGGGCCTCGAGCAGGCTCGTCCAGTGGTCGCGGTTGAGGCACTCGCTGCGTAACCGCCGGTTGAATGATGAGATATGGCCGTTGTTCCACGGCGTGCCGGGCGGGATAATAGACGATCCCCACCCGGTCGGCGCAGAACTGTTGCAGCGCATGGGAAATCATTTCAGGACCGTTGTCCATACGCAGCACCTTCGGTGGCCCAGCGCGCGCGGTGAACACCTCCTGCAACTCGGCCACCAGCCGCTCGGCGGTGATCGAGCGCTCCACCAGGTGAAGCAGCGATTCACGGGTGTGCTCGTCGATCATCGACGCGATCTTCACCGCCCGCCCATCCGTGGTGGAGTCGAACTGAAAGTCCAACGCCCACACCGGAACCCATGCCCTTGATGTTTCGTGGCATAGGAACGCAGCCAGGCTCGCAAACCGGCATCCGGATCGGCGGGGGGCTGCGCGACCGGCAGCTGAACCGTCTGCAAGTGTTTGTGGTGGCCGGCCTGGGGCTGGCTGGCAGGGTGGTGCTGGTCCCGGGCGTGACTCGTGAACCGTCTGACTCTTCTTTTGGGGGTGTCATTCCCGGGAGTTGTCCGTTCGGTCTGGAGGCCGGCATCGACCCGGCCCACCACGATGGCTTGATCAGAAGCCTGCCCGACCGAAATCGGTTGTGGCTCCTTACAGATTTGCCTCGTAGTGATCTCCACCCGGGCCGACGCCGGTCACGACGTCCGCCCATCGACAGGAGACATCGCAATGTCCATCGTGGCAGATCACTACCGATTCGTCGTCGGTGTCGACACCCACGCCGCCACATACAGTTACGAGATCATCGAATGCCCCTCGGGGCGGGTCACCGATGAATCGAGGTTCCCGACCACCAGTGCCGGGCTCGAACGCGCGATCACCTGGTTGGCGCGCCGCACCGACGGTGACGTGGACGGTGTCCTGATCGCGGCCGAGGGCACCGGTTCCTACGGCGCGATCCTGGCCGATCGTCTCGAACGGATCGGCTACCGGGTCGTCGAGGCGCCGACTCCATCCGTCATCGACACCGTATCAGCCGCGACCGGCTCGGCAGGCCTGTCCCAGACCAGCTCGGCCAATGACGCATTCGCCGACTGCGACGACGCCCGCGCCGCCGGTCGGGCACCGCTGTTCCGCAGGGAACCGGGCTATCAGCCCTCCCTCGATCCCGACGGCGACGGCTTCGCCTGCCCCACGGTCTGATAGCCCTGAAACCAACACGCCCGGTGTGGCAGATCTTTGCCACACCGGGCGTTCTCGTTTCGGCTCAGCGGAAGAATCTGAGCCGCGCCAGCTCGATGACCACTGCGGAACCGAACCCATCGTGCGCAGTGGTGGCACACGATCTGATCCACACCCAGCAGCGCGAATCCCGCACCGATAACCGCGGTACCCACCAGCCCGGTCCTGGCCAATCTCTGGATGGATTGTTCGTCGTCGGCACCGTGTCAGCGAGCAACGAGCACTTGCGTGGCCGACCCCCGCGGATGACAAGGGCGGTCGAGAAAATCCATACAGGAACTACCAGTGCGGCGATACCGAATCGCTCGAGTACTGCCCGAGCAAGGCGGTATCGGTCAAACCAGCACCACGGTAGTGGCCGAGGTGAGGATGATCGGCACGATCTTCGATACCGGTCTCAGCCGCCCACCGAAACCGAGATCTGGCATCGGCGGCAGCCGCGTATCGGTCAACGAACAGTTTCCGGCGTGCGCCCCTCCATGACGAGACTCTAATGCCTTCCTCCACAACCACTCCCGACAGGCCGAACAAGTCATGTGGTCCCTCGGCGATCGATGCTGGGTCGACGTCGAGACGGAGTCGAGGATGTCGACGCCGACACAGCCTTCGCCTATATCCTCGACTTCCTGTCGTGGGCGATCGGCATATTGGGCTATCGCCGGCACCATGATCACACCGATACCGCACGCGGCTAGTGGATTGAGCGCAGTCCCGATGCCGGTGGCGGCCGGCAGGATCCAGAGGAAAACGTCACCTAACCGTCACTGCGGGACGACGTAGGGGTGTTCGGCTTCTTCCCGAGCGGTGTACAGATCCCAATACAGCTGGGCGATCGTGTCCGGCTGAGTCTCCGGGCCTCCGCTACCCATCCATACGGACAGCGGCACATGGGCGACATAGACACCCTTCTCCGCGAGTACCTGATTCAGGTTGAGCACCCAGTTCCGCAGAGCCGCACCGGCGGGACCCACATTGCCCATGATCGGCATCGGAACCGTCGATGAGGCGCCGGTGGTGAACAACAGGGTGCCCGAGCCACGTTCGATCATGGCGGGCAGAACCTGCTCGACGGCAGTGACGGCACCGTGGAGATAGAAATCGATCTGCGGCTGCAGATTCTCGACCGTCACCTCCAGCGGGCCTACCATCGTGATGCCTCGGACGGGATTATGCGGCGCCGGCGAGTACTCCAATACATCGACGTCGCCGTACACCTTTTTGATCCCGGCGAACGCTTCCACCAGGGACGCACGATCCATGAGGTCGGCGGCGAAACCTTGCGCCTCGATATCCAATCCGCCCAACTCGGCGGCCAGCTCATCGAGCTTCGCCTGGGTGCGGGCGATTAGCGCGACTCGGAACCCGTTGCGGCCAAAGGTTTTTGCGATCGACAAACCAAGTCCCGGACCGGCACCGACAATAGCGATGGTGGGCATTCTCGTGAGTCTCCTCTGCAAACAGTGCCAGGCTGGCTGCGCGGATCGACCTGACGATCGCCCGTGCTGATTCTCCAACGACGAGAATCGGCACGGCTTCCGAAATTCGCCAGCGAACTTCTTCAAGGCTCAAAACGGAGGGAACTCCTCCGTTCACTCGATCACTCTAGCACTCATCTGGAGGATCACCTCCGGTTAACACCCTATACTGGGGACATGTCAGTCGGTGAACCCAAAGCGCTACGTGCTGACGCCGAGCGCAATCGTCAGCGACTCATCGTGGCGGCGCGGGAAGTCTTCGCCGAACGCGGTCTCGACGTACCGATCGAGGACATCGCGCGCCACGCCGGAGTCGGCATCGCCACGCTGTATCGGCGTTTCCCCACCCGTGCCGATCTCATCGCGGGCGCTTTCGAGGCCAAGATGGCCGCTTACGCCGATGCGGTGATCGACGGACTGGCCGAGCCCGACCCGTGGATCGGTTTCTGCCGCTACCTCGAACGGGTGTGCGCGATGCAAGCCGAGGACCGCGCGTTCGCCAATGCCCTCACCATGACCTTTCCCCTGGCCAAACAGTTCGAAGCGCAGCGCGAACGGGCCTACTACGGCTTCGTCGAACTTTTAGACCGCGCCAAACAGGCCGGCAGGCTGCGTGCCGACTTCGTCCCAGAAGATCTGGTCATGCTGCTCATCGCCAACGCGGGCATGGTCACCTGCACCGCCGATGCCGCCCCGGAGGCGTGGCGTCGCCTGGTCGCCTACCTCATTCAGGCGTTCGCCGCGCCGGGCACCGGCCCGCTACCTCCCCCACCGACCCCTCGCGCAATGCATCGAGCCCTACTCCGCATCCAGCATCCGCGACCCAGATAGCAGGATCGGACTCCAAAACGATCCCGCCCCACCTCCGGGGGTGTCTGAAAGACGGTGTATCCGACCTCGGTCTGACTGGCCAAGCCTGATGGTTCGGCAGGTAAGGATCATCTGATTTCTTTAGCGCGGACTGCCCGCCGTCTGCGTTCTTCGGCGATACGCTGAGCATTGTCGTCGTCGCGGTGCTGCAAGCGGGCACCACCACGAGCGGGCGCCCCTGCCTGCCCATGCCCTACCACCCGCTGGATTCCGTGGACGCCCGAATCCGGGGGCAGGGTCCCCTGCCGGTGCAGGCCGTGTTGCGAATCGGGGTGAAAATCGCCGGCGTTCACGGCACCGGAGGTACTCGAGGGCGAGGTTCCCAACGGGGCCGCGGATGTCTGTGAGCTGGGTGCCACCCTGTTCTGCGCGTTGACCGGGCATGCCACCTTTCGAACGGCGCAGCAGGGAGAAGGTAGTGACCCAATTCTTACGGATCACCACCCAACCGACGCCGGATCTGCGCGACAGCGGCATCGCCGAGGACGTGTCCGCGGTGGTGGCATCAGCGATGAGCCGCACGAACGGTGGTCGGCGTCGAAGCTGGGGCAATCGATCCGGCAGGTACAGCGCCGCCTCGGTATCGCGGTCGACGAGATGGTGCTGCAGGCCGAACCGATCCCGGAACACCAAGACCGGAAGTCACCCCCACGAGGGTGGCGCCTGCCGTCGGCGGTGGCAGTGGCGGTTCGCGGCGGCGGCGCGGTGGAGTTATTTCGTTTCATACAACAGGCGTTCGGTTCTTCCGAGAACCGGAATTCGATCGATCTGACAACGCAATCGGCGTTCCAGAACCGATTGCTCGCGCTCGTCGAACACGGCCCGTATAGCGAGGCGCGTCTCGAGGCCGAGCAATTGTCGACGGGTTGACCGGCGGCGGTTCCAACGAGCTGGCCGACAACCGCTTGGCCCGGCTCGGGAAATATAAGGAGTTGCGAGCCAAACTACTTGCCCTGACTGCATCAGGGCGGCGACACCGGACAAGGTCAACAAGGGTGTCAAGGAGGTATTCGGTCAGACAGCGGCCGAACTCGTTGCCGCGCAGGCGTTCAAGGACGAACTGGTGGTGTCGAGCGACGCGCTGGTCGCGGTGAAGATCACCACCAGGTTCGACCGGTTGGAGTCGCCCGCGATCACCGTCATGCGCCAGGTGGCCGCTTTCCTGGTCGATTTCGCGGCCCGTCGGGTCGATCCGCTGACCGCCGAGCGGATCTGTGCGCTGCTGGATCGTGCCGTGCGGATCCCCAAGGGGTTCTTTCCCCGTAAAAAGGGGGCGATCCGCAGGTAGTAGGCAGCTCGGGAGTTGGATGCCGCGGCGGTTCGTCTAGCTGGGTTGACCACGGAGCAAACGGCGTTCCGGAAGGCCTGGAAGGTTTTGGTACAGCAGCGGGAGAGCCCGTCTTCGGATGTGACGAAACCCGCGCCGTACCCGAGTAGGTGTAAGTCGTTGCGGAGCAACGGGTTTCTCCCATGGCAGCCGCAGATCGGCGACCAGGGGACGGGCGGATCGTAGCAGGGTATACGCGGTGAGGATCAACCAGGTCCAGCGGTCGGCCGAGCCGGGGTCACATACCTGCGGGCAAGGTCCAGCCCAGTATCTGCTTCCACACGCGGAATGTGTGCGCGATATCGAAGCGCCGAACAAACATTCGCCGGCACCGATCGACGTCTTCGGTGCCGGCAGCGAATTCACGTAGTGCACTACGCGCGTGCACCCCCGTGGCCGACGGCTACCGTCCGAGATTCCATCCCCACGCTAACGGATCATGGATGCATTTGGCACCTTCACCCATCTCGGCTTGTACCTGATCGATAAGGACACAGGCGGACCGATAGTCCGCCATCCGGTGTTTGCAGAGGTCGTCGTCCGCTACGACCCGGGCGGTGAGCAGTCCGAGGAACGCGACGACGACGCCCCACCAGACCCACCGCGACCGCACCATCACCGAAACCGTCCAGGCCGGGCTGCGCGAAATGCAGCACGGCTCCAATTTCATGGGCGGGGTGGCCTCGTCCGCGGGCGGCAGCGGCAGCGGCAATATCGGGGTGGTCGGCCTCGGCGCGGCGGTCGGCAACGCCTGGAGTATGGGTGGTTCCACCGCGACCAGCGACGGCAGCCGCGACCTGACCGCGCAGAACGTGCAGCTGCTCAGCGATAGCTTCAGCCAGGCCAGTTCCGCCGCGCGCGAGCTCAATTCGACGGTCGTCATCCAGGCACGCCAGGAGGAGAAGGAGGCCATCCAAACACGCACCTTCTCCAACTACAACCACGCGCACACGCTGACCATCCTGTATTACGAGGTGCTGCGGCACTATCGGGTGTCGGTGCAATTCGTCCGCCGCCGCCCCGCCGTGCTGGTGAAGTACCCCGCACCCGTCGTCTCCTTCGACCTGGCCGAACTACTGCGCAGACGCGCGATCCTGGAACCGGTCCTGCTCGACCCCAGCCTCGCATCCGGTTTCGCGGCCCTGGCGAAACAGGATCAGGTGGCGAAGAACCAGGCGCTGCACGGTGTCCCGGCTGGTTCACTGGACAAGCCGGTCCCGCAGTTCTGGGAGGGCGATCTACGCTTCGCGCTGTTCGAATTCGGCGTCAAGACCTCCGATGGCCTGCGCGACAAGACCGACGAGACTGTCATGATCAATCTTATTGTGGTGGATGGCAATTCGACCATCTCCCGGCCGCTGCTCGTGGAGTGGGAGAAGGGTTCGGAGACCGACAATGCCGATGTCGGTGAACGTTTCAACGATACGGCGATGGGCTGGTTCATCGCTAAGCCGAAAGCCCCGGTCGGGCCGATCGCCTGGCGTGATCTGGTCGGTTTCGAGTTCGTCCTGCACGACGATGACGAGTGGCGCATGGACCGCCTGGCCATCCGCGGCTTCCACGCCGGTGGTGCGATATCCCTGCTCGACGATACCGATGTGGACTACTACTTCCCGCTCAACGGCGCGTCCAACACCGTTACTTTCATCCGCAAGCCCGGCCCGCGCCCTGCGGACCTCCCGCCGATCTGGTCGCCCGCGAAATCGCTGACGCCCGAGGAATATCAGGCCGCCGAGCGCCTCATCGACCACGTCAACAGCAACAATGCTTACTATAACCGGGCGATTATGCTGGCCACCAGGACCGCTGATATCAGCGTCGCCTTCGAGACACTGTCCTGGGCCGACGGTAAGGTGCTGGCCGATGTCGCGACTCCGACCCCGCTCGAGGTGTTCGGCAATCACGTCGCCTATCCGCTCACCGGCGTCGGGGTGACGGTGACCGATCCACCACCGGAAGCGCAGACCGAGCGGCTGATCACCATGCCCACCCGCGGCGTGTTCGCCGAGGGCAAGCTGGGCCACTGCAATGTCGCCGAGGAGATCGATAACACCCGCTTCTGGAAGTGGGAGGAGCATCCCATTCCGATCCAGGCGCCCGAGATCGCGCCCACCACGCCGACCACCCCTAATCCGACGCCGACCAACCCAACGCCGACACCGTTCCCGCAGTCGCTGGTCAACGTCGTATCTCCCAGTCCCGCACCGGATCCCGTGGGTCTGGCCGCGGCGCTGCAATTGCTCGGCACGCCCGATCTCTTCCGCGATATGTCCGGCCGCGCCGAGGTGACCGATCTGCTGAAGAAGCTGTCGGACAACACGATCTCGATCGCCGAGGCCGCCAACCGGGCCCGTGAGATCCAAGCCAAATACGGCAGCGGCGCAAGCGCGGGCGGCGGCGGTACCGGCTCGGCGATTCCGTCCAAGGGACTGGGCTCGGGCCGCACCACGCCCAGCGATCGTTCCTCCACCACGAACCAGGATCTGCAGGACCTGCAGCACGTGCTCGGCAACGCGCAGGCCAAGAATCTGATCTCACCCGAGGACGCGAAGACGGCCTACACCAAGGCCTTGCAGGGCGCGTACGATCCCGAGTTCGTCCAGGTCGGCACCCAGCGGCCAGGCGGGACGACCGTCGCGGTCACCCCGGCCACCGATGCCCAGCTCGCGCAGGCCGCCGCGGTGGAGTTCTTCAACGCAACCGACGTCGACAACTACTTCCTCGACGTGACCGGCAAGACGTTCGCGGGCTGGTTCGGCTCGACGCTCGCCGGGCGCGGTAGCTGGGGACCGCTGTCGATGTCGGTGGACACCGACACCCTGGCCCGCTTCGCCCAGACCTGGAACGCGTTCCCGCCCATTCTGGGCACCGATCGCGGCGCGGGCCTGCCCGGCATCTCGCTACCCGAGTTCGCCACGCTGATGGCGAAGTTCCTGCACGAGACCGGTGGGCGGCTGCAGTTCCGCGGCGCGGAGTCGGTGGGCGGCTACGGGCATCCCGGATTGTCGTACGCGTTCGACTCGTTCGTCATCCAGCGGCCCGGGGAGAATCCGTTCACCAAGGGTTCCTACAACACCCTCGGCGGCAATCACACCGCCTTCGCCTGCTTCCACGAACCGATCTATCTGGCAGCGTTCGGCGCGCTCGCGCCGAACGCGCAGGCGGTGCGTGATCGCACCGAATGGAAGGGCACGACCTGGCCCGCCGGGGTGCCGACCAGCTTGGACAGCTCGACGGCGTTTCTGCAGGAGGCGGACTTCTACAAGTTCCGCGGGCGCGGCGCGATCCAATCCACCGGCCGCGTGGCGTATGTGCCGATCGTGCAGTTCGTGCGGGGATACACCGGCGACGACACGCACATCACGAGCGTCAAGCAGCGGTGGCAGACCCTGGCGACGTCCCTCGCCGCCCAGGGCGTCAACCTGACCAGCGACGACGACTTCGCCACCGCGTCCAGCAATGCCGATTGGGACGAACTCTTCGCCTCGGTCACCATCCAGGCTGTCGCGATCCGCGGGCACAACAACATCCCGGGCAAGCACTACCTGCCGATGTCGAGCAGCCCTGCCGTGTTACGCGGAACCGCCCGCGGCTCAGCGTATTTCGTGGCCATCGCGATCGCGGGCAACAACCCTTCCTACGGCAACGACGTCCGCAACCGCATGCTGGAGTTCATCGGGACACTGTGGCGCACGCCGATGCCGCCGCTAGGCGGTGGGACGATCGAACTGTAGGTCACCAGCGCGGGTTTCCCCGCGCCGGGACGTTCACGAAACTCGGTGCCTGCCAGTCCAACTGGAGATACACGAGCCGCAGTCCGGTGTCGACCAGGAAGCGGGGCGATGATGTCCGGTTGTTCGGTCAGGGCCAGCCGCACGGTCGTCGAGAATCCGCGGCGGCGTGGCCTTGAACAACTTTGAACGCGAGGGGCATCGAGTAGGGCGCTTTCGGATGGTAGGTGGATTCATCGATCGCTCGGCTGGTCCTGCGGTCAGCGGCCGCCTGGCGCAAGGCAACTGCCAGTGCGCCCTGCACCCAGCGCAACTTCCGCACCTGCTCTACGCAGTGATCGCGGCCTGTGTGCCGAACGGGACGATGGTCCTGGTTGTGCTGAATGGTAGGGATGCTCTGCATTGCGGCGGGGACGGCGGCGCGGCGCATCGCCACCACGATGGAGGTGGCAGCGATCTCGACTCCTGTGAGGCCGTGCTGCTGCCCGGGTCCAGCCGCCAGGGACGGCGGCAGACCGGTATTGCGGTGCGGGTCCATCACCAGGTCGAGCTGGCGTTCGGCTAGATTCGCCAGTTGGGTGACGGCACTGGAGAGCAGGTCGGCGGCGAAGGCGACCCGGACCGGTTGCGCGGCGGTCTCGAGGTCACGGGGAGTCAGTCGGCCGGGAAATCTCAGCACACAGCCACCGACGATCTCGGCGGTCTCGACGATGTCCAATCCGGCCCCTCTCGACGCTCTTCCTGAATGCCTGCTGCCTGCGCTGATTGGTCACTATGCCGTCGGTTCGATCATTTCGGCGCATTGCGGTCCGCTGAACGAACCGGCGCTGCCGGTGCACCGCCATGCGGGTGTAGATGTAGCCGGAACGGATCCAGAGCATCGGATCGCGACTGCCGCATCGCACGTGTGGGGAGACGCTGTTGAGCAACGACCTGGGCCAGCGACTGCATCGACTGACCGAAGACACCCGCGACCGATCGGACTGGCAGCCAACACATTTCGACTTGACCGTCGACCGGGACAGATCCGCGCTCGCTGGGTTGCTCGCGTCGCCGCAGGTGCACACCATTCGCGACACCATTGCCGACCAGTGTGCCCCCTAAAGGCGCCGACCAGTGTGCCCCCTAAAGGCATAGCCGCCGGTCATGGTGGCGGCGACAATACCGTGTGATCTGCGGCCATTTGCCATCTACTTGTCAAGAATCCGACCGACGTGTTTGTAGGGCAGTGCTTTCTGTCGCGGTCGGTCGTCGGTGAGGTGTGCGGGTTCCATTTCGTTGGCGGACTCGGTTGAGGGTGGCACCGCTCAGCGGTGCCACCCCTCAATTCGGTTCGATACACGGTCTGGGCCAACGGCCCGGCCAGGACGTCGAATAACGCCCTCACCGGCGCGGCTGTCAGCCTTCGGCGCAGATCGCGCAGCGCTTTCGCGGTCGGAGAGGCGATAGGGCATCCCTCGTCAACGAGGCCGTGAGTTTGTCCCACCGCAGCCGATAGCCGACCTCGGAGAACAAACACATCACCAGTAGGAAATAGATCCCGACCCGAGATGGAAGCTCGCGCAGCCTGCGCTGCACCGTGCGTGTCTCCTCCAGCACCGCGTCGACGAGCTCGAACGACACAACGGCGGTCAGCTCACCCAGATGGCCGGGAGCGAACCGGCCCGCGGCGACGGTGACCGAACGGGTGATGGTTACCAGGGCCGATGGCAGGGGAGAATGAAGGGGCAACGAAGCTCCTCGGGAACAGGCTGTCTTGGTCGACTACCTGAACCAACGAACTCCGTTGTGCTATGCCCGAAATCCTCAAAGTGCTTGCGGCACCCGTAAAAACACTAACTACCCTGCCTTGGGGGAACTCCACGGCGACCGCTCCAACATCGGTCGCTTGATGTTCCTCGACCCCTCACACGTGAACTCTATGACTGGCCCCGCAAGGCCCGGTCCACCGTCGCCGACCTGCGATTAATTGCCGGACAGCACCCTAGCGCGCCAGCACTGAGCAACCTGATCGGCGATCTAACTTACTGTGCCATCTCGGATCTCGACAATGGAGGACATGCAAGTGCACTAACGTATTCGGCGACACCGGGACCGGCTGCACCTTCCAAGTTCCTTTGTGCACCAACGTGTTCACCTGCTGGCGGGGATCGGAATCGCATCCCCGACAACTCCGAAGCGCGGGCACCTGAGGATACCCGGAACGCGACCAACGAGCGCAGGCCTACGAAGACTTCATCGAATCCCTCATCAGGTATCCCGCAGAGAAAATGCTGCGGAACCGGTGCGGCACATCGCAACTGGTAGCCTGATGACGCCAGCGTGATCTTGTAAATAGGGACTTCTGTGGTGAATACGCGCAATGCGATCGAGCTCGCGTCGGTGACCGTCTCCTTCACCAACAGTTCCTACACCGCGCTGGAGGACGTCAGCTTCGGGGTCCCGCGTGGCCGGTTCGTGTCGGTGGTGGGGCCAACCGGGTGTGGCAAGTCCACTGTGCTCAACTGCGTTGCGGGGCTTCGTGAGCCGACCTCCGGGGAGGTTGTCATCGACGGCGTGGCGTTGCGCGGACTCAACCGGGACGCAGGCTATATGTTCCAGCAGGACGCCCTGCTGCCATGGAAAACCGTGCTGGACAACATTGCGCTCGGGCTCCAGCTGCGCGGTGTCCGCAAGCGGGAACGCACAGACCTCGCCCGGGAGTGGATTGCGCGGGTTGGGCTCGGCGGCTTCGAACATGCCTATCCGCACGAGCTGTCCGGCGGTATGCGCAAGCGGACCGCGGTAGCCCAGACGTGGGTCACTGACCCGGAAATCCTACTGATGGATGAGCCGTTCAGCGCCTTGGACGTACAGACCCGACAGATCATGGAGAACGAGCTACTCACGCTGTGGACCGGCAGTGGTAAGACGGTCCTGTTCGTCACGCACGACCTGGATGAGGCTGTGTCGCTGTCGGACGAGGTGCTGGTGCTCTCCGCCGGCCCGGCGAGCCGGGTACTCGGTCGCCACCTGGTGGATCTGCCGCGTCCACGCGACCTCCTGGAAATCCGGACCGCGCCACGGTTCATCGAGATCTATCGCGCGATATGGTCGGACCTGCGCGATGAGGTGCTGAAGAGCCATGGATAGACGTGCGGTCCTGGTGCAGATCGCACTCGCCGCGGCCATTGTGCTCGGGTGGGAGTTCGGCGGCGCCGACGAGTTCTTCTTCAGCAAGCCAAGCGATATTTTCGCGCGGATCGTGCAATGGTTCGCGCACGGGACGATCTGGGAACACCTCCGCGTCACGCTCACCGAGGCCGCGCTGGCGCTGCTGATCGGCACCGCAGCCGGGCTGGTGCTCGGGTTTGTGCTGGCCCGTTTTCGTTTTCTGGCAGCGGTTTTGGACCCGTTCATCAAGGTCCTCAACGCGCTGCCCCGGGTCGTGCTCGCGCCGATCTTCCTGCTCTGGTTCGGGCTCGGCATCTGGTCGAAGGTCGCCTTCGGTGTGACGCTGGTGTTCTTCATCGTGTTCTTCAACACATATCAGGGCGTGCGCGAGGTGGAGCAGGTCCTGGTGGACAACGCCCGGATGCTCGGCGCGGCTGAGGGGCAACTAGTGCGGCATGTGCTGCTGCCCAGCGCGCTCGGGTGGATCTTCTCCAGCTTGCACGTCAGCGTCGGCTTCGCCATCGTCGGCGCCGTGGTCGGCGAGTACCTCGGCGCCTCAGCTGGTGTCGGCTACCTCATTGCTCAGGCCGAAGGCACCTTCGATACCACCGGTGTATTCGCCGGCATGTTTGTACTCTCTGCCGTCGTGCTTCTCGTCGACTCCACGGTCGGAAGGCTCGAACGGAGACTTTTGCGTTGGAAACTGGAGGGATCATGAGACGGCTCATAACGGTACTGCTGGCGGTGCTGGCGCTGGTCAGTTGCACGTCCGGAGCCGACCAGCTTGACGCTGGAACCAGGGTTACCATCGGCGTGGGTGGACAGCCGCTGCTGGTGTACCTTCCGACGACGCTGGCGGAGCGGCTCGGTTTCTACCGTGAAGCGGGCCTGCAGGTGAAACTGGAAGACCTGCAGAGTGGTTCGAAGGCGTTGCAGGCGCTGCAAGGTGGCAGTGTGGACGTGGTGAGTGGGTATTACGACCACACGATCCAAATGCAGGCCAAAGGCCGTGAAGCTACGGCGTTCGTCAGCATGCTGCGGTTACCGTCGCTGGCGTTGGCGGTGTCGCCGAAGACTGGCAGGTCGATCACCTCGGTCGCCGACCTCGAGGGCGCCACCGTCGGAGTGACCTCACCTGGTTCATCCACAGACTTCTTCCTGAAGCATCTGCTCGTCCAACACGGAATGGCCGCCGACGCCGCCCGCATAAGCGGCATCGGCGGTGATGCCAGTGCGGTGGCGGCGATGGAGCAGGGCAGGGTCGACGCCGCGGTGATGGTTGAACCGTCCATCTCCGTGCTGCAGCAACGTGTCGGCCCCCTACGGATTCTCGCCGACACGCGAACCGTGGACGGGCTGAAGAGCGAGTTCGGCGTGGACAACTACACCGCATCCGTCTTGTACTCGACCGGTGAGTGGCAGGCCAAGAACGCTGACACCGCACGCAAACTCGCCGGAGCGATCGTCCGCACGCTGCAGTGGATCGAGCAGCACTCGGCCACTGAGATCGCCGACCGTATGCCATCGGAGTACTCCGCCGGTAACCGAGAGATCTACATCCAGGCGATCGAGCAGACCAAGGAATCGTTCAGTAAGGACGGTGTCATACACGCAGACGGTGCCGGGGCCGCCTACGCCGTCCTCGCCAGGTTCAACCCCGAAGTCGCGCAGGCCAAGATTGATCTTGGCAAGACCTACTCGAACGACTACCTCCCCCGGTAGTTCGACGAGCACCTTTCAACGCAGCAGCAGTGAATGCATCGCCATCCATCGACTGGACGAGAGGTGTTTGGCGGTATCGGCAAGGTGTGGATGCGCAGCGACAGCCTGCGAGTCGACGGGCAGCAAGGTATGGGATGTCGCTGCCAGGCCACGACCGGCGAGGTCGCCGAGAGAATCGAGAAGGTCACCGTCGAGTCGACCCCGGATTACTGGCGGATCTAGTTCTAGAGGTGCCGGCTATTCGAGTCGGCAACCGAGTACGAATCCCGTCGCGATGGGTACGCCAAGTGCTCCAGTTGCAGGCTGATCCAGGCGACAAATACGCCCGGTAGGACGCAAGCGCTCCGCGCCACATTCACAAGCCTTCACCATCCCCAGGGTCGGCCATTCCCTCTGGGTGGATACAACGCCTCCGCCACCCGCCGCCGGTGTATGAGGCAAGCCGCACGTATTTTCCTGCGGCCGTGTCGAAGTGGGCGTTGTGCCCCGAACCCGGACCGGTGTTTCGGCTGCTGTGGTCGCCGCGGGCTGGTTGATATCCGGTGCGGATGCGGCGGGCTTCGCCGAGGCGAGCCCTGCCGTGCACGACAGTGTGCTCGGCCAGCAGCGTTCCCGAATTGCTGTCGCATTCCAGCGAGAGCGCTACTCGCAGATCCC
Source organism: Nocardia vinacea NBRC 16497 (assembly GCF_000308835.1). Lineage (GTDB taxonomy): Bacteria > Actinomycetota > Actinomycetes > Mycobacteriales > Mycobacteriaceae > Nocardia > Nocardia vinacea. Next base: position 35,121 of record NZ_BAGN01000408.1, on the reverse strand, counting down.
GTCGCACATTGCGCAGCTCGAGGTAGTCCTTTCATATGCCCCTGGGGACCGCGCTCACTGATCAACACGGAAATATCGAACACTCGAATACTGGCCCCTACCAATCCCAACTTCAGGGCCGCTTCCATGGTGGCGTCCAGCGCCCAGCCTCGACGTCGTCGGTATCTTCGGCGGCCGTGCGGTCAGTCGAACGGGGCTTTGTCGATGCCGCAGCGGGTGCCGACCGGGGGAAGTTGCCCGGACGTCAGGTAGTCCCGCTTAACCTGTTCGGCGCAGGTGCTCGCTACGTACATGCTGCTGTGGCCCGCGCCCTCGATCACCACAACTTGGGCGCTGGCAAGTTCGGCGGCGCCCGCGACCGCGCCGGGCAGCGGTGTGGCCGGATCGAATCTGCTGTTGAGGACCAGAATCGGGGCCGAGGTCGAGCGATTCCACGGGCCGGTGTACCGGTCGGCGTCGTGGCCATGCCAGAAGGCACAAACGGTGGTACTGAAAACGCCGACCCGTCCGAAGTGCGGTATCCGCTGGTCCTCTGTGATGGCCGCGCTGCTGTAGATGGAGGGATCGGTGGGCACGGCGCTGTCACTGCATTGGATCGTGTAATACGCCTCGGTGCGGTTGCCCAGATACGAGGCCTCGGCGATCGATTGCAGGCCGGTGAGAGTCGGAAGGGCGGTGCCCGAATCGAACAGCGCCTGCAACAGGGTGGCGAGGTCCGGGTAGGTCGAGGGCTGTGAAAGTGCGCTGGCCGCACCGACGATCGCCGAATAGGTCCAGTTCTGACCCGCCACCCTGATGGGCGCCATGCGCGCTCGCTGGGTGAGCACCGTCCATTTCAGTCGTGGATCGCCTCCACCGAATGCGCAGCGTGGACCGGCTACCGCGCACTGCCGGAGGAATTGGTCGAAGGTGTCCGCGATACCGGCGGCCACATTCTGTCTGACGTCCAAAGGGACTGTCATGCCCTGTCCGTCATGGCCGTTGATGTTGCCCTCGAAGTCGAGCGACCCGTCGAACACCATCGCCCGCACCCGGCTCGGGAACATGTTCGCGTAGATCGCACCGAGTTGGGTGCCGTAGGAAATTCCGTGGTAGGTGAGTTGCGGATCGCCGACCGCGCGGCGCAGCAATTCCAGATCGCGCGCGGTATTGGCTGTGGATGCATGATTCAGGATCGGCCCGGCGTTGCGTTCGCAGCGGTCGGCGAGTTCCTTATCGTGCGCGAAGTACTCGGCTTCTCCGCTGGCATCCGTGGGCATTTCCGGGCTGGAGCCGAGGAAGGCGAGTTGTTCGTCCATATTCGGGAAACAGCGGGTTGCCGAGCTGCGCGCCGACGACCGCGAATCCCAGGCAACGAGGTCGAAGCGCGACCGCAGCTCATCGGAGAACAACCACGGCCACCGGGCCCGCTCCCGCAGCCGGTCGACGCCGGATGGGCCGGGGCCGCCGAAATTGACGAACAGGGTGCCGATGCGACGGATCGGATCAGCGGCCGGCAGCTTGATCACCGCAAGGTCGATGTGGTCGCCATCGAGCTGATGGTAATCCAGCGGCACTCGCGCGGCGGTGCACTGAAAGCCGTCCTGGCAGTCGGACCAGTGCAGTTCTGGCGTCGGCGCGGTCTCGGCGAGACCATCCAGGTACGGGTCGACGCCGTCGGTGGCTGCGGCGGGCGTGCCGAGTGCGGCGGCACCGAAGACAAGCGCGAGTACCACAGCTCTGATTCGGCGGGAACCGCAGCGGCGCAATCGCCGAACCAATGGAGCCTCCTATGCGTAGATCAACGAACTCCCAGAAGGCACCGGATCGGTGACAGGAGCTATTCCTGAGTCGTAATCGATTGGCGAGAGCCCCTGATCGACGAGCGGCACCGCTTATGATTGTAGGAATGCATCCAAATGTCAACTGCGGCAATGGGTTCAGACTTTGCGATGCGCGGGCGAATAGCGAGGTCATCGCCTTGTCTGACGCCGCGCTGGCGGTACGGGACGCGCACCCGATTACGGCCTATGGGCGAATGAGGCGAGCTGAGTTCTTGGCCGTGCACGGAGAGCCGGGCGAAGCGCAACGCGCGCTGGCTCTGGCCGACGCGGCGGCGGAAGCGGCTCCGGAGTTCCCGCATGTGTGCTTCCGTGATGATTGAGTGAGTTCAAGGACTCACGAAGGAGCAGGGTGGACGCGTGGTGGCTGGTGTTCGTTCCGGATTCGGACCATTTGGGCCCACTCCCTCCAGACGGAGTTCTGGGGATACAGGATCTCCCGGCTGCTGTAGACCGGACGGGGCTTCGTTCCGGTGATCCGGTGTTCGTCCGCCCGACTTCGTCATCGATGCACACTGCGGCGGAAATATGGCTGATTCCAACAATTTTCAGTAGTTCGGGAGCCAGCGGGCCGACGAGGTCCTTGATCGAAGTGTCCAGTTCGCGGACACGGCGGTTGAAGTCGGCGACCTCTGCGATCATGTCGGTGATCACGCGATGAACATGATCGCCCAACTGTGCCGAGTCCAGCAGTCCAGTCAGTGACGCCAAGACCTTCGTGCGGGCCAGGTCGCCCGGGGTGTGGTTGATCCAGACATGAAGGTGGGCCTTGAGCTGGTTGATCGCCATGGTCCGGCGCTTGATGACGTCAGAACGGTAGTCGACCAGCATCCGCAGCTCACGCACCCGGTTGTCGATGCGGTGGCGGTCCAGGCCCGGTGTTGCGATCGCAGCGTGAGCGGCGGCCATGGCATCGACGAGATCGGATTTGGAACCGGTGGCGGCATGTAACTTTCGGTGAGCGGCGGTCAACCGGGTAGGAACCCAGACCACTTCGTGCCCGGCAAGCAGCAGCCCATCGGCCAGACGGCGCGCGAAACCGTGACCGTCCTCGATAGCCCAGGTGACAGGCGCATCGCCAGCGATCGCTCGAATCCATTTGAGCAACGCCGTAATCAGCAGCGCGTCGTTCTTCACGGTAAGCGACTTACCGGCCTGCTTGCCGGTGGCATCGACAGCCACTGCGACATGGATGTGCTTGTGCGGGTCGGATCCCCACTGTCACCATCGAGACGTCTTCTCCTGTTGCTATAGCGCGGCGACGGGACGACAGCGAGGGCCGGACAGACCTATTGCGAGTTGACGGCTCAGCAGGCTTCTATCAAGTCACTCCCGGCCAGGGCTCTCGCCCCGTGGACCGCCGTGGACATATCAACGGAAAGCCTTGCGGCACATGTTCTCCGAGTCACCCAGCAGCCCTGCCGGATCAGCTCCCGTCGTAGCGTCCAGCCCGTCAACTCTGAACCAATAGGTATTCTCGGTTCGGTTTGATTCAGTGGTGGAAACAGGCGAGTGGTCTCGTACTGCGATGGGTTTTTGCCCGATGGTGTGGTCGGGGTTCGGCGCAATAGTCGTTCAGCCGGTAGGTGCTACTTGTCATCAAACCAGCCATTTAATGGCTGACGTCAACCAACAACGCTCGCACACGTCAACGCTGGCAATCGATGTCACAGCCGGAATGGGTGGGTCTTCCATATATTCGCAGCTCAGCGGCACAATGAAACCAACTACCTCCAACGCGGTCCGCTCTTGACAACGATGCCAATCGCAAGCTGCTTCCACGTATGTACATGGAGTTGCCAGTTGCGACAGTTGGTTTCGCTGACCCGCCCCGATGCCGACCTGTCGCCGACAGAGGTCGATGACCACGTGCACAAACACCTGGACGGCAAGCCGCTGTCCGATCACGGGGTGTGGGTGTGGTACCGCTGGTCGCGGACTTTGGTGCATCTGCTGCCCCGCGATGAATTCCGCCAGGTTCGCACTGACCGCAACCGGTACAAGATCGCGCCGGAAGAACAGCGGCGGCTGGCGCGGGCGTGGATCGGAATCGTCGGGCTGTCGGTCGGCAACGCAACCGCCGTCACGCTGGCACTCGAAGGGATCGGCGGCTCGTTCAAAATCGCTGATTTCGATCGTCTCGAGCTGTCGAATCTCAATCGGCTCCGGGGCAGTGTCGCTGACCCAGGGGTCGAGAAGTCGATTCTGGCGGCGCGGCAGATGTTCGAGATCGACCCGTATCTGGAAATAGATCGGTTCGCGGCCGGTGTCGCAGCCGACACTGTCGACGAGTTTCTGCTCGGCACGGGTCGGCTGGACCTGCTCATCGAAGAATGTGACGACCTCTATATCAAAATCCTCATCCGTGAGCGCGCCCGCGCCTACGGAATCCCGGTCCTCATGGACACCAGCGATCGGGGTCTACTCGGTATCGAACGATTCGATCTCGAACCTGATCGGCCGATACAGCACGGCCTGCTGGGCTCGGTACAGGCGACCGAACTGCGTGCTACGACGGCCGCGGACCGAGTGCCGTTGACCCTGGCGATCCTCGGCGAGGACAGACTGAGCACCCGGTCGGCGGCATCACTGCCCGAGATCGGACGCACCGTCGGGAGGTGGCCCCAACTCGCGTCGGAGGTGACGCTCGGCGCGGCGATCGGAGCCGACACCGCGCGACGGCTGCTGCTGGGCGAGCCGATCGGGTCCGGGCGTTTCCATATCGACCTGGCCGCGCTCATGGTCGACCGCGGTGGCGAATACCACACGCCGATCTCCCCTGGTCCGCTGTTCGAGATCGCGCCCGAGGCAAGGGCGGGTTTCCCGCTGCCACCCGAACCAGCCCGGCGGGCAAAGATATCCGAGGCCGCGGTGCGGTGGATCGCAGCGGTCGGCACACTCGCCCCACCGGCGCACAACGCACAGCCGTGGTCGCTGCTCTGGCGCGGCGACGAGGCCGTGCTGGAATGCCGCAAAGAGGCGGAATTGCATTCAATGCAATATTCGGCAGGTTGGTGCAACGACGGTTTGCGCTGGTGGCGACCGTCCAATCAGGTTGGGGGACAGCTGAGGCGATGGGTTTGACCTGGTGCTGACCTCTGACGCATCGTTGTTGCGCTGGATACAACAGTGGGGTGACTCCGATTGCTCCCGGTTCGGCGCATCTGATGCTGGTGGACAACGTTGTGCATCTCGATCCGGCGCCGGCGGTGTTCGCGGCCATGTTGGAGGGGTGGCGGCGCCAGCAGTCGGCGCGGTTTCTCCGGGTGTCGACGATCGGGCCGCGGATCCAGCTCATCGAGCGGCTGGTGCGGTTTTCCGGGTTGTATCCGTGGCAGTGGACGGCCGAGGAAGGTGAGGCGTTCATCGACCATCTGCGCAACCAGCAGCGGCCGATAAAGGTGTCTACCGCGCGGTGCTACGAGGTAGAGATCAGCCTGTTTATCGAGTTCCTGCGCGATCCCCGCTATGGCTGGGGGCGGGTCTGCGAAGACCGGTTCGGCGAGGTTCCCCAGCCGATCTTCCACGAGGGCAACTCGATCCTGCACAAGACCGATTACGAGGGCGATCCGCGGCGTCGCCCGTTGACCTACGACGAGTTGCAGGCCTTTTTCGATGCCGCGGATGCCCGGCCGGGCAAGATCATCGCTCGCGGGGTGAAGGGCGGGTTGAGCGCGGCCCGCGATGCGGTGGTGTTGAAGACGATCTACGCCTACGACCCGTTCTCCGGGGCTCCGGCCGCGTGCATCTCCGCGATTCTCTGAGTTCGTGCAGCTCAGAGGCTGATGCGTGAAATGCTAGCGGTCGCAACAGCTGTGGTGCAAGCGGGCTCGCGGCGTGTCATTGCGTTCGGGTTGTTGTGTTGAGCCGGGCCATGAGTTCGCGGTTGGTGGCACGGGCGGCGGCGAGGTCTTCGTCGCGTTCATCGAGCTGCTGTTGCAGGTCGAGGTTGTGTTGTTCGAGCTGGTTGATTCTCTGGTGGAGGGCGTCGATGTCGGCCGGGGCGCCGAGCCCGGACTCGCGCCAGGTCTGTTCGCCGAGTGCTTCGGATAGTCGTTTCTCGAGGTGCTGGATGCGGGTGTTGAGCCGGGCGGCGCGTTCGTGGGCGGCGAGCAAGTCGGCTTGCAGCGAGGCGCGGGTGACCGCCGGTCCGGTGCCGCCGTTGGTGGTTGGATCTGCTTGCAGCGCATGGATTTTCTCCAGCAGGTCGCGGTGGCGGTAGAGGAAGGTGCGGTCGACCCCGGCGGCGCGAGCGATGGCGGAAGTGCTGATTTGCTCGCCGTCGGCGGCTGCCTTGTCGAGTATCGCGGTGACGCGTTGGCGTCGGCGCATGGAGTCGTCGCGGCGGCCGTCGAGCATCGGCCTGGTGCTGGTGGTGTGTTGCGTGCGAGTGGATTTCGTTGGTGTCATGCGCTGGCCTCCGTGGTGGGTGTGGTGAGGGTCGGCATGCCCAGTGGGATGCTGTGGGCGGCGCGGTGACGGCGCACGACGGCGACCGCCTCGTCGATACGGGCTCGCTGGCCATCATCGAGATCGGCGACGTCGCTTTTGATCCGGTTGATCAGCCGCCGGATGCGGGTGATTTCCTCCTGGGTCGGGGTGGCGTCGGCGCGGGCCCAGTCATCGACTCCGTCGATAGCGGCCGAAAGCCGTTCCCGGGTGCGCAGCAGATCATCGAGGTGTGCTTGCAGGTCGGGCAGGTAGGCGACGTTGGTGCGGAAATGGTCACAGCCCGCGCAGCGGAACCGAACCGGGCAGGCGCCGCCGCCGGCTGTGACGTTGGCCGGTTCGGTGCAAGTGCCGTAGGGGACGGCAACTTCGCCGACAGCGTGGCGGGCCCGTTCGGATTCCAGCAGCATCCGCGCGTCGCGCCAGATCCGGTTGCCGTGCCGATCGAAACTGAGCGCGGTGACAGTGTCGACCGCGGCGCGGCGGCGGTCCTCACCGATGCGGTAGTACCTGCGGGTCATGGAGAAGCTGCGGTGATCGAGCAGCTCGGCCAGAACGTCGATCGGAACACCGGCGTCGGCGTGTCTCTGGGCGTAGGTGTGGCGATATCCGTAGGGCGCTACCCGAGATTTGTCGAACTCGATGCCTTCGCGGGTGCGCAAGGTCGGCAGCGTGGCCACCCAGTCACGGTGACGCGCTTGCAGTGTGGTTGTGCTGATCGGCTTGTGCCCGTCGGGATTCCGATACCGGGTGGGCAGGAGTTTCAGCTGCGTCACAGGGGTATCGGGGAATCGTTCACGGACCTGTTGCTGCTGGGCGATGACGACTTCGGCGGTGGCCTTGCTGATCGGCAGCCGTCGTCCGAGCCGGTTGGCTTTGATGTTGTCGTAGACGAGTACGGGGCCACCGTCCTTGTCGTGGTCGAGACAGTTCAGCGTCAGGTTGAGGATGTCTTCGGGTCGGCGTCCTGTGTCGATGCCGATCTGGGTGGCGACCCGGACTTCGACAGGTTCGAGGGTGTCGAGGTGGGCGCACAGTACGGTCATGATCTCGGGAGGCAAGCAGCGTCCGGGTTCGCCGCGTTCGGGATCGGCGGGGATATCGACGTATTCGACGGCGAAGTCACCGGGCAGTCCAGCGGCGTGCTGACCGGGCCGGGTCAGGCCCAGGGATCGGATTCCGGCGAGCACCTGGCGCACGTCGCGGCAGATCATGTTGCGTTGATAGCGGCTGATCTGGCCGGTGGCTTCCAGGTGTCCGAGCCGGTTGAGGAACCCTTCCAGATCGGGGCGTCCGAGGGCGGCGGGATCCAGACCACGGTCGGGCCGGCGAGCGAGGTGTTCGGACAGTCGCCCGATGTTGTTTATTTTGCCGCGAACTCGCGCAGCACCACTGCCTCGGTGGTGCGGCAGTTGCTCGGCGGCCCACCGCTTGGCCGCGTCGGACAACCAGGGTTGAGTGATCGTGGTGAACGACAGCCTTCCTGGGTGACCGAAGACCGCCAGATCCCAAGTGTCCTTGGCATGTTCGGTGCCAGGATCGCTGAGCACGCGGCGGGCGTCGCGGGCGAACGCGGTCAAGATCGACTTCGGCCGCTTGGCAGGCGCCAGTTTCGGGTCGCAGTCGTGGATGGTGGCGACCTGGTGGCGGCGCAGGGTGTCGCAGACGGCCCGCAGCACGACATCGGTGAGCCGCAATCCGTCGCGCAGGCGTGTCTGCAAGCCGATCAGCACTTGCACGACCACCAGCTCGGGCAGTGCCCGCAGGTTCACCTGGCCCGGTTCAGCTACTCCCGATTCCGTTGTCCGCCAGGAATGTTCGTCGACGTTCAGATCGTTGCGGCGGGCTACCGTCCATCGCTGATAGTGAGTGCCGCAGTAACCGATCGCCCCGTCGGCGGCGCGGGTGCACGCCGAGACCACGCAGGGCGTCGCCGGCGGGTAGGGCCGGACACGCGGATGCCGCGCGAACTCCGCGACGCTCACGCGAATGCGCCTGGTGCGGAAGTTGGCCGCATGCGGTTCGCACAACTGCGCACCCGGAACGACCGGCACGCACAGACATTCAGGGACCGCGCAGTGCGGCGCGGGCACGGGCGCGGCGGGAAGCTTGTCGCTGGCCGCGATCTCGGCCATGGTCATGCCCATGCGGGTCAGCCTGGTAGAGCATCGAACGCAGATGTCCGGGTGATCGTTGTGAGCGGTTCCGGTGCACTGATCGACCCGGCATACCTTCCGGCCGAGGAGACGATGCTCGGCAGGCAGAAACAGAATCCGGACGGCCGGATCCCAACCGGTCTCGGCCAGCAGCTCCTTGTCCAGCGCTCGCGCCAACACCGCAGTGGAGCCGACGAGACCGACACCGGCGAGCACATGCGGGAACTCGAACGCCTCCTGACCACTGCCTCCTACAGCGCGATCCACAGCGGCGGCGGTCACCGGTCCACCGCGCCGAGCTCGCGGGGACTGGGCACGGCGTCGACGGCCGCGCGCAGTCGGGAGGAGTCGGGATGCATATAGACCTGCGAAGAGGTGATCGAGGCGTGACCGAGGAGGTCGGCGACCACGTCGATGCCGGCTCCGGCGTCGACAGCATTGCTGCCGAAGGCATGCCGCAGTTGATGCGGCCGGACTGGGGTGTCGAGCCCGGCCCGCCGCGACGCGGTGGCCATCAACTCCGCGACAGCGTCCGGGCGCATCGGCGCGCCGACCCTGCCGCGGAACAGGTTGACGAACACGAAATCACTGTCGGCAGCAGAAGGGATGCGCATGCGCTCGAACTCGTAGGTGTCGAAGGCTTGCACCACAAGGAAATCCAGCGGCACCCCGCGCTGACGGCGGGACTTGGCCCAGGCGCCGTTCGGGTTGTCCTCGCGGCGCACCACATGCAGATGCGCACGCTCGACCTCACAACCCAGCCGCCGCGAATCCACCAGCAAGTGCACATCGCTGCGCCGCAACCCGCACAGTTCCCCGCGCCGCAACCCGGCCCGCGCGAGCAGCAGCACAATCAGCCGGTCCCGCGCGGACCGGCACGCCCGCAGCAGCGCGACGATCTGTTCGTCGCTGGCTCGTTCGACCGTCGTCTCTGGTTCCGGAAGCCGATGCCGGACCCGCATACGCCACGCCATCCGGCCGTCCTCGCCGCGAGCCTCGACCGGCAAGTCGCGATCGTCGGCTACCTCATACAGCATCGCCACCAGCCCCGGCTCACCGTGACCGGCCGCGACCGCATGCACCACCATGCCCCGCACCGCGGTCAGCACACCGTTGATCCGCGACGGACACCGCACCGACGCACCCGGACCCGCGACCACCACGGCCGCGGCGCCATCAGCCGATGCCCGGGCGTGAGCCAGCCACGTCATGAACAGGGCGAACTGCTCAACCCCGGCCTGCCACGAGCGGCCCGACCGGGCGCACCAGCGCAAGAACAACGCGAGCGAATGCGCATACGCCTTCGTCGTGGACTCCGCCGCGTCACGGCCGAACCGCAAATGCCGCAGAAACTCGTCGGCGACACCGACGATCCGCAACTCCTCGTCCAGCACGGTCCAATACCGCTGCCCGGACGGCAAACTCACCGGAAACGCCCGCATGCATGCTCGCTTTCTGGTCGACAACCCGATACGACTACCAGCCACGAGCACCACACCCACGGAGAATCGCCGAAGCACCGGCCGAGCTACCCGGGTTGGGCAACGTCCTGCAACAGGTCAGGAAACCCCGGAGAGGGGCTGCGGCGCACCGAAACCGCCCAACTGGATCTGGTGGATCTGCGGCGCAACCCGAAGGCCCCGCAGTTCCGAGGCTTCGGGTCGGTCACGGTGCGCTACGGCAAGGCGTCGAAAGGGTCCGCGCCGAAGCGGCGGTCGGTGCTGCTGGTTCCCGAAATGGACTGGGTCACCGATGTCCTCGATGACTGGCTGACCGGGCTACGGCCGCGGTTCGGACCCGGAAAGCACCCGGCGCTGTGGGTGACCGAGCGACTGGGCCGACTGCGACCGCGCTCGATCAACGAGGCATTCGTCGACATCAAGCACGCCGCTGGGCTCGACAACGCCCTCGACGTTCACTGTCTTCGGCATTCGTTCGTCACGCACCTGATCGAGTTCGGTTACCCCGCACGGTTTGTGCAGGAGCAGGTCGGGCATGCCAACGCGGCGACAACGGCGGTCTACATGGGCGTTTCGAACGAATACCGCAACACACTGCTGGCGGCAGCCTTGAAGGGCCGCCTCGGCGACTTCTGGGATGTGACACCGTGATCAAAAAGATGGGCTACCGCTGGCGGTTACGGGACCTGATGGCCGATCAGCAGATGTTCCAAACATCGGACCTGGTACCGCTGCTGGCCGAGCGCGGCATCGTTTTGTCGCGGGAGCAGGTCTATCGGCTGGTCACTTCTGCGCCGCAGCGGATGAGCATGGACACGCTGGTCGCGCTCTGCGACATCCTGAGCTGCACGCCCAACGACTTGATACAGCCCGAGATCGTCAACCAGCAGGTTCGCAAGACGGCCGACGGGCGCCCCTCCGCGGCAGCGCCTATAGCACCGCGCCGCACAGTGATTCGCCGCCCCGGCCGATCCTGATGCGGCGGCGTTCCGGGCATCGAGACCTGGCAGCCGCGCGGGCCCGGCTGGTCGCGGCCGTGGTCGCAGTCGCCGGGCCGCCGATGACCGCAACCAGGGCCGAAGAACTACTGCGCCGAGCCAAGGCTTGGGCGGCGGGAAACGCCTGCGACCTCGCTGACCACCTGGCCGAGCGGCCGCACGCATTCATCGATCCCTCGGCACACAGCCTGCACTGTTTCGTGAGGCTGCTGCGGCTGCTCGACTCCGAAGGATTCGGCGAGAAGGTAGTGCAGCTGGGCTGCGTGCGCTGCGGCAAGATCAAAGCGCTGCCGCGCCTGGTCGCGGAGGGCCGCTGCTGCGTTCTCTGCGTCGCACGCACCCAACAGCGGCTTTGCGTCCGCTGCAACAAGGTGGGGATCATCGTCGCGCACCGTGACGACGGGGCAGTCTGCACCAACTGCTACAGCAGGGAGAATGTCCGGCGGATGGAATGCGCTGGATGCGGCACGGTCCGTCCGATCCGGCGACGGAAGTCCGATGGTTTGCTGCTCTGCCAGGAATGCAGCACCCCCGTCGATGCCTGCGCCTATTGCGGCCAGGTCCGTCGGATCGCCGCCCGCACACCCAAAGGGCCCGCCTGCCGCAACTGCTATCGGCCTCCACCGCGGCTCTGCGGCCTCTGCGGCAACCTCACACCGATCCACTCACGAGCCAAAGGAAATAAGCCCGACATCTGCTACGGCTGCTACCGCAACGCAGGCGAATGCGTGGTCTGCGGGAAGACCAGGCGAGGAGCCAAGGTCGGCGGTCAGGCGTTCCACTGCGCCACCTGCTGGCCGCGCAAGACCGAGACCTGCGCTATCTGCCACAACGACGACGTAGTCGGCGCTCGCTGGCCGCTGGGCACGGTCTGCCGACGCTGCTACAAATTCCGGGTCAACCAGCCCAGCCCGTGTAGCAGCTGCGGGCAGGCCCGGGTCCTGGTCGGCGTCGAGAACGGCGGCGGACTCTGCACCACCTGCTGCGGGCTGGAACTGAACTTCACCTGCCGACGCTGCGGCAGCGACGGCCGACTCATGGTCGATCACACCTGCATGAAATGCGTGGCCGCCGAACGGGCCCGCAACCTACTCAGTAACGACACCGGCACCGTCATCCCACAATTGCAACCATTGCTCGATGCCCTCGCCGGCGCGAACCCCGGGTCGGTGATCGCCTGGCTGCGGACCGGCCAATCCCGAAAACTGCTGTCACAGCTGGTCGCCGAACACCGCGAAATCACCCACACCGCCCTCGACGAACTACCCCAACGTCATGCCACCCACAGCATCCGGGCGCTGCTCGTCGGCGCCGGCGTCCTGCCCACCCGCAACGAACCCCTCGCCCAGCTCGAACTATGGTCCGAGCGAACACTCACCCAACTGCCTCGCAGCCAGCAACACATCATCCGGCCCTTCGCCGACTGGCACGTCGTCCGCGACGCTCGCCGCCGCGCCGCCCGCGGCCCCTACCGCGTCGGCGCTGCCAGCGCCGACCGCACTCAGATCCGGGCCGCCATCAAATTCCTGACCTGGCTGAACGCCCAGGGCGCCGGCATCGAGAACCTGTCCCAAGATCACATCGACGGGTTCCTGCTCTCTCACCCGTCGAAATCCCATCCGGTCATCGTGTTCTTCCGTTGGCTCCAAGCTCGCGGATTGGCTACCGGCCTCGACTTTCCTACCCAAACCAGCGGACTGCCCAACGACTTTCAAGGCTTCGAAGCCCACCAACAGCAACTACACCGTTGCCTGACCGACGAATCCATCCCGCTGGAAGCGCGAATCGCGGGAGCACTGATCAGGCTCTATGCCCTGCCCCTGGTCCTCATCGTCGAGTTCACCACCGACCGATTCCACCGCGACGACACCGGCGCATTCCTCACCATCGACCGCCACCCCGTCTGCTTCCGCCAACCCTGGCTCGCCTGATCGACCGGCTCATCGTTTCCGATGCCATCCAATCGATGATCAGACCCGGCGGCCCCGGACCCGCCTACCTGTTTCCCGGCCGACCACCGGGCCGCCCGCGCCACCCCCACTCATTGCGAGAAATGCTCACCGAGCACGGGCTTCCGATCCGGCCGGCCCGCAACACCGCCATGATCACCGCCGCCGGAGAACTCCCACCCATGGTCATGAGCGACCTGTTCGGCATCGACCCCGGCACCGCCCAGAAATGGGCCCACTACGCCCAAGCAAGCTGGGCAGACTACCTCGCCCATGTACACACTTAAGGCGACTCGGAGCTGGAGGCGCCCCCGGCCGATTCAGGCCGCGATGGGGGCGCAGCAGAGCGGCCAGGTCCGGCGGGGTCGGCATCGGCCGGCGTAGTCCGACGCGGGCGCGACCGGTGTTGCCTTCGGGATAGCGGCCGGCAGACCGCGGTCGACGGTCTATCTATTGATCGTCGGCCTTCTGCACTGCACGGCTGGAGCACCATTGCCGGACTCGCACATGACCGCGACCGTTGGAGGTCGACAGAGTGAAGTCGACCAGGCCCAGCCAGCCGCCGGAATTCGTTCGGGCCCAGGCCCGCAACAGCCCCGGAACCCGCCCCGAGACAACCAGACCGCCTGCACGGACCCGCAACGGCACACCGTTCACTCCAAAGCCGTTGCCGTCGCCGGGGATCGCGAGCCCGAGGTCTACCGTCACCGGCTTTGGTGGATCGACCACGCGACGCGGCGACGGCTGCTCCTCCGGCCAATCCTCGAACACGTATTCGAATATAGACCGATTGGTCCGCCTCGGGGAGAGCGGGCACCATGCGCGCCGTGGCCTCAACCGAAAGCCAGGAGCCCAGGGGCGGGTGCGTCTCGTGCGCGGTTCACGAAAGCCCTCGCAGGCAGTGGTCTGGACCGCTTTCCCGATTCACTGGTTGCGCTCGGCGGCGCGTGGGGTGGGGCCGGCGGGGGTGGCGCGCCAGGACGCCAGCAGGCGCAGTGCCTGTTCGGATTCGGGGTCTGCGGCGCTGTAGATGAACAGGGTGTGGGTGGATTCGTCGGGGACGGTGAATGCTTCCCAGTCGATGGTGAGTTCGCCGGCGATCGGGTGGTTGAAGCGTTTGCGTCCGGTGGTGCGGCCTTGGGGGTTGGGGGCGCTCCACCAAGTGCGGAATTCGCGGCTGGCGGTCGAGAGCTCACCGACGAGGGCGGCGATGGCCGGGTCGTGGGGGCGGGCGCTGGATTCCAGCTGCAGCACTCCGACGAGTTCGGAGGCGATGACGGCCCAGTCCCGGTAAAGGGAGTGCGCGGCGGGATCGAGCAGGACCCATCGCAGGAGGTTGCGGTCCCCGGCCGGGCGGCGCGGGAAGTCGGCGAGCAGTGCCCAGGCAAGTTCGTTGCCGGCCAGCACCTCCATCCGGGGGCCGAGCACGAATGCGGGCTGGTGATCGAAGCCCTCGATCATCTTGATGATGCCGGGTCGCACCGGCCGTTCGGTGTCGATGGTGCTGGTGGCGGGGCGGGCAAGATTGAACAGGTAGTCACGTTCGGCGTCGTCGAGTTGCAGGATCCGCGCGACCGCGGCGAGCACAGAATCGGAGGGGGTGATCTGGCGGCCTTGTTCGAGGCGGGTGTACCAGTCGGCGCTGACTCCGGCGAGGAAAGCGACCTCTTCGCGGCGCAGGCCGGGCACACGGCGGGCACCGGTGACCGTGATCCCGGCTTGAGCGGGGGTGATCGCGGCTCGTTTGCTGGTGAGGAATTCGCTCAGCGCTTCGTTCTTACCCACGCTATCCATTGTGGCGACGACTTCGCGGGAGTGGGTAGGTCTGTTGGTCCTAGCGAATCGGTCCTACGGTGAAGCGACCCTTCCCGCCGACCGGTGGCGTCGGTTTCCTGGATGTTGCTGGTCCGAGTCCGGGCCGGTGGAAAGGAAACACAGACCATGGCTACCTGGTTCATCACCGGCGCCTCCCGCGGCTTCGGCCGCCACGTCGCGGCCGAAGCTCTGCGCCGCGGCGAGAACGTGGCCGCCACGGCCCGCAACACCGAGGCCCTCACCGACCTAGTCGAGCAGTTCGGTGACCGGGTCCTGCCCCTAGCGCTGGATGTGACCTCACCCGAGCAGGTCACTGCCGCGGTGGCTGCGGCCGAACAGCGTTTCGGTGGCATCGACGTCGCGTTCAACAACGCCGGGATCGGCTATTTCGCCGCGTTCGAGGAATCCGAGGACAGCGAAGCCCGCCGGATGGTGGAGATCAACGTGTTCGGCCTCGCCGCGGTGACCAAGGCCGTGCTGCCCGGGATGCGGGCCCGACGCTCCGGCACGATCCTGAACGTCTCCTCGGTCGGGGGCCTGCGCTCGTTCCCGGCGGTGTCTTGGTACAACGCGACGAAGTTCGCCGTGGAAGGGCTCTCGGAATCCCTCGCCCAAGAAGTCGCACCGCTGGGGATCCGGGTGATCCTGGTCGAACCCTCCGGGTTCGCCACCGACTGGGCCGGTAACTCCGCGGCCGAGGTCGGGGCAGCCGATGTGATCGCCGACTACGACTCCACAGCCGGGGAATACCGCCGCAACTTCCGCGCCGGCGCAGGTGAGGAACCGGGCGACCCGCAGCGCGCCGCGGTCGCGATCGTCGATGTGGCCGGCGAGCAGACTCCGCCGCTGCGGCTGCCGCTGGGCAACTTCGCCTACGACGGCATCCTCGACAAACTCGACGCTGTGCGCGCCGATATCGCCGACCGCGAAAAGCTCAGCCGCGGCACCGACCGCGAACACCCGTGAACACCCGATAAAGCAGTGGCTGCGGGTGGCCCACCGACCGGTGGGTACTGCGCTCTGAAACGACCCACACCCTTGTGGCGGGGCCGGATCGCCGCTGATCAGCGGTAACGTCGGCCCCGCCCCGGGGTGAGACCAACGTAGCGACCACCACGAAAGGTTTCCCAATGTCTGATCGACCCTTGGCCATGATCACCGGCGGCTCGTCGGGTATCGGTTTCGAGCTCGCCAAGCAGTTCGCCTCCCACGGCTACGACGTGGCGATCTCCGGGCAGAGCACACGCGTGTTCGACTCCGCCGAGGCCCTGCGAGAGATCGGTGTCCAGGCATACCCGCACCAGGCCGACGCCGGCACCTACGACGGCGTGGAAAGCTTCTGGAGCTTCGTCACCGAACTCGGCCGTCCGGTCGAAGCCGCCGCCCTGAATGTCGGTATCGGCCTGGGCGGGGCGTTCGTAGACACCGACCTGGACGACGAACTGAAACTGATCGCGATCAACGTCACCGGCACCGTGCACACCGCCAAACGCGTCGTACGGCACATGGTCGGCAACGGTCGCGGCCGGATCTTGATCGTGTCCTCGGTGTCGGCGACGCTGCCGACCCCCTACGAGACGGTGTACGGGCCGTCGAAAGCGTTCGGGTTCTCCTTCGCCGAATCACTACGTGAGGAACTGCGCGAGACCGGGGTTACCGTCACCGCGCTGCTGCCCGGCGCCACCGACAGCGACTTCCACGCCCACGCGGGCATGGGCAACACCAAGTTCGGCGACAACAGCTGGAAGAACGACAAAACCCAAGTCGCCGAGCAGGGCTTCGAAGCGCTGATGAACGACGTCGACCACGTCGTAGGCGGTGACGAGAAAACCAAACAGCAGGCCGTCGACAACTGCACCACACCTGAACCGGTCAAAGCTGCCCGCCAGGCCGAACTGGCCCGCCCCAGCTGACAGCAAAGGAACCCTCACGATGAGTCACCTGACAGGCACGGTCGTGATCGTCACCGGAGCCTCCTCCGGCATCGGTGCGGCCACCGCGAAACGCCTCGCCGCCGCTGGGGCGCGGCTGGTGCTGGCCGCCCGCAACGAGGAAAAACTGCGCGACCTGGTCGACGACATCACCGGCGACGGCGGCACCGCGGTGTTCCGGGCCACCGATGTCACCGACCCCGACGACGTCGCTGCCCTGGCCGACTACGCGACCACCACATACGGGCGGATCGACACTCTGGTCAACAACGCCGGGCTGATGCTGTTCTCCTACTGGAAAGACGTCGCGGTCGAGGACTGGAACAAGATGATCGACACCAACATTCGCGGCTACCTCAACGCCATCGCCGCGGTGCTACCCGCGATGCTGGACCGCGGATCCGGGCACATCCTCAACATGAGCTCGGTCGCCGCCCACAATGTCGGGCAGGCCAGCGGCGTCTACAGCGCCACCAAATTCTTCATCCGCGCCATCACCGAATCTCTGCGCAGCGAGGTCGGGGTGAACAACGGCATCCAGATCTCCATGATCAGCCCCGGCGTCATCGACACCGGCTGGACCGACAAACTCACCAACACCGAAGGCAAAACCGTGGCCACCGAGCTCAACCAGGTCGCCATCACCCCCGAACGAGTCGCCGACGCGGTCGCCTACGCCCTGGATCAACCCGCCAACATCACCATCAACGACCTCGTCATCCACCCCACCCGCCAAGCCTGGTGAACCCCACCCCACCGGCACCGACCTCATGAGGAGCCGTCGACCCGTGTCACACACCGACGAGACCGCGCATGCCGACCAGGGAGGTATAGGTTCTTGCCGTGCAAGCCACACAGCTAATCGCCACCATCGAGGAGTAGCGACCCTTCGCCGTACCGATGCCCCGCAAGACCGCTCCGAATACTGCAAGCTTCGAATAAATACCCTCCACCGGTTCACGACCCAGCGCGCGATCTGCCCAGCCTCGACTTCGAGCTCACCGCGACCTGGGTGGCCTTCGGCGCGCTGATCGAGAATATCGAAACGGCCGCAGCACATCTCGGGCTGCGTGCGAGCACCCGAATCTGGCCGGACAGCGACGACGCGAGCCTGGTGTGCACGGTCACGCTGAGCCCGGACGCGCATAGGCAGGCTGCTCACCCGATCACCGATGTGATCACACGTGTTACCAATCGACGACGTGCGCAGCGTCGACTCCTCGGCGAACACGTGAGTGGGTTGTTCGCGAAGGTGTGCTCCGATTCCGGTGGGCGGCTTCAGCTGGTCAGCGATGATGACGCGCTCGCCGAGCTCGGTGCGCTGGCCGGAGACGGCGATCGCATCGGCATGCTCAACCAGGCCATGCATCACGATATAATGCGGGGCTACCGATGGACCGCTGAGGAGGTGCGCAACACACCGCACGGCCTCGACCTCGCCACGGCAGAGTTCACCGCCATCGAGCGGGCCGTGCTGGGTCTGCTCCGGCGCTGGCCGGTCGCACAGTATCTCGGGCAGATCGGCGGTGGCGGTGCCCTTGCGGATCTGTCCCGAACGGCGGTCACCGATGCCTCGGCAATGGGCTTGCTCACCGTGCCCGGTCTGGCAGACACCAGCTACCTGCACGGCGGGCGGGTCCTGCAGCGTCTCTGGCTCGCCGCCACCGCACACAGGGTCGCGGTGCAGCCCATGACCACGCTGCCATATCTGTTCGCTCGTCTGGAGCGAGGCGACGGACAGGGCCTGAACGAGACCGAGCGCGCCACGCTACGCGACCTGCGGGCCCGCTACCAGCGGTTGTTCGACACCGGACCGGACCAGGCCGAAATCGTGCTGCTCCGGTTCGGGCACGCCGACGCACCGTCCGCTCGTTCGCTGCGTCGCCCGCTCGACAACGTGCTGCGGTTCGCCTGCTCGTTTCTCGCGCAGCACCCAGAGCACCGTCGCGAACTGCTCCAGCATCCAGAACGCCTCGACAGCGCAGTCGAAGAGTTCCTGCGGGATATAGGGTTAGCAATTTGGGTCGGCTCGCGACCGCCGATAGCGAGCTGGCCGGGCAGGAAATCAAGATCGGCGATTTCGTGCTCGGCCTCTCCGCGATGGCTAGCCTCGATAAGCGGGTCAACAAAGACCCGATGACGATCGACTTCGGTCGGAAACGAGCGAAGAACCCTAGCTTTGGCACCGGTTTTGTGCGCCGAGTGGCCAGGCGGTTCAAACATGACCCCAACCAGCTGCCAAAGTCAGGTTCGCGCAGGCATCAAACTCAGCATTTCCGCAGGTCCAGGCGTGTGGTTAACGCATGTATCCCCCTCCCGATACGAACCCCCACGTAAGCGCGGATTTAGAACGCTGGAGCCCGCGGCATCCACTGATCGCGACCGCCATGCCCGCCCTCATCGGCACCGGCGTTTTCTGGTTGTCGTTCACCGCTCTGCGGTCACTCGCGATCACCGCCGGTGTGCTAATCGAGGCGGCATGGTTGTGGCCCCAGACCCTACAAGCGGCCCAGCCACGCAGTCGCACGGCCTGGATGCCCGCCGCCGGGACAGGGAAAAGGGAATGCGGCCGGGTCCAGCTGGAAACGCGGATCATCGAGATCTGTGTGGCGGCACGCACCAGTGAGGAGACCTACGCGCACCATCTCCGGCTCATCATGTCGCGAGTACGCAGCCAACGCCCAACGCACTAGTCTGCCGCCGGGCGGATCGGCGAGCTCGCGTGTCGATTGGAAGTGCGCGATCATCATCGCGGACAGGAATCGGAATGCGGGCCCAACGGGGGTGCTGTTGGGACTCCTGGGTTGTTCGCCGGTGTCGGACTCGTCGTCACGCAGGTAACCGAAGTCGGTTTTGCCGGTGGCGATTCCCGATGTGTGCGAGCACTGATCACCCACCAGGCAATGGCCGCTATGACCGCGAGGGCGACGATCCACCTCAATCCGGGCCGGTTGCGGGTTTGTGGTTGTGCGCTCGGATTGATTCGGGTGGTGGCCAGCCTGGATGGATCCGGAGTGGCTGTGGATGTGGGTGCCGGATCGAGCGCGGCGCGTGCCGCCGCGGCCAGGTCCCCGGCTGTGCGATAGCGGTCGTCCGGGTTCTTCGCCATTCCCCGCGCGATGACCGCGTCGAAGGTGGCTGGCACCGTTGCCGATGCGGACGGTCGTGGTGGTGGCGTGTTCAAGTGTGCGGTGATCTGCTGCTCGACGCTGTCACCGGGGAATGGTTGGGAGCCCGTCAAGCATTGGTACAGAACGCAAGTCAGGGAGTACACATCAGAGCGGGCGTCGCAGGCGCCGTGCTGGAGTCGTTCCGGTGCCGTGTAGGCGAAACTGCCGATTGCCGCACCGGTGGTGGTCAAGCTGGAGTCGCCGCTGCCGACGGCGATCCCGAAATCGATGAGGTACGCGAAATCGCCCGCGGTGACGAGGATGTTCGAAGGCTTCACGTCGCGGTGCACGAGCCCGGCCCGATGCGCTGCGTCCAGGGCCGAGCCGATCTGCCGGATGTATTCCACCGCAGTGTCGTTCGCTATCGGCCCGGCAGCGAGCAAGGCGGCGATATCCTGCCCCTCGACCAACCTCATATCCAAATACAGGCGCCCGTCGATCTCGCCGTAGTCGTGGATCGGGACGACGTGCGGTTCGCTCAACCTCGCCGCGGCGTGCGCTTCCCGCCGGAATCGCTCGCGATATTTCGGGTCGTGCGCCAGATGTTGCGACAGCACTTTGAGCGCTACCACGCGATCGGTCTCGGTGTCGAAGGCCCGATAGACCTGCCCCATCCCACCCGCACCGAGCAACCCGAGCAGCCGGCACCGCCCGAACGCAGTGCCATCCACGCTGTACGACTACCACACCCAAGCCCTGAGCTCTACCGAATCACACCTTCCACAACAACATTCGTAGCCATCGCCGAAAACAATCCGGATCCCGCCTACCTGCGAGAGTACAATCGCCACCATCGCCACGACCGCTACCGTGGCCCGTCAGAACGAACGGTCGACCGGCTCGGGCGCCGCCTCGTGACTCGGCGTCCATCCCCACCTCACGTATCCCACGCACGGGCGACCTCCATTACTACCGTATCGACGCGAGCGAACGCCGCACATGGCTGCATAGCAGAGTTGCTTTCCGAGCACGTTTAACACGGAATCCACGCAGACGCCTGACCGCCGATGGAGGCATTCGCCAACACGCAGTGTCAGATCGACTGCCATTAGGCTGCTGGGTATGGCAGACGCCCTCCCGTTCGGTCCACAGCAGGTTCTCCGTTTGATCGTCGCCGGTGGTGGCACCGGTGGTCACGTTTTCCCTGCTGTCACCACAATCCGGGCGCTGCGTTCTCAACTGACCGCCTCGGGCCGGGAGTTGGAGGTGTTATGGATCGGGCAGGCCGATGGCCTCGAATCCCGGGTCGCACAGGCCGAGGGCATCCCGTTCACGGCTGTGGCTACCGGCAAGATCCGACGGGACCGCAACCCACTGAAGATGGTCAACAGGGCCAATATCACTGACCTGGGCCGGGTTCCGGTTGGTGTCGCACAGGCGCGCGCGGCCGTGGCGAGATTTCGGCCGGATGTGGTGCTGGCTACTGGTGGCTATGTGGCTGTGCCAGTGGGGGTCGGGTCGTGGTTGTGTCGTCGACGGCTGGTCATTCACGAGCAGACTGTCCGTTTAGGCCTGGCCAACCGGCTGCTGGCACGTATCGCGACCCGCGTTGCGGTGTCCTCCGAATCGAGCTTGCCGCACCTGCCACGCTCAGCGCGCACAACCGCTGTCGTCACCGGCAACCCGGTGCGGTCGGAAATCCTCGAGGCAGGCAAGGCCGACAACGCAATCGAGGCGCTCGGGTTGCATGGGTTCGATCGATCCCTGCCGACGGTTTATGTCACCGGCGGCGCGCAAGGTTCAGCGCAGATCAACAATGTCGTACGAGAGATTCTGCCCTGGTTGTTGCTCCGCGCCAACGTGATTCACCAATGCGGCAGCGCAGCATTCGCAGACTTACAGCAGCACGCCGCCGCTCTCGCCCCTGAGCTGTCGCCCCGATATCTGGTCACAGAGTTCGTGGGACCGGAACTGCCGGATGTGCTGGCGCTGGCCGATATCGTGATCTCCCGCAGCGGTGCGGGCACGATCGCCGAACTTGCCGCGTTGGGTAAAGCCGCGGTGCTCGTGCCGTTGGCCTCCGCTGCGGGTAATGAGCAGGCCCACAACGCGCGTGCTCTCGATGAGGCTGGCGCGGCAGTCGCTCTGCTCGGCGAGGTGTCAGCGGAAACCCTTCGCGCGGTAGTGGATCCGCTGCTCGCCGAACCCGAACGCCGGACAGCCATCGCTGAGAAAGCCCGGCTGCGTGGCCGCCCCGAGGCGGCCGACCAGCTCGCGCAACTCGTGCTGTCCACAGCGGACTAAAGGTGTTGGCCTGGTGCCGATTCCGTGAGTGCCAGTGCCAGCATCGACACGACATGCGTCACGTCCTGCTCGGTCATTGCGGGGTGGAACGGCAGGCTCATGATTTGTCGCGCCGTGGTTTCAGTGACCGGCAATGGTCGAGACCATCGCGCGAACGCGGGCTGTAAGTGGTTGGGCGGGTAGTGCACTCCCACACCGATACCGCGGTCACGCAGGATCTCGAACCCGCGGTCGCGGCCGGTGATAACGCGCACGACGCAGTTGAACGGAACAGTGCGCTCCACATCGATATCGACCAGCGTGACCCGATCCAAACGCGCCAACTCCCGTGCATAGGCACGCCACAAATTCCGGCGTGCGATTTCGATGGCGTCGAAGTGCGCGAGTTGCACGCGACCGATCGCCGCGTGCACGGCGCTCAAGTGATAGCGCCACCCCGCAGTATCGACCTCGTAGGAGGTTGTCCGGATCCGAGCAGCCTGCGACTGGCTCACACCCAGGAGACGCAAGGTTCGGGCCCTGTCGGCCTCATCGGTATTGCGTGGAATCAACGCTCCACCTTCACCACAGGTCAGCGACTTGATCGGACCGAACGAGAAACAGGTGAGCGCCCCAGTCGCACCCACCCGTACCGGACCGAGGCGAGAGCCGAAGGCATGTGCGGCATCCTCGATGACTGCGATTCCTCGTCGATCCAGATTGTCTTGAATAGCAGTAAGATCCACGGCGCGGCCACCGTAGAGCACCGGCATCACCGCTCGCGTGCGCGGGTTGACGGCCCCCGATATTGCGGCGCTGTCCACGCACAGGGTGTCGGCGTCGATGTCGATGAAATGCGGTTCGGCACCGCTCATCAGGATCGCCTGGATCGTCGCGCAAAACGTCTGCGACGGCACGATCACCTCATGCCCGGAACCCACTCCGGCAAGGACTAGTGCCAGGTGAAGGGCGGCGGTGCACGAGGACACCGCCACCACGTCGGGTACGCCGAGGAACACAGCCAGCTCGGCCTCGAATGCCTCGGTCGCGGTGTTGTGGCCCCACTGCCCGATCCACAGCGCTTCGGCCACCGCAGCGTATTCCGGTCCGTGCAAGTAGGGCTTGGCGTTCCTGCCCACGGACCGGGGATCAAAAGTTGTCATCGGAAGGTCCTTCTGCAAGGAACTGGAACGGTTGAGGATGTGTCGTCCCAGAGCTGTGACGGACCGGGGCGAGGTCGCGAACGGTGAGTGTCTCAACGTATTTGGTCAGCAAAACGCCAGGCCTGTACCGAAGCCGGTCATGGTCGACTCGAAGTCCCCACAGCCCCGCCAAAGCCTGTTCGATCAGGTCCGCACCGGCGGCTTCAGCAAGCAGAAATCCGCCCGCGACGCGGGCGTTCATCTCGGTCATGACGACTCGTCGCCCCGGACTGTCGTCACGGAGAAAGCCCTGCACGCAACACAATCCAACCGCCCCAACCGCCGACAACGTCGCGGCGACAGCGTCGGCTACTTCCGGATCGTGAAAGGTGCTCGACACCATCGATAGCCCACCTTTGGTGAGCAAGCGGTACCGCAGGATCACCGACGCTTTCCCATTGCGGTCTACCAGGCAATCCGCGGTGAACTCACGGCCGTCGACGCGAGCTTGCACGATCGGTTCGGGCACCACCTCGCACAATATGAGGGCCTGCTGCCAGGTCCGGCAGAACACCACGTTCTGGGAGCCCTGCCCATGGCGCGGCTTGACGACCAGAGGGCAGTCGTCGGGAATGTCGGCGATCTGGTGGGGCAGCCAAGTGCGCGAAGTCGGGATTCCGTGCTCGGCCAGCATCGCAGCGAACTCCGCCTTGTCCAGACAAGCGTGGATCGCGCGCTGCGGCGGCAGCCACGTTCGCACACCCATCTCGGACAACCTCGCGCGCAGCGAAAGTAGTTGCGGGAGTTCGGACTCGACCGCCGACAACATCGCATGCGGCCGCAAGTCCCGACACAGCCTCAACAGATCGGCGTCGTAGCGGGGGTCGGTCGACGAGATCGACTGGCGGACGGTCAGACCTGGCAGCGACAGCCCGTTGGCGAGAGGGTCGGCGTCGGTGCCGATGACCTCGCAACCGAGTTGCAGCAGTCGTCTGGCCAGATCGAATCCCGGTTGACCACCGATCCCGGTGACGAGCACGCGACGCGGCATGCGCGACCCATCTGAGTTCATGTCACTCCCCCGAGGGTGGGTCGAGTTTGATCGCCGCCACAGCAGCTGCCGGGTTCCGCAGTTGCGGTGCCCAGCGGTCGGGGTGATCGCGGTACCAACAGACGGTCTCGGCGAGCCCGTCCTCGAATGGCTGCACCGGCTGATAACCCAAGCCCGCGATCTTGTCCCAGGTCATGGAGTAGCGGCGGTCATTGGACGGCCGGTCATCCACATATCGCACCTGCCCCCAGTCGGTACCGACCTGTTTGAGGATCAGGCCGGTGAGCTGTTTGTTCGTCAGGTCGGTGCCGCCGCCGATGTTGTAGACCTCCCCTGGCGCCCCGTACCGCAACACCAATTCCAGACCTTGGCAGTTGTCCTCCACCCACAGCCAGTTACGGACGTGGCCACCGTCGCCGTGCAGGGTGACCTGCTCGCCCTTGAGCAGGGCGGTGATGAACGCAGGAATGATCTTCTCCGGATGCTGTGCCGGGCCGAAGTTGTTGCTGCTGCGCGTAATACACACGGGAACGCCGTATGTTCGCCAGTACGACAACGCCACCAGATCCGACGCCGCTTTCGACGAGGCGTACGGAACCGTAGGACGCAGTGGGAAGTCCTCCGACGCTGACTCCGAGAGCAACGGCCCATAGACCTCGTCGGTGGAGACATGCACGAACTTGCGGATATCCCAGCGCCTAGCAGCGTCGAGCAAGATGTGGGTTCCCAACACGTTCGTGCTCAGGAAATGGCCGCCTTGCAAGAAGGAGCGGTCGACATGGGACTCGGCCGCCAAATGCACGATGGTCGTGTGCGCGGCGACGAGATCGTCGACGAGGCGCGCATCAAGAATGTTGCCGACCACGAGGTTCAGCCGATCCGACAGCATCGCCACGCCAAGATTGCTGCGGTGACCGGCGTAGGTGAGTGCGTCGAGGACCGTCACCCGAGTCGTGTCATCCGAGGCCAATAGCCGTTTGACGAAGTGCGAGCCGATGAATCCTGCACCGCCGGTGACAAGCACGTTTGTCATACCTAGCTCTCATTCGGGAGTTGATGTCTATCAATGGATTCAATGAGTTGGAGATGACCCCGCCAGCTGTGGCGACATCACGGCAGTGGGGGCTGACCGTGGACAACTTCGGTGACGAGGTCCGACCACTTGGTTGCGTAGAAACTCAGCTCTGACCAGGCGCGGAGCACGGCTGGATCGGATCCACGTACAGCGTGCTCGAGAACGTCGAGGGCATGGACGTAGGCCGCGGCGAGCGAATCGGCCGCATCACCAAGCGTTGTCGTGGTTCGAGGACGTATGTGGCTTCGGACCCAGTGGTCTATGGCTGCGATGAGCGCGATACGACAGCCGTCAATTTCGTTGGCACGCTCCGGATATCGGAGATACATGTGATGCTGCTCAGCGAGACGTCGAGCGCATTCGGTGACTGGATGGCCTGTCGGCTCGTCGCCTGTCCAATGGTTGCTCGGCATATTGCCGATCTGTTGATGCATGGCGGCCCGGAGCTCGTGCCAATCAGGAACGGACGGGCGTGCGAGCACTCCTTCGATCAGCAGAAAACCGGTGATCATCACGACTCCTGGTCCTCGGCGTCGAGCCTGCGTTGGATATCGAACACGCTGGGGCCGCGTCTTTCGGGCCGAAGGACGATCGCGGCCCCAACGATGAACCCGCCGGCGATGCCCCCTACGGCTATCCACAGAAACACCGCCATGGCTCAGCCGATGACGTGCGAGAGTCGAGCGAGTGCCGCGAGGAACGGACCGCATCTCGGTCCATGCCCAGCGTGGGTGGTGAGGATGAACTGGGCCTGCTCGCGGTCGATGTCCTCGATCAGCGGCGCGTCGCAGTTACGAAAGCGCGCGACCCACAAGTCCCGGGTATCCGGTTGCGTCGACATGGTCTCTCCCCTAGTGGCGTTGATTGCGCCCAGATGCCGGACGACCAAACGGCGGCCCCATCGTTCCGTCGGTGGACGTCTATGCATCCGGATGGGGAAATTGCCTGCGATCTGGCATCGGGTCTTGGAATGAGCCTGCGCGCAACGAATCGGTCCATAACAGTGCGGAACCAGCGCGGGAAGGGTTAAGAGCGGGTAATTTGCTGTTCGGCACTGGTCGCAGGCAGGGGAGCGAACCGTATGGTGGACATCGAGTGGGCGCCCGCAGAGGTTCGCGCGCTGCGCGAAGCGATGCGACGCAGCCCACTCGAATTCGCGCGCATCGTCGGCGTCACGAAGCGAACTCTCAGCCTCTGGGAGTCCGGGCAGACGTCGAACATGCACGAGTCGAGCAAGCGACTGCTGTACCAGGTCTTGGAGGATGCCACCGACGATGCGAAGCAACGGTTCTGGACCACGGTCGCAAACAATTCGCGTACAGGGACTGTCCCTCGTCCAAGCGACGGTGATCTTCTGCTCGCGACGGCCGACGAATCCGCGTCACTGCTGGCATGGGCGGAAACGACCAACGTGGGCCCGCTGACGATCAAGGACCTCCGCGACAACCTGCGCTGGGTGACCCGCGAGTACCTGAAATCGCCTACGCTGCCACTGTTTCAGCGCGTGGTCCGGACCCGAGATCGGGCGATCGAGTTGCTGCAGGGTCGGCAACGCCCGCAGCAGAGCGCCGAACTGTACGCAATAGCCGGATGGTCCATGACGATCCTCGGCTGGATCACGACAGACCTCGGAAACGCCGACATCGCCGAGCGACATCTGCGTACCGCGTGGGCTCTTGCCGAGAACACCGAGGACAACGAATTACGGGCCTGGATCCGCGCT
Source organism: Nocardia vinacea NBRC 16497 (assembly GCF_000308835.1). Lineage (GTDB taxonomy): Bacteria > Actinomycetota > Actinomycetes > Mycobacteriales > Mycobacteriaceae > Nocardia > Nocardia vinacea. Next base: position 8,159 of record NZ_BAGN01000408.1, on the reverse strand, counting down.
GCACAGAACACCGCAGCGGCCTGGCGAGGCGAGTACGACGATGCAGCTGACGCCGCCACAGACGGACTCACCTACGCCACCACCGGCACAGCGGCGCTCATCCTGGCCAGCGCCAGAGCTATCGACCTAGCCCATCTCGGCCGCGCGCGGGAGTCCGCCGCAGCGACTCAGGAAGCTCTCGATATCGCAGCCCGGCTGACCGACGAACCACAGCGTGACCAATTCACGGGACCGTTCTCATGCTCCATCGAACGCGCCGGTGGATACTGGGCCGACACCGCGCTCGTCAACGGCGACCCAGCCAAATCGATCGAGTTTGCCACCACGGCCCTCGACCAGTTCCGCAGCGCCGCACCACCGTTGCGTAACCTCGGCTCCGAACGCATGGTCCGCTGCCAGCGGATCAAGGGATACATCGCGCTCGGCGACCTCGACGTCGCTGGCGCCGAGCTCGCCGGTGTTGCGGCCACAACACCAGCCGAACATCGGGTCGGGCCTCTGATGCAACGGGTCGACGAAATCGCGCAACTGGCACGCGATACGGCCGGGCGGACGAGCCATGTCTCCGAAATCGTGGATGCCGCAACAGCATTCCGGCAACTCGCAGACCTCGGGAACCTGCCGGCGCTCGCAGCGGGTACGAACGGAGACTAACTCTGATGGCGCAGGACTCAACGTGGGATCACTGGTGGTGGCGTCCCGGCTGGAGGTTGGGCCGGTCGTTCTACACCTGGCACGTGACCTTCGCCGAAAACTCCCCCGTCGCACGCCTCGTCGACCTGTTCGCGCCGACGCTGGCGCAGATCCCCACCATGGACGCCGTTAGCAGAGAAGGACTGCACGTCACGATTCAGGGCATCGGATTCACCGATGAGGTAGCGGCCGGGGACGTCGAGCGAATCGCTGATGCGGCTTCCGAGCATCTTTCCCGGCGTGAACCATTCGACGCTTCGATCGGACCTCCCACCGTGGACGAGGAGACCATCGGGATGCCGATCGCGAATCCTGAAGGGTTCCAGTGGGTTCGAAACGACCTACAACAAGCCATCGCCGACGTATGGGGTCTGGACAATGTGCCCGAGCGCGACGACCGATTCCAGCCCCACCTCACCCTCGCCTACTCCACCGGAGCGGCGTCGATGACCAGCCTCCGCGACATACTCACGCGAAATCAGTTGAGCCACACCGAGGTTGTCGAACACGTCACGGCGGTATCGCTCATCGAGCTGAACCGGGACAACCACCGATACGAATGGCGCGAGATCGCCAAGGTGCCGCTGGGCACACCCAGATCTCTCGAAGTCCACTAGCGGGTCGTCGACCTCGGGCGGATGTGACCGGCTGTCCCCGATGCGCAAAAGCCCGAAGCGGTCACGAAGCCCAACTCTGCGGATTCGTCGCATGAAGGCGCCCACCGACACAAGATCGGTGGCGAAAATGTGGGATTTGGGGTTTCATGGAGTTAGGGGAATGAATCGCGGACGGGTCGGAAGTGAGTAACCCATGTATCCGCACCCCATTAGCCCCTCCAGCGCAGCCCAGCCACCAAGCACCACAGCGCTGTCCATATTCGGGGCAAGGGATTCCACGCGAGGGCATAGCGCTGCCGGTTGGCCCCGTCGACCGCTCGGCATCACTTCGATCATTTGCCATGTACTGCCACTCGGTTTCGTCGCTGCGCACCGACTCCGGGTGGAGTCTTTCGGTCCTCTGCGCCGACGAAAAGCGAATCAGCCCGTAGCACACTCCTGTCCAGCCCACCGCGTCCACGGCAACGAACACATCAGCAGCCAGCGCGGCGCGGCGGTTTCACATGGAGACCGTCATGAGCGGTGAAGTGGTCTGGCTCAGCACCGACGATGTCGCCGAACGGCTGAAGATTCCGAAGAAGACCCTTGCCGCCTGGGCGAGCGCTGGACGCGGTCCTCGATACGCACGAATGGGACGGTACCGGCGCTATCGACTGAGCGATCTGCTCGCCTGGGAGCAAGAGCAACTGGACAAGACGTGACCGGCTGCCGTGTTGCTGCGCCCCCGCGCAAGGCAGTCCTCGCCCGAATGTCCGTTGTCGCTGATGGAGTCACCACGGAATCCGTGCAACCGGCTGAGCGACGCTGTGTCATAGCTATCGCTCAGCAAACTTTCGGGTCTTGAAACCGAGTTTCCGATCTTCGAGACTCGTCGGCGCTGGACATCGCTATCCACCTCGGCCGATCGGTCGGTCCGATGATTCCCCCTCACTCACTCCACCGAGCAGCTGCCGGGCCACCTAGGTCCACGACTCGGCACAGCGCAGCACGCAGCAATCCATACACCGAGTACCGAACGGAGAAAGCGCAATTGGGCGGCAGACTCCCCAAACCAATTGGAACCTTCGGCACACCGACGAAGCCGAAGAAGCAGAAGAACGGACGCTGGCGCGCCACCGTTCGCTTCTATGGGGCAGCGGGAAGTACCCAGCTCGAACGGATCGGTGTGACCGCCGACGACGCACGCAACAGGCTCGCCGAAGCCATGCGCGACCACCGGGAACAACTGGGATCTCGGCGCATCACCCGCACCACCAAGCTGATCGATCTGGCCGCCGAACTACTCGTCGAACTGGAAAGTGATGACGACTACACCGAGGGAAATATCGAGGACTACCGCCGCGAGATCTACGTGTCGAAGGACAAACGTGCCGACCCGAAGACGATCAAGATCGAGAACTCCCTGGGCAACCTCCAAGTCTGGCAAGCGACCGCCGGAGAATTGGACCGGCACCTCAAACGGCTGGTGAGCCTGGGGCTGCGCCGCAAAGCCAAGCAGCACAAGATCGTCCTGCGCGCCATGATGCAGATCGCCGTCCGCCACGGTGCCGTCGAGACGAACCCGATCGACGGCGTCGGCGCATTCACCAGGCGCAAGAAGCAAGCCCGCGGCAAGGTCCAAGACCAGCACGCGCTGCCGGCCTTCCGCGCCCAGGTCCGCGCATGGGCTCGCGGTGAGGCGATTCCCGGGACTCCGGCCTACACGACCGGACCAGCGCGGGACTGGGCAGTGGTATGGGTGATCGACGTGATCACCGGAACCGGCATGCGCCCGCACGAGGTGTTCGCGCTGCTCCTCGACGATATCGATCTCGAGGCCGAAGACCCGTACCTGGACATCACCGGAACCCTGGTCGAGCAGAAGGGCAAAGGCACCGGCGGATGGGTCCGCAAGCCCGCTCCGAAGACCGAAAACGGATGGCGCCGAATCCTGTTGCCCCCACACACCATCGAAGCCATCCGCGAAGCCATCGACTACCTGAAGATATCCGGGCAGCCGAACCCGATGGGATTGCTGTTCCCGTCCCGGGTCGGGACACTGCGCAATCCGAACAACTTCGGCCGGACCTGGCGCGCTGCCCGCGGCGAAACCTACGCATGGATCACTCCGCGAACCTTCCGCAAGGGCGCCGCCACCGCCGTCGACCACGAATACGACGACCCGGAGCGCGCCGCCCGCCAGTTGGGAAACACCACGGCGGTGGCCAAGGGCCACTACATCGACATCCCGGAGACGGTGCCGGACAATCGGGACGTCCTCGAGCGGTGGGCGCGGGGCGAATAGGCCCGAAAGTGTGAGATTAATGTGTGATCGGGTCAAATCCCTGCCTGAACCGGACAAGAGAAAACCCCTTCCGACCCAGGTCAGAAGGGGTTTTACTGTCGGGCTGACAGGATTTGAACCTGCGACCACCTGACCCCCAGTCAGGTGCGCTACCAAGCTGCGCCACAGCCCGTTGCGCCTGGTGTTCGGGCGCTCGGAAAGATTACCTCAGGGGGCGCCCAGACGCCGAATCGCCTGGTTACCGGTGTGGCGGGTGGGGTCGGAGTCAGCGGGGGGTGATGCGGGCGGCGGCTCGGGGGTCGTCGGCTACGGCGAACCAGGCGTCGAGGGTGCTGCCGGCGCGGCGGCCGATTACGCGGACCTGCTCGCCTGCTGTCAGCGGTTTGGTGTATTCGATGACGGCGCGGTGGGGGCCCGAGGTGAGGTCGGTGTGGGTGGCGAGGAGTTCTTCCAAGGCGCTGAGGTAGACCGCGTTGTTGACGTGGTCGAGCCAGTCGATATCGGCGACGCGCAAGGGGAAGGGCAACTCCTGGACGTCGGGGCCGGTGGGTAGTGGGTCGGTGAGTGCGGCTTTCCAGCGCAGGCGGTGTTCGGTGGTGCTGGCGAGCATGGGTGCCATGAAGCGGTCGCTCATGCGGGCGGGGACGCCGGATTCGGTGCCGAAATGGATGAGGAATCCTTCGGTTTCGACCAGACCGCCATTGCTGCCGCAGATCTGCACGCGCATATTGCACCAGCGGTTCGACAGGGCCGAACACCAGCGGCGCAAGGTGACGTGCTCGCTGAATTCGATGGGCTTGAGGACGTCGATGACCGTGCGGCGGACCACCCAGCCGCGGTGGATGTCACCGTCCTCGACGGCTTCGAGGTGTTCGAAGCCGATGTCCTGCAGGTAGCGGGCGATTGCGTCGAGGCGCAGACGTTGGTCTCGGTCGGTATCGGCGAGGCGCACCGGCCAGCCGGTTTCGAACGAGGATCCGACGGTAGGGCGTTCCGGCAGCACGCTGGGAATGACCATACACGGGATAATGCCAGGTACCGCCCCTTCGGCCGCACCTTGACCCGCTCAGCGTGTCGAAGTGCTCCCGCCCGTGGCGATAGGTATTCGCACTCGGTTAAATAACGTTGAAGCTATGAGTCCCCCGGCCACGCCGTGGTCGAACCAGCCCAAGGCCCTGCCCAGTAAGGAGCACAGCGGCGACACGGAGCTGGTCCTCGATCCGGTGATACTCACCCCCATCGTAATTCCGCCGAAGCGACGGTTGAACCCCCACGACTTGGGCATGCTCATCGGAACCTCCTTCGCGGTCCTGCTGATCTTGGTGGTCTATCTCTTTTTCGCCGGCGGATCCGGGGGTTTCGTGGGCCGGGATTCGGCACCGGCCGGCGAGGCGGCGCAAACCAGCGCTGCCGGCGTGCCGGCGAACGGGGGCAATCGCGGGCTGACCATCGGACAGGTCACTGCCAATGACGGCAAAACGCTGATGGTGCAGGGGGTAACGGGCGCCACGACGAACGTTCGTGTCACCTCTGGCACCCGAATATTGGTCCTCACCGGCAGTAGCCTGTCGGATGTGACGGTCGGCGCCGCGGTCGTAATCTACGGCGATAAGGGAGCCGACGGCTCTATCACCGCGAACCTGATCGTCGGCGGCTCGCTGAGTTAGGACGCTACCGGCTCGGTAATGAGGCCGCCGGTGAGTTCGACGGACCGGAGTCGGTCATCGATTTCGGTGGCGTGGTGGGCGACGATGAGTTCGTCCGCATCGATGGAGCCCGCGAAATCCGCCAGGTACGAACGGACTTCGGCGGGTGTGCCAACCGCGGTGTATCGGGTCATCGCGCTGAGCTGGCTGCCGTTCGGCGAGGCGAGGAACGCATCGATCTCCTCGTCGGTGAAGTCCGCGCCCGCCGCGCCACGCCGAATCATGGCTCGAGCGCGAGCACGGTAGGAGATCGTCTTCTGCGCTACCGCCGCATCGTGGTCTTCGGCCGCGAACACATTGACACCGGCCATCACATACGGCTCGGCGAGTTGCTCCGACGGCCGGAAATTGTCGCGGTAGACAGCGACCGCCTGATGCAGCGCGTCCGGCGCGAAGTGGGATGCGAAAGCATACGGCAGGCCGAGCTGAGCGGCGAGCTGCGCACCGAATAGTGACGACCCCAGAATATAAAGCGGCACAATGCCTTCCGCTCGCGGCACGGCTTGCACGCCGGGCACCCGTGAGTTGCCCGATAGATAGCCCTGCAGCTCCAGCACATCCTGTGGAAAGGAGTCCGCCGAGGAAGGATTGCGGCGCAGCGCGAACATGGTCTTCTGGTCACTGCCGGGCGCGCGGCCGAGTCCGAGGTCGATCCGCCCGGGGAACAGCGTCTCCAGGGTGCCGAACTGCTCCGCGATCACCAGCGGCGAGTGATTGGGCAGCATGATGCCGCCCGCACCGAGTCGAATGGTCTCGGTCTGTGCCGCGACGTGACCGATGAGCACACTGGTGGCGCTGGACGCGATCGAGCGCATGTTGTGGTGTTCGGCGTACCAGACGCGGCGGTAGCCGCTGCGTTCGGCGGCCCTGGCCAGCGCGACGCTGTTTTCGAAGCTGTCGCGTGCGGTGCTACCGGGCGCGACCGATGCCAAGTCGAGGATCGACAGTGCGGTGGGCATAAAACTTCCTTCGTAGCTCAGAGAACGCGGTTGAGTTCTTCGGTGAAGGCCCGGATACGGGCTTCGTCGCGGCGGTAGTAGGTCCACTGGCCGCGTCGGGTGGCACTGAGGAATCCGGCGCGCTGCAGGATCGCGAGGTGTGCCGAAATGGTCGAGGCCGAGGTCCCCGCCTTCTGCTGGATGAGACCGACGCACACCCCTAACTCGGCGGTGTCATTGCCCCGCACCGGGAAGTTCGCGTCCGGATCCTTGAGCCACGCCAGGATGCGCAAGCGGGTCTCGTTCGCCAATGCCTTGCACTCGTCGAGCACCTCCACCTCCCTTCGATATTTCGCTAATTAACGAACTTACGCCGGATGCGGCGACTAGGCACCGTGACGCAGAGCACGTCGCCGGATGTCAGAGGAGTAGGGCGCCCGCGCGTTTGACGGTACGTATGACCGGGGCGGTTTCAAGCGTGGCGATGCCGGGGAGTTCCGCGATCCGCTCGGTGAGGTAGCGACCGAGGTCGTGAGGATCACGGCAGTTGACGGCCGCGACCAGATTGGTAGCGCCGGTGGTGACAGCGGCGAAAGCGACTTCGGGGTGGCGCGCCAGTGCCTCGCCGACTGCGACGGTAGCGGCCGGCTGCGTGGCGATCCACAGTCGCGCCTCCGTGCCGAATCCCAGTGCAGTGGAAGGTATGTCGAGCTGGAATTGCAGGATTCCATTGCGGCGCATGGCATCCATCCGGCGGCGAACCTTGGTTTCGGACCACTGGGTGGCGGTGGTGAGGTCGGAATAGGAGGTGCGGCCGTCGTCGTTGAGGGCGCGCAGCAGGGATTTATCGCCTTCGTCGAGATGGAAGGGCCTATCGTCGGGGTCGACAGGGGCGGGCCGGAGATGGTCGACCTGGTCGGCTGTCAGCGCGGTCACGCCTTGCCAACCGTCGGGCAGTACGAATCCGCGTAGCAGCAGGTGAGCGGACATGGCGACAATACGGCTGGTGCGTGGAAGTTTGTGCAGCAGTAGAGCTTCCTGCTCTTCGATACTGCGGGTCTGCACCGTACAGGAAACCTCGGTGCCAGCGGAGAGGAGATATACGAAAGACGTATCGTCGCGTGCCGCAAGGGCTTTCGCGACGGAACCGGCGGCGTCGGGAGTGCAGCGCAACCGGATCGTCCATTGGACGTAACCGAGCCGCTGACCGTTCACCAGTCCGATCACCCTGAGCCCATGCGTATTTCGCAGCTGACGATACCGACGTGCCACGGTGTTCTCGGAGACGTCGAGGACTTCGGCGATGGTTCGAAAAGGTGCCCTGCCATCGATCTGCAGCGCATGAATGATCGCCCTCTCGACGGCATCCATCAATATCCCTCCGAATCTGATGGTTTCCAGCGATATCAGACCTTATTCTGGTTGATTTCGCTCCTTTGGCGCCAGGATCGAGGCATGAACATCCTCGTCCTCGCCGCTACCGGAAACGTCGGCAGCCAGCTCGTCCCCCAACTGCGCGACGCCGGTCACACTGTGCGCGCGGGCACCCGGAACCCAGCGGCCACCGATTTCCCGCCCGATGTGCAGGTCGTGCGCGTCGAACTGTCCGAACCCGAAACGCTCCTCGCCTGCCTCGACGACATCGACGCGGTCTTCCTGCTGTGGCCACTGCACACCGGCGCACAACTGCCCAAGGCACTCGACCTCATCACCGAGCGCGCCCGGCGCATCGTATTCCTCGGCACCGGCGGCATCCCGGATCTCAGCTTCGAGGATCAGGAAAAGCTGGTGCACGGCTGCGGAATCGAATCGGTGCTGCTGCGCCCGAGCACCTTCGCCGTCAATACGCTCTGGTGGGCCGATGAGATCCGAACCGGCGATATCGTGCACGGCAGCCACGGCAACCTGCCGATGAACCTGA
>NZ_BAGN01000409.1 GCF_000308835.1 Nocardia vinacea NBRC 16497 | reverse complement strand
GTGGATATCGGCGCGCGATCGCATCGGCAAAGGCCATATGTCCTCGAGTCCGGCCGCCGTAGTACAACTCCCACCGTGCGCCCGAAGCCTGCGCGGCGGCCAGCATCGGCAGAATCGGCGTGATCCCGATACCGCCCGCGACGAATACATAGCTGTCGCGCACAACGAACTCGAAATTGTTGCGGGGCCGCGAAATACGCAGCTCCGTATCCGGAAATGCGTTCAGGTGCAGATATTCCGAACCGCCACGTCCCTCGGGTTCGCGCAGCACCGCGATCCGCCAGTGCCGCCGATCCGCCGGATCACCGCAGAGCGAGTATTGACGGACCCCCGCGGCGCCGACCGCCACGTCGATATGCGCGCCAGGTGTCCACGAAGGCAGTTCCCGGCCCGCAAACGCGCACAGCTCGAGCGAGAACACACCTTCGGCCTCGTCACGGCGGGCCGATACCCGTACCGGAATGTCCGTCATCTGGTCCCCTCGGCTATCTCGTCTTCGCGACTACCGTCGCCGAGAGACCGCCGATCCGCACCGGACGAATGCGCAGTCGATTCGCACAATCGACGTTGACTATCGACTCGACTCAGACGCCGCCCGCCCACCGAAACTGACGCCATGACCACTGTGGCGCATTTGGTGGACAAGACCACCCAGTTCATACGTGACCAGGTAATTCCGGTGGAACGCGAGGTCGTCGTCGACGGGCGCGTCATGGACGACGCGCTGCGGCTCGAATTACAGAAGAAGGCGAAGGAGGCGGGCGTATTCGGCCCGCTGTCCGCCCCGGAGTATGGCGGACTCGGCCTGGACACCAGGGCCCAGGCGCAGGTGCTGGAAGCGGCCGGAGCCAGTCTGCTCGGCCCGATCGCGGTGAACGCCTGGGCGCCCGATGACGGGAATATCCACCTGCTCGCCCATGTGGCCAATGCCGAACAGCAGCAGCGCTATCTCGCGCCGCTGGCCGCCGGTGAGGTGCGCTCGGCCATTGCGATGACCGAACCGGCTCCGGGCGCGGGTTCCGATCCCGGCATGCTGCAGACCGTCGCCGAGGAGACCGACGACGGCTGGATCATCAACGGCGCCAAACATTTCACCACCGGCGCGCAGGGTGCCGCGTTCACCATCTGTGTCGCGCAGACCACTGACGGACCCACCATGTTCCTGGTGGACCAGGACAATCCGGGTCTGAAGGTCGGTCGCCGGATGCCGACGCTCGACCATTCCAGTGCGCCGGGCGGACACTGCGAGATCGCCTTCGTCGACTGTGCGGTACCGGATTCCGCCGTACTCGGCGCGGTCGGTCAGGGACTGGTACTGGCCCAGGTTCGGCTCGCGCCCTCGCGCCTGGTGTTCTGCATGAACTGGCTCGGGCTGGCCGTGCGCGCGCACCACCTCGCCATCGAACACATCAGCACCCGCAAGGCTTTCGGTGTGCCGATCGCCGATCATGGTCTGGCGCAGGGACTAGTCGCCGACAACGAGATCGATATCACCGCGGCTCGCGGCGTGATCCGCACGGCGGCGGAGACCATCGACGAGCAGGGGCCGACATCCTCGCAGGCGCGCCACGATGCGTCGATCGCGAAAACTTTTGTCTCCGAGGCGGTCTGGCGGGTGCTCGACCGGGCGGTGCAGCTGCACGGCGGACTCGGAGTCTGCGAGGACTATCTGGTCGCCCGATTCCTGGTGGAGGCCAGGGCCTTCCGCATCTATGAGGGGCCATCCGAGGTGCTGCGCTGGTCCATCGCCCGTCGCGCACTGCGCAATCGCTGAAGGAGAGAAATGAATACAGTATCGCGAAGCGATTCCATGAGGGGTGGCGGCCGGGTGACGGGTGGGCCAACGCGTGAAATCGTTGGATTCGCCGCTGCGTATCCCGAACTCGATTGTGATGCGGTCGATTACGAATATCTGCGGGCGGTATCGCAGGATATGGTGCCGTTCGGACGACACGTCGGCACTCTGATCACCGAGATCTCGCCGGAACGAGCGGTCGTGGAGATTCCCGCCGTGGACACCGTGCGCAACCACATGGGCACCGTGCACGCCGGTGCGCTGTTCACCGCCGCCGATATCGGTGGCGCGGCGGCCTTCGTCGGTGCGGCCGCCACCCGCTTGGACACCGTCGAGCGTCTGGTGCTGCGCGCGGGCACGGCGTCCTATCGCAAACCGGCGGTCGGGCGGATCCGCGCCATCGCCACCGTCGATCAGCGTGAACTCGCCGAAGTGCTGGCCGCAACCGCCTCGAACCGGTTCGAATTGTCCGGCAAGGCGGTGCTGCTCGACGACGCCGATGTGGTCGTCGCGAAGTTCACCTTCGACTACGTCTGCGATATCGCGATCACGGAGGCGGGCCAGTGACCAGCGCTGCACCTCAGAAGAGTTCGGAATTCCGCAGTTTGGAGTCGACCACCGTATCGACCGACGATGGCGTCGAATTCACCGTTCGCTTCCTGCCCGCCAAGAAGTCCGGTGCGCCGGTGGTGCTGATCCTGCCCGCCATGGCAATGAAGGCGAAGAACTACCTGCCCCTTGCCAAAGAGCTGAACGCCCAGGGGCTTTCGGTCGCCACCTGCGATCTGCGCGCGCACGGTGAGGCGAAGCCGGAATTCGGGCTGCACAGCGATTTCGGCTATCGCGAGATGTTGGAAATCGATCTGCCCGCGATAGTTTCCGCGGTGCGCACACGCTTTCCAGAGGCGCCGATCCACCTTTTCGGACACAGTCTCGGCGGCCAGCTCGCGCTGCTTTTCGCCGCCGCCGAACCCGACCAGGTCGCCGGTGTGACCGTCATCGGGACCGGGACCGTGTTCTGGTGGGCGTTCGGACCGCGCCGCTGGTACGAGGCACTGAGCCAGATCCAGTGGATCGGCTTGGTATCGCGCTGGAAGGGACACTGGCCCGGCGGCGTGCTGATCCCAGCACCGATGCCCGGCCGCGTGATGCGGGACTGGTCGATGCACTCGCTGACCAGCTACTATCGCCCGAAAGGCACAGCGCGGCAATACAACACGCTGCTGCGCCGGATGACACTGCCGGTGCTGGTCATCTCGCTGTCCGAGGATGTGCTCGGCCCGAAGTCCAATGTCGACTTCCTGGTCTCCCGGATGCCCAACGCCCGGGTCACCCAGTGGCATATCGACGAGAATGCGCCGGTCGACCACCGTGACCACTTCCAGTGGGTCAAGGATGCACCGGTGATCGCGGCCCGGGTGGCGACCTGGGTCGTCGCGGGCGAGCTGCCGGTCTAGGAGATCTGGTGGCACGACTGCGCATCGAGCAGGTATCCAAGCACTTCGGCACGACCTATGCGGTGCGGGAGGTGAGCCTGGATATCGCCGACGGTGAATTCATGGTGTTGCTCGGACCGAGCGGCTGCGGCAAATCCACCCTGCTGCGGATGATCGCGGGCCTGGAGGATCCGACCGGTGGCCGAATCCTATTGGACGACACCGATATCACCCATCGGGCGCCGCAGCAGCGGGACCTGGCCATGGTGTTCCAGAGTTACGCGCTGTATCCGCATCTGACGGTGGCGAAGAACATCGGCTTTCCATTGCGGGCGCGGCGCACACCGCGCGCGAAAATCGCAGCCCGGGTCGCGGAAGTGGCGGCAACGCTCGGGTTGGCCGAGTTGTTGCGCCGCAAGCCCGCCGCCTTGTCCGGTGGGCAGCGACAGCGAGTTGCGTTGGCCCGCGCCATGGTTCGCGATCCGGGTGCGTTCCTGATGGACGAGCCGCTGTCCAATCTGGATGCGAAATTGCGCAGCGCCACTCGGGCCGAACTGATTTCGCTGCATCGCGGGTTGGGAGCGACGTTCCTCTACGTCACCCACGACCAGGTCGAGGCGATGACCATGGCGGACCGGATCGCGCTGCTCAATGACGGTCAGGTGGAGCAGGTCGGCACCCCGACCGAACTCTACGACCGTCCGCGCTCGACCTTCGTCGCCGGATTCCTCGGCGCCCCGCCGATGAATCTGTTCCCCGCGGTCGTCACCCAGCGCGACGGCCGCCTGTTCCTGGTGGCCGACGGCATAGACACCGAATTAGCCATAACCGCAGCGGATTTCGATGCCGACATCGAGGTCGTCGCCGGAATCCGCCCCGAACAACTGCGCATCGACTCGGCCGACGCCGCCATCCGCGGCCACGTGACGATGGTCGAGAACCTGGGCAGTGAGGAACTGATCCACTTCAGCACCGGCGAGCAGACGCTGTGCGCCCGCGCACCGCGCCCGGCCGGAGTGCGCGCCGACGAACCGATCGGGCTGCGCGTCGATCCCGCGCACCTGCACCTGTTCGACCCCGAATCCGGGCTGCGCCTGACTTGGCAAGAGCCGCACCAGGATTCGGTCACCGACAGCGCCGTAGTCGCCGTCGCCTGATCCGTAACAACCACCCCTTCATCGATGAGGAGAACCACCGTGAAACGCACCGTGCCCGTACTGGGCCTGGTGTTCGCAACCACCGTCGCGCTCAGCGCCTGCGGCGGCCTCGGGAGCACCACCACCGACTCGAATGCCAACACCGCCCAGATCCCGGAACTGAAGCCGGATCAGCAGGTGTCCATCGTGTTCGAGTCCTACAACTACGGACTCGCCGGCGCGTGGACCGACACCTTCAACGCGCTGATCGCCGATTTCGGCAAGAAGTACCCGAATATCAAGGTGACCGCGCAGAAGCCGCAGGGCAATAGCCCGAACCCGGCCACCGACACCATCTCCAGCATCCAGAACCAGATGGTCGCGGGCACCCCGCCGGATGTCGCACAGCTCGGCTTCAGCGATCTGGACTACACCATCCACCAGCTCGGCGCCAAGCCACTGGACACGCTGGTTTCCAAGCAGGAAGTGCAGCACAACTTCGACGGGGCCAAATACCCGTACGCCCCGAAGGCGCGCACGCTCGCGGATTGGGACGGCCACACCTACGGTGTTCCGTTCGTATTCTCCACGCCCGTCCTGTATTTCAATGCCTCGCTGTTCAACGAGGCAGGACTCGATCCGGCCAAGCCGCCGGCCACCTGGCAGCAGGTCTCCGATGCGGCCGCCGCAATCACCGGGAAGACCGGCAAGGGCGGTGTGTACATCGATTGCCTGACCAAGACCGCCAAGGACTGGTGCTTCCAGTCGATGGTGCGCTCCAATGGCGGCCGCGTCATCTCCGAGGACCGCAAGACGCTGTCGTTCGCGGACGCGCCCACGGTCGAGGTCACCCAGATGAGCAAGCAACTGGTCGACTCGGGCAGTATGCCGAAGCTGAACCAGAAGCAGGGTTATGAAGCGTTCGCGCGCGGTGAGATCGGCATGATCCTGGAGACCAGCGCGATCCAGGGCACCTTCGTCACCGGCGCCAAGGACAAGTGGGATCTGCGCGCGGCACCCATGCCGAGCTTCGGCAGCAAGACGACCGTGCCGACGAATTCCGGTGCGTCGCTGCACATTCTGTCCAATGACCCGGCCAAGCAGCGGGCGTCGTGGGAGCTCATCAAATTCCTCACCAGTGAGGAGGCGTACACGAAGATCTCGCAGGGCATCGGATATCTGCCGCTGCGTACCGGTTTGATGGACGATCCGAACGGGCTGAAGACCTGGTCGGAGCAGAATCCCTTGCTGAAGCCGAATGTCGCGCAGCTGGCGAATATGGAGCCGTGGATCTCCATGCCGGGCACCAACTATCTGCAGATCCGTGACGGCATGATGGACGCGGTCGAGTCGATCGTGTTCCAGGGCAAGGATCCCCAGTCCACGTTGACCACCGCCCGGGAACAGGGCGCCAAACTCCTGCCCGCGTCATGAGCACGGTGACCGTCGTTCAGCTGACCGATACCCACATCCGGGCCACCGGGGAACGGGTACACGGCATGATCGACACCTACGCCAACCTCACCCAGGTGCTGCAGCAGCTGCGGGCCTCGCAGCAACGCATCGACGCGCTGGTGCTATCCGGGGATCTGACCGATAACGGGTCGCCGGAGGCATATCGGCGGCTGCGTGATGCGGTCGAGCCGGTCGCCGCCGAACTCGGTGCGCGGACGGTGTACACGATGGGCAATCACGACGAGCGCACGGCATTCGGCATCGAGTTGCTCGGTCTGGATTCGGTCGACCCGGACCTCACCCACGACCAGGTGTTCGACATCGCCGGACTGCGCATCATCGCACTGGACAGCAGCACACCGCGCAGGCACGACGGGCGGCTCGAACCCGAACAGCTGGACTGGCTGACCGATCAGCTGCGCGAACCCGCACCGCACGGCACGCTGCTGGTGCTGCATCATCCGCCGATTCCGTCACCGGTCGCCGCTACCGAATATCTGCGGCTCGAGCAGCCGGAGCTACTCGGCGAGGTGCTGGACGGATCGGATGTGCGACTGATCATCTGCGGGCACAACCACCTGACGGGCGCGGCCGCGCTCGGCGGCATTCCGGTGTGGATCGGGCCCGCGCTGGCATACCGAATCGATACGATCGCACCACTCGGGCGGCACCGGGGCCTGACCGGATTCGGTTACAGCCGGATCGATCTGCTCGGTACGACACTGGTGGCCACCGCGATCGAGGCGACACCCGCCGAAACCGTCTACGACCGGGCCGAATCCGATGTGCTCGAGCAGTTGGCCGCACTGGCCGCCGAGGCCAGGTAAATGTTCGTAGTCGAAATACCGACTGCGGCACCGGATATCGTGCCGGTGCCGCAGACCAGCCGCCTCGCCCGGATCCGCCGGGCGGGGCGGTTCGTGGTGCCCTACCTTTATCTCGCACCCGCGCTGATCCTGCTGGTGGTGTGGATTTATCGGCCGCTGGTGCAGGCGTTCGAGTTGTCCACCTACTCGTGGAATCTCTTGCCGACCTCGCCGATGAAGCCGGTCGGCACCGGCAATTACGAACGGCTGGTGGAACTTCCGGCGTTTTGGGATTCGGTCGGGCGGACGGGGGCACTGATTCTAGGCATGCTTCCGTTCACCGTTGTGCTGCCGGTGTTGATCGCGTTGGCCAGCAAGCGGGTGCGGGGCCGGACTATCTATCACGCTTTCATATTCGTGCCGTTCCTGGTGGCACCTGTTGCGGCAGCGGCAGTTTGGCGGTGGCTGTTGCATCCCGGCAGTGGCTTCGTCGACCAGGTGCTCGGCTCGGATCGCAACTGGGTGTACGACGCGGGTACCGCGCACGCCGTCATCATCGGGATCACCGGCTGGCAACTGCTCGGTTTCGCGGTGCTGGTGGTGTGGGCCGGATTGGCCGGTATCAGCGGCGATTACGACGAGGCCGCGCAGGTGGACGGCGCGAGTCCCGGACAGATCCGGCGCTGGATCACCCTGCCGCTGCTCTCCCCCACACTGCTGTTCCTGGTGCTGACCACTGTGCTACTCAGTCCCACACTGACCTTTCCGCTCATCGACTCGATGACACAGGGCGGGCCCGCGCAGGCCACCACAAATATCTATTACCTGCTGTGGGACTACGCCTTCCACAGCTTCGATGCCGGACTCAGTGCGGCGGCCGGCGTGCTGCTGTTCGCCGGATTCGGTGTGATCGCCGGGATTCTGGTGTGGATCTCGGAAAGGGTTGCCTTCCATGATGATTGACCGTCTGCGGACCGCGAGCAGCCATCTGCTGCTCGCGGTCACCGCCGTCGTGTGCGTATTCCCGATCTATTGGCTGTTCGCCACCTCGCTGCGGCGCCCCGAGGATGTCACCTCACTCTCGCCCTTACCGTGGCCGATCTCCTTCGCCAACTACACCGATGCCGCCGAAAAGGTCGATGTAATCGGCTTGATCGGCAATACCTTCTTCGTGGCGGCACTGTCCGCGGCCGGACAGCTGCTGGTGGCGCTGCTCGCCTCCTACGCGTTCGCGATGTACACCTTCCCGTTCCAGCGGATCCTGTACCTCGCGTTCGTCGGCACCTGGCTGGTTCCCTTCCAGGTCACGATGCTGCCGAACTACGTACTACTCACTCGGCTCGGGCTGATCAACTCCCTGATCGGCGTGGTCCTGCCGACCCTGTGCTCAGCACTCGCGGTCTTGCTACTGCGCCAGCACATGGCCGGCTTTCCGAAGGAACTCGTCGCCGCCGCCAAAATCGACGGCCGCTCCTCCTGGTCCATCCTCTGGACCGTCGTCGTCCCCAACCTCCGCCCGGCCCTCGCCGCCCTGGCTATTCTGCTGTTCATCAACGCCTGGAACGAATACTTCTGGCCCGCAGTCGTTCTCCGCCAATCCAATAGCGTGCTCCAGCTGGGGTTGCGCAGCTTCATGGGCACCGAAGGTGATCAATGGGGGCCGATGATGGCGCTGGCCAGCCTGGCCTGCCTGCCGGTGCTGCTGATGTACCTGCTGCTGCAGCGGCACATCGTCAACGCCTTCGTGCGGTCAGGGTTGAAGTAGCGAAGAACCCCCGCGTCCGCGGCCACACGGGAGCTCAGCCGGTCTCGCGCCGATGCAGATCTCGTCTGCGTACAGCCGGCAGGAAGTACTCGTCAACGCTGTCGGGTCCTGGGGCATCAGAATTGGTGACGAGTGCGATCGGAAATGCCAGCGCCATGTACAAATCGACCAGCCACACGCCCAAGAGCTTTCCGAAAGAGGGACTTTCGCCGTTATCGGGCCGAATAACGCGCAAGCCGAACAGTGCCTTGCCCACCGTCGTGTGGAAGACCGCCTGAACAACAACACGGTCGAACACCGAGGCCGCCATCCAGAACCCAAGACCGATGAACGGGTTCACACCGACATGCTTCCAGTCGAACTGTGTAGCGGCCCAAGCGGAGAATTCAGGACTGACAGCGATCGCCCCACCCAGCCCGACGCCGACGTGCAGGGTCCAGTCGAAGGCGAACGCCAACGCTCGGCGGAGCATGCGGGGTGACGGGTACCTGACATCGCCTTTCGAGCCATGGCGCGCCGCCTCGACTGCATGTTCGCCGGTGGGCTTCATCTGCAGCCGACCACCGCGTGCACGCGTCAACTCATACCCTGGTGCAGGCGGCGTCGGTTCGTTTCTGCCGATCTCGCCCACCGGGTCGTCCGGCCGGTAAGTGAAACGGGGGGGCTGACGCCCTTTGGAGAAGTAGGCATATCGAATGTCTCCGCCACCGGGCCTGGAGATCACTCCGTATTTCAACGGATCGCCGGCGAACCACACCTCTGTCGTCTTGTGGTTTACCAGCTTTCCGATGTCGTGTGGCCAGGTGCTGAGGATCAGCGCTGACACCGGCCGACGATTCTGGTCGAGCAGTTCGACCCATTCATAGCGACCGGTGGTTATGTAGTTCGTCGGCCACGCAACCCACGGATACCGTTTGAGCGCTCTGCGTCTTCTGCGGTTTATCCAGAGTAAAGATATGCCGAAGATCAGACCCACAGTCATACCGACCGCGGCAACATTCCTGCCGACGCCTACAACCGCCGATCGACTCTCGGACTCGATTCGGTCGCCGACGTCGATCAGCACCACAGTCAGGACCAGGAACACCAACCCGATCAGAAGCAGTGACCACCGAACGACCACCCCCTTCTGTGTCGCCGCTTTGGTCTCGGGGCAAGAAATCGCCGGAGGTGAGCCCCCTACGATGCTCTGATTCACATCAATACCCTCACAGATCCAACGAGGACGGGCCTACCGACCGTCTCGGGGTCACCACGAATTCCATCGATGCAGCCATCGCGGCAACCGGCAGGAGATACTCTTCTCCGTACTCTACGAATGGCGTAGACAACTCGACGACGGCGATCGCGGATCCGTCCGGTGCGGAAACAACGGCCTCGATTTGATAGATCGACTGCTCGGTTTCGGAGGTGTCGTATACGGGCAGGTCGGGGGTTGGAACAGTTCTCACCCGGTCGAGTAACAGCATCAGTTGCCCTGCTACCTCCACGAATTCAGCATTCTTGAATCGTTCACCGGTGTCTCGCCTCGCGGTGAGCACGTCACCCAGCGTCAGCCGTGGGTTTCTTTGGTCACCATACTCGGTCGCCGTTATGGTCAGCGTCGACGAGATCTCCTGGCCGTCTGCTGATACGTGTCTCCCGAGCCCGCAATACATGGTGTTGAGCTGTGCAAGGCGGGTAAGCAACACTCTCAGTGTTCGAAGGACGGCGGGAGCAGTGGAGCTCACTGTGCCGGGGCCGAGCGAAGCGAACAGCGATTCGGCTTGTGCGATGGAATCGTCAATTGTGTCGAGCGGCAGCGCTACATACCCCGATGGGATCTCGACTGTGATCGATACATTTGCGGATGTGTCGGTTGTCGGCATGTCAGTCGTCCCCTCCACCGAATGGGTCCAGAATCTTGGAAACCGCTTTACCCGAACGGGCGAACAGGTCCACCGCTTCGACTCCGGCGACGGACGCATGCGGCCCGGCTACGCCGGTGAGCTGCAGTACTTTGGTGGCTGCACCATCGAGCTTCAAGACTTCTGCTACTTTCGACCCCCCGAGCGCACCGACGATCTTCGACGACAGCAAGGGCTCATGTGTCACCGCGTTGTACGCGGCTGCACCGAACCGTTCACCGACACTGACTCCCTGTAGGGCGTGCGTTCCCGCCGCAACGGCCTCCCCGCCCTTGAACAGGCTCCAGCCGACCTTCGCCGAAGCAATACCAGCGCCGCCGACAGGTGCAATCCCCAAGGAGTCGAGTCCGACTTTGCCCCATGTACTCAGATCGCCGTTCTGGAGGCCTTGTCGTATTTCCGGATCAGACAGATCCAGTGCTATCAAGCCGCCGGTGGCGGCGGCTGCGACCACGAAACCGATGGCGTCGATAGGTGGGGGTGTGCAGACGGCAACAACACTGCCGACCGCTGCGATGATCGACAGCACTTGATGGATCCCCTCACGGTGCTCATCGATCCATTCACCCAAGGATTTGACGGCGTCGGTGATTCTGTCCCAAATGCTCTTGTCCGGTGGGCTGGGAGCGAAATCCTTTGCGGCGGTGTCCAACTCACGGGCGATACGACGAGCAAGCGTGTCGTGCGTTGTTTCCAGGTCGCGTGCGCGTTTGATGATCGCATCGATCTTCGCTTGCCAATCGTCTACTGCCGCACTCGCAGTCCGCACCTGGGCCACTGCGGCGTCGATGCGGGTCTGCGCGGCCTGCAGACTTTCCGCGGTCGTATAGGTGTGGTTCGCCAATAACAAGTCCGGGTTGGACTGAGCACTGCTCAATGTCGCGACAGCCTGCGTGTGCTGCGCCTTGGCCGCTGCGGCCTCGGTGTCCAATCCCTTGGCGATCTCCTGGAAAGTGACGAGGTTCGTGTGCCACTCCTGGATCAGTGCCACCGCTTTTTCGAGTGAGCCCTGCGCATAGTTCAGGTCCTGTGCCAGCGTTGCATCGAAGCTGGCGCGAAACGCATTGCCCGCGTCGCCCTTCCATACATCGTCGTTGTTGTTGCGCAAACGACTCAACAATTCGTTCGTTTCTTTGACGGCTTCGTATGCGCTGTTGATCTGTCCTTGCATGCCGGTCACGTCGTTCACCGAGCCAGGAACAGGGTTGAATCCCAGGTTGGGGTAGGGGTTCTCGCTCATACCCGTGTGCTCGGCGTGCCGGAACCGTTAACGCTCGCTTTGGCCTGCTCGAGCGCCTTCGCGAAGGCGCTGTCGGTTGCCTGGTAAGCCTCGAGGCACTTCGAGATGCCTTCTGCTGTCGTCTTGGCCGACTCGCCGATGCGTTCGATGCCGTATTTCCATCGAGTCTGAAAGCTGTCGGCGGCGGCGTTGAGCTCTTTGGTACCGATATCGGGATGGCTGTCTTTCGACATCGCTTTCATAGCATCCGTAAGCACCTGTTCGGCACTCTTCAGCGACTGGACGGCCTTACCGAGCACCTCGATGTCCATACTTAGAACACTGGCCATGTCCACGCTCCTTCGTACCGATATGGCTCGAGCCGGTCCCGGGATGGGAGCGGCGGAAGGCCACATGCCTCAGTAGTTGGACGCAACCACACGTAGGTCGGTTCCATCGAGTACGTGAACACCCCCATCGCCCTGCGAAATACGCCAAATCTGTACAGCCGATCGTTGCGCCGAGATCGTCAAGACACCGTAGACCACACCAAGCGCGACAACGAATACTTCTGGCCCGCAGTCGTTCTCCGCCAATCCAACATTCTAGCGAAGAACTTCCATGGCATCCGAGCACGAGCCTCGCACTCAGGCCTGGGCCGCCGGCCGCTTCGGCAGCAGGAAGACGACAATGCCCGCTATCATGGCGATTACGAACGTCCCGAAGGACGCGACGGCAAAGGCGTGGCCTGCGGCGGCAACGCTGCCGACTTCCGCGGGATGAAACGAGCTGAAGTAGACCGCTCCGATAACGGCAACGCCTAGCGCTCCGCCACACTGCTGGGCCGTGGACAACGCCCCTGACGCGACACCGACCGACTCGGGCTCGACGTGGCTCAGCACCGTGTTGAGCGCCGGCGTGATAACGAGTCCGCCACCGACGCTTTGCAGAACGAGGGTGGGGATCACCAGCAGCGGCGTGATCCGCGGGCCGGACACCAGCAAGAGACCGGTCGCCAGGTAACCGCTCGCCAGTATGATCGCCCCGACCTCCAGGACACGTCGTCCATATTTCGGGATGATCCGGCTCGCTACCATGCTGAACACGAAGAATGCGGTGGCTGCCGGCGTGTAGACCAGGCCCGCGCCGAGCGCCGACATATCGAGGCCTTGCTGCAACGTTACCGACAAGGCCAGGTAATACGAGTAGATCAGCGCGTACAGGGCGAGGACGAGAATGATCCCGAGCGAGAACGAGCGCTGTCCGAACAGCGTCAGCGGTACCAGCGGATCCTCGCCCCGCCGTTCCAGGCCCCGCTCGATCGCGACGAACAAGCCGAACGCGACCGCGCTGCCCACGAAACAAGCCCAGACCCACCATGGCCAGCCTGCCTGCTGCCCCTGGATCAGCGGGAGCACCAGGAGGAAGAGTGCCACACTGAGCGCCAGGACGCCGGGCATGTCCAGCTTGCGGGTGGCGGCTGAGCCGGTCTGCGGCACGGATCGCACGGCGAGCAGGAACATGACAATTCCGATCGGCACGTTCACCCAGAACACCAGGCGCCAGCCGGAATCGAACAGATCGGCGCCGATCAGCAGTCCGCCGATGACCTGTCCGCCAATGGTGGCCATACCCATGACGATGCCGAGTACGCCGTATACGCTATGCCGCCGCGCCGCGGGCACCAGCACCGTGACGTACGCGAATACCTGGGGAACCATCAGGGCGGCTCCTAGGCCCTGGATGACACGCGCGGCGATAAGGCTGCCCGCGTTCGGTGATAGCGCGCAAGCGACTGATGACAGCGTGAACAGCGCCACCCCGAGCAGGAAAATCCGCTTGCGGCCGTACAGGTCGGCCAGGCGAGTAGCGGTAATGATGAAGACCGCGTAACTGAGCTGATAACCCGCCAGAACCCACTGGACATCGCCGGCGGAGGCATGCAGATCCGCCACGATCGAGGGGTCGGCGACCACGACGATGAACGAGTCGAGGACCGCCATGAACAGCGCGGTCAAGACCACCGACATCGTCATCCACGGAGTGCCGTCGGCCTCCGCGGCCACTGCCGACCGGCTAACTGATCGCTGACTACTTGCCACGGTAAGAGACCTCTTTATTCGTGCGTCCCAGGGAATTAGCCAGCTTCTTGACCACCTCGGCCGCCATGACAGCCTGACCCGAGGTCGAGAAGTGGATACGATCCGCACTGAGCAGGTTGTCGCGGTTGTTGACCGGGTGATCCCACATGTCCACCACGATGGCGTCGTATTCGGAAGCCAGCCCGCGCACGATCTCGTTGACCGCGGCAATCCGCTCCGGCCAGTCAGGGAAGACCGGCACGACATACGCCCTGCCGAGCGTGAAAGTGGTCAGCAAGGCGCCGGTCCCCTTCGCCAGGTCGTACATCTGCCGAAGCGTTCGCTCTATCTCGCCGAAGTCCGGCCTGCGCCGCGCGATGTCGTTGGCCCCGCATGGCAAGTGGAGCAGGTCCGGGGAGAACTCGAGCATACGAGCCGCCTGGTTCTCCAGCGTCTGGGCCGTTGTCGCCCCGATCTCGGAGACGTTGAGATAGTCCAGATCCGGCCGGACCGACCGCAAGACACCAGCAACCCGGTCCGACCAGCCCTGATTCTGGTAGCCCGGGGTGGGATCGCCGGTTCCGGCCGAAAGGCTATCTCCCACAACGGCATACCTGCCCCACGGGGCACCTGTCAGCAATGCCGCGGCATCCGCCTGGTCCAGGCAGAACGGGTCAGCCGCCTCGGTGAAGGTTTGTTGCTCCATGAAGGAGAGCATACGGTCGATCGTATGTTTTTCTCAAGAGCCATGTTGCGGCAGCCGGACAGCTGCTGGTGGCGCTACTAACCTCCGATGCGTTCGCGATGTACCTGGAACGAATACTTCTGGCCCGCAGTGGTTCTGCGTCAGTCCAACAGCGATGGCGTGCGTTGTCGGTGTCACCGAGGCCAAGCATCCGCACCAACGAGGCCTGCCCGGAGGGACTGCAACGCTCAGCCGACAGTGCCCGACGGCCAGGCCCGGTCATCCACGGCGAGCCATGGTTCGCGGGCCGCGGATGCGAGTGGTGTGCCGGTGAATTCGCGGACATCGCGGTAGAGGTGGGACTGGTCGGCGTAACCGCTGTCGGCCGCCACCCGCGCGGGCGAATGTCCCAGGACCAGCCGATGCACGGCGTGGTCGAAGCGAACCAGCTTGGCGGCGCGCTTGGGTGTCAGTCCGATCTGGGCGCCGAACCGTGACCACAACCGTTGGCGGCTCCACCCGACCCGATCGGCAAGGTGCTCGATGCGAAATCCGCCGTGGCTGACCATGATTTGGCGCCATGCCCAGTCCACCTCCGGGTCGGCCGGGCGGTCGTCACGCAACCGCGCCGACAGCGTCGCGTCGACCAGTGCGAATCGTTCGTGCCAGCTTTGCGTCTCGTGCAGGCGCTCCCGCAGGCGCGTTGCGTCGCGACCCCAAAGATCTTCGAGCCCAACGATTCTTCCGCTCAATTCGGCAAGCGGACAGCCGAGGATGGCGGGTGCGACCACCGGTGACAAACGCACCTGTACACATTCGACGTCTTCGAAGCGCACCGGGACCGCACTGCCGCCGAGGCCGAGAGCCAGGCTGCCCGAGTGGCTTCGGCCGGTCGAGTCGCGGACGTCGAAGCAACGGTCACCGAACTCGACGATCACCGTGACGGCCGGATGGGGAATCGCACGCAGCTGCGCCGGGCCGTCACCGTGAATCCGGAATCCGGCCATATCGACGCCGCGCAGTGCGGGTGTCCGCGATGGTCGCGCGATCTCCCAGGCCATGCGCCGATTGTAGGAACGGTTCCCGCCACCGCGGAGGCTGACATTTCTTCAAGACAGATCTCGTTGTCGCCCAGCAGGGTTGGCGGCAGCACGGATCGATCGAAGGAGGACCCCGTGGATGAGACAACCGCCCCCGCAACGCCCAGCCGGCGGCGATACATCGGGCTGATGATCGTCGGCGTGTTGGCCACGCTGCTCGCGGGCAACACGACAGGTGTCGCGACCGCCACGCCGAGCGATTCCCAGGAACAAATGGTGCACCTTCCGGACGGAGACATTCACGTTGCCTCCAGCGGGTCGCCCAACGCACACGCGGTGGTGCTGCTGCACGGGCTTGCCGGATCGACCGCATGGTGGGACCAGGTGCTGCCCGCATTGGGAAATCAATATGTGGTGCGGATCGACCTGCTCGGTCACGGCAGATCAGCCAAACCGGACAGCGGTTACAGCATGGCCGAGCAAGCGCGTCGAGTCGGGGACGTGCTCGATCAACTCGGCGTGCACCACGCAATCCTGGTCGGGCATTCCACCGGCGGCTACGTGGCCACCTCGCTCGCCGAGCAGCGCCGCGACCTGGTGGACGCAATCGCGCTGATCTCCACCGGTCCACGGCTGGATGCGTTCACCGACAATGGCCCGGCCGGTGATCTGCTGCTCAACCCGTCGATAGGGCAAGCGCTGTGGCCGCTGCTGCCGGAAGCCGCCGCTCGAATTGCGATGAGCCCCGGCTTCACCCGCGACGTACAAATTCCGAACCAGCTCGTCGCCGACTTCCGAGGCATGACGTACCGCAGTCTCACCGCGACCTCCGACGCATCGGATACGTACCTGAAGGAACGGACCGAACCGGACCGGCTCGCTGATCTCGGCCTGCCGACAATGGTGATCTTCGGCTCCCGAGATCGGCGCTGGCAGGCTGCGTCCTTCCAGGACTACCGCCGAGTCCCGAACGCTCGGATCGAAAGTCTCGACTGCGGTCACTCACCCATGATCGAGGAGCCCGACAACACCGGCGCACTTCTCCGCGACTTCGTCGAACATCACTGAATACACGTGCGGCAGCAGGGCGGCCACCGCGAATTCAGTGTCTCCGCCTCGGGCGGCGGACTCCGACGGGATGGACGGCGATAGGCCGGAGGCGATGCGGAGTTGTTCGGCGACCAGGTCCGGGTGTCCGGATCTGGTCGCCGATGTGGTCATTGCTGCATGGGGCGCGGCACGAAGCGGGTGCATTCGGCTGGTAGGCGTACGCCTGCGGTGCGGAGCTGGGCGATTCGGGTGAGGTAGGCGGCGCCCAGCATCATTTGGTCGGCTATGTCAGCTGCGTGGCGGTTACTGAGGGCGGCCAGGTAGGTGCCGGCTACCCAGTTGTTGAAGCCGCCCATGGCTGGGCCGCACCAGATCTGGTAGTCGGCGGTGCGGTCGGCTTCGCCGCGGATGCTCCAGCCGGAGGACAACCCGAGGTACCACCGGAATACCAAGGCCATCTTGCGTTTTGGATCTCCATCCGCGCCGACCAACTGTCCGGGGTCACGTTCGGTGAAGTAGGCGACGCAGTCCTGCCATACCGTCTCCAGTGGCCGCCGGAAGAGGGTTGCCTCGAGGTCGCGGCGTAGGTCGGCGGGAATATCGTCCAATCCGGCGTAGGCGCGGTAGGTGTCGTACAAGCGCTGGGCGCGGGCGGCGAACATGGTGCCGCGGCGCAGGACCTGGACCTGCACACCGAGTTCGAACATGTCGGAGGATGGCGCCATCGTGCAGTCGGCGAAATCCGCCTGGGCCAGTAGCTGTTTGGTTGTTTCACACTGGGCCGCCTCGCGAGTGGCCTGGTTGATCGATCCGGTCACCACATAGGCGGCACCGAGCGCGAAGGCCGCCGCAGCGGCAGCGGGGGTGCCGATACCGCCCGCGGCACCGATCCGCACCGCCGCCGCAGCGGGCACGGTGGTGGCAATCCGATCGCGCGCGGCGACAAGTTCCGGGAACAGCACGAGCAATGGCCTGCGGTCGGTGTGACCGCCGGAATCGGCTTCCGCGGTGATGTCGTCGGCCATCGGCACATGTTCGGCCAAGCGGGCCTGTTCCGGTGTCAGATCACCGGATTCGACCAATCGGCGCAGCAGAGCGACAGGTGCCGGTCGCAGGAAGGGTTCGGCGACCTCGACTCGGGACACCTTGGCTATCAGGCGATTGCGCACCTCGATCTGGCCGTGCCGGTCGATGCCGAGGCCCGCCGCCCGGTATCGCACGACCTCGGTGGTCAGGCCCATGAATGCCGAGGCCTCTACACAGCGCACACGGTGGCGCAGGCAGGAATCGACGATCGCGCGTTCCAGCGCCGGTTCGGACGGACTGTGAATCAGGTTGCAGGCAAACGGCTTTTCCAGCGAACTGAGCTCGGCCAGCGCCGCATCCACCGCCGGGGGCGTCACCCCGGCCGCACCATATGACGCCAGGTAGCCCGCACGCGCCATCGCCGCAACCAAGGCCGGAGCGGCGATGCCATTGGCCATCGCACCTACCGCGTATGCCGCGCGCACGCCGTGAGTCGCGTGGAACTGTCTGTCCCCTAGCAACTCCGGCGGCAGTGGCGCGACCGCGGTGAGCACCTGCGATCGTGCCGCGACCGCCGCATCCGAGGTCGCGCCCATCCGGCCGTCGTGCCGCACGATCCAGCACGGTTGCCGCACGTCGAGCAGTACGGCCGTGATGTCGTCGGCGGTTTCCGCGACGACGGTGGTTGACGATGCGGTCACGGCCGCTCCTTTCGCTCACCGAGTTCGACTGCCAGGTCGACCAGTTCGTAGATGCGCAGCCCCGGCTTCCAGAGCGAACCGTCCGCGATGACGGTCACACCGTTTGCGCCCCTGCGGATTTCCTTGATGTGCGCCTCCAGCCGCACCGTTCCGTCGGTCGGCAGGAATTGGCCGCGGTAGCGCCAGCTGAAGGCGATATCGCCGGGAATACGGAAGACCGGATCGCCGAGGGCGTCGGCTAATCCGGCGTCGAGCATCCACTCCTGAATGGCGTGGATGACCGATTCCACTCCGAGCGATCCCGGGATCACCGGGTCCAGGTGGAAGTGGCGGGCGAAATACCAGTCCGACGGGTCGATTTCGCGCAGTGAATGCAGATATCCCGCACCGTATTTTCCGCCGCCGTCGACCACGTCGATCCGGTCGATCAGTGCCAGGGTGCGACGCGCACACAGTCGGGCATTCGGATCCGAGCGGCGAGCGGCGACATCGATGGTGCGGGTGGCTTGTGGATGCTCGTCCAGCCAGGTCGGGACAGACCGTCCGGCATCGAGGCCGGTCTGGTTCGCCAGTGCTTCGTCGCTGAAGTACCCGAACATGGTCTCGCCGGTGTAGAACGGTTCACCATCGACACTCAGCGTGTAGTCGAAATTCTGCAGTGACGAGCCGGGCAGGATCGTCGTCGACAGCAGGCGTGAGGTCTGCTCGATCGTCTTGTCCCGCAGATCTACCTGGCGCAGGACGGTCGCAGTGCCGCCGAGGTTGCGCAGGCTCAGGGTGACACCAGGCTGGGTGAGGGTGGGACCGGCGTAGTAGCCCATCAGCAGCGCCGCCTGCAGCGAGGTCTCCATGTACACGAAATGCGGCATGGATTCGTTGGCCGTATCGCCGTAGTACCAGGAATCGGCGGGTGAATCGTATTCGGTACGGTACGTCGCGCCATCCAATTTGCCACGCGCACCGTCGAATTCGAGAACACGGTCGACCAGGAGCAGCCCGCCCGTCGGTAGGCGGGTCGCTCGGACGCCGGTGTATTCGGCGAATTCGGGTCCCATGGCGATGGCTTGATCACCGCGGGCGAGGTGGGTCATGTGGAATTCGTTCAGCAGTAGGCCAGGTACGGCGGCACCCGGGCCGACGCCCGCACCCGCCGCCTCGGCCACCGTCACGGTGACCTGTAGCGGAGCGGAACCCGCGATGGTCGCGGTGCCGGTGATATGCGGCCGGGGCACCAAGTCGATATCGGAGACTACGAATTCAACTGTGCCAGTTTTACTTTCGGCCGTGCCGAGTGCACTGGCGAGTGTGCTCCGCGATAGGCACAGCTGCATTCCGGCGAACAGTGCGAACACCTCCGCCCCCTGTACCGCAGCCGCCCACGTATCACCGTCGAAATGTGCGACCACGCGACCGCTCCCGGTACCACCGCGCAGCTCGATGGTGGCGACCTCGGTGAGTACCAAAGGGGACGCCGCCGCTAGTCGCGCGACGGATTCGATGCCGGAGCGTCGATATCCGAACACACCGGTGACATCGCCCTCGGTGAGGCGTAGCAGCGCCGCTCGATCCAGGCTGGTGCGCGTGGTGCGGACGGGCGGCTTGAATGCCCACTCCGGTGCGGCAGCGATGTGTGCGCCGGAGCTGGACCAGCCGCTGTGCCCCGGTTCCGTTGCCGCATCGGGGACCTGCGGGTGCACAGTCCGCTGCCATATCGCCCGTTGCAGTGCGACCTGGGCAGTCAGCGCGGCGCGGTGCGCGGCGACGACGCCCGCACGGATCTCGGACAGCGGTGCCGAGGTTTGCGAACGTGCCCGAGCGGTGGCCGTCGGCTCCGCGACTTCCTGCACCGCAGGGGTTCGGTGCGCCTCTGGCGTCCCATGCCCCGTAGACATTTCATGCGCCCCGGGCATCTCGCTCCCCAAAGGCATTCGGTGCGCCTCTGGCATCCCATGCCCCGTAGACATTTGGTGTGCCTCTGGCGTCCCGTGGCCCGCAGGCATTCGATGCGCCCCAGGCTTCTCGTGCCCTGCAGACATTGGGTGCGCCCCTGGCGTCCCGTGACCCCCGGATGTTTCGTGCGCCGCATACGTTTCGTGCGCCGCCGGGCTTTCCTGGACCGCAGGCGCCACCGCGCCCCGGACGGCAGCACCGCCGACCGGATCGAACGGCACCCCGTCGAACTCGATAACCGTCATGCCGACCACCCCCGTACCGAAGCCTGGAATTTCGCGGTCAGATCCGGCGTCGTCACCACGGTGACGTCCGAGAAACGTTGCAGCACTGTCCCATCCGATGTCGTCGCGGTGGCGTCGATCCGGACATCGAAGCGGCCGGGCCGTGGGTTGTCGACGGTGAGCAGGAACGGCTCGTCCGTGGGCAGCTGTCGGTAGTAGTCCACACGACCGACGCCCAGTGGCAGACAAGCCGCCCCCAGGAGTCGGTAGCCCAGCACCGGTGGGCCCTGCAGGATCAGGTCGGCGAGGACCGGGTCGTGCAGGCGGCCGGCGTAGGCACCGTCGGCCACTCGCGCGGCAGGCAAGGCGCAATCGAATACGATCGCCTCGTCCGAGGCCGCCAGTACCGTGCGCAGCCCTTGAAGTGCGGGCGCGTGGAACTGGATGGCATCGCGGTAGATATTCGCGTCGCTGACCGATCCGGTCGGGATCGCCTTGGTCGGCGGCTGATCGGGTTCGGCAGCCAGCAGCAGTGTCGCCCGGAAGTGCAGCGCATCGTCACTGCGGACAGTCGCCTCGACCAGCGCTAGGCCATCGACAGACTCGCCGGGGACGAGTTCGAGCTCGAGCTCATCCAGCGGATGGTCGAACACGATTCCCTTGAGGACCTGGAAATCCCTGGCACCGATGACCATTCGGCCGGGCATGCTGCGCTCAACCAGATTCACCATCGCGCCGATGCCGAACGTCGCTGGCAGCACGATATGTTCGCCGATTCGATGCGCCTGGATAATCGGATCGTCGGTGAGCCCGGTGATGATCCGCCGGGCCTGTATCGCGGGTGGATCGACTGTCGTATCGCCCGTGAGACTTTCGGCTGGACCGATCAGTACTACCGCATCGTCACGTCGCTCCGCGGTGAACTGTTCGGTGAAGGCCGCCGCACCCGTGTCTGGGTCCAGCAGGGCGATGCCGCGAGCATGGAAATGCGCACGCAGCTCGGGCGTCACCATGCCACCGTCCCAGGCACCCCAGTCGATAGCGGTGACATGGCAGTCGGGATGGCGCCGCCGATAGCTCACCGCGAATCGAGACAGCGCCTCGTTCGCGGTCGCGTAGTCGGCCTGACCCGCGTTACCGAACAGTCCGGCCACCGAGGTGAACAGCACCAGATGCCGTAGTTCGCCGAGTGCGGCCAGCACGGTGGCCAGCCCGGAGATCTTGGGATCCAGTACCCGCTCGATGGATTCGGCCGTTTTGTCGGTGATCATGGAATCCGCCAGCACACCCGCCCCGTGCACGACGCCGGTTATGGTGTCGCGCCACGGAGCGAGTGCGATGCGTACCGCCGCCTCGTCGGTGGCGTCGACGGCCAGATACTCCGCCCGCGAACCCAATTCGGTCAACGTTTCACTGATCTCGCGGGTGGCCCGTATTTGCGCGCACGCACGCTCGATATCGCGCGGCTTTGCTCCGGTACCGGCGAGTGCCCGCACCGCCGCAGCCTTGAGCTCGGTATCGGAAACGCCTGCAGCCCAGTCCGGTTCAGGCCTCAGCTCGGAGCGACCGAGCAGGACGAAGCGCGCCTCACTCCGCTGTGCCAGCGCTCTGACACATGTGGCGGTGACGCCACGCGCACCACCCGTGACGAGCAGAACATCCTGTGCCGTGAGCACACTCGGCCCCTGCTCGTGACGCACGATGCTGACCGAACGGGCGGGCGCATGCGCACTCGGCACCAGCGTCCTGCGCTGCTCCACCGCATCGATACCGACCTCGAGCGTGTCACGTGCGGCGTCGTGCAACTCCGCGGCGATCAGCTCGGCCAGTCGCGCCGGTGTGATTTCCGGGGCGATGTCCAGTGCCCGGCAGAACAGCGCGGGCTGTTCGGCCGCAAGGGTTTTCACGATACCGCCGACACCGCCGAGCAGTGCGGCAATCGGACCCGCCGTGCCGAGGAAGCCGAGGTGACCGTCGATCCGGGTCACCGTCACGAACGCCGCCCGATCAGCGGTCTTCGCGAGGCGCGGCACCGCATGACCGGCGGTCAGCACGGCGGCGCCGAGCCACCGCTGCGCGGCCTCCCAATCGGCGAACTCACTGCTCAGCACCGCGAGGAAGACATCGACGGAATCGAGATCCGACAGGCCTGCCGAATCCGTCCGATGCATCGACCAGCCCTGTTCGGTGAGCACGGATTCGATGGCGGCGCAGTCGGCATCCGCCTGGCCGGTGAGGTCGACCAACGCGACCACACCGCTCTCGCGATACGGGGCAACGGCCCGGTCCAGCGACGGCAGGGTGATCAGTTCGACGGCATACCGCGGCGTTTCGGCCGCGGCCTCAGCTTTTGGGTGGACATCACCGCCCACCGACGTCGCGAACTCATCGACGATCTGATCCACCGTGCGTAGCGTGCCGAGCTGCTCCGGACCGAGGCTGGGTAAGTCCGGAAACCGTTCCTGGAGTGCGCCGATCACCTGAACTCGCTTGATCGAATCGACGCCGAGGTCGGCCTCCAGATCCATCGACGGATCCACCATTTCGACCGGATAGCCGGTCTGCTCGGCGACGACCTCCCGCAATGCGATCCGCAGGTCGTCACCCGTGGGTGCGGCCGTCGAAGTGGTTCCGGCACCAGCCGTGGATGCCGCCGCAGCAGCAGTTCCGGCAGCACCCGCGGGTACACCAGCTCCGGAACCAGTCGCAGTCACCCCGGCAGTTCCGGCAACCGCAGGTGCAGTCGCCCCGGCAGTTCCAGGAGCCGCGGCAGGCGCGCCCGGACCCTCCGAGGCCACCGCACCCGCACCCAGCAAACTCGCGATCTGATCGAGCGTCCGCAGCGTCCCCAACTGCTCCGGCCCGAGGTTCGGCAACTGCGGGAACAGCTCCTGCAGCGCCCCGATCACCTGAACCCGCTTGATCGAATCCACCCCGAGATCGGCCTCCAGATCCATCGACGGATCCACCATCTCCACCGGATACCCGGTCTGCTCGGCCACGACCTCCCGCAACGCGCTCAGCAGTGCGTCGGTGGATACCTGAGAACTGGATGCCGCGCCACCTCCGGACTCCGTAGCAGCCGCGCCACCATTGACCTGGAACTCGGGAGCAGCGGCGACACCACCGTTGAACTGGGGAGCGGCGGAAGTGCCACCGTTGAACTCCGAGGTGACCGGTCCACCGTTGGTGGAGATCCCCGAATGCGCCGCATCGGTTTCGGCAGCACCCGATGTGCCGACGCCCCTCGGAGCCAACGGCCGACGCTCAGGCGCCGACTCGATGGCCGCCTGCCGAGTGGACTCCACCCGCCGCGTCACGGCCGCCGTCCGCGCAACAGGCGCGAATCCACCCTCCAGCTCCGCCAACTGCGCGAGCACTTCACTTGCCCGCGAATGACTTTCACTGATCGCCACACCGTGATCCTTCACGGCTTCGATCGCCCGCACGGTCGCCTCGTCGAGCGAACCGCCGCCCAGCGCCCCGGCCAGGTTGCGGGCCATATCCAGCTGCCCGTCGAGGAACTGACGGTGGGTCTGTAAGTGCTGCACGAGCGCACTGTCGAGTGCGTCCGAGCCCGAATCGTAGGACTGATACACGGTCGTCTCCGTTGGTTCGGCGAAAGTTACTGCCACGGGCAGCGTTTCAGGCTGAGGATCGACGACGGTGTCGACTGGAGTTGGTGCGGCAACACTGACGCGATAGCCGTCGTCGAGTGCGGCCGCATACGCCGCACGCCGGCTCTCGGGCACGTACTCGGGCGCCGAGATCGTCACGGTCATCGCACGATTCGAGGTGCGCGAAGCGGGCAGGGGCGCCACGTGCCGATTGATGCCGTGCAGGCCGAAGCCGAGCACAGCCAGCCGCACCGCCGCCCGTACCAGCGCGAGATCGCTATTGCCGATGGGACCGGAGTCCGTCGGGATGGCGATGACATCGTCGCCGAGGGTGCGCCGCACCAATGAGGTCAGCACCTGCTTCGGGCCGAATTCCACGAACACCGTGCAGCCATCCGCACGCATCGCGGTCAGCGCGGCGACGAATTCGACCGGCTTACTGAGCTGTCCGGTGAGCAGCGCCCGATTGGCCGCGACATCATCGCCATAGCGGGCATCGGGGGTATTCGCGTACACCGGCGCGTCGGGCGCACCGATCGTCACCGCCGCGGTCGCGTCGGCGAACGCGTCCACCGCATGCGCCACATAGGGCGTGTGGAACGCACCCGACACCGGCAGTGCCCGAGTGGCCACCCCACGCGCACCGGCCCGCTCGACCACGGCGGCGATCCCCTCCGGCCCGCCGCCGACAACGACCTGATCGGGCGCATTGTGGTTGCAGATCCACACATCGTCGACACCGGCGAGCAGTTCCTCGGCGATCTCCCTCGACGCACCGAGCGCCACCATGGTCCCGGCCTCGACACCGGCTGCCGGCGTCATCGCCGCACCGCGCGCCCGGGCCAGGGCGAAGAAGTCCTCGGTGCCGACCGCACCGGAGGCCCACAGCGCGGTGAGTTCACCGAAGCTGTGGCCCAGATATCCGTCCGCACAGAACCCGCACTCCGCCAGCGCCCGGAACTGCCCCGACGACAGCGCACCGATCGCAGGCTGCGCGAATTCGGTTCGGCGCAAAGACTTTTCCTGCTCCGACGATGTCTCTTCGTCGAACGCGGGCGGCGGGAACACCACCGAAGACAGCCGCACCGGCGCTCCGGTGAATGCGATATTGGCCGCATCGAAGGCCGCGCCGACCGCCGGATTGCTCAGTGCCGCATCCGCTCCCATATCGACGTACTGACTGCCCTGCCCGGCGAAGAGCGCACCGATCTTGCGCTCCGGCAATGCCGCCGCCCGGAAGTACACGCCCTCCGGGTGATCCCACGCCACGGCCTCTGGATTGCGCACCAGCTCGTCCACCGCGAGCGCCCGCAGATGCGCGGCATTCTCATCGTCCACCGAGACGAATCCGATGCGGGCGTGATCCTCCGGAATATCACCGCCGTCGATGCCATCCACGCTGCGGACCGCATCCACCAGCCCGGCCACATCGGGCGCATGCCACAGATGTGCCCGCGCGGTGCGATGCAATACCGGCTCGGTGCGACCGGAGTCGGCCTCCTCCAACACGACGTGGAAGTTGGTGCCGCCGAACCCGAATGCCGAAGCCGCCGCTCGACGCACCGGACGCTGCGGATCCCGGATCCACGGCCGCGTCCGGGTATTCACGTAATAGGGCGCGTCGTCCGGCGCGATCTCCGCATTCGGCGCGTCCACATTGATGGTGCCCGGCAACACCTTCTGGTGTAGTGCGAGCGCCAACTTCATGACCGAGGCGGTCCCCGCGGCCCCCTTGGTGTGCCCGATCTGCGACTTCACACTGCCCAGCGCCGCGAAGCGGGACTCCGAAGTCGCGTCGGACAGCAGCGATTTCAGCGCGGTGAGCTCGGTCTTGTCGCCGACCGGCGTACCGGTCGCATGCGCCTCGATGAGCGCGACATCCGCCGGTGAGCAATCGGCGTCGGCATAGGCCCGATCGAGAGCGACCCGCTGCCCGCCCGCACGCGGCGCGTAGATGCTCTTCGCACGGCCGTCACTGGAGGAACCCAGGCCGCGGATGACGGCGTAGATCCGATTGCCATCACGACGTGCATCTTCCAGCCGCCGCAGAGCGAGCATGGTGATGCCCTCACCGAGCAGGGTGCCGTTCGCATCGGAGGAGAACGGGCTGATCTGTCCGTTCGCCGACAGCGCCCCCACCTTGCTGAAGCACATGTAGATGAAGATGGTGTTCTCGGTATCCACACCGCCGGTGATCATCATGTCGGCGCGGCCGTCCTGCAGTTCGGCAATGGCCGTCCGCAGTGCGGCAAGCGATGCCGCACACGCCGCATCGACGGTGCAGTTGATACCGCCGAGGCCGAGCCGATTGGCGACCCGGCCCGCGGTGATATTGGCCAGCAGGCCCGGGAACGAATTCGCTTCCCACGGCGCGAAAGCCGCGACGAACTTATCGGCGATCGCATCGGCGTCGGTATCGGAGAGCCCGACCGAGCGCGCCGCCTCCTTCAACACCGGTGTCGAAAGTCGTGCCGCCAGCGGATGCATCAGCGGCACCGGCCCGGTGGTGCCGAGCACGACGCCGGTCTTGCCCGGGTCGTACCAAGCCGAATCGACCGCGCCCGCATCGATCAGCAGATCGCGCGCCACACCGAGGCTGAGGGTCTGCATGGTGCTGGTGACTTCGAGCTGATTGGGCGGCAGCCCGAATTCCAGCGGGTCGAAGTCGATATCGGGCAGGAACGCGCCGCGACGCGAGTAGGTCTTATCGGGCGCGTCCTGATCGGCGTCGAAGTAATCGTCGAGGCTCCAGCGCGATGTGGGCACCTCGGTGGTGCAGTCCACGCCGTCGACGATGTTCTGCCAATACTCTCGATGGTTGTGCGCGTTGGGCAGCAGCCCGGACATCCCGACAATAGCGATCGGGTTGCGCGCCAGGCGTCTGTCGTCTGTCACGAAAGTTCCTCTCGAACCGGGTGGAAAATCAGGCGGCGACGGTGGTCGCGGTACGCGACGCGATGAGTTCGGCCGCACCCGCGGCGAACATGTGATGACCGAGCGAGCTCGGGTGCAGACCATCGGCGGTCCACACCTCGGGCCGCTCCCACTCGGACTGGGCGGCGATATCCAACAGCAGCGTGCCGGTTTCGGCGGTGACTGCGGCCAGCACCGTATTGGCGAAGACGAACCGCTCCCGCAGCAGCGCACGGAAGCCGTCCGGCACCGGCAGGCGGGCCGGAATGTCCGGGTAGCTCGCCGTGAAAACCGTTGCGCCAGTGCTACGCAACGTGCCGAACAAGGTTCCGAGATTGCGTTCGAACCGGTCCGGGTCGAAGTCACTGACCAGATCGTTCACGCCGACAACGACACCGAAGAGGCCGGATCGCGCCGAAACGGCCCGGCGCAGTTGCTGTTCGAGCACAATGCTGGTCGTAGCCCCGTGCACACCGAAATTACGCACGGCAGCGGGTCGCAGGCCGAGCTGGCCGCCCAATCGGGGCACCCAGCCGCGGTAGCCGCCGCCGGCCGCGGCGTCACCGCGGCCCTCGACGAAGCTGTCCCCCAACGCGGTTAGGCCGGGGCCGTTCATGCCGACACCCCATCGTTGGTGACATGCCGCGCGTCGACCGGGAAGTCGACCTTCTCGTACAGCTCGGTGAGCTCCTGCTCGCCGAAGTACTTGTCCGGCGAGTAGATTCCGGCGATCAGCCCGAAGAACTTCTTCGAGTAGTCCTCGTCATAGCTGGTAGCGCGGAATACCGAGTCGTAGTACGGCGTCAGCGACAGCTCCGAAATGCTCTGTGTCAGTTCGTAAGTGCTCGCGCTCTGCGCATCGCGCTCCACCTGGTACTCGGCCAGCGCCTCGTCGAGTGACCGGGCGCCGGACAGGCCCGCGTCGACCAGATCAGCCAGCAGCTGGGCGTACTTGAAGGCGTCGGTAATGCCCCAGCCGGTGAACGGATCCTTGTGGTAGCCGGCGTCTCCCACCAGCGCCCAACCGGGTCCGTAGGAGCGGCGACGGTAGTTGTCCGGGTAGAGCATGGGCCGGAACTGCTCGACCCGCTTACCCGTATCCCGCAGGCGCGCACCGATTTCCGGATCGATCTGGTCGACGATCTCCTGCACACCGGCATCCGGATCGGTGCGGAAGTCGCGGAACCGGTCGCGCTTGCGCATCACCGCGACCAGCGCGAGCCCGTCATTGGTCGGCCACGACGCGAACTGCTGCTCACCGAATCCGGTGCGGTGCTGCATACCCCAGTCGACGCCCTCGTAGTAGGAGTAGTAGACGAAGCACGCCGCCGGGGAGCCCTCGTACACCTCGGTGCCGACCGCCTTCGCCACGGTCGAATTCGATCCGTCGGCACCGATCACCAGGCCGGCACGGAACTCCTGTTCCGCACCGTCGCGGATGCGCCCGCGAATGCCGACCACCCGATCCTCGTCGAACACCAGCTCGGTGACGGAGAACCCGTGGATCACCTCGACGCCCGCGTTACCGGCCGCGTCGACCAGGATCTTGTCCAGCACGGTGCGGCGCGGGCAGTACACGGCATCGACGCCGTCGGCCGCAACATCGGCGAAGCCCTTGATGACGATGTCGGTGTAGGAGAAGTTCAGGTGCCGGATGGGCGGGCAGCCGGAAGCCACCACCTCGTCCAGCAGACCCCACGACTTCAGCAGCCCGAGTCCGGCCTGGTGGATGTAGTGGGTCGAGGGGGTGTCGCTCGGGAAGGTGGCGCGGTCCACGGCGAGGACCCGGTAACCCTTCCTGGCGAGCAGCATGGCCAGCGGGGAACCCGCAACCCGAGTTCCGACAACGATGACGTCGTACATGTTCGCATCACTTTCCGGTAGTCGAATTCGATTTCGAGATCGGCCGCGCTTATTGCGCGGGTTGGCGTGCCGGGTAGAGGTAGTCGATATCGGCGGAATAGGCCGCCGCGATCGCGGCTCGGCGCAGTTTCCGCGAGGAGGTCAGCAATCCGTCGTCAACGGTGAAGTCGCCGTCCACAATTCGGAATGCGCGGATCGATTCCGCGCGGGAGACAAGGGAATTCGCGTCGTCGACCGCGGACTGCACGGCAGCTTCGACATCACCGTCGGGATGGTCGCCGCGCCAGCGCTGCACCTGCACCGGATCCAGCGTCACCAGCGCCGTGACGTAGTCGAGGCCGTCACCGACCACCATGCAGTTGCTCACCAGCGGATGCAGCCGCACCCGGTCCTCCAACGGCGCGGGCGCGACATTCTTGCCGCCGGAGGTCACCAGGATCTCCTTCTTTCGCCCGGTGATGCGCAGGTAGCCGTCGGCGTCGAGTTCACCGATATCGCCGGTGTGCAGCCAACCTTCGTCGTCCACGACGGCCTGGTCCGCCGCCGCACCCCAGTAGCCCGGCGAGACATGCGGGCCACCGACCAGCACTTCGCCGTCGGCTTCCGCAATGGCGACCGAAGTGCCCGGAATCGGTCGCCCGACGGTGCCGAGCCGATTGGTTTCCGGGGCACTGACCGTCACGGCGGTCGCCGCCTCGGTGAGCCCGTAGCAGTTCAGCAGCACCACACCGAATCCGGCGTAGAACCCGATCGTCGACTCGTCGAGCGAGGCGCCGCCGGAGATGACGGAGCGCAGCTGCCCACCGAGCGCGGCCGCCACCGGATGGTCGGACGGGTCCGGTGTCGCCTGGTCACGCAACACCGCCAAGCCGCGCGCCACCGCATCCTGCTCCTCGGTGCCGGACAGCAGTGTTCGGCAGTACTTGCGAATCTTCTCCAGGCCGTAGGGAATCAGAGCCAAGAAGGTGGGCCGCAGCGTCGGCAGCACCGGCACGAGGTCCGGGATACCCGGCAGCAGATGGGTGCGGCTGCCGCCGACCAGGCAGGCGAACAGGATGGTCTGGCCGAAGACGTGCGACAGCGGCAGCGCGAGCACGGTCGTGCCGTCGAACAGCTCGCCGGTCTGCCGCACGGTATTGGCCGAGGATACGAACATATTGCGGTGCGTGATCAGGCATCCTTTCGAGACGCCGGTGGTTCCGCTGGTGTAGACGATCATGGCGAGGTCGTCGGCGTGCACCGCGGCAATGCGGGCATCGAGATCCGCGTCGATCTCGGTCGCCGTCCACTCCGCGATCAGCGCGAAGGTCCAGACCTCACCCGCACCCGCGGCACGCAGGCGCGCTGCATCGGATTCGTCCTCGGCGACGAAATACGCACTGCCGCTATCGCGCAGGATGTGCTCGATCTGCGCCGCCGACGACGTCGGATACACCGGAACGACCACGGCGCCGAGGGCGAGCAGTGCGCAATCCAGCAGCGCCCACTCCAGGCTCGTGCGGCCGAGGATCGCGACCCGATCCCCCGCTTGCACGCCACGCCCGGCCAGCACCGAGGCCAGCGCCCGTGCCCGCCGGTCCACTTCGGCGCAGGTGAGTTGCGTACCGTCCGCGCCGCACAGCGAATGCCGTTGCGGATGTGCCGCGGCCGCACCGGAAATCACCGAGTACAAACTCGCGTCGTCCGGGAGGTCGATTCCGTTCTCGGTCACTGACACTGTATTCACAATGTCGAATTCTGGTCGGCGGCAACGAATTACGTCCCCGCCGATACAGAGGTTCCTACCGCGCGAATGTCATGGCCTATCGAAGGACTCAGGCCGATAGCGCACGGGCAATATCTATACGTGCCGGTTCGGGGGAATCGATGCACTCCAGGAAAAACGAAACCGCCGGATTCGACTCGTCCGTACGCCACACCGCGTACAAATCCAATGTCGGCACCGGATCGAACAGTTTGACCGCCACCGAGCTACTGCCCGGCGCCCCCATACCCATCGAGATCGCGCGCGGTAGCGAGGCGAATCCGACGAACGGACGCACCGAAACCATATGCGCGGTCGCACCGGGATCGTCCGCGGTATGCGCGACCGCCAGGCTGATCCTGGTGTCCGCGGCCGCGCGGAAGATGGAGTCGTACATGGCCGGACACTGTTCGCGGGCGAACAGCACACACTCCTGCCCCGCCAATTCGGCGAAGGGCACGCCGGGCCGGTCGGCCCAGCGGTGCCTGCGCCCGACCACCGCCACCAGCGGAACCCGGTGCAGCAACCGGCGATACGAGAAGTCCGAGGTGCTCGGGTGGCCGTAGACCAGCGCTACGTCGAGCGAGCCGTCGGCCAGCGCCGCCAACTGCGGGCCGGTGCGCTTTTCCCACAGTGACACCACGATATCGGGATGTCGTTCGGTCATTCCGGTGAGCGCATCCGGCAGCACATGTCTGCTGGCCGGAAGGTTGTAACCGATATTGAGGGTGCCCGCGCGCCCCTCGGCGGTCGCCTTGGCGACCTGGGCGGCCCGATCCATCTGGGCCACGATGATGCGGGCTTGACTCTCGAATTCTCGGCCCGCCGGGGTCAATTTGACCTCGTGGGAGTTACGTGCGACCAGTTGCACACCGAGTGATTTCTCCAGCTTCTGCAGCTGGGCACTGAGACTGGGCTGCGTGAGATGCAAGCGCTGCGCTGCGCGGCCGAAATGCAGCTCTTCGGCAATAGTGATGAATGAGACCAGATGTCGGAACTCCATACCACCGGCTCCTTATTCCGCGTATCCGAAACGTTAGCGGAGCCAGATAACCGAGGATGAACCGCGGTCGGACGGCTATTGCCGAGACCGTTGCTGCCGGGTGAACTGACCACGGAACGTTTCGCAGATGTGCTATAGCGGAGCCGCGACCATCTAGCATCCCCGAAACGACAGGCCGAGGCAATAGCGAATACCTCACGTTCGGACCCGGCGCGCTATCACACCGGGTCCGAGCGCAACTCACTTGGCGGTGAACCGCGTCGGCAAGGCTTCCAGCCCGCGAATGACCACATTCGGCTTATATGGCGGTTCGTCCGAAAGCAGTTCGATATCACGCACTTTCCGCAACAGCACGTCGAGCAGCACCTCCATCTCCAGCAGTGCCAGGGGTGCGCCGAGGCAGTAGTGGATGCCGAGACTGAAGCCGAGGTGCTTCTTGGCCGGACGCATCGGATCGGAATACCTGGCGACGTCGACCCGGTCCGGATCGGCGAAGACGGCATCGTCGCGGTTGGCCGAATTGATCAGCACCACAACCCCTTCGCCGGTTTCGAACTCGTGGCCCGCGACGGTGATCGGCCGAGTGGCGGCACGGGTGGTGATCTGCACCGACGGCTCCAGCCGCAGCAGTTCGTCGGGTGCGGATGCGGTCAGCTCGGGACGTGCGCGCAGGGCCGCGATTTCGCCCGGATTGCGCATCAACTGCAGCATGCCGGTGCCGATCAGATTGGCGGTGGTCTCGTGCCCGGCGACGAAGGTGGTGATGCAGGTGGCCAGTAGTTCCTGTTCGGTGAGTACATCGCCGCGGTCCTCGACCTGCGACAACACGCTCAGCAAGTCGTCCTTCGGATCGTGACGCCGCTCGTTCAGCAACTCACGGAAGTAACCCATGAAGCCACGCGAACCGGCGCTGCGGGCCTTCAGCGCCTCCTCGGGCAGCGTGTAGTCGTGATCGAAGCCGCGCGCCAGGTCCTGGGACCACTGGTGCACTTGCGCATAGGCCTCCGGCGGCACGCCGATCAACTCGCAGGCGATGATCAGCGGCAGCGGGTAGGCGATCATCTCGACGAGATCGAATTCGCCCGCAGCCAGCGCATTGTCGACGAGCTCCGCGGTGAGCTGCTCGATGCGCGGGCGCAGCCGTGTCACCATGCGCGGGGTGAAGCCCTTGGTCACCAGATTGCGCAGCCGGGTGTGGTCCGGCGGCTCCATCCAGAGAAACGAAGTGGGCAGTTCCTCGGGTGCATCATCCGGTGACACGGTGGGATGCATCATCGCGGCCTCTTCCGCATGACTCCACGCGGTGGTCGACAGCACGGCCGTGCAGTCCTCGTAGCGGGTCAGCAGGTGGTGCCCGAGTGGGGTCTGATGCAGCGGGCCCGCTTCGCGCAGGACGCGTGCGGGTGTGTAGGGGTCGGATCTGCCTTCCGGGCCGAATAAGTGAGCTATGGCGGTCTGGATGGCGGAATCCTGGTCCGCCACCGCCGTATTCGCATGCGACATGTCGGGGTGGTCCCTTCTGTGCGGTGCACCGCCGAACGGGCGGTGCGGCCGGTCGGACTGTGGCGGTGCGGGGCCGCGACATTGCGGACCCGTCACCTCGTCGGTTCGATGAGGATCGGTGTGCGTTCGGCTGTTACGGCTGGTTTTGTGTTGCCGCGCAGCAGGATTCGACCAGCGATCAGTGGATGCAGAAGTGCCGCGGGTGGTTCGACGAGATTTGCGACACGTAGAAAGGTCCGCGCGACATGCGGATCGACATGTGCGGCGCGGTGCACTCGGGCGACATAGGCATTGGTGAGGCGCGTGCGCGTCGTGCGCGGGCCGATGACGCCCGGGTGGCTGAGATCGGCACCGGCGGCGAGCTGCCACGCCACATCGACGACTTTGCCCGCGGCGGAGTAGAACCGGGCAGGTAGCGCGGCCTCGTC
The DNA here is from genome assembly GCF_000308835.1 of Nocardia vinacea NBRC 16497. Lineage (GTDB taxonomy): Bacteria > Actinomycetota > Actinomycetes > Mycobacteriales > Mycobacteriaceae > Nocardia > Nocardia vinacea. The sequence goes on along the minus strand of NZ_BAGN01000409.1, from coordinate 21,313 downwards.
GCCGGCACGCAGACAGTCGCGCAGGACGAGGGCCTGCTGTGCGGCCACGGCCATGCCCTGCGCGTACAGCGGATTGAAGCTGCACAGTGCGTCGCCGAGTACCAGAAACCCCCGCGGCACAGCGGAAAGCCGCTCGAAGCGGCGGCGCACCGGGGATCGGAACCGGTGCGGCACGGCATCCTCGAGCGGTTCGGAGCTGGTGATGAGTTCGTGGATATCGGGTGCCGCAATGGTGGCGGCGAATTCGGCGAAGCCGTCCGGATCGGTCGGTGGATGGTCGCCGAGCATTCCGGCCAGCGTGATGTGCCACCGGTCGCCCTCGACCCGAATCGCACCGCCACCACGGCCATTCGGGCCGGTGGAGATGATCACCGAGGAGTGGCCGCCCAATTGTCCGGGCCGCCAGCGGAAGAGTCGGGAGGCGTAGCCGAGATCGACCTCGAGGCGCTCCTCCAGGGGTATCCGCGCGCCGAGGGCAGCCAGCCATACGCTCGCGCGGGAGCCGCGTCCGGTCGCGTCGACGATGAGGTCCGTGGCGTGTGCCTCTGCGCCGTATCCGCCGGAGACCGACACCGCACGCACCCGTGCGGCATCGCCTATGAGGCCGCGCGCCATGCCCTCACACAGGCGCACGCCGGGCACGGCGAGTGTTCGTTGCCGCAGTACCTCTTCCAATAGCGGCCTGGTCGCCATCACCGAGGTGAGCCCGGTCGAAGTGGGCGCGACCCGCAATCCGCCGACGTACCAACGGGTTCCGACCAATGCCTCCGCAGTGGTCGCGCCCCGATCGGCCATTTCGGAGGTGAAACCCGGATACAGCTGTTCGATAATGGTGCGGCCACGATCCAGGAGTCCGTGCAGGTGCCGTGCCTGTGGTACGCCGCGTCGCATGGCGGTACCGGCCACCATGTCGCGCTCGAAAATGGTGACCCGGGTGTAGTGCTCGGAAAGCACCCGCGCCGCGAGCAGCCCCGCAATGCCCGCGCCGAGCACTACCGCGTGCCGCCGCTCGTTCATGACTGCGCCTCGCCGGCGCTCAGCTCCGGCACGAGCGAGAGCTCGGCTGTGGTCGTGGTTCGCGTGCTCACAGCGACACCGGCAAGGACACAATGCCGCGGTGGATCAGGCTGGGCCGGTATTCGACGGTGTCGGTGGCGAGTTCGAGTTTCGGGGCCCGGTCGAGCAGGGCGCCGAGGGCGGCCTCCGCCTCGATTCGCGCAAGCGGCGCACCGACGCAATAGTGGATGCCGAGGCTGAAGCCGAGATGCTTGCGCGCCGGTCGGTTTCCGGCGTAGCGAGTGACATCGAAGGTATCCGCGTCCGGGTATACCCGATCGTCCCGGCTGGCCGAGGCGGTGAGTACGACCACGCCGTCGCCGCGACGGAATTCGTGCTCACCGACGGTGGTGTCGGCCAAGGCGACTCGGATGGTGAACTGGGTCGGGGCGTCGTAGCGCAGCATCTCGTCCAGCGACGGACCGATCAACTCCGGATTATCCCGAAGCAGCTGCAGCTGAGCCGGATTGCGCAGCAGTGCCAGCATGCCGTTGCCGATCAGGTTGATCGAGGTCTCCATGCCCGCGACCAGCGTAAGCAGCGCGATCCCGATCACCTCGGGCTCGGTCAACTGCTCACCGCTGGCGGCCACCAGCGTGCTCAACAGATCCGGTGTCGGATTCGCCTTCTTCCGCTGGATCAGCCGGGTGAAGTAGCCCATGCACTCCATTGCCGCGGTGCCGCGTGCGGCCACCTCGTCCGGGCCGAGCAGCGAATCCGGATCACTGCCCCGCGCGATCGCCAGCTGCCACTCGCGGAACAGTGCGCCATCGGCCGGATCCGCACCGAGCAGCCGGACCGGTACCATCGCCACCGCGAGGGGAACAGCGAGATCGTCGAGCACATCCAGCTCGCCACGACGCACCGCCGCGTCGACCAGGTCGCTGACAACCTGACCGGCGACCGGAACCATCTCCGCCATCAGCCGCGGCGTGAACGCCTTAGCGACCAGCTTCCGGTAGCGGCCGTGTTCCGGCGGATCCATTCGGACGAAGGACCCCGGAATCGCGGCGGTGGTGTCGCGGAACGGGCTGATTCCGGCGGCATAGCCGTGACCCCAGTCCGGGCCGGTCAGGATGGCGGCGCATTCCTCGTAGCGGGTGATCAAAGTGACCGGCACATCCCCGAATTCGTACGGGAACAGTGCGGCGGCATCGCGCACCCGACGGTATGCCGGATACGGGTCCGCCCGCTCGCTGGGATCGAAGGCATCGAACGTAATCGGAATTGCTGTGTTCATCGGCCCTCCAGCCGCACATGAAGTTCGGACATGCCGCGCACGACCACATTCGGCCGATACGGCGGTTCCTCGAGCAGTGTCATGGCACCGACGCGATCGGCGATGGCGCGCAGCACCACCTGCATCTCCAGCCGGGCCAGCGGCGCACCGAGGCAGTAGTGCAGGCCGAGGCCGAAAGATAAGTGCCGCTCGGCCTTTCGACCCCTGGCATATCGCGCGATATCGAACTTGTCGGCGTCCGGGAAGGCGAGCGTGTCGCGGTTGGCCGAGGCCAGCAGGACGATCACCGCGTCACCGGGTGCGAAAGTCCGCCCGGAAACGGTGATCACGTCGTGCGCAGTGCGAGTGGTGAGGTGCACCGGCGCGTCGTAGCGCAGCACCTCGTCGACGGCGGATTCGCACAGCTCCGGGAATTCGCGCAGCCGCTGGAACTCCTCCGGATTGCGGATCAGCGCGAGCACACCGTTGCCGATCAGGTTGACGGTCGTCTCGTGCCCGGCGACCACGAGAATCAGCAGTGTGCCGAGCAATTCGGTGCGGGTCAGCCGGGCGCCCGCGTCATCGGCCTGCACCAGCGCCGTGATCAGGTCGTCGCGTGGGGATTTGCGGCGTTGCTCCACCAGATCGCCGAAGAACTCCAGGAAGGCGTGCACCGCCGCGCTGCGTGCGGCCAATTCCGCGGGCGAGAGCAGCAGATCCGGATCGAGGCCGCGAGCGATGCCGGTCGAGATCTGACGCACGTGCTCATGCGCCTCGGCCGGGACACCGAGCAGCTCACACACCATGGTGAGCGGCAGCGGATAGGCCAGTGCATCCAGCAGATCGACCTCGCCCGCGGCGAGCATCTTCGCCAGCAGATCGTCGACCAACTGTTCGGCCCTGCCCCGCATGCCGCTGACGGTGCGCGCGGTGAATGCCTTGCTGACCAGTCCGCGCAGCCGAGTGTGCTCCGGCGGCTCCATCCAGAGGAATGAGCCGGGCAGTTCGACATCGCTGTCGCCGTGCAGCAGTTGCGGTTCCTCGGCGTGGCTCCAGCGCGGGTCCTGCATGATCGTCTGCGCCTCGTGGTGACGGGTCACCAAGTGCATATCGTGCGGTCCTGGCACGAAGGGGCCCGCGTCACGCAGCACCGCATAGCTGTCATACGGATTGTGTCGCATATGCGGTGCGACGCTCTCGACGACCGCCAGCTGAACCGGGGTCAACTCCTCGACCGCGGAATGGTCGGAACTCACCGGCAACTCCTGAATGGAATGCGAAATGGACACCGGGCGAAAACAATTCCGGTCCATCGTGGTGCCGTCGCAGCCGGCGGTACGGCGACGATTGTCCGTTCCTATCGCGCTATAGACCGAATACCTTATCGGGCAACGCGATTGGATGATCGCGGATGTTTATCGCAGGCCGTAATTCACAATGCGTTCAAGGCGTTGTCACAATTCGCTGTTGTCGTGGCAGACATGAATTCTGCGGAATCGGTCGAAACGCTGCCGGGCCGGCTGGCGCGGATCGCGGCCGAGCATCCCGAGGTAGCCGCCACATTTTGGTCGGTGTCGGAAACGCTGACCTACGCCGAACTCGACCGGCTCTCCCGCGGAGCTGCCGCAGCGTTGGTCCGGCGCGGAATACAGCGGGGCGAGCCCATCGGCATCCTGTGCCCGAACGCACCCGAATTCCTGATCGGGCTGTTCGGTGTCGCGGCGGCCGGCGGTGCCGCGACACCCCTGCCCCTGCCCGCCGGTTCCGCGCAGATGAGCGGATATCCGCAGAAGCTCGCGACGATTGTGGCGGCCGCCGGGATGCGTACGGTGCTGGTATCGCATCGGTTCGCCGATCTGGCCGCGCTGCTCGACACCGCCGTGAACGTCGAATTGGTAGACACCGCAACGCTATTCACTGAGGACAACACCCCGCTGCCCGCCATCAACGCCGATGACCTGGCCATCGTGCAGTTCACCTCCGGCAGCACCGCCACCCCCAAAGGCGTTCGCCTGACCCATCACAACGCCCTCAGCGGGCTGGCCGCGATCCGCACCGGCATCGAGCTCGACCTGACCGATCAGGGCGGGTTCTGGCTGCCGCTGTTCCACGATATGGGCCTGTTCGGCACGTTGTCGGCGATCCTGCGTGGAATTCCGGCGCACGTCTGGTCGCCGCTGGCATTCGTCAAGGATCCGGCCCGCTGGCTCGCGGAATTCGCGGCCAGCGGCACCACGATCACCGCCATGCCGAATTTCGGCTACGAGGCGCTGCTCAACGCCATCCCTGCGGACGAGGTCACCGACTACGACCTGCGGCGCTGGCGCATTGCCTTCAACGGTTCCGAACCGATTTCCCGCGATGTGGTCGAGGCATTCTGCGAGCGTTTCGCGCCCGCCGGTTTCGCGCCATCGACGATGTTCGGGGTCTACGGCATGGCCGAGGCCACCCTCGCCGTGGCCTTCCCCCCGCTCGGGCGCAAGCCGCTGTTCGAGTGGGTCGACCGCACGGCACTCGCGGAAGATGCTCGGGCACAGGTTGTTTCGTCCGACACTCCAGGCGCGCGCGCCGTGGCCGGTGTCGGCTCCGCTGTAGCCGATCTGCGACTGCGGATCGTGGATCTCGGTACCGGCACGGAACTTCCGGACGGCGCGGTCGGTGAAATCCACATCCAAGGCCCTGCGGTGACCGACGGTTACCTGACCGCCGACCCGTCGAGCGTGACCGGACTGCATACCGAAGGTTGGCTGCGCACAGGCGATCTCGGCTACCAGCGCAATGGTGAACTCTTCGTCACCGGCCGCTGCAAGGACATGATCACCGTGCGCGGCGTCAACTACTACGCCCAGGATGTCGAGGCCGCCGTGCGTGACCTCGACGGCATCTACAAGGGCCGCTGCACCGCAGCAACCGACCCCGACGGCGCGGATGTCATCGCGCTGATCGCCGAATCCGAATGCACCGGCGCGGCGGCAGACGAACTCGCCGATCAGATCCGCGGCCGCATCTCCACCGAGCTCGGACTCGCCGCTGTCGAGGTGTATCTCGTTGCACCACGCAGCATTCCACGCACCAGCAGCGGCAAACTGCAGCGCCTCGCCGCACGCGACCTCATCTCCCCACGGCAATGACCTTCGACCGAACTGGAGCCTCCTGTGCACAGCTATGAAGTCTTCCGTCACTACGAGCGCCTGCATTGGCGGCTGACCGATCTGGACCTCGACGCCGTCGACCGCGCACTTGTCCGCCCCGAATACGTGACCCTGGCCAAGAGCGCGACGATGGGCGAATCCAATGTCATCGCCGCGGTACACGGCTTCATGAACGAATTCGTCGACGACTACGATTTCTCCACCTTCGCCGTGGTGTGGGGCTACCAGGAAGTGCAGCACCACTACGCATTTCGCTCCTGGCTCGGCGCGGTCGGCGAGAGCGTGGACGAGAAGGCCGTCGACTCCATGCGCGAGCCGTATGCGCCCGGCACCACGCCCTCGGCCACCCTGGCCACCAATATCATCTCCGAACTCACGGTGAACCACATCTACCGCGCCGTGGCGAGCTGGGTGCAGGAGCCGGTGCTGAAGGGCCTGCTGCTCGATGCGAGTCGCGATGAGGCCGGACATGCCCGCGAATTCATCCACTACGCGACGAAGCGGCTGGAGCAGCGGCCCGAGGAGCTGCCCTCGGTGCTGGAGACCCTGTACGTCTACAGCTCCGAGGCCAAGATCAAGCATCCGGTGAGCACCTTCAAGGCGGGTATCAGCGAACTCGGCGACCACGAGACCATCGACACCGGATTCGATCTGTTCCTCGAGCAGGTCGCCGCCGAGGGCGAACTCGATGTGCTGCACGACAAGGTGCGTCGCACCTTCGCCAATATGACCGGCCTCGACCTGTCCTCCAATGCGAAGGTCCGCCGCGCCCTCGCTGACGCGATCGCCTAGCTCATGGAACGACACAGCTCGGTTCAGGTGCCGTGGTCGGTGATTCCGGACTACCACTGCTTCGGCTGCTCCCCGCACAACGCGTCCGGGCTGCGACTCGAGTTCGAACCGCATCCGGACGGCCTGCAGGCCCGGTTCCGGCTCGGACGCAGCTTCGAGTCCTATCCGGGGGTGGTGCACGGCGGGCTGATCGGGGTGATCTGCGATGAGGTAATGGGCAATCTCATCGTGCTGGCACGCCACCATCCCGCATTCACGGTCTCACAGCGCACCCGATTCATTTCCCCGCTGCTGATCGATTGCGAATACCACTGTGTGGCAACGCTATCCGAGAAACAGCACCCGATTCAGGCATCGGCCGAAATCCTGGACGCCGACGGCACCGTCTGCGCCACCTCGAGCGCGGCCTATCAGCCGTTCGAACTCGATGCGGTCCGCCATCAACTAACCCTCCGCGACGACGAGGTCGCTCTGCTCTCGCACGCACTGACCACCGCGAATGCCCTCTCTTCGAATGGAGTTCAGCAATGACCCACACCGCCGACGACATCCTGCGCACCGTCACCGATATCGCCGCCGCCGAGACCGGCATCGCCGAGGCCGAGCTACGGCCCGACGTCGACCTGCGCGGTATGGCGGGCGTCGATTCGGTGCGCGTGCTGCGCATGGTGGCCAAGATCGAACGCACCTACGACATCGAGCTGGAGGACCAGGACGTCTTCGGTCTCGCCACGCTCGCGGATGTCGTCGAAGTCGTCGATCGGGCCCTGCACGAGGCGGCGGCATGACTGTCACCGCCGATACCAACCAGCACTACGACCTGGATCCGGATATCTTCGGCCAGTTCCTGGACCCACTGCGCAAATACAGCTCGGCGCTGTACAACTCGCCGACCGACACTCTGGAGCAGGCGCAGCGGCAGAAGCTGCGCTTCGTCGCCGATCGGCTCGGAGTGCGCGGCGGGGAGCGACTGCTCGATGTCGGCTGCGGCTGGGGTGCGCTGATCCTGTTCATGGCCGAGGAATTCGGTTGCGACACAATGGGAGTCAGCCCGGCACCGCGCCAGCACGAGTACATCGCCGAACAGGCCGTCGCGCGTGGTGTCACCGAACGGGTGCACACCAGGGTCGGACACTTCGAAGAGCTCGACCTGCCGGTTCGCAGCTTCGACGCGGTGTCCCTGCTCGGCTCGATCGTGCACATGCCCGACCTCGGCGCGGTGTTCCGGCGCGCACGATCGGTGCTGCGGCGTGGCGGCGCGCTCTATGTCTCGGAAAGCTGTTTCCGAAATGCCTCCGCCCGCAATGCCTTCGATACCCGTGTCGGCACCGAATTCGTTCGCGAGGACATTTTCGGCTGGGGTGACCTGCGCCCGCTGTCGGAGCTGGTGACCGCCGCCGAGGACGCCGGGTTCTCGATCATCGCGGTGGACGACCTCACCGAGCACTATCGCCGCACCATCGATGACTGGATCGCCAATGTCGACGCGGCCGCCGAGCGCATCGACGCGCACGGTCCGGGCCTGGCCGCGAAGCTGCGGCACTACCTGGAGATCGCCAATGCCGGATGGGGTTATACGACCAAGCATTACGCGCTGACCTGTCGCAATGCCCGGTAGGAGACACAGATGAATATGGAATCGGCTCTGATTCCGGTCGACGAGGTAGCGGCCGCGGTGGACGGCTTCCTCGCCGCATCCCCTGCCACGCGCGCCTGGAATGTGGAGACCGCCTTCGATTGGTCGCTCGCCGATGCGGACCGGCTCACCGAGGGGCAGCGTTCGGCGGTGCAGTTCGTCACCCTCATCGAGGACCATCTGCCCGGCTATTTCGATGTGTACCACCGGCATTTCCCGGTGGACGACACGGTGGACCGGACCACCTTCATCCACAACCGCGAGCTCTACCACTTCACCGTGCGGTGGGCGCTGGAGGAGGACACCCACGCCCGCGCTCTCGCGCGCTACCAGGAGGCCGCCGGAATCGCCGAGCGTGGTTCTCTCCGTGCGGAATTGGCGGTCGAGGGCCAGAAGCCCTTCGATCTGCCCTACGACCATCCGGTGCAGTTCTTCGCCTACGCGCTCGTGCAGGAGAAGGCGACCCAGATGTACTACCAGCACCTGCGCGATGCGGTCGACGAACCGATTCTCGCGTCGGTGCTCGGCCGGTTATCTCGCGATGAGGCAAGGCATTTCAGCTTCATGGCCGATGTGGTCGGGCGGTATCTGCGGGTGCAGGGCGATGCGACAGTGGAACCGATCCGCGATGTGATCGCCAATTTCCGTATGCCACTGTCCGATACCATGCGCGGTTATTGGCGGTGGGCGCTGAAGATCGCCGATGTGGCCTCCTACGACCACACCGAGGCCTATGAGCATCTGGTGAAGGTAATCGACCGGACGGTGGATGCCAGATCCGACCGGCTCGACGAACTGGTTCGCTTCATCGGCGAGTGCAACACGCTGGCCTGAACAAATAGCCCTGCCGCCAAATCCTCGGCGGCAGGGCTATTTATTTCACTGCTCCGGATTCAGCACCAGAATCGTGGTCGAACCATGTGCGATCAACTTGCCGTTCGCGTCCACGATCCGCCCCTCCGCCGTCGCGGTGCGTCGCCCGACGTGAATCGCATTGGCCTCACAGGTGAGTCGCGATCCGTCCAACGTCACCGACCGGATGAAATTCACCTTCAACTCCAGCGTCGTATAGGCCACGCCGTCACCGAGTTTCGTGAATACCGCACTCCCCATCGCGGTATCCATGAGCGTCGCGATCACCCCGCCGTGCACCGTGAACATGGCGTTGATGGTGGCAGGATTGGGGTCCAGGTAGTACCGCGTGTACCCGTCCCCCGCCGTCTCCAGCCGAATCCCCAGCGACGCGCCGACCCCCAGATTCTCCTGCAGCCCCCGCTCGAATACCGCCGTCAATTCCTCGACACGGGTGGCGACGGTCCCATTGCTGTGAGTATCGATGCTGGTCATGGCCTCTTCCTCCCTGGCGAACAATGCCAGCCCATTCGACCAGCGCCCGGTGAATTCCACCTGGCCACAACCCACTGCATATCCACCTTCGATCGGCTGATCGAAATCAGAGGTCGGCGACCGCGCGCACCAACTCGGCGATCTGCTCGAAGTCCGCGTCCACGAACGGGCCGGGGCGGCCCAGTACCACGTGTTGGATGCCGACCTCGGCGAAGCGGGCGAATGAATCCGCCTGCTCCGCAAGCGATTTATCCGGATACCAGTATGCGACCATGGTCTTTTCGATGTCCTCGTAAGGTCGTCCGACGGCTTCGCAATGTCCGTGCAGGACTTCGAGTTTGGCCGCGACGGTCTCGACGGATTCGCCGAAGAGATTGCAGGCGTCCGCGTATTGCGCGACCAGGCGCAAGGTCTTCCGTTCGCCTTGGCCGCCGATCATGATGGGCGGGTGCGGGCGGGTCAGCGCGTTGGGGACGTTGATTGGGCGTTCGAGGGTGTAATGCTGTCCGTGGAAAGGCTTTTCGGAGCCCGCCCACATCTGCTTCGCGATCCGCAGGGTTTCCTCCAGGCGCTCGTATCGCTCGGAGGTCGGTGGGAAGAACAGGCCGAGACCGGCGGCTTCATCGGCATTCCAGGCCGCGCCGATGCCGAGCCAAGCGCGGCCACCGGAGAGCACATCGAGGGTCGTGACGCTCTTGACCAACAGACCGGGATCCCGATAGCTGACGGCGGTGACCAAAGCGCCGAACCGAATCCGCTCGGTCCGCGCCGCGATGTACCCCAGCGCTGCGTAGGCCTCGAGCATGTCGTGTTCCGCCGGGCCGTTCGAACCGATCTGAAACAGGTGATCCATGACGAATACCGAGTCGAGCCCGGACTGATCGGCGGCGCGCACGATCCGGTCGACTCGCGGGCCGATCGCACCCGGTGAATCCGGCCAGGTGAAGTCGGCAAGGGAGATACTCAGTCGCATACGGCGAGCGTGGCACGTCGGGGACGCGCCGGGGAGGCACGGCCGCTCCTAGGACCGCAGCGGCGGGGACGGCGGGAACTCGATCGGGAGTGCAGTGAGTGCCCGGTGGAACGGTCCCGGCCGCCAGGTCAGCTGATCGGGCGGCACCGCGAGGCGGATCTCGGGCAGTGCGTCGAGTAGTTGGTCGATGGCGTCCTGGGCGATCAGGTAGGCCATCGAATTCGCCGGGCACACGTGTGGTCCGGCACCCCAGGCCAGATGGGAGCGATTGCCCGCGAACTGATTCGCGACGATCGCCGGATCGGTATTGCAGGCGGCGATGCTGATGACGACCGGCTGGTGGGCGGGTAGCCAGACATCGTCGATCAGGATCGGCTGGCGCGGAAAGGTGATGCAGAAGTTCGCCATCGGCGGATTGTTGAACAACACTTCGTCGAGCGCGTCCCTGGTCGACAGGCTCCCGCCGAGCACGCTGCCGCCGAACCGCTCGTCGGTGAGGATCAGCATCAGAGCATTGACGATCAGATTCTGCTGCGGTTCGATTCCCGCGCCGTACAGCGTGCCCAACTGGTGCACCATCTCGGTATCGCTCAGCGCCGCCGGATGCCGCAGCATCCGGGTGGTGATGTCGTCGCCGGGCTGGACGCGTTTGAGCTTGGTCAATTCCAGCATCGCCCCGACGAGCAACTGATTGCCGTGCTCGGCATCGATGCCCTCGAAGATCGCGGCCATACCGGTCGCGGCCTGCTGCGCGATATCGTCCGGGCATCCGAGCATGGCGTTGAGCACCGTGAAGGCGAGCGGAAACGCGTACTGGCGCACCAGATCGGCCGACCCGTCGCCACAGAACGAATTGATCAGCGGAACAGCGAGTTTCGCCACCGTATCGTGCAAGTCGTACTGATCGACCTTCTCCAGGCCCGCGACATTGGTCTGCCGGTACCTGGCATGCGCTTCACCGGCATTGCGCAAGGCATTCGGTCGCCACTGCATCATCGGCAGCACCGGGCAGTCGGCGGCCACACTCTGCTGCCAGGTGCGCGGATCGGCCGGAAAATGATCCGGATCATTCATGATCCGCAAGGCCGAGTAATAGCCGACCACCAATGTGGCCGGCACCCCCGGCGCCAGATCCACCGGCACCAACGCCCCGTACCGCGCACGCATATCCCGATACGCCCGATGCGGATCCGCCGCGAACTCCGGCGTGTACAACGCCACCCGCGGCCCATCCGTATCGATCGGCGAAGTAAACGGTGCACGGCTGTGTGCCGAAGACGGCATCGACATCGAGAAAACTCCAGGCATTCGAACGTATAAGCCCCGTGAGCCTAAGCACCCTATACACCCCGCCGCACCCCGAATGCGAATTACACCCACCCCTGACCGCCGATAGGCTGGTCAGACGATCACGATGCGCGTGGCGGCACCCGACGCTAGGCGGTAATCCTGTTTCGCATTGCCTCGACGATGGTGTCACCGAGGGCGGTGAGCGATCCGGCGGCCTCCAGTAGCGCGATACCTTCGGCGGTGAGCAGGCGAACTTCGGTGAAGCGCCGCTCGGCGGCCTCGGCTGCCGCTCCAGTCGTCACAGTGCGCTGGACTCGCCAGAAATCGGTGATGGCGAGGTGGGCGTAGGTGCTGTGCAGCAGGCCTTCGATCGGGCGCGGATGCGAAAAGCATGGTGGGTGGTAGCGCGGTTCGATATCGGCGCGGTCGTAAAGTTCGAAGGCATCCATCATCGCGCCGAGCTTGACGTGCTGGAATTCGTGCACCAGCAGTTCGGCGAGTGCTTGCGGATCCAGGTGCCGGGCAGCGATGCCCACCGCGCCGAATGCCAGTCTGGCCGAGGCGCTCCGGTTCGTCGGGCCATCCGGTCGCAGCGGCAATATTGTCCGCAGACCGGCACGCAAGCCGGGCAGATACGCGGGCAGATGCTCTTCTATGAATCCGAGAGCGCCCACGAAAGCCTGCTGCCACCGCTCGGCCTCGACATCACTCAACCGCCCGGTCGGGTGAATTTCGCTCCCGAGATAAGGCAGCGCTCGATAGGGATCGGTATCCTCCAGCGTGACCGTCAAATCGCCATAGGTCAGCTTGCGCACCGGCTCGGCCAGTGCGACGTCGTCCCCGTGGCCGGTATCGATCCATACCAGCTCCGAGGCCCGCAACGCACCGAACATCGGCAAAGGTGCCACACCGTCGCGCGCGGGCACCGGCATTCGCAGCTTCGCGCCTGCCAGCAGCGCGGCGCTCGCCGCCACCGCCTCCAAGTGGTAAACGTCCGCGGCGACGAACTCTGCGCGACTGATGTTTTCGAGTAATGCGGTCGCCCACACCCGGGTGTAGGGATGAGTGAGCACCGTGGCCACCGCGTCCGGTGCCGATGTGTCCAAGCCCACCAGCACATCCCAGGCGGCGGCGAAGCGCGCATCGTCGTGCGGGCCGAATCTGCCTACCGCCGCCAACAATTCACGTTGCACCGAGGCCTGGGCCTGCACCAGCCAACGCACCGTCTCCGCATCGCCGAACCCCGATGCCAGCTGGGCGAATTGATCCTCTGACAGACTGTGCGCGGACTCAATCGACGGCACGGCTGACCTTCATGCGCTCGTCGAAGGCGGCGCGGTGCGTTCCGGCGGCACGCACCGCAGCACTTTCCGCGGTCGGATCGACCGATTCGGCGAGCCACGGCTGCACCGTCGCACTCATGCCCGCAACGAACCGCTCCCCCAGCGGGGTCAGTGATCCGGATCCCTGAAGTTGGCGAATAGCTTCCGCGGTCATCATGCGCCACCGCACGAATTCCCGCTCCGATTCCTCGCGCTGCGCGCCCTCGGCCCGCGTGCGATGCACCCGCCAGAAATCGGTCACACCGATATGGGCGTAGGTGCCTTGCAACAACCCCTCGATCGGACGCGGATCCGGTCGCCACGGCGCGTAGTACCGCAGCGCGGTATCAGAGCGGTCGAACAATTCGAACATGTCGAGGATCGCGCCCATCTTCACGTGTTGGAATTCGTGGATAAGCGGCAGCGCGGCCGATACCAGCGCCCGTCGCAGCCCGATGCCGACCGCGCCGAAAGCCAGTCGCATGGAGGCGCTTCGGTCGTATTTCTCATCCGGCTCCATCGGCATGACCGCACGCAAACCGGAGCGCAGACCGGGCGCGTAGACGGGCAGATATGCGTCGATGAAGTCGATACCCGCGGCGAAGGCGAGCTGCCAGCCGTGCGCCTCGGCATCGCTGAGCCGGTCGGCCGCATAGCTGTGGCCGATGCGATAGGGATCGGTGTCCTCGAGCGGGACGATCAGGTCGGTGGCCGTCAGCCGGCGCAATGGATGTACCAGATCCAGCCTGTCGATCGATCCGGTATCGATCCAAACCTGTTCGTCCGCACCGGCTTTCAGTGCGCCGAAGGTAGGCAGTGGCGCGACCCCGCCGCGCACCGGCACCGGCAGCCGCAAATCCTTACCCGCGTGCAGCGCCGCACCCGCCGCGACCGCTTGCAGGTGATGGACATCCTCGGCCACCATCTCGCCCTTGCTCACCCCCTCCAGCAGGGCGGTGGCCCATACCCGGGTATAGGGATGCGCCAGCACCGTGGCCACCGCGGCGGGCGCCGACGTGTCCAGGGAGACGAGCACATCCCAAGCTGCGGTGAATCTTTCGTCATCCTGTGGACCGAATCGGCCGACGGCAGACAATAATTCGCGCTGCAGCGAAGCCTGGGCCTGCGCCAACCAATTCACTGTGGCGGCATCACCGAAACCGGCTGCCAGTTGGTCGAATTCGTCATCGGACAATCTGTGCGACTCGACGACGGCGTCATGTGCGGAGGTTTGCGCGCCGCCTCTGCCCGCCGCGGCTTCGGACTCGGCCACGTGATCGATCATCTCCTTCAGATCGGAGCAGTAGACAGAGGGGTTGTCGAATTCGGTGCCCGGCCGGTACCGGTGCGGATAGAACCCACCACCGCAGACCTGGACCACCTCACAGGACCGGCACGTGGCGCTGACGCCGTCGATGCCGTCACGACGCACCGTGATGCCGGGGAGCACGGCGGCCTCGTCGAGGCTGTTGTCCCACACGTTCAGTCCGGTCGCCGCAGCGCCTTCGAAGGCGGTCTTGAGCGAATCGACCTGCTCGAGCGTGCCGTCGGTTTCGATCACCAGCAGATCCACCGGATCGAGTCCGATGGCCTCGGCGGTGCTCGGACGACCGTACATGGCCGCCACCACCGATTCGAAGGTGCGCAGCGGTACCGGTCGACCGTCGGCATTCCAGGCATCGAACATGGCGATGAGCCATTGCGCGTACTCGCCGCCACCCCGCGCTGGAGTGTCCGGATCGCGCGGTATCCGCAAACCCGGCGGCTGATGCTCCCAATTCGAGTGCGGCAGTAGCAGATCCATGCGCGGCGGCTGCTGCTCCAGCAGCCCGCGATAGACGGCGATCGGGTCGTTGGCGATATCCACCGTGCACAGCAGGCCGGAATACAGCGCGCGATACTGCGGCTGGCGCAACCGGTCGAGGCTCGCGATCACCTGGTCGTAACTGCTGCGTCCGTTGCGGTACAGCCGATGCCGGTCATTGGCGGCGCGATCGCCGTCCAGCGAAACACCAACCCGCACGTTGTATTCGGTGAACAGGTCGAGGTAGGCCGCGCTGAGCAGGATCGCGTTGGTATGGATATGCAGATTCAGGCGGGCCACCGGGGCGACGGCCGCGTGCAGAGCGGCCAGGAATTCCCTGGTGCGGTCCACACCGAGCAGCAGCGGTTCGCCGCCGTGTAGCACGATGGCGACCTCGGGCAGCGCGTGCGCAGCCGCATGTTCGGCGATGCGGAACGCAATCCGGGTGGCCGTCTCCGGGGCCAGCCCCATCGGGCGGCCACGCCAGGATTGGTCGACGTGCTCATACATATAGCAGTGATTGCACGCCAAATCGCACCGGCTATGCACCTTGATCACAAACTGACGAAAAGGAAGCGGTTTACGGTTCACGGGATAGCCGGTACGCCGAGCGGTATTCGGATCAGATCAGAGCGGAGCTGAATGAGATACCGGTGGTCGAGGAGTTGGCCAGATTCGCAAGCAGATCGGTCAGGCTCTGACCCGAAAGCTGCCCGAGCGGAGTGCCCCGCAAATCAGCCACAGCGGATACCACCGTGCGATTGTTCGATTTCATGATTAGTCCTCCTAATGAGCGAAACCCTTTGGCGCTCTTGGTGAATGCTACGCACAACGCCGCACACCCATTTCCCAAACTTGGGAGTCTGTCCGAACGGGGCACCGCGCACTCAGGCTCGAAGCGGTGGCATTCGGCGAAATCGCGGTCGGCATGAACATTGTTGCGGTTCAGACGAATTCGACCGAATCAATGCGCCAGTCGCGACCGAATCGCTGCAGGGTCACCTTGGCGGTCAGGTCGATACTGTCGACGACGGTACCGTCCGGCGCTTTGACATCCTGGGTAATCATCGCCAACCGATCGATCCGCTGATCGGTATCGGCGCCGTGCTCGGTACCCAGGATGAGCACAGTGGCCTCCACCGTGGAACGCGCACGCGCCCACTGATCCCACTGCACACCGGGTCCCCGTTCCGAGGTCGTGGTCGACGTCGCCGCGAACTTGTCGGTGAGCCAGGGTGTTGCCCGCCTGAATGCGTCGAGCCTGCTGGTATCGGCGCCCGGGTGCCAGGTGAACATGGTCTGCAGTCCGGAGGTGATCGTCTCGATCGCCGCCTTGTCGGCGGGTTTGTCATCGCTGCCGGACGGCGTCGAGGAACACGCGACGCACAGTGCCGCGGCGAGCGACGCGAGCAGGATGAATGCGTACCGCAGTTTGGACATGGCAACCTCTTCAGAAGTGCATGGCGTGGATGCGCCAGCCTTGTTCGGTCTGCACAACGGTTGCCCAGACCGTGATTTCGATGTTCTCGATCTGTTTCGCCGCGGCATCGGTGATGGCTTGCCCGATCAGCACTACACGATCGATGCGGGCAGGTTGATCCGCCGGATGTTCGTCGGTGGTGACCTGCACGGTGACCTTGACCTTCGCCTTGGCGTCCGCCCACGCCTTCCACTGGGTCTTCGCACCGCCGGAGGTGGTCTCGCGAGCGCGGGCGCCGAGTTGATCGGTGAGATACGGACGAGCGCGGGCGTAGGCGTCGTCGGGTGAGTTGTCGCTCTGCGGCCGCCAGCCGAACATCGTCGAGAAGCCGTCGCGCAGAACGATATTCGGATCCGCGGTGTCAGCGGCACCGAGCGGGGCCGGAAGTGCGAGACCGCGCACCGTCGAACCGCAACCGCTGATCGACGCGATACCGAAGGCCGCGAACAGCAGGGCCAACAGGATTCGGCGAATGCTCATGACATGCTCCGTACCTTGGCATCGGCGGCGATGCCCGCCTCGACAACCGTGCCGTCGGTGCTCGACGCGTGCACCATCCGGCCATCACCGATCGCGACACCGACGTGCCGCGGTGTTCCGTTCGAATTCCATTCGCTGAATACGAGATCACCCGGTTTCGCCTGATCGGTGGCTATCTCGTGGCCCTGTGCCCATTGCTGCTGGACGGTACGTGGCAGCGTGGTGCTGCCACTGGTCGCGACGTAGGTGACGTAGCTCGCCAGACCGGGTGAGTCGAAACCACCGAGAGTGGGGCCCTTGGTATTTCCGCCACCCCAGGCGTATTTGGTGCCGAGATACTCCTTCGCCGCCTGTGCCGCCTTGGCCCCGCGATCGGACTGCTGATCCGGCGTCGCATTGAAGTCGGTCGAGGCGAATTGGCGTTCGAGATCCCTGATGGTGCGCACATAAGGCCGGGTCTGCGTGGTGTAATCACCCCCGGACGGCATACCGCCCGCGGCCTGGACCGCCCCGAAGCCCGCGTTGTACGCGGCCAACGCGAGATCGACCGCATCGCCCTGCAACGAACCGCTGTTCACCCCGGCCGAGGTGTCCTTCCAGTTCTTGCACATGAAATGCGCCTGTGCCACAACGGAATCGGCAATGCTGTTGATATCGGCGACACCGTTGTTATCGGCGTCGACCTTCCAGGTCTCCCAGGTGCCGGGCATGAACTGTGCCGGTCCTCTGGCACCGGTAGACGATACCGGAGCATTCGCACCGTAGTTGAAGTTGTTCTCCGCCTTGAGTTGTCCGGCCAGCAGCGGCGCGGTGATACCGCTGTTCGGGCATTCGGCGGCACCCTTGACCAGCCATGGCACGAATTCCTGCGGCACCTTGCCCGGAGCCAGGCCGGTCCCCGGCCGCACGGCACAGTCGGCGATCGCATGTGCGATCTTCAACGCCGACTGCGACGCCGCGGGCGCGGCCTGCTCGAGCATCGGCGCGGGATCGACGGCTTTACCGCTGCCCAGCCGCAGGCCCTGCCACAGCTCGAAATGCAAATGGGCACCCGAGGATTGGCCATTGCTGCCGACATCGGCGATATGCTGCCCCGCCTTCACGATGTCACCTGTTCTGACGTGTAGACCGTTGTCGTACATATGCCCGTAGACGGTCGAGACCTGACCGCTGGATGTCGTCGAGTCGATGACGATCCAGTTCCCGAATCCGGTCGCCGGTCCGGCCGCCGAGACTTTCCCGTCCAGTGCCGCATAGATCGGGGTGCCCTCCCGCGCGGCGAGATCGATGCCGCGGTGGAATTCACCGCCGCGCTGACCGAATGGCGAGGAAACCGTGTACTGCCCCTTGGCCATCGGGCCGGTGATCACCGCGCATGGCGACGATTGGGACAGATCGTCGGGAACCGTCCGTTCGGGCGCGGGCTGGTTGCGCGGCGGTGGCGGGATCTGCGGATCGGTGGTCGTCAGCACCACCGGGCGGTCGGTGGTTGTGGCCGTCGTGGTCGACGTTGTCGTGGTGACGATGGTTGAAATCGTCGAGGAGACACCGGATTTGACGTCCACGCATGGGGCGGCGGAGGTGGTGGCCGTTGTCGTGCCGGTTGGGCAGGCCGAAACTTTGGTTTCGCAGGGTCGACCGGTCGTCGTGGTCGAGGCCGTCGGTCCGGTCGTGCCGGAGCAGGTCGTGGTCGTGGTCTGTCCAGTGCTGGTCGCGGGCCCGGACGAAGTCACCGTGGTGGCGGCGACCGTCGTTCGCAACGGCACCGTTGTTGTCGTAGTCGTCGTCGTGGTCGTGGGCTCGACCCGAGCGGTCGACCTGGCAGCGGACGAAACCACCGGCGGCACAGTGGTTCCGGTTACCACGGTGACCGGAGCCGGACCGGGTGACGTGGTGACCGGCGCGGCACCGGCGTACCCGATTCGATTCCCGGACAGCAGCCCGCTCACCGCCAGCACGACGACCACGGCGGCGGTCGCCACAACGAGCAGCACCGGCACCAGCCGACGATGCCGTTCACGGTTATTACGAATCGGTCCCATCCAGATGTCCCCACGCGATCGAATGCGGAATGGACAACAGCGTGGCCGCGCGCCAACCGCACCGCACCTGCCCGAACCGACACCACGCGGCCGCCCCGGTCGTGAGCGCCGCGAACAATATCGGCCCCTACCTGCGCCGATGCCCTCGAATACCGTGCCCGAACGGGCAACGACCTGCACGTTTAGTTCTTGATGAGTGCACGGTTAGAAGTCCGCGGATGCTCGAGTTCCAGGCATCGAGAGCGCTCGAAGCCCAGTCCTCAGGAGAGGTGCTCCGATGGAGAGAACCGCGGTCTATGTCGACGCGCGCGACCCGATCTCGCGCGCCGGTCTCATCGCCCAATTGCGATCACGGACGGAGGTGCTGGTCGCCGACGATCCGACGCGGGCCGTTGTCGCACTGGTCGTCGCCGATACCGTCGACGAGTCCACCCTGCAGACGCTGCGGCGCCTGCAGCGCGGCAGCTGCCGTCCGGTACTCGTCGCATCCGATTTCGACGAACACGGATTGGCCGCGGCGGTCGAGGCCGGGATCGCGGGACTGGTGCGCCGACAGGACGCATCGGCCGAACGCCTGGCCCGTGCGGCATGTGCTGCGGCGCGCGGCGAAGGCACGGTGCCGCCCGATCTGCTCGGCCGGCTGCTCGATCAGGTCGGCCGGTTACAGCGCCAGGTACTGCATCCGCGCGGACTCAGCCTGACCGGTCTTTCACAGCGGGAGATCGAGATCCTGCGCCTGGTCGCCGAGGGCGATGACACGGCCGAGATCGCCGCCAAACTCTGCTATTCGCAGCGCACCATCAAGAACGCGCTGCACGACATCACCAGCCGCCTGCAGTTGCGCAACCGGTCCCACGCCGTGGCCTACGCGCTGCGCCAGGGTCTGATCTAAGGCTGGTGACACGGTGTTCGTCGAGGTGGACGAGGCGCTGCGGACGCTGATCGGAGCCGACGCGGTCGATCGGAACGAGGTCGATGTGGTGTTCGACGCGCCGACCAAAGACTGGGCGGCACGGCGCAATTCGCCGACGGTCAATATGTTTCTCTACGACATCCGCGAGGATCTGCGACGACGCCAGCGCGGGCTGATCAACGAGTACGACGACCGCGGCGTGGTCGTGAATCGGCACCAAGGTCCCCGGTATTTCAAACTCTCCTACTTGATCACGGCGTGGACCCAGCGGCCCGAGGATGAGCATCGACTGCTGTCGGCGCTGCTGTCGTGTTTCCTGCGCCACGACCAGATTCCGCCCGCCTCGCTGACCGGGACGCTGGCGGATATCGGCTTGCCGGTGGCATTGAATATCGCCTTGCCACCGCCGGAGGATCGCTCCTTCGCCGACGTCTGGTCGGCACTCGGCGGTGAGTTGAAGCCGTCGCTGGATCTCGTTGTCACCGCACCCGCGGACGGAGGCCGCCGGCTGCCTGCCGCGCCGCCCGCGACCGGTGGTGTCACGGTCGGTATGCAGGACCGCGACGGTGCGACCGTGGACGCCCCACGTAAGGCGGTGTCGCGGTGAGCGCTTCGAGTCTGCGATATCTGTTGGCCCGCTTGGGAATTGTCGAGGCGAGAGTGCGTCGGGCAGTCGCGCAGCGTCGCGTCGGCGACCCGCAGCCGGACGACCCGTTTCGCGGTCTGTATCTGTCCGATGACGCGGTCGACCGGTTGCTGCGGACCCGACACGAGCCGATCGGACCGGATCAGCCAGAGTCACAGGGCGTCATCGATGCCGATACCGCGGCCGCCGCGGCGCAGGCCGATGGCAAGGAGGTGCGGCTCACGCAGGTGGTCGACGCGTTCGGACTCGATGCCCTCGATGTCGAAATCCTGCTCGTCGCACTGATACCGGATGTGGATGCCAGATTCGAATGGTTGTACGGCTATCTCAACGACGACGTGACCCGTCGCAGAGCGACTGTGGGCCTTGCCCTTTCGCTGTGCGGTGTGCCCGCCGCAGCAGCCGAGGGTCGTGCCAGATTCGCCGCGACCGGTGCGCTGGTGCGTGGGGGTCTGATCGCCGTCGATGACGCGGACCGCCCACTGCTGTCACGGACGCTACGCGTACCGGACCGCGTTGTCGGATATCTCCTGGGCGATAACACACCCGAACCCGAACTGCGCCGAGCTATCTCGCCAGAACCGCCGTGCCCCGACACCGCGGATTCCCTGCTGGTCGCGGCACTGCGTACCCGCGCGCCGCTGCTCTATCTACGGGAACGCCCCGGCGGGGGCGGTGTCGCCGCCGCCGTCGCAGCCGCGCGGCACCACGACCGCGCCGCACTGATCATCGATCTGCCCCGGGTCGCCGAACATTCGGAACTACTGTCCGCCGCGGTGCTGGAGGCGCGACTGACCGGCGCGGTGCTGATCGCAGCCGGTATCGATGTTTTCACCGAACGACCCGAAACCATCCGGCAGATCGCCGAGGCGTCGACCTGCGTCGTACTGGTCGGCACGGCGGTATGGGATCCGGAATGGGTGACCCGGCAGCCGCTGACTTTTGATATCGAGCCGCCGAATGCCGAGGACCGCACCCGCATGTGGCGCAGCACCCTCGATGACCTACTGCCCGACGAACTCGACCCAGCGGCCGCGACCATGCAATTCGTGCTGACCCCCGAACAAGTCGCGCGGGCCGCGGCCGCAGCCGCCGCGTTTGCCGAACTTTCCGGGCGGCCGGTCTCGGCGGCGGATCTGCGCCGCGGGCGCCCGCGCTCAG
>NZ_BAGN01000410.1 GCF_000308835.1 Nocardia vinacea NBRC 16497 | reverse complement strand
GGTAGGCGCGGGCAATTCGGGACGGCAGGCGGTCACCGAGAATACCGGCCACCGCATCCGGGGCCAGATCGAATATGGTCACATCGCTGGTGGGCAACTGGGTGGCCGACTCTATCCGGGTATCGGTCTCGATCTTGCCGCCGAGATCGGTCAGCAGCGCGGCCAGCGCATTGGTGATGGACTGGGATCCGCCCGCCGCCACCGGCCAGCCGTGCCGGTGCCCGGCGGTGAGGATGCCGAGCCCGATGGCCGAGGTCAGCGGGTAGTGCAGCGGCCGAAACGCGTGTGCCGCAACACCTCCGAACAATGCCCTGGCCTCGTCGGTGCGAAACAGCCGCGCCAGCGTCGAACCGGGCAGCACGGTCGGCAGGCCGAACCTGGCCAGTGTCAGCGGATGATGCGGGAGCCGCAGCAGCGGCCGCATGATGTCCTCCGATAGTGCGTCGAACCGCGCCGACGGCGCACCGAACAACAGCCGCCACCGCTCGCCGTCGCGCCCCAGACCCGCCGCGGTCCGCTCCACCGACCGGTAGAGCGTCGCGCCCCGGCCGCTGTCCAGCGGGTGCACACAATCGATTTCCGGTGTGCGCCAAGACAATCCGTAGCGTTCCAGGTCGAGACCGTTGAGGAAGGCGGAGCCGACGGCCATCGGGTGGGTGGCCGAGCACTGGTCGTGCAGCAGGCCGGGCAGCAATGCCTCGCTGGTGCGGGTCCCGCCGCCGATCTCGCTCGCGGCCTCCAGGACGGTGACCGTGAGACCCGCCTTGGCGAGGGCAACGGCGGCGGCAAGGCCGTTGGGCCCGCCGCCGACGACGGTCGCGGTGGTCATGCCAGCGCTCCGTGTCCGTGTTCCTGCTCTTCGCGGGCGGGTGGGGTGGACGACACCAACGACCAGGTGACCTCCAGCGGGATCGGCCCGTTGGGCAGCCACGGCTGCTCCTCGACCGCCTCCGCGACCTTCCAGGTGCCCCGCTCGATAACACCGAGCGCGGCGTCGATCACCTTGTAGCGCTGCACCTTGCTGCCCCAAGCCTGCGACTCCACCCAGACGACCACCAGTTCACCGGGTTCGAAGCCGGCCTCCTGCTGCACCGCCCTGATCAGATCCTCGTCGTGCAGGTGTCCATCACCGAAGTTGAAGCCGATCAGCGAGTTGCAGACGAATTCGGCCTCGCGCACCGTCCGGCTGTCGATATCGGGCAGGTTCTTCAGCAGCACCGAGAACAGACCGCGGCCCTGGCTGTGCATGGTGCGCCAGGCGATGGTCTGCTGCATGGTGATCTCGGCCCACTGCGGTTCGTAACCGAATTCGACGAACTGGTCGACCTGATTCTTCGCGCTGCGGGTCACCCTGTTCAGTTTGCTCTCCGCGCCGGGTGCGAAGGCCCAGACCGCCGAGGCCCAGTTGCCCGCGTACTGACGCATCGAGGGCAGGAAGGAGACCTTATCCGGCCGGAAGTTGCCCAGGATCGGGAAGAACAGCAATCCCACGATGAGCGCGAAGGCCAGCCACGGCGAGGAGATATCGGTGAGTCCGTAGCCGTCCCAGTTCGGGAAGCCGAGGAACAGGAAGACGGTCGCATAGGCGAACAGCACATTCCATTCGAGCGGCACCGCGAGCGGGAAGGTGGAGACGATGAACAGGTGGAAGATCACCATCACCGTCGCCGCGGCCACGGTCAGCCAGATATTGGTGGAGAAGAACAGCACCAGCGGAGCGATCACTTCGATCGTTGTGCCGCCGACGTGCGCCATCAGATCCGCGATCCGAGAGGGGCGCAGGTCGCGCGGGAAGTCACGGTAGTGCGCCCGCTTGAGCCATTTGAACGGCACCGACGGACTGTTGCTGACCATCGGTGGCACCACCTGCGAGAAGTGCTTGCCGAGTTTGGAGACGCCCGCGCCGACCCACACGACCAGGATCAGCAGCTTCAGCGCGATGATCATGTCGACGAACGGCAGCACCGCGAAGAAGAACAGTGCCGGTAGATACTGCTCGCCGCGCGCGCCGAGGAAGATCGTCTTGTCGCGCAGGCCATTGATGATCAGCAGCACGATCGGCGCGATCAGCAGCGCCGGACGCACCAGTCCGGAAGTGTTCTCCGGCACCGCCGCCGACAGCGAATCACTGTGCGCGCCAGGGGCGAGCAGAGCAATGGCGAGGCTGACCAGCAGCGCCGCGTACAGCGCGACATCGAACCAGGTGCGCCGGTCGCCCGCGGTGCCGGGGACCCACTTCCACGGCCGAAACCGAATGGTGCCCGGCCGGGCCCAGAACAGGATGCCGCCGGTCATGGGCTTTACTTTGCCCGCCAGCGGCCCCCATGAACCGGCGATGCCGATGGTCTCCAGCAGCACCGTCCACAACACGAACTTCTGATAGACGATCGGCTGGTCCCACCATTGCGAAACATGCCAGAACGCCGGAAGATCGGAGGTCACCGTGGCGACGACGATGCCGCCGAGCGCGTAGAGGACGAGCAATTTGAGAATGTAGACGGTGTGCACCATCCGCGGTGACCCGAATCCGTGCTCGACCCAGTTGGCCGCGAGGATGCGCATGCGCTCCATCAACGGTTTCCGCAGAAAGGTTTCGGGATCTACCTGTGGCAGATCCGGTTTCGTGAATCCCATTGTCCTGCTCCTATTTCTGACTGATGGTGGATATCAATGGTTTTCGACGGCGAGCCGCCGTAGCTTCGGCTTGTCGAGTTTGCCCACATCGTTCTTGGGAAGGTGCTCGAGAATCGTGATAGCGACGGGCAGTTTGTATTTCGACAATGCGCCGCGAACGTGCTCGTGGATTTTGTCGGTCGCCAAATCGGTGCCCGAGTTCAGCGAGACATAGAGCACCGGCTCCTCGCCGTAGACCTCGTGCGCGCGACCGACGACCGCGGCCTCGGAGATCTCCGGCAGTTGGTAGACCACGGTTTCGATCTCTTTGGGGTAGATGTTCTCGCCGCCGCGGATGATCATGTCCTTGGCACGGTCGACAAGAATCAGATAGCCGTCCTCGTCCAAGCGGCCGATATCGCCGGTATGCAACCAGCCGTCGACCAGGGTCTTCGCGGTGTCCGCCGGACGATTCAAATAGCCGCGCATGACATTCGGCCCGGAGATCAGCACCTCGCCGATCTCGCCGTCGGGCACCGGATTGCCATCCATATCCGCGATCCGAATCGTCTGGCCGGGCAGCGGCAGTCCGACGGTACCGGCTTTGCGCTTGCCGACGAGCGGGTTGACGGTGCTTGCGCAGGCCCCCTCGGACAAGCCGTATCCCTCGATAATCGGGATGACGTAACGGTTTTCGAACTTTGCCAGCAGTTCCACACTGGCCGGGGCCGCGCCGCAGATGGCGAAGCGCACCGAGGAGGTGTCGGGGCGGACCTCGGCGGGCAGATCGCTCAGCATCGTGTAGATCGTCGGCACGGCGGAGAAATATGTCGCCCGACTGTGTTCGATCCGGTCGAAGAAGGTGCGCGGGCTGAACTTGCCCGCCACGGTGGTGCGGCCGCCGACGAGCAGCGGCGAGAGTGTGCTCGCCACGATGCCGTTGACGTGGAACAGCGGCAGGATGAGCAGGCTGTGGTCGGCCGCGGTGAGGGTGAAGGTCTCGATCACCATGCGGCACATGGCATTCAGGTTGGCGTGATCGAGCATCACGCCCTTCGGGCGACCGGTGGTGCCGCTGGTGTAGATGAGCAGCGCCAGTGCGTCGTCGCCGAGCTGGGCCGGAACGAGGGTGATGTCGGGGTCGATCGCGGTGAGCTCGGCGGCCGGGATGACGGCCCGGACCGGAACGTCGAATGCGGGCCGCTCGGTCGCGATCAGCACCTTGGCGCCCGCATCCGCCATCTGATAGGCGGCCTCGGCCGCCGTCAGCGCCGGATTGAGCGGGGTGGCCGCCGCGCCGAGACGCCAGGTGGCGAACAGCGATATGACCAGGGCCGCGGTATTCGGCAGCATGATGGCGACCACGTCGCCCGCCGAAACGCCCGCGGCACGCAGTGCCGTGGCCGCGCGCTGCACTGACTCGAGGAACCCGGCGTTGCTCAAGTCGATGGTGTCGTCGGCGAGGGCGGGTGCGTTCGGATCCGCGGCGGCGCGACGGTCCGGCAATGTCGGGAGGTTCATGAGCGGTCCTGGTGAATGGGCGTGCGGGATGCCGATAACGGTAGAAATCGGGCCACCCCGTGACACCGTCGTACGTCGACGAAGTTCGCCGCCGGTGTTGTCCCCGGAGGACAACACCGGCAATTTCCCGCGCGGCAACCGCCGAGTACTACCGTTGGGGAGTGACGACTTTTCGTCGCGACGGTGATGCCGATATGGGCCGCTATGTCGCGGGAATCGCCGCCCGCATGAACGAGCGGGTGACGGATATCAGCGCGATCCTCCGGCGCGGCCTCGAGGACGATATCCCCGAATTGCGGGGCGACGCCCGCACCGTCGAACTGCTCGGCGCCAGTGTGGAAGGCAATGTCGACACCATCCTGCACGCGCTGCAGCACGACATACCGGTGGCTCGGATCAACGCTCCCACGGCAGCGATCGAATACGCCAGACGCCTTGCCCAGCATGGGGTTCCGGTCAATGCCCTGGTGCGCGCCTATCGAGTCGGCCATCGCCGGATGACCGAGTTGATCTTCGCCGAATTACAGGCCAGCGATATCGCGCCCGCCGAAGGTGTCACGGTCGCGGAGACCATCACCACCACGCTGTTCGAGTACATCGACTGGATCACCCTGCAGGTCGTCGCGGTGTACGAATCCGAGCGCGAGCAGTGGCTGGAGAATCGCAACAGCGCTCGCGCACTGCGCGTACGTGAGCTGCTGGCCGGAGAGAAGCCGGTCGATACCGATGCCGCGACCGAATCCATCCGCTACCCGCTGCTCTGGCATCACTTGGCGCTGATCATCTGGTATCCCGACACCGGCGCGAGTGGTGACGAGCTGAACCGGCTGCAACGTTTCGTCCGTGAGCTGGCCGAGGCGGTCGGCACCGCAGCCGCGCCGCTGGTCGGGGCCGCCGACCGGATGACCGCATGGGCCTGGCTGCCATATCGGTCCGAGCAGTCCGATGCGGTGGCCAAGGTCCGTGATTTCGCGAGCAAGCGGCCGGACGCACCACGGCTGGCGATCGGCATCATGGGCCAGGGGGTGTCCGGCTTCCGCCGGTCCCATCGGGATGCGCTGCGGGCACACTCGGTCGCGCTGGCACGCGGGGACGTGGAACCGAGGATCATCGCGGCGAGCGATCCGGGGCTGTCGGCGGCGGCGCTGCTCGGCGGCGGCGCGGAGGTCGGCGAATGGGTGGGCGAGGTGCTCGGCGAATTGGCCGCCGACAACGAGAACGATGCCCGGCTGCGCGAGACGCTGCGGGTGTTCCTGCGCACCGGATCCAGCTACAAGGCGGCTGCCGCCGAGCTCGATCTACATTTCAACTCGGTGAAATACCGGGTCGGGCGGGCGGTTTCGCGGCGCGGGCGGCCGATCACCGACGACCGGCTGGACGTCGAGCTGGCGCTGCTCATTTGCCACTGGTACGGCGCGGCGGTGCTGGGGCCGACAACGGACTGACCGCGGCGACAAACCCGCGCAGACTTCGTTCCTTCGGGACAAGGCGCGCCCACCCGCACCACGACCGAACCGGCCGGATCAGCGGACTCGAAACCGAGGGCCGCACTGTCGGATTCAGCGGGAAATTCCACGGGTGATCGCCGGCGTCGGGCCGACCGGTATCTGGTGCCTTCTACGGTTCGAACACCAGCAGCGGTTTGCCACCGTGTGCGGGAGCTTCGGCCAAATAGACGGCTTCGCTGAACTTTTCGACGAGAATCGGCCGGCCCTCGGGCACGCGCAGCGCGCCGCTGTCGGCGAGCTGAAGTGTCCGGTCGATCGCTGCGGCCATTCGATCCTTCGGGGTCTCGGTGAACCAGCGGAACAGCCAGAACCCCCGAACGGTCTTGGTTTCGTAGATCAGTGAGCGCGCGAAGATGGGGATGGTGAGTTTGTCGGGATCGGTTTGGCGGTGCGTAGACAACGCACCGTAGACGACCAGCTCACCGTGCGGTGCCAGCACACGCGACACGTCCGCACCCACCTGACCGCCGACACAGTCGATCGCCTTGGACACGCCGTCGTGGCCTGCTATGTCGGCCACCCGTTCGCGCAGGTCCTCATCCTCCGTGCAGATCACCGCGGTGCCCCCCAACGCGAGGATGTCCTCGACAGCTGATCGACGGCGGACCACGTTGAGGGTCTTGAAGCCGACGTGCGCCCCGAGCTGGATGACCGACTGGCCCACGGTTGAACCGGCCGCCGTCTGCAAGAGCCATTCACCCGGTCGAACATCGAGCTCAGCACCGGTCAAGATCACGGCGGTGAGTGGATTGGCGAGAATCTGAGCGGCCGTGGAATTGCTCATGCCAACGGGGACAGGCAAGACCTGCTCGGCATCGGCAACGACATACTCCTGCCACGTGGCCCTGACTCCGACCGTGATGACGCGTTGCCCGACGGTCAGATCGTCTGTGCCGCTGCCGAGTTCGTCGATCACACCGACGGATTCGATTCCGGGTACGGTGGGGAACTCCGGGGTGAATCCGTATCTGCCGCGAATGGTATGTAGATCGCTGGCATGGACAGGCACGGCGGCCACCCGGATCCGGACCTGGCCGGGACCGGGCTCCGGAACCGGGCGGGTCTGCAGGTGCAGAACCTCCGCCGGTTCACCTAGCGTGTCGGCGACGACCGACCGCATCGTTCTCATCTTCCAGACGCTCCTTCGGTCGGATCCAGGTCCCACAGCGGTTCGGCATGCATAGCGTCGGCCCCGCCCTTCGGCGACGAAGAGTCGGATCAGCGGCCCAATTCCAGCTCTACTAGCTCTAATGCTCCCACCACGGCAGGGGTGGCGACTGCCATCCGCAGCGTCTCGGCGCCTTCGGTCGTGGAGATTCGCAGCCCGGCATCCGTCGGCGTCTACGCCTTCATCGGGCCCGTCTTCGACCCGGCCGCAGCCGGTGCGGTGGACAGCCAGCCGGGCAGGGATCGGTTCATCTTCCGCGAGGACGACCGGGGGACCCGGGCGAGACCTCGAGTGTCTACCGGTGTCAGGCCGGTGCGCTCGACAGTTCCCACGCCTGGATCGGGTCGCGGGAGTACCAGTGGCCGGTCCATTCCCGGCTGGCGGCCAGCGCCGCGTAGAACTCGCCGTCGTCGGGCAACTCGGGGGCATAGGCCGCGACGACACCGGGTCGGTCGCTATGGAATCGGCGGGCGCGTTCGACCGCGCGAGCAGCGCACTCGGCGTGGTAAGCGCGTTGGGTGATCAACCATTCATCGGCGCTGCGCCCGTCTTGGTGCCCGGTGTGGTCGAGCGGGTAGTGCATCTGATACTCCGCCCGCGCCAGCTGTTCGCTGGCGTGCTCGAACAACCACGCGATCCACGCCGGAACCTCCGGTTGCGCGGCCAACGCACGGGCAGCGAACCCACTCACTGCCCGGCCTTTCGGATCACGCCGCACCGCCGCGGGCGAATGCAGCGGAGTCGATGCGGTTGCCCACCGATGCCTACCTCCCATAGTCGCTGACTGTAAGTCTCCGCACGGCTGCTGCCGCTGCTTCGCGTGTGCGTATCCGACCCAGCGTGCGCAGAGAACATCCGGCCAAACCGGAATCGTCCTCGGCGACACACTGGTGGCGGTGACCGGCACGCCTCCGTGTGAGCCGAGCCGCCGATGCCGTTGACCACGAGGTTTGTTGCCGAGTCAATGGTAATTGCCGGCGCCGGGCCGTGAGGCGGGATGGTCATACAGCCGTCGAAGAAATCGTGGTCCAGGCGGCCGCCGACAGCGGTAGTGTTAGGGGCAGCGTGCGGTCGTTTCAGACCGAAGCGGCGAGGACAGCGGACACCAATCGCAGCGGTGGACGCAAGGGCATGAGTTGATCCCTGGTCTACCACGTGCGGCCTTTGCTGGTGCCGGTCCGCACGTCGTCCCTATTCCCTTCCAGCCCGACAAACTGGTCCCTGGTATCGGGCCGAGCCCGGACCGGATGCTGCTGGCGCGCCTTTTCTCCTACGCCGACGCGCAAAGGGCTCGGCTGGGAGTGAACTACGAACAAATCCCGGTCAACGCACCGGTCGTGCCCGTGCACACCTACAGCCAGGACGGAGTGATGCGGATCCAGAACCACATCGACCCGGTCTACGCACCCAACTCCAAGGGCGGCCCGCGCGCCGACAGCGAGCACTACAAGCCGGCCAGTTCCGTCGTCCGGATCGACGACCACGGTCCGGATCGCCACGGAGAATCTGGCACGAAACGGAGCATCTGGTGGCGCGATCATTCCGATTGCACCGGCTAGGCATCGGTCACGAACGGCTTGCGCGCATGGGGCACGGCCGCGTTCAGCATCGCCGGGCGGTGTGGGGTCGATTCGATCGGGCGCAGCCGCGGTTACCGCCGCCGCGCAAGCCCGCTTCCGCTACGCCGTCCTCGCCGCGCACCTGCCGGTCGTCGAGGGCATCACCGTGGTTGGCGCGTCGACAATGCGCGAGGTCCTGGACTGCTGCACAGCACCGCCGACCTGCCGCCCCGAGTCGGCGGCGGCTGTGGTTTCGAGGGACATCAATGGACTCTGACCAGGATTTGCCGGTCTGCGGCGGCACGAACCACCGATGTGACGATCTGTCGTCGCTGCTCATGTGTCTGGTTCACTGCGGTGTACCGGGTTTGGTGCAGGTGAATTGCATGACGTCGATGCGGCCACAGCGAGCGTAGTCGGCGCATCCGGTCAGGTACCGGATGTAGGCGTTGTAGGTATCGGGTCCAGCGAGCTCGATGGCGCGGTCGCGGTGCTGGCGCAGGGCATCGGCCCAGTGGTCGAGAGTGGTGGCGTAGTGCGGTCCCATCGACTGCATGCCGGTAATGGTGAATCCGGCGTCTTCGGCGTATGCGGTGACACCTTTGGGGTCGCGTCCGGTCGGGGGCAGTAGCGGGCCGCCGCCGAAGATGGTTTCGGTGAGGAACCGCATGAACGCGTCATCGACGCTGGCGTGCTGAATTCCATGTCCACGTAGTTCGTCGCGGTTGTCGCCGACGATGGTCTGCAGTAGCAGCACTCCATCGGCGGGCATTGTGCGGTAGGCGAATTCGAAGAATTCGCCGTAGCGGTCTCGTTCGAAGTGTTCGAACGCGCCGATACACACGATCCGGTCTGCGCGGCGGTCGAATTCGTCCCAGCCTTTCAGCCGCACCCCACCATACGGGCGCCCTCGGATCACCCGGTCGACCAGCAGATTCCGCACACACCGGTACTGGTTACGGCTGGGAGTCAGCCCGATCACATTCACACCGTAGGTGTCCATGGCGCGCAACATGGTCGAACCCCAGCCACAACCGACATCCAACAAGGTCATCCCCGGCCGCAGATCGCATTGGGCCAGAGCGAGGTCGATCGTCGCCAACTGGGCTCGTTCCAAGGTGCCGTCCGGGTGAGGCCAGAACGCGCAACTATGGGTGAGGGCCGGGTCGAGGAACAGTGCGAAGAACTCATCCAACAGCTCGGCGCGGGATCGGACCTCGGCGAAGGTCGACTCCCCCGATAGGTCGGTGATCTTTCGATAGGCCGTGCTGAGGCTCTGGGGGCTCAAACGTCTTCCTCCTGGTTTTGCTGGGCGAAGCAAATCTCCTTCTGCCCATGACACAGCGGAAGCGATAGACTGACGGTCTCAATCTGAGACGCGTCATCCATTGAGACGGCCGCCACCATGGGTTGAGCAACAAGCACCGAGGTATGAGCAGATGCCGGATCCTCGAGCCGACGTCGCCGTGAGCCTAGAGAAGGCGCGCGAACAATTCCTCACCGTGGGTTCGCTCGATATCCCGCCGGTGCGTGACACCGTGCTCGATTCGTGGTGCCGATCGCGCGCGCTGCAGATCCATCCCGACCGTGTGGAGCTGCCTTATGTGCGGGACCCGAATCTCGACTCCCCGCTGGTGAGCGCCGCTGCGCCGGTGCTGCGGCGGCTCGCGAGCGACCTGGCCGACCAGGCTGTCAGCGTCATCCTGACCTCGTCGGATGGGCTCTTGCTCGAGCGCTACGCCGCCGATGCCACAATCATGCGCACACTCGACGGTGTGCAACTCGCTCCCGGCTACAGCTATGCCGAGGACTTCGTCGGCACCAACGGAATCGGCACCACCCTGGAAACAGCCACCCCCACGTTCATTCGCGGCGGCGAACACTATCTCGGCACCCTCGGCGGGCTCGCGTGTGCAGGCTCGCCTATTCGCCACCCGCTGACGCGCTCGATGCTGGGCGTCATCGATCTCACCTGCTGGGCCAGCAGATCCGATCCCCTGCTGCTCGCCCTCGCCAACAGCGCGAGCAGCCAGATCCAGGACCGGCTCCGCGCGCTCGCCAGCGAAACCGAGACCGCGCTACTGGAGACGTATCTGCGCCAATGCCGCCAGTATCCGCTCGGCGTGCTCGCGATCGGTGGCGACGTGGTGCTGATGAACCACTACCTGCGCCAGGCTCTTGACCCGCACGACCAAGCAGCGTTACTGCAATATTCGACCGACCTGCTTCGTCCCGGGGCCGTCGACACCCTCCTGGCCCCGCTGCCGAGCGGTCAGACCGCGAAAGTGACAGCAGTGGAACGTATTTCGATACGTGGCAGCAGCTTCAGCATGGTCCTGCACGTTCAGCTGCCCATCGACCGCGTCGTGGACCACCCGATCGCACACGGCACGCTCGCATTGCCCGGCATCGCCGGTAGGAGCAGCTCATGGCGGCGCAGCTGCCAGCAGGTCGAACGCTGCTGCCGGGATCGCGAATGGGTGGTCATCGATGGCGAAAAGGGTTCCGGACGAACAAAACTCGCGAAATCTGTCGTCGCGCACGTCAGCCCCGGCAAGATGGCCCGGGTGCTGCGGACGGCCGACTTCGCCGACACCGAGGGACTGCTGGCCGCGCTGCGCACCGAAACCGGCAACAGCAATTTCAACGTTGTCATCGAAGATATCGACCGCCTGCCGACCGAGGCGATCGAGCCGATCGCGGACATACTCCGGACCTGCGCCGGTCGCGGATGGATCGCGGCAACCATGCATTCGGCCACGCCCGGTACGGCTCTCGATTCACTGCTGGCACTGTTCAGCCAGACCGTCGGCGTGCCCGCACTCCGGCACCGCATCGAAGACCTCGAAGAGCTGGTCCCCTTCCTGCTGCGCGAGCTGACCAACGGCGCCGAAGTCCGGCTTGCCCCGGACGCCATGCGCCAGCTCAACAAGCTATCGTGGCCAGGCAACGTCGCCCAACTACGCCGGGTGCTAGCCGAAGCCATTTCACAGCAGCGCTCCGGTCTGATCCACATCGACAACCTGCCACCACAATGCCGTTCGCTGACCCGGCGCAGACTGAGCCGGATCGAGGCACTGGAACGCGACGCGATCGTGCGCAGCCTGCAGGAGAACAGCGGCAACAAGGCCGCAGCCGCCGCGGCACTAGGGATATCGCGGGCGACCATCTACCGCAGGATCAAAGACTTCGGCATCGAGTAAGCACAGTTACCCCGGATCCCGCCGGCACCGACAGACATCAATCAGTTGAACCAGTACCAACACCGCCCGTTGGATCCGGTGACACGCCTGTGCCGTGGGTGCAGGAGAAAGCCCAGGCATCCTAGGCGAAGGGATCCGACCAAACCCGAATTCGAGCGGTGCCGCGAGCTCTCGTCCCGCAACAGCCGTTGATCGCGAAGGGATCGGGCAAGCTAGCGTCAAGCGTTGCTGCCATAGAAATAGTTGCGCCGGAACGCTTCCCAGTCTCCGAGGCCGTCGATGAGCTCGGAGTAGGTGGACAGCTCTGCCACGATGTCAGCATGCCCGTGGTCTGCCAGGTACGCGAGCGTCGGTTGGAAGCCAGCGCCCAGCAGGAACTGGATGTCGAATCCACACGCGGTATCGAAGTCCGAATGCTTGGCGCGCCACATCATGGGCACGTCACTGGGGTCACCGATGAGGTAGAGCAGAAACGCGCACCAGTACAGATTCTCGAAGTACTCCGCGCGCCGATCGTCCATCTCTGACTGGAAGATCGAACGCAGCAGCGCGTGGTGTGCTGTAACGGTCTGCGGATCGATTGCCGCCAACAGGAGTTCCCGCACCGCCGGAGTGTCGAATCGAGCTGCCACGACACGAGGGTAGCGCCGCGACACTATGCCTTCGGTTCCGCTCATCTGTGTGACGGCGCAGCAGAACCGCGGCACCTGGAAAGGTACTCCGGTCCCGCACCCTCACCATGGCGGTTGTTCGGCAGCAACACATTGACCATGCAGAATCCCGTTCCGCGACAGGCGAAATCCGGCAGGCACGCCGGATTCAGGTACTGGTCACCACCAACATAGGTATCCGAATCCCCTCTCGCGCATTGCTCGAGCACACTCCATGGCGATCCTGCCGGCGACAGCTCTATGCACCGGAATGCGCCCCGACACTCACGCCGATTGGCCTCGAATTCGCCCGCAACCACCTCGCACAACACGTACTCGGCCTACCCACACACCAGTAGATATCAACAACACCAGCGCCGAACCCACGACGACGGTGCGGCATACCGGCAGCGCGTCCGCGGGCGCGATTCCGCTGCGCCACAACGGTGCGCACCAACGGGCCGGTAGCGATCACGCGGCCGTGGCGATATTGAGGTCGTTGGGCGATACGGCGGCGTTCCAGACGCCGATGGAGGCTTCGGCTGGGATATTCGACGAGGGCGACGCAGTCCCAATCCGCCTCGCCGATCAGCGTTTCCGAGGCTCGCCGTGCCGGTGCAATCGGCCGTCCTGCTGCTCGACCATCGTCAGGGCACTGTCGCCCGCGGCGTATTCGGTCCGGTCACTGAACTCGATGAGGTTCAGCATTACCACCGGACCTTCCTCGATGCTCGCGGCGAGTCCGCGAACTGTGCACTGTTGGGGCGATGGTCATGAGCGGATCCTACTTTCGGGTTCCACCGATGACGGTCGATGCAGGGGCGAGCAGGGCGGTGAGGGCAGCGCCGACGGCGGCTCGGGCGGCATCCGCGGAGAGGCCTTGATGACGGCGGAATACGTCCCAGGTCTCCCATGAAGCGGCGGCGTAGGCGGCCTCGCGGGCGGGGCGGTCGAGGCGCTCGAGTTCGGGGAGGTTGGCGCGCAGGTGGGCGCGCAGGGCGGCGCGGCTTTCCTGCAAACGCTCGGCAAGGACGGAGGATTCGTGCTCACGCAGCACGGCGGCGCGGCGGGTGCCCGAAATGCGCTCGTACAGTTCGGCTCGCAGCTCGACCAGAGTCTCGATGCGATACCCCGGATCACCGGTCACCGGACGGAGCAGGGGGAACCAGTGTCGCTCCATTTGCGTCTGGGCGGCGTCGGCATACATCGACTCGAGATCGGTGAAGTGATGGAACACCGATCTGGTCGCAACCCCGGCTCGCTCGGCCACGGCCCGTGCGGTCGGTTGCAGATCTCCTTCTTCCGTGAGCGCCAGCACGGCATCGAGCACCGCCTGACGGTTCCTTGCCGCCCGAGCGGTACGTCCATCCATCGCGATCAGCCTAACAAGCCGGAGCAGAAGTTGCACTCATGATGCAAGAACATTTAGTGTCAGAACCATGCACGTCCTGCGCACGCCTGAGGAACGGTTCTCGGCCCTGCCCGACTTTCCGTTCCCGCCGCACTATGTCGAGGTTGCGGCCGGCGACGACGGCGACACCCGCCTGCGGGTGCACTACCTCGACGAAGGGCCGCGAGATGGCGAAGTCGTCGTGCTGCTGCACGGCGAGCCGTCCTGGAGTTTCCTGTACCGCAGCATGATTCCGGTGCTCGTCGCGGCGGGCCGGCGGTGTGTCGCGCCGGATCTGATCGGCTTCGGCCGCAGCGACAAGCCCGCCGACCGAGCCGACTACACGTATGCCCGCCACGTCGAATGGCTGCGAGAA
Organism: Nocardia vinacea NBRC 16497; assembly: GCF_000308835.1. Classification (GTDB taxonomy): domain Bacteria; phylum Actinomycetota; class Actinomycetes; order Mycobacteriales; family Mycobacteriaceae; genus Nocardia; species Nocardia vinacea. The sequence goes on along the minus strand of NZ_BAGN01000410.1, from coordinate 40,992 downwards.
GCGCTGTTCGACCACCTGGATCTCGCGTCCATCACGCTGGTCTGCCAGGACTGGGGCGGTTTGATCGGGATGCGACTCGTCGCCGAACATCCCGATCGCTTCGCGCGGGTGGTAACGGCCAACACCGGACTTCCCGACGGAACGGCAACGCTGAGCGACGCTTTTCTCGCCTGGCAGCGGTTCTCACAGGAGACGCCGCAGTTCCCGGTCGGGGCCATTATCGAAAATGGTTGCCGGGCAAAGCTTTCCCCCGAGGCAATGGCGGCCTACGACGCCCCGTTTCCCGATGAGAGTTACAAGGCCGGTGCCCGAGCCTTCCCCCTCTTGGTCCCGACCCGGCCCGATGACCCGGCCGCCGCGGCGAACCGCCGGGCCTGGGACCAGCTGGCCCGCTTCCACAAACCTCTTCTCACCGCCTTCTCCGATGGCGACCCGATCACAGCCGGCGGCGAGAAGATCTTCCAGCGCAAGATTCCCGGGGCGTCGGGTCAACCGCACACGGTGATCGAGGGCGCGGGACATTTTCTGCAGGAGGACAACGGTCCTCGGCTCGCGTCGGTGGTGAACCACTTCATGGACGCTTCTTCTCAGCACCCGACCGAAAGGCGGTAGGACACAGTGTCGATCAGCAGGCGTGGGTTCTTCGGTAGCGGAGCGGCGGCGACCGCCGCCATGGCGACCGCCGCCATGACCACCGGGAGCCCGAGCGCATCCGCCCAGCCGCGCATGGACATTCACCCCGACAAGCCGAATATTCTCGTTGTCATCGTCGACGAGATGCGGGCCCCCATGTGGTTCCCGGACCAGCCCGTGCTCGACACCATCCTGCCGAACATCGCCGGATTGCGGTCCAAGTCGGTCTCGTTCGAACAGCACTACACCGCCGCCAACGACTGCACGCCCTCCCGCGGCGCGATGGTGACCGGCCTGTACTCACACCAGACCGGCTGTCTGTCGACTTCGACCTCGCAGCTGTCGCCGAGCTTTCCGACCTGGGGCTCGATGCTGCGCGAACAGGGCTACCGCACCTCGTGGTGGGGCAAATGGCATTTGGGCCACGAAGCCGACACGACGCCGGGCGGGTTGGAGCGTCACGGCTTCGACGGCGGCACCTACCCGTCGCCCAACGGCGCGCCAGAGCAGGGCCTGCAGATGGACGGCCGGATCGTCGACCAGTTCGTCGACTGGTTCAATACCGATGCGGGCCAAAGCCCCTGGTGTACGACGGTGTCGCTGGTCAACCCGCACGATGTCCAGTGGTGGCCGCGCTGGACCCGGCGCACCTCGGCGTTCAACAACATTCCGCGCTGGATCGACACCCTGCCCGCCAATCACGAGACCCTCGAACAACTCTCGCGCAAGCCTCGGCTGCAACTGGCCTTGGTGCAGGTGTCGGCGGCGACCTTCGGCGTCGCGCCGTACGGCACCCCCGACGCCGACCAGGAGTGGATCGAGCTGCTCAATCTCTACCTGTGGTTCCAGCAGCAGGTGGACATCCAGATCGGCCGGGTACTGACGGAACTGGCGACCCGTCCGGAGGTGGCGGCCAATACCGTGGTGGTGTTCACCTCCGATCATGGTGACTACGCCGGCTCCCACGGCCTGCACGGCAAGGGCGGCGGGGCATACGACGAGGCCATCCGGGTGCCGCTGTTCGTCTACGACCCGCGCGGCGACCTGACTCCGGCAGCCGGCACCCGCACCCAGCTGACCTCCAGCATCGACCTCGCCCCTCTGCTCCTGACCATCGGCGCGGGCGGCAACGGCTGGCGCGGCGACGACCGCTACGCCCATCTTGCGAGCAGACACGACATCGCCGCGGTCTGCCGCGACCCGGGCGCGCCGGGGCGCCCCTGGATCGTGCACACCACCGACGAACACTCCATCGAGGAAGCCGCAGTGCGGTTCGACCACAACGCACCCGGCCATGTGGTGGCCGTCCGGACCGCCGACGCGAAGTTCGTCCGCTACTCGCACTGGGTGCAGGGCTCCGCGGAGATCGACCCGTCGCTCGAGGAGGAGTACGAGCTATACGACTACTCGACCCACGACGGTGAACTCGAACTGGACAACACCGCCGCGGCGGGCGGGAGCCTGCGCGATGCGATGAGCCGGCTGCACGACCGAGCCGTCAGCGAAGAACTGCACCGACCGCTGCCCGACTACCTGCAGCAGGCACAGCAAGAGGGCTGGAACGACTACAACACCCAGATCGCCAAGCCGTTCGGCGAACAGCTCAGCGACTTCCTCCGCGACGGCCTCGGCGCGAAGTAGCCGCGGCCCGCGCGGCACCGGTGCTGCCGGATTCACGAGCGACGCGGGTTCGCCCGGACAGTCTCACAGCTGCACCCTTGCGCCTTGAGGATTCGGGGTAGCCGATTCCTTTTGGCGGCGGCCGGGGTCTACATGGTTGGAGAAGCGGACCGCTGAACGGGCCGGTCTCGATCATGCACGCCGAGATAGGAAAGTTGAGTGCCATGAATATTCCCGCGACTATGCGAGCTCTGCAGCAGACCTCGTTCAACGGTCCGCAGGACATGCGCCTGATCACCGACGCGCCGGTGCCGGTCCCCGGCCGGGGTGAGGTCCTGATCCGGGTCGCCGCCGCCGGGGTCAACTTCGCCGACATCTCGAAGGCCTACGGAACGTTCCTGGGCGGCCCGCGACCGCCGTACCTGGCGGGTTTCGAGGCCGCCGGCGAGATCGTCGCAGTGGGCGACGCGGTGACCGGCCCGCAACCGGGCGCCCGTGTCGTCGGCGTCGGAGACGGCGCTTTCGCCGAGTACATGGTGCTGCCCGCGACCGCAGCGGTGCCGGTGTCCCCCGGCTGGACGGAGCAGCAGGCGCTGGGTCTGGTCGTGAACTGGCCCACCGCGTTGGCCGCACTCAGGCCGCTGGGCGGCATCGCCGCAGGGCAGACCGTGCTGATCCATGCCGCGGCGGGCGCGACCGGCCAGGCTGCGGTCAGGATGGCCAAGCACTACGGTGCGACGGTCATCGCCACCGCTTCGCCGGGCAAGCACGAGACAGTGCTGGCACTGGGCGCCGACCATGTCCTGGACTCTCTCAGCGGCGACCTCGCCGCCGAGGTGCTGAGGCTGACCGGCGGCACAGGTGTTGATTTGGTGCTGGAATCGGCGGGCGGGGCGACCTTCGGCGCCAGTCTGGCCGCGGCCAAGCGGGTCACCGGCCGAGTCGTCGTCTACGGTGTGGCAGGCGGCGAAGCCGCGATCACCAACTGGGAGCTGGTGTACAAGCACCAGGTCCACATCATCGGCCTCAACATCGGCGTGCTGATCCAGGCCGCGCCGCAGATCTTCGGTGCGCTCATGGGTGAGCTGTCCGCGCTCACTGCCGTCGGCGTACTCACTCCCAGCCGGCCCGCCGCCTACGACTTGGCCGACGGCCCGAAAGCGCTCGCGGAACTGGAAGCCAGGGCCAGCGTCGGCAAACTGGCCCTGCTGCCCTGAGAAACCCGAGCACACCACGATTCGCGTCATGATCGTCCAACTCGACGATCAATGATCACCCCGCGCGCTGTCGGCGGTGATCGCCGCGGCCTCCCCCGCACGTCACGGGCGGTCGCCTCCGCCCGGATATCCGCTGACCTGGGATTCGATTCCTTTACCGCGGCGTGGCGGTCGTAATGGGAGACGGTCCCGGCCAGCGGAACCGGTCCGAGAAGGGGCAGCACATGACGAGCAAGCATCCGGTAGTAGTCCAGCTGTGTACCGGCGGTTGACGATTCCGGCGGCGGACCCGCGCTGGAAAGCCCGACTCGCCGACCGGCATAGGCTCGCAGCATGACCTCGCACGCGCGGCCGGCACCGAACCGAGACCGGTTCGCCGCCGAGACCGAGCGATTCCGCCGGGAGCTGTTGGCGCACTGTTACCGCATGGTCGGCTCGGCCCACGACGCGGAGGACCTGGTACAGGAAACATATCTGCGGGCATGGCGTTCCTACGCCGACTTCGAGGGCCGCGCGTCGATTCGATCCTGGCTCTACAAGATCGCCACCAATGTCTGCCTGACGGCGTTGCAGCCGCGCCGGATCCGGGTACTGCCCTCGGGACTGACAGGGGCTTACGACGGACCCGATCGCCCGCCGAATCACGTTGCGCCGGGCGAGGTCTCGTGGCTGGAACCGTTGCCGGACGGGTGGATCGCCCCGACCGCCGACGATCCCGCCGCAGCGGTGATCGCGCGCGAGTCGCTACGGCTGGCACTCATCGCAAGCCTGCAGCACCTGCCCGCCCGCCAGCGCGCGATCCTCATCCTGCGCGAAGTGCTGGCGTTCTCCGCGCCCGAAACCGCGCAGATCCTCGACACCACCACAGCGGCGGTCAAAAGCGGTCTGCAGCGCGCCCGCGCCCGGCTGGACGAACTGGAACCCGAACCCGAAGAACTGCTCGAACCAACCGACCAGCGGGCACGCGCGCTACTCGACGGCTACATCGCAGCCTTCGAGCGCTCCGACCCCGGCCTGCTGGAACAGGTCTTGCGCACGGACGCCACGCTGGAAGCGACACCATTCCGCGACTGGCAGGCGGGCCGGGCCATGTGCATCCACATGCTCGACACATACGTGCTGGGCACGCCGGGCGAATGGCGGATGATCCCCACCACCGCCAACGGCCAACCCGCCGCCGTCGTGTACCACCGAGACGCAGACAGCGAGCTCCGGGCTGACGGCACCGTGGTGCTGGCGGCCACCGCCGCCGGTATCTCCCGTGTGATCAAGTTCCACGATCCCGCACTGGCCGCGACGTTCGGATGCCCGGACGTGCTCGCGGACCAACCCTGACTCGGCGGCGTCATCGCGACCAGCGCGGGGACCATCATGAACTCCGTGGCTGAAACCGGTTGGTGCGCTCGAATTCATCGACGGCACAGCGCATTCGCCCGCGCCATCGGATCATGAGGAGTTGTGGACGAGAGCCTGGCTCGTCCTGTGGTCGGACGTCGGGTTCGACGAACCACCCCGGCGGTGCGGCTCCGGTGCTATCACGGAGGAGACGGTTCATCGCGTGAGGAGGCCGACATGGACGTTCGGTTCATCTCTGACGGCGGTGTGCGTGCGTATCCAGCGACCGACCTGAAGGAGCTGCTCGACCGGTCCGACGGACTGGTCTGGGTGGACGTCCCGACCTGGGACGATCAGGCCGCCCACGCGTTGACCGACGTCTTCGGATTTCATCCCCTCGCCATCCGGGACTCGATGAACCGCAACCAGGTGCCCAAGGTGCACCGGTACGCCGACCATATGTTCCTGGTGCTGCACGCGCCGCAGTCGGGGGCGCAGGGGCATGTGCACTACGTCGAACTCGACCAGTTCATCGGCGGCCGTTACCTCGTGACGGTCCACGGACCGCTGAATCCAGCGATCGATCAATCAACCGCGATGGTCGAGGTGAACACGGTGTTGGGCCGGCTGGCATCGGGCAGGCTCCGACCCGGCAACGCGTTCGAACTGTCCCACGCCCTGCTCGCCGCGCTGACCGCGCGAATGCGGGCCTACACCGCCGAGTTGACCAAGGACGTGTGGAAGCTCGAGCAGCAAGTCACCGCCGGACATCTCGGTGATCCGGAGACCTTCCTGGATGAGATGTTTCGGGCGCGGCACGGCCTGCTGACGGTCCGCACCATGGCCGCGCTGAGCCACGCACTGTACGGCCGGATGGTCACCATCGAGGCGTTCGGCGGCGGCACGGGTCAGCAGCTGCTGCTCGACGCAGTCGATCAGTTCGAGCACCTGACGGTGATGGCCGACAGCCAAAAGGATTACCTGCAGGGCACGATCGAGTTCTATCAGGCACGCACGAACACCAAGATGACCATCGCAGCCGAGCGCCTCGCCGTCATCGCCGCCGTCACGCTGCCGATCACGGCCCTGTCCTCCATCATCGGCATGAACCTGATCGTGAACGACCGAACCCAATGGTTCGGGCTGGCCCTGGCCCTGCTCGTAATGCTTGCGATATCGACGTACCTGCTCATCTGGGCGAAACGCAAAGGCTGGTTCTAACCCCCGACACGCATCAGTCCCGCCAAGATCTCCATGATTGCCGTACACGCCTTACGGCGTGCTCACGCGGTAATGTGCCCGAGCCTGATCGCCAGCAGGTTCGCGACCAGGACAGCGACGAAGACGACCGCGACCGCTCGGTAGCTCGCGGCCCACAGCCCGGCCGCAGCGCTGCCGAACACCACGACCTTGGTGACGACCGCGAGCAATGGGTGGTCGTATGTCGCATTCGGCGCCGCGTACAAGCCCCAGGCCAGCGCTGCGAGGAGAGGCGCCGCGACAGCCAACAAGAGCTTCACCGGAGTCGCATCAGCGATCTTCCAGCCCCACAGCGCCAGCGCCGCGAGCGCAACCAACTCCATCACGAATGCCAGCGTGAGGTTGGCCCATTTCCAGACTTCGTGCATGTTCGTTCTCCCTCAAACCAAAGAGAGCATCGCTCTCTAATGAGAGCATTGTGCACTCGTGGTTCACCCTCGTCAACCTGACCGGCATTGGCCGAGGGCACCGAGTGGACAGGATGCTGCCGCCGTGCGAACACAGCAGATGCGCATCCCTACCGACGGTCGCGGCGGGTCGCAGTTGGCATGATCGGACCCCCACTTATGGATACGGCGACTGTCATAGCGAACGGCTCCGCGTCATGCGGTTCGACCGCGCTCGGCGCTGCGACAGACCCTGAATCGCCCCTCGAGTGCGGATACTTCCCGCGGGGCAATCGGCGCACCACAACCACCCAACGCGCCGTCAGTGCCGAGCCGCGCGGGTGATCGACATTGTCCGCATCCCCGATCGCGGGGAGCCGCGATCAGCCCTATGCCGAGTCCCGCAGCGGGACTCGGTTTTTCGTTTGCCGAACCAATCCGCAATAGCCCCGTATCCAGGCAGGCACCGGCCAGTCCAAAGCTGGCCGGTGCCTGCCTGTTTCACGATAGGAGTACTCGCTGATGTCGTACGACACCGACACACCTACCGGCGACACCGATACGATCACCGAAATCGACGCCGACACCCTCGGCGCCACGGCGGCATCCGAGATCACCGATCTCGGCTCGCAGACCGGCAGCGTGGTGTCGGAGCCGACGGCCGAAGCCGGCTACCGAGATCCGGCGGTGCTCCATATCGCCGAGCACTGTCGTTGATCTCGGGCAGTGCGCCGAGGGTGGCGTAGAACTCGGCGGTGCCCAGGCGCACTCCGCCGCGGTTGAGGGTGGCGTCGGAGCGTCCGCTGATGATCGCCCACCCGCGGTCGGTGATGGTGATCCAGTCGCCTTGGCGCCAGATGCAGGCCACGTAGCGCGCGATTTCGGCGCCGGTGGTGTCGTGGGGCTCCCACAGCACCGCTGGAGTGGGTGTGGTCATCGGATCGCCACCGCCCCCACCGGGGAGCCGACCGCACCGGTGATCGGCAGCGGGGACGCGGCGAGCATGAACTCATATCGGCCGTCGGCCGCGCACGCCGCCGACAACGCGTCCAGGTCGAACATTTCTCCCATCGCCAAACCCATGTGCACGAGTGCGACCAGATGCAACGGTTGGAACACCTCGATCTCGTTGGGGCGCACCTCCACACCCCAGGTGTCGGTGACCAGCGCGGCGATCTCCTGCTCGAACAGCCACAGTGCGGTGTGCAGCGAAAGCCCCGGCGCCGCACCGCCGGCGTAGTCGCCCCAGTTTCCGCGGCGCGCACCCAGGAAACCGGTCCGCACGATCAGAGCGTCTCCGGGCGCCACGGTGGAGCCTTGGGCGGCGAGGGTGTCCTCGAGGTCTTCGACGGTAATCGCGTAGCCGGGGTCCAGGCTGTCGACGCCGCGTAGTACGGGCACATCGACCAAGACCGCTCGTAACACCAGGCGGTCGCTCCAGTGCTGGATGCCGTTGCGGACCGCACCGTGGGAGGTGTGTTCGGCGGCGCTGTATCCGTTCCACATCTTGCCGTTGTGGAAGATGTGCGACAGCGCATCCCATTGGGTGCCGCACTGGGTGGGCATGACGATCATGTCGTCGGAGAACCCGAACCCGCCGGTCGGGCCCAGCGCGGACAGGACCTTCTCCTGCACTCCGGCGAGGTGGTCGGTGCCGGTCGCGGTGGTCACCAGTTGCGGGTTGGACCGCATCCCGCCGAGCTGGGGTCCGGCCTGGTCGTAGGGCAGCGGCAGCGAGATCACCTGGCCGTCGCGGACCAATGCGGCTGCGGCGCGCACCTGGTCGGGGCCGACGAGGTTCATCGCGCCGAGCTGGTCGTCCTCGCCCCATTTGCCCCAGCGGCTGAAGCGGGCGATGTAGTCGTCGAGTACGGAGTTGGTCATGTGGCTTCCTTCTCCTTTGCGCGATCCGCAAGTTAACGCAGTATTATTGCGTTAATGAGACCGTACAGCCAGGCGGAGAATTATCGCAAGCTCTTGGCGTTAATATGTGTGGAATGAGCGAGACAGAGATCCGCCGCAGAACCGGTGGCCGCTCGGCCCGGGTCCGCCAAGCGGTACTGGACGCCACATTGCAACTGGCCGCCGAGGACGGCCCCGACGCGGTGAGTATCCCGGAGGTCGCCCGGATCGCCGGAGTGCACGAAACCTCGATCTACCGGCGCTGGGGCACCCGCGAACACGTGATCCTCGACGCGTTGCTCAGCTACAGCTCCCAGCAGTTGCCGATACCCGACACCGGGACGGTGCGCGAAGATCTGATCGACTTCGCCCGCTCGATCGCGACGTATCAGGCGAGTCCGCTCGGGATCGCGCTGGCGCGGGCCATGGCCGTCGCCGAGGACGATTCGGTGCTGGCGAGCAACCGCATACAGTTCTGGCAGTCCCGATTCGACCTGGCCCGGGTCATGATCGACCGCGGCGTCGCTCGCGGTGAACTCCCCGAAACCGTCGACGCGGCAATGGCTTTGGAAGCGCTGATCGCCCCGGTGCATTTCCGGGCACTTCTTACCCGCCAGCCCGTCGACGAGCCGTTCCTCGCGCGCGTGGTCGACCAACTGCTCCACGGAATCAGCCGGTAGACAACCAGGAGAGCTCGCTCACCGCGTTAGCGAACGGGGTCACCCGCACGTTCGCACCCCACGCTTCGCCTGGCCGGAGCTGAACCGGCCGTCTCAACGCTGACCGCGACGCCCTGATATCGGCAGCCGCTTCGGGCCGCCGATAGCGGGGCGATGCGGGAGGGTCAGGTGGTTAGTTGGGTGTGCACCCACCGCATCGACATGTCCAGCCACTCGTCGAAGTGGCTCATCGCGCAGTGGTCGTCGCCCGGGTAGAGCTCGAGCAGTCCGCGGGGTGTGAGTGTGGCGATATCGATGGAGTCCTGGCTGCGTACCAGCGTGTCGGAGTCGCCGTTGATGACCAGCAACGGAATGCTGATCTGGGGACACAGTTCGCGCACGGTCAAGGTCGACAACCGGCGCAGCAAGTCGAAGGTGCCGGTGGCCGCCACGGTGTTGGCCAGTGTCCAGGCCATGATTTCGGGGACACCGATCGAGCCGGTCAGCGCCCAGGTCTTCTCCGCGGGTGCGCCGTTGGAGACCACCGCGCGGAGCCGGGGATCGGTGGCGGCCATGCGGGTAGACCAGTAGGCGCCGAAACTGAGCCCGAACATGCCGATGCTGCTGGGGTCGACGCGGGGATGCTCGGCGAGGTATTCGATGACGTGGTGGTAGATCGCTTCGGAGGTCAGCGACATCGGTTGGGTGTAGTCGTAGGTGCCGGGCATCTCCATGGCGAATACGCCCAGCCCTGCCGGGCGGTGAGCGAGGCTGGGGAACAGCAGTTCGGCGATCGTGCCCTCGATACCGTTGGTGGCCAACAGGGTCGGCACACGGTGGGTCCCGGGTGGGAAGAGGGTGTACCCGCGCACGGTTTCGTTTCCGGCAGGGATCTCGACGGCTTCGATGACCAGGTCCATCGCTGGAGCCAGCGCGAGCAGCAGCACATGGGTCAGCCGCCGGGACACGGCGTAGGCCTGTAGCCGGTGCGGTGTCCATCCGGGCCAAGACGCGGCGAATGTGTAGACCGTCGTCTTGATCAGCGCGTCCACGGCGGTGGCGGCATCGGCGTGGGCGGGGTGTTCGGCGATGAACCGCTCGACCAGGTCGGGATTCGGTTGCCCGCCGCGCTCGGACAGGATCGATACCGCGGGGGCGAGGAGCTTGCCCAGGTGCTCGATCGCGGTGTCGTTGGTGTCGTCGAGCAGCTCGCGCACCGACGGGCCACCGAGGCGTTCGAGGGCGGCGTCGGCGGTGGCGATGTGGGGTTCGGCGAGCTCGTTCCAGTGCCCGGACCAGGCCTCGTCGGTGAAGGAACGGCACCGGTCGAGTTGGCGGGTGAACTCGAGTTTGTCGATCGCGCCCATATTCGAGAACCGGTCCACGAACAGCGCGGGCAGGAAGAACCGGGTGCCGATCGGTGTGGACAGGCGCTCGGTGGCGTGAGCGAAGGCTGCAGTGGTGATGAAAAGTTTCGTCGCCAGCTGAGATGCGCGAGTCATCGGTGAGTCCTTTTCGGGGTGGGTCGAGGTAGCCGGGTGGCGTCGTATGACCAGGAACCGAGGCGCGCAGCCGGTATCGATGACCCGCCGCCGCATCGAAGAGTGGTGGCATCGGCGTGGAGCGTTTGCTGCCGGATTCTGCGGCGTCGGCGTTTGGAATCGGTTGGGGTTCAGGTGATGTCGGTGTGGTTCACGAGTTGCCCCGGGGCGCGAGGCTGTCGAGGGTGAGTTGGAGCCAGCCGATCATCAGCGGTAGCGCTTCGGGCAGCCGCGACACCGCGCAGTGCCCGGTGTCGGGCAGTAGGTGCACTTCGGTGTCGCGGCGGCCCTGGAACACCAGGGTGTCGTGTTGGGGGATGTGGACATCGTCGGCACCATTGACGACCAGCATCGGGGCGTTGGTGTCCCGGTCGAGGAGCTCGCGTAGCGAGAACGCCGCGAAACGGGCGGCCAATTCGTCTGGGGCGGGCGGGGAGTCGAAGCCCATGGCGTTGCCGATGATGCCGTCCATCCCGAACCGGGCCGACCCGGTGCGGTGGAAGGCTTCTTCGACCGGTCCACCCAGCACGATGGCGGCGTCGACGTCGCCGGTGAGCCCTGAGCGGGCCGAGTAGTATCCGCCCATCGAGATCCCCAGATGGGCGACGACACCGTTGCCGAGGCCGCGCGCATGGTCGATCAAGCCCTGCACGATCTGCGCGCCTCCCTCGGAGGTCATCGGCACCGACGATTCGCCGGTGCCCGCGATATCGAACACCACCACCGGCACGCCCAGGTGCACGGCGAACATCACGAACATCGCGTGCAGATCCATTTTCCAGCCGTCGACACCGCCGCTGGCGATGAGCACGGGGGTGTCGGACGGCAGCTTGGGCCGGGTCAGGATATGCACCGGCACCGGGGTGCTCGCACCCCGATAGGGCACCGCGAGGACCTCGCGGCGGAAATCGACCCCGAAGCCCGGTGCCGCGAGCTGATACTGCTCGAGCTGGCGGGCCAGCGCGGTGCGCTTGCTGTCGTCGGCCAAGGTCGGGAACTTCGCCCACCCGTAGGCCAGCGCCGCGAGATCATGGGCGCTCGAACCGGCGTAGCGGGCTCCTAACTGGGACCACTCGTGCACCCAACCGCCCGGGGCATCGGGCCACATGTCGGTGATGGCGGCGCAGACCGCGTTCACGTCCGCGGCCGGTAACCCGGTGTTGACCATTTGCGGGTAGCGCTCCCCGAACAGCTCCGCTGCGTCCAGCGGCCATTGATACGACATCGCGGCTCCTTTGACGACCCATGCATCTAACGCAATAACACTGCGTTAGTAGACGCTACGACCCCTCGCCAGATAACGCAAGAGTCATGCGTTAAGAAATCGCTTTGGCGGTGCGCACCGCATGCGAGCCCGCGATCGACACGCTGCACGTTGTGAAGGCGACTCGGCAGTTGGTCGGGATGTCGGTGCGAGGATTGCCGCATGACACTGTGGGCGTACCTGCGACGCCAGGTCAGCGCACCGGCATTCTGGCGGGAACTCTCACCTTGCACCCCCATCGTCGTGTTGATGTCCTTGCGCCCCGGTCCGTGGTGACGGCACTATCGCGCGACGGCATGGGCAAAGGCCCGCGCGAAGGCTCGCCTCGAGAGCAAACAGCCGAAACTGGCTCTCGCCACAGGTATTTGCGGATCGCCGCATGTGACGAACGCGGTCAGCAGCGCCTTGCGAAACGGGCCCTCGAGATCAGCCGGTGCGTCCCCAGGCCGCGACGCTCTCGACTGTCGGGTTCCACCTCGACCCGTATCGCAAGGGAGGGCGGGCGAACTACAGCCGCGCGGCACCGGATCGCGGGAGTGCCGACACGCACTGCCTCAGCCTGGCTTCCACCGAGCAAATTACTCGACACCTCCCGAGCTGAAACAGTCGCTGGCAAGTTCGACGGAAACGCGTACGGCCTTGTGCCCCAATGTGTCACGCTGCCCGCATGGCTTTCTCGCGGGCAGATCGCATGCGCGTGCTGGTGACCCTCAACCAGTTCGAATCCCACTTCCGTGGCCTGGTCACACTGGTCGACGCGATAAGCAGGCATGGCCACGATGTCCGCGTTGCGGCACCCGAGAAGTGGGGCGCCTGGCTGCACAGTAACTACGGCGTCGAGACCGTAGACGTGAACATACGGCGGGCCAACCGCGAGTTCGATGCAGCCATCTTCGGACTTCTGCTCGACCGGGACATAGACGCGTTCGACCGGATGTACATGACGGAGTTCCTCAGCGACCGGATCGCCCTGCGTATCGCCGAAGACGTACTGAACCTCTCCGAGCGGTGGCGGCCCGATGTCGTCCTGCACGAGTGCTCGGAATTCGGCGGTTACCTGGCCGCGGAGGTGCTCGGGATACCACACGTCACGGTGGATATCGGCCCGCTGCAGCTTGTGCGAAACCTCCATGAAGACCTGATCCGGCCCGCTCTGACCACTCAGCGGGCCAAACTCGGGCTTCCGGAAGAACCATCGGCACCGGGAATCCTCCGGCATCTCACGGTCTCCCTGACGCCGAAAGAATTCAATAACGCCGATCTCGACACCCCACTGGTCCGGTACCGGCACGAACCACCGGTGCGTCACAATGATCAACTGCTCCCGGACGTGTTCACGTCGATGCCTGGCGATCGGCCGATCGTTTACCTCTCACTGGGCTCGATCGGACCATTCTCACCGCGGTTCAGGGATCGAATGGCCGAAATCTACGGAGAGGTCTTCGCGGCTTTGGCCGAGCTCCGGTGTACCGCGGTCGTCTCACTGCCGTCGCTGTACCAGGACATATTCCGGTCGCTACCGCCACACATCCATGTCCTGCCGTACGTCCCGCAGTCCCTTGTATTGGCGAACGTGGACCTGTTCATCACGCACGGTGGATTGAATTCGATGCGCGACACGATAACCTACGGGGTCCCGCACGTCGTACTCCCCTTCTTCGCCGATCATCCCGGAAATGCACGACGCTGCGAAACCCTCGGCACCGGCATCCACATCGATCCCATGACCGTCACCGCCGCGGATGTTTTCACCGCCTGCCGACGGACCCTCGACGACCCCGCCTACCGGCAGGCCGCGCGAACGCTCAAACGACATATGTGGGCACTGCCGCCACAAGCTGCATTCGCCGATGACCTCGCAGATCTCGTTCTAGGCTCGCACCGGGAGAAAATAGAATGAACGATAGAGACGATCTACTCGCGAGAATCCGACGGTTCCACAATTCGCAAACCGAGCATCGCTTCGTCGCGGGCGTCACCGAGATCCAATCATCCGGCGCCTGCCTCAATGACGACGACAGGGCTGCCGTGGTCGAGGCAGCGCTGGATATGCGTATCGCGGCGGGAATTCTGGCACATCGATTCGAAAACGAATTCGCCAGAAAAATTGGACTCCGCAAGGCGCGACTCACCAACTCCGGATCATCGGCGAACCTGCTCGCGGTAACCGCATTAACCGCCCCGGAGCTGGGTGATACCCGGCTGCGCCCTGGGGATGAGGTGATCACGGCCGCAGCCGGATTCCCGACGACAGTGAACCCGATACTACAAAACGGATTGAAACCGGTGTTCGTAGATATCGATTCCTCCACATACAACACGACAGCGGAAGCCGTGGCGGCGGCGATCGGCCCGAGAACCCGTGCCGTCGTACTGGCACATACGCTCGGCAACCCGTTTCCGGTGGCAGAGATCTCCGCGTTGTGCGCGGAGCACGGCATGTTCCTGATCGAAGATAATTGCGATGCAGTCGGATCGACATATCAGTCCCGCGCTACCGGCACCTTCGGCGATCTGGCCACGGTCAGCTTCTACCCGGCACACCATTTGACCACAGGTGAGGGTGGATGCGTCCTGACCAACAACCTGACAACGGCTCGCGTCGTGAAGTCTCTGCGGGATTGGGGACGCGACTGCTGGTGCGAGCCGGGCGAAAGCAACAAATGCGGAAAGAGATTCAATCAACAGCTAGGCTGTCTTCCCTACGGATACGACCACAAGTACATCTATTCGCATATCGGTTACAACCTGAAGACAACAGATATCCAGGCTGCGCTCGGGCTTTCTCAGCTGGCCAGACTAGACGATTTCTGCGCCCGCCGGCGTCATAATTGGCGTCGGCTTCGCGAGGGCCTGGATGGGATCGACCATCTCCGCCTGCCGCAACCAACCCCCGACAGCGATCCGAGCTGGTTCGGATTTGCGCTGACGGTGCTGCCGGACGCGCCTTTCGGCCGTATCGACATTGTCAACTTCCTCGAAGGCCGCAAAATAGCGACCCGTGGCCTCTTCGCCGGAAATCTCCTCCGCCATCCGGCGTACTCGAACATCGAGTGCCGTATTTCCGGAAGTTTGGCGGCCAGCGACTACGTCGCCGACAACACCTTCTGGGTCGGCGTGTACCCGGGCATTACCGACGAGATGACCGACTACATGGTCGCCTCGGTCCGGGAGTTCGTTTCCGGCTACCGACGCTCCCCCGTCCGGCTCATGGCGACCTCGCCCGAGGACAAGTGGTGAACAGGCTGGTGGTCACCGGTGCGGACGGACTGCTCGGCAGCGGGATAACGAGGGCGACGAGCCCGTTTCATCGTGCCGATCGACAGGTGCTCGGGTTCGGATCGAAAGAACTCGACATCACCGATGCAACGGCGCTGAACGACACCGTTCGCCCCGGCGATGTGGTCATCAACTGCGCGGCGTACACCGGCGTAGACGCCGCCGAGACCGAAGCCGACAAGGCGTTCGCGGTCAACGGGGTCGGGCCGGGACTACTGGCCCGAGCCTGCGCGAACAAGGGAGCGCGACTGCTGCACATCTCGACCGCGTACGTCTTCGACGGGTCGGCGTCGAGTCCATGGGAGACCTGGTCACCGACCGCCCCGTTGAGTGTGTACGGAAGATCCAAGTTGGCAGGTGAGGAGGCTGCCCGAGCAGCGTTGCCCGATGCGCGGATCGTCCGCACCATGTGGCTGTACTCGGGGACCGACCGGGATTTCCCGGCCGCACTCGTGCGGAGATGCGCCCGGGGCGAGCGCGTCGCGGTCGTCACCGACCAGATCGCGTCCCCAACCTACGTCGACGATCTCGTATCCGCTCTGTTCGACCTCGTCGCGCACCCGAATCCACCGCGACTGCTCCACGCGACCGGAGGCGGCGCCGCATCCAAATACCGATTCGCTCGTGCGATTATCGAAGCGGCTGGACTCGATGCGGACCTGTTACGGCCCTGCCGGACATCGGATTTCGGAGATGCCGCAACCCGGCCCCGGAATGCCGTTCTGTCGAATTCATCGTGGATCGACTGCGGCCTTACCCCACTACCACACTGGCGTGACGGACTGCGGCGCGCTGTCAGAGCTGCAGTTCGGGACATCCGGCCGTGAACGGAGCGAACCGATGACACAGCCTTCGATGTCCGCGTACCTACGGCTGCGCCGGTATCCGGCGTAGGCCGGCGCATCGGAACACGTGTTCAGCTCAGCGCGTAGCACCCCCGGTAACTCCACGGTATGCACCACAGCCAGGCGCTGGCAGGACGCGTTCGTACTCCACAGGGCTGAGCATGTCGATCCTCGAATGCCTTCGCGTCGGGTACACCCACCCCTCACCGGTCCGTTGCCGGGTCAAGTCCATGCACCACAACCGGTCCGCGCCATCGGCGGTGAACCGGCGGTTCACTAGATCCGGATTCGGGCTCGCCGCCAGATCACGGCAGGTGCAACCCCGGCATCTTCGAAAACACGCCCTGCAACCCTGCCGTACGGCGTTCTGACACCGCACTCGGTGCGGGATAATTCGGCGAAGTCCGCGAGCATTGCTGCGTACAGGGATGATTCGGGCAGAGATCCGTGCTCCGATGTGGTAGTCGTACAGGGTGGATGGGACTCCATTCGGGCGGTACCGGCTGCTCGAGTTGCTCGGCGCAGGTGGGATGGGGCAGGTCTATCGGGCCTACGACACCGAGACCGATCGCGTGGTGGCACTCAAAGTGCTGTCGCAACATCTGGCGCACGACCCGAAATATCGCGAGCGATTCCGGCGCGAGGCGCACGCCGCGGCGAGGTTGAGCGAACCGCATGTCATCCCGATCCACAACTACGGCGAGATCGACGGGCGCCTGTATCTGGACATGCGGCTGGTCGAGGGTCACGACATCGCCGCCCTGCTCGGCACCGGGCCGATAGCGAAAGACACTGCGGTGGAGTACATCCGGCAGATCGGCTCGGCCCTCGATGCAGCGCATCGGGCCGGGCTCGTGCACCGCGACGTGAAGCCTTCGAACATCCTCGTCACCGCGGGCGATTTCGCGTACCTCATCGATTTCGGGATCGCCGTCGGCAGCGGCGACTCCAGCTTGACCACCACCGGTGCGGCAATCGGCAGTTTCGCCTACACGGCACCGGAACGGCTCCTGCACGGCGCCTGCGACGCCCGCTCTGATGTGTACTCCCTGACTTGCGTTCTGTACCAATGCTTGACGGGCTCCCAACCATTCCCCGGTGACAGCGTCGAGCAGCAGATCACGGCACACTTGAACACGCCACCACCACGACCGTCCGCAGCCGCAGCGGTGCCAGCCACCTTCGACGCGGTCATCGGGCGGGGAATGGCGAAGAACCCGGACGACCGTTATCGCACGGCCGGGGACCTGGCCACGGCAGCGCGAGCCGCACTCGACGCCACACCCACAGCGACACCCGCACCGTCCAGACTGGCCACAACTCGAATCAATCCGGCATCGCAACCACAAACCCGCAACCGGCCCGGATCGACGTGGCTCGTCGTCCTCGTCGTCGTGGCCGCCATCGCCTGGTGGGTGATCAGCGATCGTACGCACCACGACTCAACCCCCACCAGCCCGACGTCGGTCACCTGTGTCACCGCGGCACCGACATCGGCGAGTATCCCGGGCGTCCCCACCGCACCTGCGCTGGGCTCGCCGTCCGGTTCGTGTGCACGCTGAGCTTCCGCCGCCGGTCAGTCGTTTCTCGAGCCGATGCGCCAGGCACCGTATAAACGTGTTCCACTCGCCGAGCATCTGCGAGCTCGTTCCCGCACGCCGTCCAAACGCTTGCGTATTGCGAAGTTGCAAAGACCAACCCGACGACGCCCGACTGAACCCCACGGATCCGGAATCTTCCTCGGCCACCCGGTCAGCAACTCTCGTCTCCAGCTATCCCCATGACATCACGGGATTATCGTGCGTCGTGATCGACGACCTCCCAATGGCAGTCATCAGCCGCAAGTGGTCAAGGACATTGCAAATATGGAACCTGACTACCGGAAGACTCCACGCCAGCCTCGACAAACACAGAGGCAGTGTGCGGGTATGCGGCACGATCAACGGACGACCGGTCGCCGTCACCACCGACGCAGGCACGGTTCGCCTGCTGGACCTACTCACCATGACCGAATCCGCCGTCTTCGAATATTCCGTCCGCATCAGTGCTCTTTCCATCGGACCCGAACAGGAGATCGTTATTGCCACAGGAAAAGATCTCATCGTGCTCGAGAGATCACAAACGTCTCCGGAGAGTTGAGTCGGCCCCGTCCGCCGACGGTCTGCGCCACCGACCGTGGTGACCGGCCAAATTCCGGTGGACGTCCTTCCGTCTCTAGCGGCGCAGTCGTTTCCACCACCAGATCACCCTCCACCCCGACCCCGACCCCGACCCACACGATCCCTGGCACGGCGACACAACCGCACCATCGACCCGCGTCCACCGATCCGGCCGCCACGGACCGCCACCAGTGCCGAAAACCCGCTGTCCGACAGCGCCGCAACGATCGCCGCACTAATCCAAACCGGTGACATGGCAGCAGCGCGGCGCGCGTTTCACGACCTCGTCGACACCCTCACCGACGAACAACGCGACATCATCGAACACATCGCCACCACCCTCTACCGCAATGCCTACCCCATCGCCGCCGCCAGACTCCGCTGGGCCGCAGACCAATACCCCCAACACCGCACACTCATCCACGCCTACACACCCACCACCGACCCACACGTCTACCGACCAGCCACCGACGACATCCCCGTACCGGACCGACGCGACCAACACCGTCGCGCCGCACGCGATGACCCCGACCGCGTCGACCACACGCCACAGAAGCCACCGCGCTCCGACATCGATATCGGGGCCGAACGCGACTACTGGGACTATTTCGACACCCGCGGCGATGTCGACACCGATCCCGAACATCTACCGAAACCCGAGGGTGTCCCGCACCGCTACTACCCCGAAAAGCTGTGGGAAGACTGCTATCCCGACTCCTATGCACCCTGGGGATCCGAAGAGCCCCGAAGCCATGCGCGCCACGCTGAGCCACGAACAGGTGGGCATCATCGGCACTCGCAGATCACCAACGGCAAGCCCGATCCCCTGGCAGGCGCTTGGCTTGCGCTGGCTCACCGCCGACGACGCGTCACGCCCTTCGGAAGGTGCTGCCACTGCGGCCTCCTGCCAGCAATCGGGGGCGATTGTCGTGATCGTGGCTTCAGCAGCGCCGCAACAGCTTTGAACACGCGCCGGAGTCATCCGCTTTCCCGGCGATGGCCAGGTGCCATACGGCGGCAACCGAACTCGGCATGCCAGCATTCGAGAGCATGTCCAGAAGGTCTTCTACCCCAAGGAAACTGGCTTCGGAGAAGCCCACTCTAATCGATATAGGGCACAAGAGCCGCGGCGGCCGCTTGACGCGACCGCCGCAAATCGATCACCGAGGATCAGAATCGACCGGCTCACCGTCATCGGTTCACCGACGATCGGCTCACCACCCGACGCGTGTGATCGCCGAGTCAGGGCACGGCCGGGGCCGACTAGAGCTCACGCCTCCACCGGCCCCGCAAACCGAGCCTCACGCCCGGCTCCAATTCGACGGCAACGATGTCCGTCTCAGGTTCCGCTTAACAACTATTCTCGACCTGGTAGCTTTCGCTGGTGCGTTCGCTGTCGGCGTTGTCGGTGTTTTCGGTGTCGGTGTTTTCGGTGGTGTAGCTATCGGTAGTGGGCTGGCAGTCCGCGGCGGAGGCGGTGCCTGCGCCCAGGACCACGATGCTGCTGGCAAAGGCGACCGAGATGGCCCCGAGGGTTGTGGCGATCCGCCTGCTGGTGTTCTTGTTGGTGTTTATTGTAGTTCCGTTCCGCCCCCGGGGGGGCTTCTCCTACGAGCGACGGTCCCGTTCCCGGGTCTCGTGAACAGCGAATCATGCTTCCCCGCTGACACTTCCACATCCTATTGCTCGCAACGACTGGATCGCCTCGGCATCCTCCCCATCCCAGGGGAGGACACCGGCGTTGTTTCGGCAACGACCGATCGCGTCTGTGATCTCGATGGGCTCGACACCGCCGCACCCCACCTCGAGCCTCCTGCTTGCCAGGACTGGCAAAAATCAGTCACCACCACAACAGGATTCGAATGATCCGTAGTTCAGAGAAGCCTGCATCCGGTGCCCCATGCTCAATATCAACCCGAAGATGCTCTCGCGACTGACCGAGATCGAAGACGACCTCGTTCGCCGACGTGAACGAGCCGAGCGAGAAGCTTGACTCGGCGAGATCGAGGGAATCGATCTCACATTGTCCTTCCTTCGGCAAAAACGTTCGGAGACAGAACGATTGGCGCGACTGGCCCCGCCGACCCACGATGATCACCTTGGCGCCACCACCGCCTAGGGCAGGCTGAGCGACCGTGCTGCACGGGACAGACAGTGGATGACCTGTCCCGCGCGGCGCCCCGCCAGATAACTTTCGTGGGTCAGCCCAGCGGCGCCAGCCACGGAACCGCGTTGTCCTTGAAGCTTTGCCGCTCAGGAATGAGGCCGCTGTGATCGTCGAGGCTGACCAGCGTGACCCCGACCAAGCCGGCCTCATCACCTTTGGATGCCACGCTCGATCCGCAGACTGGTGCCGGTTGGGCAATTGCTCGTGCTCGTACCGATTTCCTGGACACATCCGCTGTTGAAGGTTTTGGCGGTGCAGGGGATCGTCATCGTCGTCGGCAATCTGCGTGACCTGCTGCGCGTCAGTCCGGCAGCCAGTGCAGCTCGTGTGCCAGGGTTTTGGCGACGGTACGGATGCGGCGGTGTAGTGGTGACTGCACGCGCGGGAGGACCAGGTGGATAGTCAAGGTGGGTGCGCCCCGCAGCGGTCGCCACGTGAGACCGGCCGGTTGTATCGTGACCGCGACTTCACCGGCCGGAGCGAGGGTGAGCCCGTCGCGTAGGTCGCGCTGAGACATGTCGAAAGAGACTGCGGGCGTGTGGAATCGGGGGGTCGGCCGGGTGTCGCGGAACAGTGCGGACAGCTGATCGTGGATCACGGGGTTGGCCGTACGGTCGGGGAGTCGCAGCGGATACGCGGCCGCATCGGCGATCCCGATCTCCGGGTGTTCGGCCAGCGGATGATGCTGCGCCAACTGGACCCCGACGCGCTCGCGCCGCAGCAGGAACCGCCGCACGCCACGACCCGGCTGTTCACCGCGGGTGATCCCCGCATCGATGCGGCCGTCGGCGACCGCGGGGGAGATCTCCGGTGTCGCCATCGGGACCGCGCCGACCTCGAGTCCCGGGCTGCTGCGAATGAGCCTGTCCACCAGGGCCGGTGCCGTCTCGGCCCCCGTGCTGAGGCTGTATCCGATGCGCAGCGTGCCCAGTTCACCGGCCCCCGCATTCCGGGCGGTGTCCCATGCCCGGTCCAGCGCCGCCAGCGCGGGCGGCGCGGACTCCGCCAAAGCCGCACCGGCCGTGGTCAATACGACGCTACGCGTATTACGAACCAGCAGGCTCGTACCGAGTTCCGCCTCCAATCGGCGCATCCGGGCACTGAGTGCGGGCTGCGCGATCCCGATCCGTGCGGCCGCGCGGGTGAAGTTCAACTCCTGCGCCAGCACCAGAAAGTACCGCAGGCTCACCGTATCCGGCGCCACATGCCCTCCCCCTCGATTGATAACGATCCGTTCTGAGTCTATCCCGTCCCGGTCTTTCCCTCGACCACACATCAAGCCCTAACCTGCGCATATGACGATTCAACCGACCGCGGTAGATGCAGGAGGCAGTCATGCATAAATTGTTGGTCCTATATCCCAAGCCCGCCGACCCTGACCACTTCCGCGACTACTACGTGACCAACCACCTTCCACTGGTCATGAATTGGCCCGGCCTGCTTGCGTGGCGCTACAGCTTCGACGTGGCGGCGACCAAGGGAGAAGCGCCGTATTTCGCGGTCTTCGAAGCCGACTTCGCTGACGCCGCCGCCATGGCCGCGGCGCGGGAGTCGCCGCACGGCCAGCGGGCGGCCGCCGATGTCGTCAACTACGCCACCGGCGGTGTGGTCGTCATCGACTATCCGGTGCAGGACGGCACCAGCTGAGGCAGGACGGCACGCTCCGGGACGCGTTCGGAGCGTGCCGTTGCGGCCAGGTCCCGGCTATCGGCGGAACGCCGTTCCCGGTTGCCGGTTCGTTGAGCGTCAACGGTGGGCCGATGTCCCGGCCGGATGTCAGGGTGGTTGATGCGTGCGTGCGGCGCGACGGCCGGGACGGCAGCCCGCCAACCTCGAGCAGGCCCGGCATCGCCTTTAAGAACGGTCCAAGCGTTCCGAATCCAATAAGGAATGATGACTGTCATCGGCATTATGGGATGCTCGGCTGCCGTCGCCATGATCAGCCGGCGTGACAGATCTGGAACATGTTTCCCAGAAGCATTAGCCGTTGTCGGTAGTCCCACGATTGGCGACGCGGCAGTCGACGACGAGTCCACTTGCATGGTGTAGAGAAGCGGCAACATCCGGTATCAGGCGTCGGAGCTTGTTGGCGAGGTTGCGCAGGGCGGCGTCGTGATGGTCGCCTGCGGCCTTACGTTTGTCGTAGTGTGCGCGGGCGCCGGGTGATTTGGTGAGCGAGCGTGGAGAAGGCCCACCAATGGCGGGCGTCGCCGAGGCGTTTGTTGCGAACTTTGCGGGCCTTGACGTAGTGAGATCGGCCCGATGACGTGGTCACCGGGGCAGTGCCAGCGAACGCCCTCGAGCCGTGGGCATCGGCGAACTTTTTGGGTCGTCACCGATTTCGGCCGAAACGCGGGCGGCCAGAACCAGTGCAGGAGTTGCACCGCCACGGCAAGCAGTTCGGTTCGAGCCCCGTCAGACTTGCGGAAAGGTCGATGGGAGGCGCGAGAGAATCATGCTGGGAGGGTGGTTATTCGGGTTGCCATACCCGTTCCCCGCCGGTCTCGACGGTGACGAGGCCTGATGATCGGGACCGCTGAGCACGTGTCCGCCAAGCTCGCTGAACTGCATGATGCGGTGCGCTTCGACCGAGTCCAGGCGCTAGTGGATTGGGGCGGCTTGCCTCGTGAATCGGTCGTGGAGTCCTTGCACCGCCTCGGCGAGGAAATCGCACCGGCTCTCCGCCGACACGTGGATGCACCCACGCCCACTTCATCGCACGCCCGACGATCAGAAAGCCTCCCACAATGAACCTGGACCCCCTCACCCCGAAAACACCACGATAGTCCTGGTCGACTACGCCGTGGGGTTCGCGAACATCCTCCGCTCACACGATCTGACCAGCCATATCAACAATGTCGTCGGGTTGGCCAAAACCGCGACGTTGTACGGATCCGGCCTGGTCGTGACGAACGGATTGCCCAGCAAGCCTTCCGGACCGCTGTACCCGGAATTACTCGAGGTCATCGGCGATTTCCCGGTAATCGAACGCTCCACACGGTTCAACAGCTTCCTTGATGACCGGTTTGCGGCGGCTGTGCTCGACACCGGCCGCAAGAAGTTGGTCATCGGTGGAGTTGCGACCGAAGGCTGCGTCCTGCAAACCGTACTCGGAGCTCTTCGCGCCGGGTACGAACCGTACGTCGTTGTCGACGCGAGCGCGACTGTCACGAGCGAAGCGCATGACGCCGCGATCATGCGCATGACTCAGCTCGGCGTCGTGCCGGTCACCTGGTTCTCGGTCGCAGCGGAATTCCAGCTCGATCCACGGTTTGCCGAGACTGGGCATCGAGCGGCGCTCATGCGGGACCATATGCCGTCGATGATGATGAGCGCACGCACGTACTTCGCGGGCCAGGCTGCAGGCGAAGACAACAAGAAATAAACGGAGCGGCGCCGCGGATCACCAGCAGATCATGACGTGCGCGGTTCAACCCGGCACCTGGGGGTCGCGGGAAGGCAGAACGCGCCATTTCGCGGAGTGGATGTTCAGGCACAACGATGTGTCCAGGGGATCAATGACGCTCCCCGAGAACATCCCTGTTCAATGTCGTGTGTCGTGAATGTGTTCTGGTTGCCCGCCGTACAAAGGCGGGCCGGAAGTGACCGGCGGACGAGGACGCTCGGATCCGGGAATTGGAGGAACATATCGACCGAGGTCAGGTTGGCGCGCAACGCGCGGAGTAAGTGGCCCACGGGGATGCCGTGGCCCCGGACGACGGCATGAATGATCGGGGGCCGGATGAACTGGGCTTGTGCGGCCCTCAATGGCAGGCCTGTCGTCTGTGCGTCGATGCATCCGCGATGCATTCGCCGAGCAGTAGTGCAGCGACGGCCTCCGGGGCCTCATGCATTGCATCGTGGCCGGTTGGGAGGTCGTGGACCTGCCACTCGGGATCGGCTTGGAGTCGGGTGCGGAGTTCAGCGAACGGCGTCCGGTCTTCCCATCCCGAGCAGTAGATGAACTCCCGACGGGGGACCTGGGCGAGCGTGCCTGTGAGCCGAATCGTTTGCAAGAATGAGGCGAGGGGATGGGGACGGCGGCGGGGATCACCGCCGTCCGGCGGTCGGACGGCGTAGCCGGTGGTCGCAGCGCCGGCAGCGAACGCTTCCCGGTAGCGCTCGGTCGTCGACGACCAGCACGACTCGCCGTCGCGCGGTACGTAGGCGTCGAGATGCACCAGTCGTGAGACGCGGCCGCGGGCGCGGTCGGCGGCGGCAGCGATCACCATCCCGCCGTAGCTGTGGCCGACCAGCGTCGCGCTGGTGATGTGGGCGCGATCGAGGAGCCGCAATACGTCGTCGGCGTGCGTGTCGAGGTTGGCGGTCGCGACCGTCGCGTTGTCGTCGTCTGGCCGCAGACCGGTCAGGGTCAGGGCGTGAACGGCATGACCGGCACGCTCCAGCAGCGGAACCACCGCCTCAAACGACCAGGAGCCGTGCCAACCGCCGGGCACGAGGACGAACGCCGCCATGCGTTTCTCCTTCTCTCTCAAAGCTGCGGCATCGAGGCACGCTGCCTCGATGACATGTGGTTCGGTCGGGCGCTCTGCGCGACTGAAGACCACTCCGCATCGAGGAAGTATCACCAGATCAAGGTGTGGCTTGCTACCGATAGAAAGCCAACTGATGCCTGTTCACCGCCAACCTCGCCTGGTCGTCGATGTGACGTCACATGTGTGGCCGTCCGGCGGACGCCACCTCCGGTGGCGAAACAAGCGCAGTGCAGTCGCACCGCCCGGATGCTGTAGGGGAAGCCGGCTGACAACGCCACGCTGGCCGAACTCGGGAAGACGATCGGAGCCAGCACCCGCACCCTCAGCCGACGGGCCCGATAGATCGAAATCCCCCAAGTACCAGGCTGTTCCAGTTACCGGTCCGCGTCCCCAGTACAGTCACCTGTTCTCGGTGACTTCGAGACGGGGTTTCCGCGCGGGCCTGCTCGATCGGTGCTTATCCCGGCGTGTCCTGGCTGTGGTTTGTCTATACCGCCTGGAAGTGCCAAAAAGAGCCATCTGCCGTGGTGTCGCCTTCGACCAGCAAGACCCTATTCCCTTGCTCCACCCACATCTGAGGCAAGAGCATGGCCTCAGGATTAGGATCTGTCATCGAGTGGTCACCACGAATGCCGATAACTACTGCATCATCAGAGTCGTGATGGTTGTAGAGGGCCCATTTCAAACCAGGATGACCCTGACACTTGATAGGGCTCCCCCAGCCTTCGAATGCGACTTCGGCGCCTGTCAGTTTATTGCTGAGGATGAACTCGCCATCTCCCACAGTCTGAACCGTCCACTCCTGGAGCGGCCCGTAGTTGCCCTGTTCAGGTGCTGGCAAGATCACACTGACCCGATCGTGAGGGTCGAGCGTCATCACCAGACTATCGCGATCGTTGTGGATGATCTTGTATGTGCCGTCGGTCAGCTCAGCCATGGTCTTGTCCTCACTGTGTGAGCGCTCCGCCACCGAGCTTCCAACCGCCGGTACACGCTGCGCTGATGTCGTAGTCGTCGTCCAGGGCGAATCTCCAAGATCAAGTAAACCAAGCTCGCCACCCCACCGAACCGAATTCCACGCATCCAGCAAGATCACCCCCTTGGCATCTCTGCGCGCCGTCTGACCCTGCCACGGCCCTGTCCGGCCCCGCGCAGGCACGATCTACGAGTCGCTGGGCGTAGGCCACAAAGCGCGGATTGAGGGCTTGGCGGCAACACGCAAGCGATTGCAGCAGATCGTGGTGACACACCGGACCGAACTCCGGCTGCATCGGTTTCAGCAGGGCGTAGCGGTAGTTTGCCCCAGCCGAGGCCCACTCCCGGATTCTCGCCGATGGTGCCTAGGGCCAGCGGATGTTCGGCGTGTCATTGGCGGCCCGGTTGAGTAGGCGAAGTCCTGATAGCTGATTGCAGTGTCGTCCTCGGTCCAGATGAGGTATGGGCGCTCAGGCGCGAAGTCAGTCGCTGCCTCGAAGAGGAGGTACGGAAGTTGAGTGCATCCGGGTCCATCGAGGGTGTTCCTGGGCATCAGAACCGCCCACCGCGTCAGGTTGTGACGCGGTGGGCGGTCGTGGTTCGCGTCTATTGGTTGTAGCCGAAGATCGCGTTCCAGGCCCGTTGGTCGGTGGCGGCGTTGCCGATGGACTCGGTGGGGGTGATTCGGTGCACCTTGGAGTCGGTGAAGTCGGGCAATTGCACGCCGCGCACATTGGGTGCGGCGATGTCGGTGCGGACCGAATACTCGCCCATGTCGGCGAAGACCTGCTGGCCACGTTTGGAGAGATTCCAGTTGAGGAACAGTTTGGCGGCAGCGGTGTTCGTCGCGGTCGAGGCGACCCCGGTGTAGTAGTCGTATGCCGTGACGCCCTCCTCCGGGACGACGAACTTCACCGGCGCGTTGGCGTTGTTCGCGATATTGACGGCGCTGACGACAACGGTGCCCACGTCGATCTGGCCGCGGGCCAGCGCGTCGAGCTGGGCCCCGATCGAATCGAAAACCCTTGCTCCGGAAGCATATTGGCGGAGGTAGTCGTCGCCGAGCGTGGCCCGCTGGAATCGGGTCAGCGCGAGAGCGCTGCCGCCCGCACCGGCTTGGGCGATTCCGCGCTTGTTGGACCACCGGCCGTCCAGTAGTGATCGCCAACTGGTCGGCGCGGCGTCGGTGTGGACCAGCGCGGTGTTATAGCCGAAGGTGTAGACAGGGTCGAAGGTGCGGTAGTATCCGCCGCCCTCGAAGATCACATCGTCGTGCAGGTTCGTTGCGGTCGACGGCTGGTAGGGCTGCAAGACGCCCCGCTCGGCGAGGCCGTGCGCGAATCCGGCGTCGGAGATGCGCACGACGTCGGCCTTGAGTTTGCCTGCGCCGTGCTCGGCGACGATTCGCTCGTACAGGCGGTTGGGGGTCAGCCGGATCTGTTTGACCTTGATACCGGTGTCGGCTTCGAATTGGTGCAGCAGTGTGGCTTCGCTGGCTTGGGTGTAGCCGCTGTAGAGGGTGAGCTTGCCCTCGGCCCTGGCTTGTTTCCAGAGGCTCTGGTCGGCGATCTGCTCGCCGTTGATGATCAGAACGTCGTCTCGTTGGATGCTCTGGGCCGGCCGGGCCAATGGTGGGCCTGCCGGGGGCGGCGCACAGGCGGTGAGTGCAGCCAGGAAGACGGCGCTCAGCCCGATCATGATCTTCTTCATCAGACGGTTTCCTTGGATCCGAGACGGCGCGACAGCACGGCGAGGGTGGCGATGACGACGCAATACAGCAGGCCGAGTTCGGCCGCGGCTTGGAAGGAGCCGTTGTCGTAGGCGTCGAAGATCGCGATCGACAACAATCGGGTGTCGGAGGTGAACAAGAACAGCGCCGCGGTGAGTTCCCGCATGGACAGCATCAACAGCAACAGGAAGGTGGAGGAGAGTCCGACCCGCAGCAGCGGTGCGGTGACGAAGCTGATGGCTCGATGTCTGCGTGCGCCGAGCATGACCGCGCTGTCTTCGAGGTCTTTGTCGAGCTGGATGATCGAGGCCGACACACCGCGGTATCCCTGCGGCATGAACACCGCGACGAAGGCGATGACCAGGACGGCGAGGGTTCCGTAGACCGGTATCGGCATGGCCAGCCAGGTCCACAGCAGGCCGAGTCCGAGCACGACGGCGGGCACGGCGAGCGGCAGCATGGCGAGGTATTCGAGGAGCTTGCGGCCGGGTGCGTTGGTGCGATACCGGGTGTAGGCGAGGGCGAAGCAGAGCGCGGTGCCGATCGTGGCGGTCGCGACGCCGACGGTGACACTGTTGACCACGACGTGGTGGAAGTCGGGATTCTTCAGTGTCTGTCCCATCCCCCACAAGGACAATGCACCGGGGCGGCCCAACTGCCCGAGGTCGGCGACATATGGACTGGTCTGCAAGCTCGCGAGAACGAGCGCGAATACCGGAAGCACCACGGCCAGAGCGCAATACACCCAGGCGAAGACGGCAGCGGGAACGCGCCACCCGCGCAGCGGAACCTTGCGGGCCCGCACACCTTTGCCCGTGACGGTCGTGTACTGCTTACCGGCCATCGCCCGCTGTTGGAACGCGACCACGACAACCAGCAGCACCGTGAGCACGACAGCGACGGCGGCCGCGTCATTGGAACGGGCGGGCGAGGCGTTCATCAGCCGGTAGATCATGGTCGGCAACGTGTCGATGCCGCCTGCTACACCGATGACCTGACCGACCGGAAAGTTCTCTACGGATAGAGCGAAGACGAGGATGCCCGAGCCGACGACGGCGGGCATGACCAGCGGGAAAGTGACCTTGCGCAGCATCTGGGTGAGCTTGGCCCCGTGCAGACTGGCCGCGTCCTCGAGATCGGGGTTCATCAGCGACAGCGCCGAGTGCACCATGAGAAACGGGTACGGCGCGTAGTAGAGGCCGAGGACGAAGATCATTCCGCCGAAGCTGTAGATATTGATCGCATTGGGCAGTCCGATGCTGTTCAAAGCCAGATTGAGGTAGCCGGTGGCGGGCCCGCCCAGCAGTACCCACGCCAGCGAGCCGACGAGTGCGGGCAGGAACAGTGGGGCGATTCCGATGCCGTAGATGAGTTTTCGTCCGGGGATGTCGGTGCGGGCCGCCAAGAAGGCGAGCGTGCAGCCGATCGCCAGCGCCAGCAGTGACGCGCCGATCCCGACGGCGGCCGAGTTCAGCATCGCCGATCGCGCGGTGTCGGAGCCGAGCACGCGGAAGTTGTCCAGGGTGAAGTCGCCGAAGTCGAACAGCGAGGTGCGTTCGATCTTATCGGTGAACGCGCCCATGACGATGAAGAACATCGGGCACAACACAATGAGCGCGAGCAGAGCCAATTGCAGCAACACCGGGAACCAGCGGCGCGGCCGGGGCCGCTTGAATCGGGACGCCGTGGATTTCCGTTCGGGCTCCATATATTCGGAGCGAGGCTGTTCCGTGGTCGGCCCGGTGTCGAGGGCACTCATGCGGGCACCGCCGTCGTCTCGACGCGGTCATCGCGCAGCACCTGGGCGCCACCCGGGATGGCGGTTACCACCGCGCGCTCCCCGATCCCGAGAACCCGGCTGGTGTGGCCGGTGGCGATAGCCTCCACTTCGGGACCGTCATCCAGTGTCACCCGGTAGCGGATCGAGGCGCCCTGATAACTGGCGACTTCGACGCGGCCGGTCCAGGACTGTCCGGTCGGTGTGCTCTCGTCCACCGCCGTGACCAGCAGATCCTCGGGGCGCAGACAGACGATGACCGGTCCGGATTCGGCTGGTGTGGCATCGATTCGGACCGCGATGGACGGAAAGTCGGTCAACTCGACCGCACCGCGTTCTCCGGTGCTGGGCGTGCAGCGGAAGATATTGCCGACACCGAGGAAGTCCGCGATCGAGGCGCAGGTCGGCTTGGTGTAGATCTCCTCCGGAGTGCCGATCTGCACGATGCGCCCCTTGTGCATGAGCGCGATGCGGTCGGCCAGGGCGAACGCCTCGACCTGGTCATGGGTGACGTAGACGGTGGTCAGCCCGAGTCGCAGTTGCAACTCGCGCAATTCCATTCGAAGGCGTTCACGCAGACGAGCGTCGAGGTTGGACAGCGGCTCATCGAGCAGCAGCACGCTCGGGCGCATGACCAGGCTGCGAGCGAGCGCGACCCGCTGCATCTGCCCGCCGCTGAGCAGGCTGGCGCCGCGGTCGGCCAACTCCCGCAGACCCACCAGATCCAAGGCCTCGAGCACCCGCGTACGGATCTCCTGCTTCGCGACCTTCTGCATCCGCAACGAGAACGCGACATTCTCGAATACGGTGCGGTGCGGCCAGACCGCGTACGACTGGAACACCATCCCGACATTGCGCTTGTGCGGCGGAACGGTGCGGCCTTTCGTTGAATCGTGGACAACTCGATCACCGATGGCGATCCGTCCGGCGTCGGGGGTTTCGAGTCCGGCGATGCACCGCATGGTGCTGGTCTTGCCGCATCCGGATTGCCCGAGCAGAACCAGTGATTCGCCGTCGGCGATATCGAGGTCGAGGTCGCGCACCACGGTGTTGCCCGCGTACGCGAGAGTCAGGTTGTCGATCGTGACTTTCATGTGTTTCCTTCATCCTGGACATCAATGTCCATGAGTTCGCCGACTATTCGCCCGGTGGTGATGGATCGGCCCGGGCAATGCGGTCGGCTTGGGGCCGATTGTCGTCGACCACCTCGTCGAGCTGTGGTGATTCGGCAGTTCGCATCAGAATTCCCGGAGGCTCGCCGGAGCCTGACCGTCATGCGGATCCGGCCAGGACCGTCGGCGGCGTGACGAAGAGCTCTGCGGTAGCGATGCGCCTCGCGGCTCGGTGCAAGGTGACGGATTCGAGGCCTGCGTCCGGTGTCGCGGCGATGTCGAGGTGCAGGACACCGGCTGCGGTGCCCAGTCGCAGGGACCCGGGCCACCGGATGCGGGCATTGTCGGCGACAACGCTGCCGGGCACGGTCACCGCGGCCGCCACCGCAACAGCCGAGGTGAGCCCGATCGCGGGATGCGGCGCGAGCATGGAGACCATCCGGACCGACACGTCGTATTCCTCGGCAGTGATAAGTACCCCCGCGCTGGTGCGGTAGTCACGTGGTGTGCCGACGATGCCGACTTTCGGGATCGCGTGCGAAACGGGAGCCCCGGCTCGGTTGAGTCCCATCCGCAGCGAGGATTCTCCGCGTAGCGCGATGAGCAGGGGCACGTGCTCGGCGATCACCTGATTGTCCTCGGCGCCGGTCAGCCCCAGGTCGGCGGCATCGAGCAGCGCGGCGGGGGCACCGGCGCTAACCAGGGTGGCTCGGTAGTCGTTGTCACCGACCGTGAGCCGGTCCCATGCCGCACCGGTCGGCAGCAGTGATCGGTGGTCGGCGGCCAGGTCGGTGAAGGTCAGCGAGACCGGGACGCCGAGCGCGCTGGTGCCCGGGACCGCGGCAGTGCCCTCGGCGGGGGCGATCCCACCCGGGGTGGCAATCTCGGCGGTGAGGATCGCTCCCGTGTTCTGATTGCGCATGCGCACCGTCGTGGTCTCGGCGTCGACCGGGACGAGCCCTGCTTGCAGCGCGTACAGGCCGATCGCTGTCGCGCAGTTTCCGCAGTTGCTGCCCCATTCGACTCGCCGGTCCCCGATCGCCACCTGGGCGAACAGATAGTCGATGTCGATGCCGCGCGTGCTGGAGCGCCGGACGATCGCGGCCTTCGATGTGGTGGAACTGCCGCCGCCGACACCGTCGAGTTGGCGGGGGTCGCCCGAACCGAAGGCCGATGTCAGGATCGCGTCGACCCCGCCCGCCGGGACGATCAAGGGGTCTACATCCACCGCGTTGAAGAGCCAGCACTTGCTGGTCCCTCCGCGCATCCAGGTCCCGCGGAGTGTGAACACCAGTCCGGCCGCCTTTCGCTCGTGAAGAGAATTGTGAAGCACCGCACACGCCGAACCTGTTCATGAGGTGAGTCACGGTGACAGGGACAAGCGTGCGTCATCGGAGACTGGAGTACAATTTCGAAAATCTCGATGAGACTTAACTTCTACTAAACTCTGGGGCTGCGCCGTGCTCGACCCTCGTCGCCTGTTGCTGCTGATCGAGGTGGTGCGCGCGGGCTCCATCACGGCAGCCGCGGCCAGGCTCAGCTACACGACCTCCGCGGTCTCCCAGCAGATTGCCAAGCTCGAGAACGAGGCCGGCCAACCGCTGCTGGAGCGGCATGCGCGCGGCATCCGGCTGACCGAGGCGGGGGCAACGCTGGCTCGTCGTGCCGAGCGCATCGAGACTCAACTGCTTGCCGCGCGCAGAGAGCTCGACGACATCGCTGGACTCCGCTCGGGCACCGTGCGGATCGGAACATTTCCCACGGCCGGATCCAGCCTGTTGCCGTCGGTGGTCAAACTGTTCAAGGCTCGTCATCCAGCTGTGGCGCTGACTGTGCGCAGCTCCCGATTCGCGCAATTGCGTGCCATGCTCGATACGCGTGAGGTCGAACTGTCGCTGCTCTGGGACTATGAATGGGCTCGCGTCGACGATCAGGAGCTCGCGGTGCATGAACTCCTGATCGATCCACCGACGCTCGTCGTATCGGTCAACCATCGCTTCGCGGATCGGAAAACGATCGCGATGCACGAACTCGCCGATGAGCAATGGATTATTCGTGCGGACCAGCATCCGGTCGGGCTCGCCCTGGAAAGGGCTTGCAACGCAGCAGGATTCACCCCTGTCGTCGCATTCGCGGCCAACGATTATCAGGAAGCGCAGGCGATGGTGGCGGTCGACCTCGGTGTTTCGCTGGCGCCCCGACTTGCGCTGTCGAATCTGCGAGAGGACGTCCGCGTGATTCCGCTGACCGACGGAGCTCCATCCCGGCGAGTTCTACTCGCGCACTTGGCCGAACAGCGTCTCACGCCAGCCGCGAACACACTCCTCGAGACGTTCGAGGAAGTCGCCAAAGGCTTTGTCGAACGATCCCTCACGGGCCGCCGCTACTAGCGCGTTCCCCGAAGGGAATTTCGTCGGTTGTGAAGGCCTGCGCAGCGCGGGAAGGTGAAACTGGTGGGGTGTCAGTGCGAGTGGGCGCGGTGGTGTTCGCGCTGATGCACGAGCCAGCCTGGTTCGGTTTCGTCGTAACAACCCGCTGGCCGGCCGTCAGGGGAAAGTTGCCGTGGAGGGCACATCGGTTTCTCGACGATGCGCACTGGCTCCGCCTGCTCCGCACCACCGGAGCGGTCTACCAATTCCGGCACGCCGAACTACAAGACCACCTCACACACACCGAAAAGACCATCACATCCACTACTACGCTGGCTTGACCGCGTACCAAGGAACCCACAGCACGACCGCGCAATAGACCCAGCCCTCAAGGGGTGCGGTGCTGATGTCCATGCACCACAACAGATCCGAGGCATCGACGGTGAAGCGCAGGTTGGCCAGATCCGATGAGTTCGGCCGCAGGATCACTGCATCGACCGTTCAACCCGCTTGCGGTCCAACCGGATTCCCCTTCCCAGCCAAACCTCGGCATGCACGCGTCGAGCACCCTAGGTGCCGCAGGTGGCGACATGGATCTCGGTGATCACTGTGGTCAGTTCGGTTTCGGCGTGTGTCCGCGCCGCTGGCCCGCGGCCGCGCCCGTTGGTTCTGACCGCGATGCTGTGGCCGGTCGGCGCACCGGCGGTAGCGGCGTCACTGGTGCTGCTCGTCGCGGCGGGCTGGCAGGTCACGCCCGGATGAGCGCGGCGAAAGGCGCGCAGGGGTACTGCCAAGCGCCCGAAGGACCCGCTGCTGCTTGAAAAGCGAAGTAGCATGGACATTTTCAACAGCTCTGCCGGCCTGCCCGATTTCTGCGTACTGGTAGGCGCCTGATCGAACCGACGGCCGTAGCGACGTTGGAACGGCTATCCAGCGGACATTGATCGGCGCCGTTCGGGTGTGTCAGTCGCCGACCCAGAAGTCCATTTCGCGTAGTTTGATGTCTTTGATGGCTTGGAATTTCTCGCCTTTCCACAACCATGGCTGCCAGAACTGGTTGTCTTTCAATCCGTCCCAAACAACCGGCTGGTGGGGCGATCCCATGCCGGGTTGGCCATGAAAGTGCACCTGGTCACCGATGGGCGCGGCTTGGCAGTGCTGGTGACCGTTGGGCAGGCCAACGACGCTCTTGTATTGGCGCCGTTGCTCGACACGATGGTCGTGCCGCGCCTCAAGGGTGGGCCGCCTCGACGCAATCCGCGAGTGGTGATCGCCGACAAGGCCTACTCTTCGGCCGCCGATCAACCATATGTCGATCCGGTGGGACCCGAGTACAGGCTCCTGGAAAGATTGCCGCGCGCCTCCGGAACAGTCACTCTGTGGCGCCACGACGACACAAGCGGGAGGACCGACATCACTGTCAGATTCGACGATTCACAGCGCAGCCAATGTCGGATCGATTCCTTCTGGACCAACCACTCGGTGGACGAACTCATCGATTGGTGGCGCTCCGCACCGCTGTAACCGAACCATCCGAAACCTGAAGTGGGGCAACCGCATCCGGCGCAGGTACCTGGCATTTGCAGCCGTCGTCGGCGCTGAACCATCCACCGAGATTCCGCGCACGTCCGGCGATGATGTCGATCAGGTGCCGGTTGATGATGCCGCGTCGCCGAAGGTAGTGCGCAGACGGTCGTCAGTAGTCATCGTGTCGGTGGATTCACGGCGGTAACGATCCTTCGTCCGGCTACCTTTGAGAACCAGGATTGATCCGGTGGCGGGCGAGTCGACCTCCAGCGAGGTGGTTCGGCCAGCAGTAACGGACACATCCGATCTAGGTTGCCTGCGGTCGGCCTGGGTAATCGGTTGGACCATGACCAACGAGCTCACGCCCAGTTCGGGATGGTGGCTGCGCGAAACAACGCGAAACCCCTGGCGGACATACAACCGGATCGCTTGGGTGTTGGAATCGCGTACATGCAGGCCGAGCCAGTCGACGCCGGCTTCCTCAGCGGCCCACTTGAATAGCTCTGCGCACAAGCCATCGGCGACGCCTTGGCCCCGGTGGGACGGATCAACATAGGTGCCCCCACACTGCTGGCATCCTCGGATATCCAATGTTGGGGAATAGCTCGCCGACTGCTGCCTTCACTGCAGGCTCGAGGACGACAAAGCGCACACTCACACGCACCCGTGGAGCGGTTGTCCGCCAACGGATCTCGGACACTGCCAGAGCCAGCTCCGGCGACGCAGGCACATGCCGAATTGAGTATGTCCGTGTGGCGCTAGTACGCATCGGTGCTGCCGCCAGCCCCCTGCGCACGAGCCCGTACCGGCCTGGTATGAGCAGGTACGGGCACGTGCCGTTCAGCCGCAGTGCACTTTGAATACCTGCCACTCGTCATCACCGATGAGGCCGCCCCAGTCGATGCATTCGCCCTTTGCCTCGACCTTCACCGGACCCGCGAACTCGGTGTATTCGGCGTCGTCGACGACTACGGCGCGACTATCCCCTGACCGCCGGAGCCCGGCGCCCATCCGCACGGGTTTCCCCGGCTGGTCCCGGACGGTGACAACGCAATTGTTCTTACCGTTGTAGGTCAGAAAGGCGGTGCCACCGACGATGTCGTGCGAATCGATCACGTCATATCCCTTACCGCACTGACCACCGTAGGTTGCCGCGGATGCCGTCGCGGGGAGGAATACCGCCATCCCGGCAGTGATTCCGATTACGCTCGCACACACGGCAATTGTCTTCTTGGCGTTGATCACGTAGAAACCTCTTCTTCTTGAAATGCAGTCTCGCGTACGCGGGTAGCGCAAGATCTCCGAACGGCACTCGACGCTATAGACACACCGTCGACGGCTTACCAGAAGAAACGCTGTGCACCACATGATGGTTCACTCTGTTGCGAAATTTCCCGTTCCCCTCTGGCTGTCGTGGAAGCATCGGACGACCGCAACCGACTCGCACCGCCCGAGAGTGATTCCATCTGCGTCAGTAGTTTGTCGTCGCGATCTGCGATCCCAGCAGGGATGCTGTCACCATCCGCCAAGATCGAGAACTCCCTGGGCAACCTCCAAGTCTGGCAAGCGACCGCCGGAGAATTGGACCGGCACCTCAAACGGCTGGTGAGCCTGGGGCTGCGCCGCAAAGCCAAGCAGCACAAGATCGTCCTGCGCGCCATGATGCAGATCGCCGTCCGCCACGGCGCCGTCGAGACGAACCCGATCGACGGCGTCGGCGCATTCACCAGGCGCAAGAAGCAAGCCCGCGGCAAGGTCCAAGACCAGCACGCGCTGCCAGCCTTCCGCGCCCAGGTCCGCGCATGGGCTCGCGGTGAGGCGATTCCCGGGACTCCGGCCTACACGACCGGACCAGCGCGGGACTGGGCAGTGGTATGGGTGATCGACGTGATCACCGGAACCGGCATGCGCCCCCACGAGGTATTCGCGCTGCTCCTCGGCGATATCGATCTCGAGGCCGAAGACCCTTACCTGGACATCACCGGAACCCTGGTCGAGCAGAAGGGCAAAGGCACCGGCGGATGGGCCCGCAAGCCCGCACCGAAGACCGAAAACGGATGGCGCCGAATCCTGTTGCCGAAACACACCATCGAAGCCATCCGCGAGGCCATCGACTACCTGAAAACCTCAGGGCAGCCGAACCCGATGGGCTTGCTCTCCCCCTCCCCGGTCGGGACAGTGCGCAACCCGAACAACTTCGGCCGGACCTGGCGCGCTGCCCGCGGCGAAACCTTCGCATGGATCACCCCGCGAACCTTCCGCAAGGGCGCCGCCACCGAGGTCGATCGCGAGTACGGCGACCCAGAACGGGCAGCCCGGCAACTGGGCAACACCACCGCGGTGGCCAAGGGCCACTACATCGACATCCCCGAGACCGTTCCCGACAACCGGGACGTCCTCGAACGATGGGCACGCGGCGAATGAGCTCGAAAATATGACATTTTGATGCGATCCGCTCAAATCCCAGCCCGAACCTGAGATCAGAAAACCCCTTCCGACCGAGGTCGGAAGGGGTTTCTTTGTCGGGCTGACAGGATTTGAACCTGCGACCACCTGACCCCCAGGACTGATCACCACGCCTTTGTGCACGTCACGCACGGTTCGCATCCGGGCCCAGTCCGCCTGCGCCCTCGCAATGTTCATTGTCGCGCGGGACGTGTGGTCCCCATCTGGTCCCCGGATTCACGGTGGAAGGCGCCGCCCGTCGCGACCTACCGCAGCGACCGACCGCTGACACCAATGCACAAGGCCCGCTTGCCGACTTCGAGACTGGATCGGTCGCGACGCTGGCTGCGTCAATGGCGTTTGTTCATGTTGGCCAACAATTCCCGGTTGGCGGCGCAGCGGCGGCGAGTTCTTGGTCGCGTTCGTCGAGCTGGGCTGGCGGAGACTGAAGGTGCCGTGCACTCCCTGCGTGCCTATTCAGCCGAAGGTGCTCAGTCGTCCACCTCTCCCACTTCCTCGTCGGCGCTGCGATTTCGATCCTGCGGTGCTTCGTGGCAGTCCTGCCGATCGATCCGACGACTAAGAACTCGGCGTCGCCCCTCGGGGGGCATAGCCGATCCGTGGATCCACTGGTGACTCGTGTTGTTGAGGTCGGGCACAACTCGGCCGCCGACGAGGTCGTCCAGCTTCGCCGACAGCAACTTCAGGGTGACGGTGTCCGTAATTGCGACCTCCTGGTCACCGATCGAGAGCCTGTAGGCCCCTTCGAGTACCAGTTCGTAGCTGCCCGCAGGATCGAGTTGGGCAACAATGTGCGACTCAAGTTCGAAAGGCTGCCACGCCGTGACCACGACCTGGCCCTCGATCATCGCCTCGGCATGCAGTGCATCGCGGATCTCGTCAACCGTGACCTCATCCAAACGCGGAATGCGAATCGGTGTAGCCGTGCGTGTTTGGATGCAATTGAGTGCACGGAGGTAGGCGAACTCGGCGGGAGCGATCATTACCACTCCTTCTGGCACTCTCTGCAAATCCAGAAATGGACCGTACTTCCCCGCAACCTGCACCATGTTCGGGTAGGTCATAGACGCTATCAGCGCGATTGCAGGCCATGCTTCGCCTATCTCAGCACCGCTGACCTTCCGCAGCTTGAATTGCAAGTTACTGACATTTGACTCGCCGTCGAGGGTCCCGTGCGTCACCAACAAGCCAGACTGATCCGTCCCATCGATCCGCACCCCGGTTCTGTCCGGACCGATCGAGGATTTCATCTCCAATCGCACGTCGGGTACCACCGTGCCGTCGTTGGTTACAACCCGGACCCGAATCTCGTGCTGCTTGCTGTCCGCCTGCGTGACCTGCACCTGTACAGCCTCGGCTTTGCTGCCGAGCCCACCCGGAAGATCTATCTCGAAGGCTGCTGGTGCGCTGAGTGGCGTCCCGTACTTGCGCCAACTGTCGTACGCAGCTTGGTCGAACTCCGGGTCGTCGATGGCGAAGTTCAGCTTGATCGGAATAGGTCGCTCATTGAGCGATTCGTCGAAGCGAGCGTAGATCCGAAAGGTCAGACACGAACCGTCCGAACCAACTCTCTGTGTTGCGGCGATCAACCCCGGAGTGTTGACGACGAGATCGGGGACGTGCGGATCAAGACTGACGCCGTAGCGGAAATGCGGGTCGCCATCGAGAGCCGACTGAAGGCGCAGCAGATGCTCCTCGGACTCCGCAGGCGTAAGAAGAGCCGTCTGATCGCCCTGATCGACCAGACTCTCGTCGCGCTGGAGGATCTTCGCGACGTCGGCAACCGCGTTCCTAATGCGCTCGCTGCCGCCGTTCAGGTAGTAATCGGTGACATACCAGTGCTTCGCAACCCAGGCCTCGCACGCATTCAACCCCTTCCAGTCAACGATCCGCCCCGAGGCTGACCGCCACTGGTCGATCTGCGCACGTTCGCCAGGGGTGAGCGGGTCTCGCTTCTCCTCAGCCGAGGCAGCCAGCCTCGGCTCGTCGGCAAACATGTCAGCGATCACGTCGTCGGGCATTGCCGCGAACCACGTAACGTTCTCCGGTGTCGGATCCAGAGGCATCACCACGTACCAGTCACCGACTGGAATTTCCTTGCGTGCAAGCCCAAACATGAGTCGGCGAAACGACTTCTCGATCTGTGTCTTCTGATCGCCGGTAAGGTTCAACGCGAACTTCTTGACCTGATAGACGTCCCATACTTCGCCTCGATCTCCGAGCCGCGGAACGATGAGATCTAGCCCGTAGTCCCCCTGTGATGGCCGGATCCGTTTCGCGCGGGGGTGCTCGTTGTACAGCAAATTAGATACAACGGCTTCGATCTCGTCTCCCCCGAGAGCTGCCCACGGCACACGAGCCATCACAGGTTCCTTCGCTTTACGTCAAACTCACGACATCAAAGATCGATCGTAAGGCCGATCCTCGATGTTTCGCCCCAACGCCATCCCCGCCTTCTCCTCCGAGTGGTGCGGTATTATAACTCCGTCCACGAGGCTCAGTACGTGGTGAACGTGGGCGATCGAGTGCTGTTGGTGGTTGCTATTCGTTCGAGGCACCGACCGAGCATCTGCGCCCACCCCCTAACAGCCGGATGGTGGCACCAACCTCACGAGATAGCACAACCAGGCCAGGCGTTAGATATCCGCTGGGCTCCTGTAGGCTATTGAATCATTCGGCGAACGAATTCATTATGAGCCTCCGCATTCCCTCGCATGTGCTCAACTACCGCACGGAAAGTGTCATTGGTGAGCACCTGCGAGTCGCGGCATGCGGCTTCGAGAAAAACGCCCGACGGTAGGGCGCCTGCGAATGCGCTTCTCAGATTTGATAAAAATTCGGCGCGACAGTATCGAAAAGGTACCGAGACCTGAGACTCTAAAGTCCTAAGCTTGGAATCAAGTGTCCTTGCAGGTTCCGGCCCTACTATTAGAACCAACTTGAGCGGCGGAAAAGTGTTCAATTTATACTTGACAGTTTCAACATACTCCTGAAGCGCCCTCGCGTCCTTCGTGGGCAAAGAATAGGCCCGCGCAGTACTCTTTGCTTCTACAAGTACAGTGAAAGGCATTGCGCCCGCTTGAGTCGCGATACAGATTAAGTCAACTCGTCTTTCTCCCCGTGAAGTGCTTGCGACGATAAAGCCAAATGACTGAAACAGAACGCTCAACTGCTGTTCGAAGCGCTCCTCTACCGCTTTGTCCCCATATCGCGTTACAACCGATTCATCGCGTCTTGCCAACTTCCCGATCTCCCGCGTATTGACAAGTGGGCCCCAGAGCTTATCCCGCAGATAGCGATCCCGTGCGTCCCGCTTCTCGACTGCATCCTTTGCCCGTCTTGCGATGGCCTCGACGAATACGTGACCAATCTTGAGATGTTCTTTATGCGGACTAGTTGTCGCTATCTGGGAAATGTTCTGCATGTCCCAAAATATAAACAGATCCCACCCATTCTCAGTGAGCCCGACAACAGCGGATCCGACGACCTCTGTGAATAAAGCGCCCCAGTATGCAGAACAGAAGTAGGAAATCATATGCCGCTCGAGGGAGGTATCCGCGCCGGAATCTTCCATGTAGATGTCGCGCTGAAAGGACTTCAAGAACGGCGTCCATCTTCCGCCTCTGCCTTTCGCGAAGCAAGGTTCTGCAAATGGCAGCGCTGCAACAAAATGATAAGCGAGTCGCAGGCTCGCTTCTCGCCACCGCGAATCAGAATCCTCCAATGGAGTTTCACAAAACGATTTATCTCGCCTGAGGATGGGTATCCATGCGTCTTTAATCGCTTCTACACCATCTGCAACGTACGCGATGTCTAGCGAGGCGTAATCGACTCCGCTGGGCGACGGAATGTCTAGCACCGCATTCAGGTTTGGTGCGTTCAGAAAATGTAGCGCTCCACCACTCATGTCAGGCACGCGTCGATACTATGCCGGCGACCAGGAACCGACGAGTGGACCGACGCAATATCTGCGCACGTCCCTGAATGGCGTGAACCACTGCCGGGCAACCAGTCTCATGGCCACCGGCGCGAACGCCGCAACGCCGACACCCAGCGTGGAACCCATAGCGGCGGCCTATGACTGGATCCGAGCGGGACCGAGCAGGCCTGTGCCGAGTAAGGATGCGACCGTAACGCGCTCCCTTAGTGCCGGGAGAATGACGGGACAGTGCCGGGACTCTGCCGGGACCAACTGAGTCCCGGCAGAGTCCCGGCACCGAAGGATAGAAATCCTGTCTGATCTGCGCCTTCGGCGCAGGGCTCTCGCTCTGCCC
>NZ_BAGN01000411.1 GCF_000308835.1 Nocardia vinacea NBRC 16497 | reverse complement strand
ACCGCGTCCCATCACGACCGCGGCCAGCACGAGCACGATCCCCACCTCGCCGATCAGCAACAGCCCCAACACCTTCGAGCTGAGCTCGATATGCCGGTAACCGAGCACACCGACCGCGGCGACGACCAGCAATGCATATACGTACCAAGGCAGGTCGGGGCCGCCGATATCGACCACCGATCGTTCGAGCGCGGCGCCGAGATATCCGTAGACCGCCACCTGAATCATCGTGTAGGTCAACAGCGCCAGATACGCCGCGCCCAATCCCATCGGACGTCCGAGCCCGTAGCCGACATAGGTGAAGAAGGCCCCGGCCTTGGGCACATACCGGCTCATCGCCCCGAGCCCGACCGAAAAGAACAGCAGCACTATGGCGGACACCACGAACATGGTCGGATACCCGGCCCCGTCGCCGATCAGCATGCCGATCGGCGCCGCACCACCGATCACGGTGAGCGGCGCGGCCGCCGCCACGACCATGAAGACGATCGCCCCCGGGCCGAGCGAGCCGCGCAGACTGCCGGCCGGTGGGGATGCGGCCGTCGCGTCGAGTGGGGAATTGGCGACCATGGTGAACCTCCGAAACAGGCGAACGCTTTCGATGCACACACTGTTCGCGGGACGCTTTGCCGAAGAGTCACCCGGCGGTAAAGGTCAGCGGTGCGCCGAATGAGACCGCGAATCCGCTCGTCGCCTCGTTTGCCGATCACCCATACATGACGCGACAGCAACGCGTCCGAAACATCCGGTTCCTACATTCCGTCCGTATGAACCCTCACGTCAGCGCCCTGGACCGGGCCATTGCCGATCCCGAGCCGGTGACCGGTGTGGGTACGACATCGCCGATGTCCGGTCTGCACCGGCGCACCCTCGGCTTCGGCGATGTGCTGGCGCAGTCGGTGTCGGCTATCGCGCCGTGCGCCGCGGCCGCCACCGTCCCCGGGCTGTTGGCACTGTACAGCGGCAATGCCGGACTGTGGGCGGCGCTGATCGGGGTCCTGCTCACCCTGCTCGCGGCGGCGACGATCAATCAGTTCACCAAGCGCATCGCGACCGCGGGATCGCTGTACACCTTCACCGCCAAGGGGCTCGGCGCGACGGCGGGGTTCGCGAGCGGGGTGAGTCTGATCCTCGGCTACGGCTTCATTTCGATGTACGCCTTCGCCAATGTCGGCTTCCACGTATCGAATCTGCTCGGCTACTTCGGGGGCGGGCCGACACATGGCTCGAGCGTTCCGTTGCTGTGCGTCATCACGTGCGGAGTGCTGTGCACGGTCGTCATGGTGCGCGGCATCCGGCTGTCAGCGCGGGTCAGCCTACTGGTCGAGTCGGTCGCCGTGGCCGTGCTCATCGCACTGGTCGTGGTGCTGTTCATCGGACAGGGCAGTCAACCGATCTCCTGGGAGCTGATCGCGCCACGCCAGTTGAGCCTCGGTCAATTGGTCACCGGAGTAGTCATCGCGATCACGGCCTTCGTCGGGTTCGAGAGTGCCGCATCGCTTTCGGTCGAGGCCCGCCGCCCGTTCGCGACCGTACCGCGCGTACTGACCTGGTCGCCGATTGCCGCGGGCCTGCTCGTGGTGGCCGCGACCTCGGTGCAGACCACCGGATTTCGGGCGGCGAACGTCGCGCTCGGCGAGGATGTCACGCCGGTGTCCGCGCTCTCGGCCTATTACGGCGTCGGCTGGATCACTCCGATCCTCGACATCGGGGTCGCCGCCTCATTTTTCGCGTGCGCACTCGCGTCCTCGACGGCGCTCGTGCGCGTGCTGCTCGCACTTGCCATCGACGGCGTGATCCCGGCGACCGTCGGCCATACACATTCCCGGTTCAAGACACCACATATCGCGATCTACACCGCAATGCCGGTGCTCACCATCGGGCCCATCATCCTGTTACTCGCGGGCGCGACCTCGAAACAGGCCGTCGGTATTCTCCTGGCCGTCTCCGCGGGTGGATACGTCCTGGCCTACACCCTTGTGTGCTCGGCCGCCGTATTCTTCCTACGCCGGATCGGCGAGCTGACGATATGGCCCGCCATCGGAGCGGCGAGCGCCGCCTGCTGTCTCGGTGCCTGCCTTGCCGTATATCTGATCAGAGAGTCGAATAGTCCCCGTGCCGTGGGTGTTTGGCTCTTCGTGTGCAGTGTCGCGCTCGCCCTCGCGTGGTTCGCCCGCGCGCGACGGATGGTCGCTCGGATGGGCACCCATGACACCCCGATCCGAGACGAGGTGCTCGGAGGTGCACCAACCGGCTCCGACCGGCGGCCGCGGTGACCGCCTCCGGTGCGCTCGGCGGGCGACAACCCAAGGCCGTACTCAGCGCGCTGGTTGTGCTCGAGGAGGTCGCCGCCTGCGGACCGGGCGTCACCGCACGAGAGATCAGCCGTAACCTCGCCATGCCCAAGGCGACCATCTACCGATTGCTCAATCTCCTTGTCCAACAGGAATATCTGGTCCGCACCCCTGATCTCAGCGGCTTCGCGCTCGGCAGCAAGGTCACCGAACTCGCCGGAATGGCGGCTCCCCCAAGGATTCCAGCGGCTGCGGTGGATATTCTCGAGAGCCTGCGCGGGCGCATCCGAGGCGGCATCCACCTCGCGGGATACCACCGCACCGGCACTACGCGCCCACTTGTACGCATCCTCGACGCCGACCCCGAATACCCTATCGAGCACGAACAATTGGTCATCCGCGACCTGACCGCCTCCGCCATCGGCCGACTCGCCCTCGCCGAATCCGACCCGGGCACCGATATCCATCGCCATGGTTTCGCGATGCAACTCGATGAACTCCGCGCAGGCTCCGGCTGCCTCGCCGTCCCCATCCGCGACCGCACGGGCACCCTCGTCGCGGGACTCACTCTCTCGACCACCTCGGCCCGCCTACACCACCTCGAGTCCGTCCTCCCGCTACTGCTGCCGCAACGCCGAGAACTCGAAATCGCGTTGACCGAGCGGTGATCAGTCAACGGGGGTGCCGATGTGACGGCACCCCCGTCGCGCCGCTACGCGTCCAGGAAAACCGGCAACGTGCGGTGTCCGTTCGAAATGAAACTGCCGACCGGCGCCAATTCCGCCGGATCCACGGCCAAGCGCATATTCGGGAAGCGCTCGAAGATTGCCGGGAGAGCGATCGTCGCCTCCAGCCGAGCGAGCGGGGCGCCGATGCAGTGGTGCGCACCGTGCCCGAAGGACAGGTGTTCCTTGTTGACCCGGTGCAGGTCGAACGTCGCGGCGGTGGCACCGTGCAGATTCGGATCGCGTCCCGCGGCGGCATAGGACGCCAGAATCGCCTCGCCCTTGGGAATTCGGATCTCACCGAGCTCGATATCCTCGACCGCGTAGCGCAGCGGCAGGTGCGCGACCGGCGCCTCGTAGCGCAGTGTCTCCTCCACCAGATCCGACCACGGCACCCGGCCCTCGACCAGATCGGCGCGCTGCTCCGGATGGGTGAGCAGGATGTAGATCGCCTGATCGAGCAAATTCACCGTGGTCTCGTGACCGGCATTGATGACCAGCATCAGCGTATCGACGAGTTCCTTCTCGCTCAGCTGCGAGCCGTCGTCCTCGTCGCGGGTGGCGATGAGGACACTGGTGACATCGTCGCCAGGCGTCTCGCGCCGGTAGGCCACGAGTTCGCTGACGAGGCGGTACATCTCGAGGTAGTTGGCCTGCGCTTCCTCGGGGCCGAACGAGGTATCGAAGAAACCGTCGACACATTTGCGCAGACCGGGACCGAGATGTTCGGGCACACCCATCATTTCGGTGATGATCTCGATCGGCACCGGATAGGCGTAACCCTCCCGCAGATCGGCCACCTCGCCCTTCGGGGTGGCCGCGAGCGCGTTCAGCAGACCCTCGGTGATCGCCTCGATCCGCGGACGCAGCGCCGTGGTGCGACGGTGCGTGAACGCGGGCGAGACCAGTTTGCGCAGGCGGCGATGGTCCGTGC
The DNA here is from genome assembly GCF_000308835.1 of Nocardia vinacea NBRC 16497. Classification (GTDB taxonomy): domain Bacteria; phylum Actinomycetota; class Actinomycetes; order Mycobacteriales; family Mycobacteriaceae; genus Nocardia; species Nocardia vinacea. The sequence goes on along the minus strand of NZ_BAGN01000411.1, from coordinate 53,191 downwards.
CGTACGCGGTGAACATATTGTCCACCGCGATCCACGGAAGCAGCGGCCACTCCTCGGTGATCTCGCCATTGATGAACGAAGACCAGTGCTGCCGTGCGTCTTTCGACACCCGCGGATCGGCGAGCAAACTCTTGAGCACGGCGGCATCGGTCACCGACCACGCGGGCACGCCGCCGGGCAGGGCGACCAGCGCGACCGGCCCGCGCTCCCGGATCCGCTCGTTCTCGCCTTGGATATCAGCGCCGGTCAGATCCAGGACCAGCGGTTCATGCTCCATCGTTATCTCCTTTTAGAAAACGGGCAGCGGAGGGGACTTGGGGAAGACGACCGGCAGCGCCGCCAATGCGCGGTGGAACGGTCCGGGCCGCCAAGCCAATTCGTCCGCGGGTATGGCCAGTTCCATCTCGGGCAGCGCGTCGAGCAGCTGATCGATGGCGTCCTGAACGACCAGGTAGGCGACGGATTTCGCGGGGCAGGCGTGTGGCCCGGCGCCCCACGCCAGATGCGAGCGGTTGCCGGTGCGGTCGCCGCCGCGGATCGCCGGATCGTTATTGCAGCCCGAAAGGCTGACCACGACCGGCTGATGGGCGGGTAGCCAGGTGTTGTCGATGAGGATCGGCTGGCGCGGGTAGGTGATGCTGAAGTTGGCCATCGGCGGGTCGTTGAACAACACCTCGTCGAGTGCGTCGCGGGTCGAGAGGCTACCGCCGAGCATCTCACCGCCGAACCGGTCGTCGGTGAGCATCAGCAGCAGGGTGTTCGTGATCAGATTCTGCATCGGTTCGATGCCCGCACCGTAGAAACTGATCAGCTGGCATAGCATTTCGGTATCGTCGAGCTTGGACGGGTGGTGGGCCATTCGCGAGGTGACGTCGTCACCGGGCTCGGCCCGGCGTAGCTGCACCAGCTCCAGCAGTGCCTCGCTGAGCATCGCCATACCAGCGGCCGCCTCGACGGTGTCGAAGAGCATCGCCATACCGGTCGCGACCCGCTGCCCCAGTTCCGGTGAGCAGCCGACCATCTGGTTGATGACCTCGAAGACGACCGGCAGCGCGTACTGGGTGACCAGGTCGACCTCGCCGGTCTCACAAAAGGTGTTGATCACCGGGATGGCGATCTTCTCGACCGTCGAATGCAGTTCGTGCAGATCGATTCCGTCGATGCTGCCGGTGTAAGCCTGCCGGTAGCGGGCATGCGCCGCCCCGGCGTTGCGTAGCGCGTTCGGGTACCACATCATCATCGGCTTGACGGGTGAGTCGTCGGGAACCGTCTGTTCCCAATGCCGCGGATCCGCCGGAAAGTGTTCCGGATCATTGAGGATTCGCACCGCGGTCTGATAACCGACCACCAGGGTGGCGGGCACACCCGGCGCCAACTCCATCGGCACCAGCGACCCGTACTGGCTGCGCGCCTCCCGATAGGCCCGATGCGGATCGGCGGCGAACTCCGGAGTATGCAACAGAACTCGAGGTTCGCCGGGATCGAGCGGTGAGCCGTGCAGCGCGGGGCAGACTCCGGTGGCGGTGGTGTGGGTTGCCGGTGGCGTGGTCAAAGGCGTGACTCCAGACGTTGGATCAGCAAGGAGGCCAGGATCAATGGAAGCACCGCGGCGATAACACAGCCTGCGGCCACAGCTCTCAGTTCAGCCCTCCTCGCGACGCCGACCGTATGTGACCCCGGCCATGAGGTCCGCGTCGAGAACTCGAACCCTGGCGAGGCAACCACAGTCGACTGCGGTCACCTCACAGCCCCTGCAGGACAGGCGATTTCGACGCACAATCACCGGACGCCCTACCAGCCGCCCAGAACTCGACGACCCGCCCACGTTATCAGCATCCGGAAGAAGTCTCTCCAGATCCGCCCGCAACGCCTGCGCACCCCACGCGAACGGCAAATATGTTGAGCTGCTATTGATCGCGTCACTCATCGAAGGTCGACCAGCAGTAGTTCCGCACCCACACTCTGTGCACGGCCGGTACTGGATGGGCATCCGAAGCGAGCTGCTCGACGGCGTGCTACTCAGTTGGCGCTGGGAAGTTCGGCTTCGCCTGCGGGCCGGCGGACTGCGGTTTCGATGAGTTCGGTGAGTTGGGGTATGGAGACGGAGATGCCGGGGGTTCGGTGGGTCCACTGGAGGAAGGCGTCGACGTCCATGGCTGGGATTTCGCCGAGGTAGGGGCGGATGTATGCCGGGGTGTTCGGTTCGGTGCGCCAACTGGCGGAGAGGGGGCCGATATCTACGGCGTCGTAGCCGAGGAGGTCGAGTAGGCGGCTGACCTCGGCTTTGGCTGCCGTGTTGTCGCCTGCGATGGGGAGGGCGCTCCGGTCCGGGGCATCAGTGGGGCGGGCGAGGGAGAGCAGCTGGTGTGGGGTGATCGTGTTGAATGCCTTGACCACGTGGGAATCCGCGAGGTGGCGCTGGATCAGAGCGCTGGAAGTCAGTGCGCCTGTGTCCAGTTCGGCCAGGTGACCGTCTCGTTCCGGGTAATAGTTCGCCGTGTCCAGGACCGTCTTTCCGGCCAGCGCTGCCGCGGGGAGCTTTTGATAGGCCAGCAACGGTATCGCTGCCACCACCAGGTCTGCGGCGCGCGCCGCTTCCGCTGGAGTCCCAGCTCGGGCCTGCCCGCCGAGTTCGGCGACGAGATCAGCGAGGGTCGCGGGGCCTCGCGAATTACTGGCGACGACATCGAGACCTGCCGAAATGGCTAGGCGGGCAATGGAAGTACCGATCATTCCGCTGCCGATCAGTCCGAGTGTTCCGTGCACGGCTTCTCCGTTCGTTGGCGTGGGTGCCGCCTGACAGCGTGGAGCTACCACGGCCGCGCAACCAGGCCCATGTGCTGCGTACTCACGGCGTGATCACCCGATTCGCCACGGCGGCAACGACATGGCGGCCGTGTGCCGCGCACTCACGGACGACCACCCAACGCGCCACCGCGGCTATGGAATGGTCGCCGCGACCCCTGCGTTGGCTTGTCGTGTGGACGACCGGACCGAGCTGAGCGGGTTCCTCAAATCGCGCCGAGCTCGGCTGCGCCCGCAGGATGTCGGGCTGCGCGACCACGGCGGAGTGCGCCGAGTCGCCGGCCTGCGGCGCGAGGAGTTGGCCCGGGTGGCGGGGGTGAGCATCGCCCACTACACGCGCCTGGAGCAGGGCAAGAGCGACGGCGTCTCGGACGAGGTCCTACAAGCCATCAGCGCGGCGCTGCGCCTGGACACGGACGAATCGACATATCTGCACCGGATCGCACGGCGTCCGCAACCGTGCGCACAGGAGACACCGTCGGCGGATATACCTGTGGGCCTGCGTTATCTGCTGGATTCGTTCGTGATGACACCGGCACTGGTAGTCGGTCGCCACACCCAGATCATCGGGTGGAACCGACTCGCTGTCGCGGTATTCGGTGACTTCCCCGCACTCCCCCACGACCGCCGTACCCTCTCACACCTCCTGTTCACCGAGCCTCACCTGCACGAACTACTCGGACCGGGTTGGGATCAGGCGGCACTCGCGCACGTGGCGCATCTGCGTGTTCTGCTCGGACGCTATCGCGGACACACCGAACTCACGGCGCACATCGAGAACATGAAAGAGCTGAGCCGGGACTTCGCACGAATGTGGGCCGAGCACCCGGTCGCACAGGTCCGGAACCGGACGTACGCGCTGCACCATCCGCTCGTCGGCGCACTGACCCTGCACGGCGAACTCATCGCACTCCCCGACGCACCGTCGTGCTGCGGCCTGGATCTGTTCGCCGCCGAGCCGGGTTCGGCATCCGAACAGGCGCTGCGGGAACTCGGGAATCACTAGCCCGCCTCGGTCCTTCGGTGGGTTCGTCGCGCATGAGATCGCGGCTCGGCTGCGCCCGACCAGCGAGCCCGCTGCCGACACGTGATCGCCTCGGTACACCGAACGCCCGAAGCGCGCGGCGCGGCGAGCCCGGCTCCCAGAACTGAACGCTGATCGATTGCTATGCCGGAAACTATGTGTTAGCTGTGAATCTGGGACCCGCGCTGGCCACGAGCGTCCGACCTGGCTATTGTCAGCGCCTGGCGGAAATGCCAGTGTAAATTTCCGCAGATCGTGAGGTTCCACCCGATGTTCATTGGTTTACTGCCGCTGCGCTCGACGGGCAGCTGGTCGCCGCCGACCGATAGCGGGTCCTCCCCACCGACCGGCATTCGGCCGCCACGGCACAACTGGTGAACGCGGAGTACACATGCTAGAACTCGATCATTTCAGTCACGGCTGGTTGACCCCGGTCATGGCCTACCTCGTCTCCATCATCGGATCCGGCCTCGCGCTCCGGTGTGTGACACACGCTCGGTCCTCCGATTGGCCGGCCGGGTGGCTGGCCACCGCCGCCGTCTCCCTCGGTGGGGCGGGCATTTGGGTCATGCATTTCACCGCCATGCTCGGCTTCTCCATCCACGGCGCCACCATTCGCTACGACGTTCCGATGACATTGCTCAGTGCGGTCATCGCGATCGTGGTCGTGTGGGTCGGGCTGTCGATCGTCGTACGCGGTCGAAACGAATTCGTGGCGCTGCCGATCGGCGGCACGATCACCGGACTCGGCGTGGCCGCCATGCACTACCTGGGCATGTACGCGATGAAGACCACCGCACACGTCGAATACGACCGCAACACGGTAGTGGTGTCGATCGTGATCGCGGTAGTCGCGGCCACCGCGGCACTGTGGTTCATGCTGCATGTCCGCGGCCTGTTCGCCACCATCGGCGCCGCGCTGATCATGGGTGTCGCAGTGTGCGGAATGCACTACGTCGGGATGACGTCCATGCACGCCAGCCATGCCGACCACCAGGTCGACAGCGGCGGCATCGATCCCCTCCAGCTGGTGTCACCACTGATCGTGACCGTCACGCTGGTCATCATGATGCTGATGGTCGTCGTCGGACTCGCCGAGATCGACGAACGCAGCACCCGCGAAGCGCTGCCGGAGCGGCGGCGCGAAGCGGTGCCGGTCCGGCGCGAACCGTCAGCCACGACGACCGGATCCTGGCCGGTGATCACCGACGTGCGTGCCGACTCACCCAGCTGGGCGCTGCGTACCAGCTCGCGCACCGAACACCGAAAACGCCATCGCCTCGACTCCGATCGGTAATCGGACCTATCCGCGGCAGTACCGCGCGATGAATCGACTCAGAATCGCACTGGGCACCGTGATCGATTCCCGATGACCGAGTTCGATCAGGTCCTCGGCCTCATGCGGTTCGAAGTAGCCCGCATGCCGGTAAACTTCGATGCGCAAAGCCAGTCCGTCGCTATCCAATTCCGGATGGAATTGGGTCGCGTACACGTGCTGCCCGACGCGAATCATCTGAACCGGGCAATCGGCCGAGCCGGCCAGCAGCACCGCACCGGGCGGCACCTCCTGACAGGCTTCCTTGTGTCCGACGAACGCTCGGAATGTCCGCGGAATGCCTGCCAGCAGCGGGTCCGTCCAGCCATGCTCGGTCAGATCGATGGTCTGCGCGCCGACCGGTTCACTGTATTGCCGGACGCTCACCTCGCCGCCGAGCACGTCGGCGAGGATGCCCAATCCGTAGCAGGCGCCCAGATACGGGAAATCCCGGCCGACGATCTCGGTCATCAGCTTCTTCAGCTTGGGTTCGAATGTCCGCTGGTACCCGTATTTCTCGACGTCCGGACTGCTGACATTGCTCGGCCCGCCACCGACGATCACCGCCGAGTAATCGTCGAGATCGATATCCGGGAATTCCTGATCCATCTGCACCCGGACCGTGTCACCCTCGGCGAGGTCGGCCATGCGCAGGACGGCGCGGTATTCGTCATCCGCGGCGGGTCGCTCCGGCCGCAACTGCAGGACTAGACACGGCTTGGTCATGCATCAGATTGTGGAAGATCGGCGGTCAGTTTTCATCCAAGACCGCCTTTAAGAATTCGCGAGTCCGATCCTGCCGGGGATCGGTGAAGATCCGTTCCGGATCACCGTCCTCGAGCACGCGCCCCGCGTCGAACATCATTACGCGATCGGAAACCTTGCGGGCGAACTGCATTTCGTGCGTCACGCAGAGAAACGTGATCTCGGTATCGGCCGCGATATCCGCCAGCAGATGCAGCACTCCGGTCACCAGCTCCGGATCGAGCGCCGAGGTCACCTCGTCGAGCAGCAGCACCTCCGGCTCCATGGCCAGCGCCCTGGCAATGGCGACTCGCTGCTGCTGGCCGCCGGACAGGTGCGCGGGACGGGCGTCGATTTTGTCGGTGAGCCCGACCAGTTCGAGCAATTTTCGCGCCCGCTCCTCGGCGGCGTCCTTGGACTGGCCGAGACCGCGGACCGGGCCCTCGGTGACATTGCGCAGCACGGTCATATTCGGGAACAGATTGAACTGCTGGAACACCATGCCGATCTTGCGGCGCATCCGACGTAGGTGAGCCGGACCGGCGGGCACCAGTTTGTCACCGCGGCGCTGATGGCTGAGCAATTCTCCGCCGACCTCGATGGTGCCCGCGTCTATCTGTTCGAGTCCCATGAGCAGGCGCAGAATTGTGGTCTTGCCCGAGCCGGACGGCCCGATCAAGGTGACGAATTCGCCTGGCGCAATGGCGAAATCGAGTTCGTCCAGGCACACCGTGGCGCCGTAGCGCTTTTCCACACCGGTGAACCGGATCATCGGTTCAGACACGTCGTTCCAACTTTCGTACCAGGATCGAGCACGGATAGCTCAGCGCGAGAAAGGTCAGACCGGCCGCGAACCAGGCCTCGGGTCCCGCGCCGCCGGTATCGGCCGCGTACTCGGTTTTGACCTGATACACCATGTCGAGGATGACGATCGAGGACAGCAGCGGCACCTCTTTGAACATGGCGATCGTGTAATTGCCCAGCGCGGGCAGCACCCGCGGCACCGCCTGCGGCAGAATCACATCGACCCAGGTGCGTGTGCGCGGCAGATTCAGCGCCGTGGCCGCCTCCCATTGCGCAGCGGGCACCGCGTCGATACCCGCGCGGAATACCTCCGAGGTATAGCAGGCGTAGTGCACACCGAGTGCCGTCACGCCGACCACCAGACGTTGGGTGTCGATGGACAGCCCACCGAGCAGATCCGGACGCACCACCCAATACAGGAAAAAGATCTGCACCAAAAGCGGTGTGCTGCGGATGAATTCGATGAATGCCCACAGCAGCTGATCGACCACCGGAATCCGCAGCCGCCGGATCACCGCGAAGATCAGACCGAGCACATACGCGACCAGCGATCCGAGCACGGTGTACTGGATCGTGACGAGCAGCCCGTCCCATATGAAGGGAAAGGCATCGAAGAAGCGGTCCCACCGCCATTTCTCCATCAGACCCCCACATGTGCCGAGAGTCGAATGCTCGAACGCTTCGGCCGCCGCCCGACCCGCCGGGCCGCCAACAGCTCGAGCACCCGCATGATCACCGTGACCACCACCGCGATCAGCAGGTACACGACCAGCTGGATCGCGTAGATCAGACCGAGTTCGCGAGAGAACGCAGGTACGGCACGCAGTTCATCGGCCTTCTTGAACACCTCGGGCACCGCGATAAAGCTCAGCAGCGCAGTGGCTTTCACGAGTTGGATGAACAGATTGTTGAACGACGGCAGCATCTCCACTACGGCCTGCGGCAGGATTACCCGCCACATGCGTTGCGCCGGTGACAGATTCAGCGCGATCGCCGCCTCGACCTGCGCCTGCGGCACGGATCCGATCGCACCCCTGACTATTTCGGCACCGTAGGCGCCGTGGTTGAGACCGAGCACGATAATGCCGATCACCAGCAGACCCTTCGCCGTCGCACCGAGCGATACTCCGAAAAAGATCGGTATCGCCACCGCGAAGAAGAACAGCTGCACCACCTCCGAGCTGCCCCGGAACCCCTCCACATAGATGCGGGTGACGAACCGCACCGGCAGATACGGCGACAGCATGGCGATTCCGGCGCCGAAGGACAGCACGACGGTCAGCGCGATGCCGCCGACCGCCGCCCACAGCGTGAAAGGAAGACCCTGGAGTACCCGCTCGAGGTAGGTCGAGAAATGTGACGACACGAGGTCAAGCCGTGCAGTACTGCTCGGCCGTGGCCGCCGGATCCGCCTCGTTCGCCTTGGTCAGGCCGAACGGCTCCACCAGCTTCAACCATTCACCGCTTTCGTGCAGTGCGCGCAGCTCGCGGTTGAAGTCCTCGCGGAACTTGTCGTCGCCGATGCGGAAGTTGAAGGTGCCGACATCCGGCTTATTGCCGAAACGGAAGGACGGGCCGACCGCCAGGTTGGCGTCCGGATTGTTCTTCACCAGCCATGCGGCCGTGACGTCGAGCATTGCCGCGCCGTAGACGTCCTTGTTGCGCACCGCGCGCAGGATGTCGTCCTGTTTGGCCATCGGCTCGACGAGTTGCGATGGCACGCCCGAGGATTGTGCGTAACCGTTCTCGACTGCGCCACCCAGCGTGGCTATCCGGACGTTCTCCCGGGTGATGTCCTCGAACTTGTTGATATTGCGTGGATTGCCTTCCGGCACCAGGAATGCCGAGCCGACTTGGTAGTCGGGAGTGGCGAATGCCGAACTCTCACATCGCTTCGGGTTGATGAACATGCCCGCCGCGACGAATGCGTAGTTCTTGGCCCGAACACCGTCGATCAGTCCGTCGAAATCGGTAACGACGCCTTCGATTTCGTTGATGCCGAGTCGTTTCAATACCGCGCGGGCGACGGTCGGCGCATATCCGGTCAGCTGGCCGTCGGCACCGAGGAAAGCCCACGGCGCCTCGTTGGCGAAGCCGACCTTGATCTTGCCCGAGGATTTCGCATCCTCGTAGGTCACCGCCGCCGCATCGTCGCCACCCAATCCGCAGCCCGCTACCACTACGAGGCTGGCCGCGGCCACCGCGGCGGCCATGGCGCGACGCAATCGCCTGCGCGCACCTTCGAATTCGAACTTCATGACCTCGTCCTTCCGCAGACACACGAGTCGACCCATGGTCGCGGATGAACTTTGCGATCAGCCTGCCGAATTCTTTGCGGTCACATGACGATGCTGATCTACGGTTGCGCGAATACCGAATCGGTCTCGATCAATTCGACCGCACGGTGCGCAATGGCACTGCCGAGTTCACCGGTCGTCGCGGTGCCGCCGAGATCCGGTGTGCGAATTCGACCTTCGCGCAGGACATCACAGACCGCGCGATCCACCGCGGTGGCGGCGGCATATTCGCCCAAGTGCTCCAGCAGCATTGCTCCGGCGAGAATCTGCGCGACCGGATTCGCAATGCCCTGGCCGGCGATATCGGGCGCGCTACCGTGTACCGCCTCGAACATCGACGGCGCCGTGCGCTCGGGATTGATATTGCCCGATGGGGCGAGGCCGAGGCCACCCGTTACCGCGGCGGCCAGGTCGGACAGGATATCGCCGAAGAGATTCGATCCGACGATGACATCGAGGCGATCCGGATGCAGCACGATTTCGGCTGCCAGCGCGTCGACATGCAGCTGTCGGGTCTCCACCTGCGGATATTCCGAGGCTATACGCTCGAAGATGCTGTCCCAGTACGGCATCGAGTGCAGCAGCCCATTCGATTTGGTGGCCGAGCACAGGCGTCCGTCGCGTTCGAGGGCCCGCTCGAAGGCGTAGCGGATGATCCGTTCGCAGCCCACCCGCGTGAAGATCGACTCCTGCCGGACGAATTCGTCGGTGCGGCCGGGATGGTGCATGCCGCCGATCGCGGAGTATTCGCCCTCGGAATTCTCCCGCACGATCAGGATGTCCAGGTCTTCGGCGGTACGGTCGCGCAAGGCCGATTCGGTGCCGGGCAGCAGCCGGACCGGACGCAGATTCACGTACTGGCCGAAGGCGCGACGCAGCGGAATCAGCAAACCCCACAGCGAAATATGATCGGGTACACCGGGAAAGCCGACCGCACCGAGCAGGATCGCGTCGAATCCGGCCAGTTGACCGGGCGCGTCGGCGGGCATCATCGCTCCGGTGCGCAGGTAATTCTCACAGGACCAGTCGAATTCGGTCCATTCGATACCGGGCAGCACCGCGTCTAGTACCGCTACCGCCTCGGCCGTGACATCGACACCGATGCCGTCGCCGGGAATGGTAGCTATCCGATACGTCCCCCGACCGCCACCCCTCGTGGAATCGCTTCGCGCTGCTGTACTCATAGTCGCACTCCGATGTATTTGGTCTCCAGGAATTCGTCTATGCCGGTGAGTCCGCCCTCACGGCCGAGCCCGGATTCTTTCACGCCGCCGAACGGTGCGGCGGGATTGGAGACTACTCCCTGATTCAGACCGACCATGCCGGTTTCCAGCGCCTCACACACCCGCAGGCCGCGCCGCAGATTCTCGGTGAAAACATAGCCCACCAATCCGTATGGCGTGTTATTTGCGCGCGCGACGACCTCGGCTTCGGTATCGAAGGCGGCAATCGCTGCGACCGGTCCGAAAATCTCGGTGTGGCACATCTCGGCGTCATCGGGCACATCGGTCAATACCGTTGCGGGATAGAAGTTTCCGAGTCCCTCCAACGCAGCGCCGCCGGTGCGCACGATGGCCCCGCGGCGGACCGCGTCGGCGACCAGACCGGTCACCTTCACCACGGCATCGGCGTCGATCAGCGGACCGACCACGACTCCCGGCTCGGTCCCGCGCCCCATCGGCAGCGCCTTCAGCCGGTCCGCAAGCCGAGTCGCGAATTCGTCAACGACACCGCGCTGCACGAAGATTCGGTTCGCGGCAGTACACGCCTGCCCGATATTGCGCATCTTCGCCGCGAGCGCGCCCTCGACGGCCTCATCCAGGTCAGCATCGTCGAATACGATGAACGGCGCATTGCCGCCGAGCTCCATCGAGGTGCGCATCACGGTCCGCGCGCACTGTTCGAGCAGTAGCTTCCCGACGGCGGTCGAACCGGTGAACGACAGCTTGCGCGAGCGACTGTCCAGAATCAGCGGCGTCATCACCGCCGCCGGATCGGATGTGGTGATCACATTGACGACACCCGCCGGGACACCGGCCCGATCCAGGATGTCGGCCAGTGCCAGCATCGAAAGTGGCGTCTGCTCAGCGGGTTTCACGACGCAGGTGCATCCCGCGGCCAGTGCCGGACCGATCTTGCGGGTCCCCATGGCCATCGGGAAGTTCCACGGCGTGATGAGCAGGCTCGGACCGACCGGCTGTCTGGTCACCAAGAAGCGCGAACCACCTGCCGGTGCGGGCATGTACCCGCCGTCCAGGCGGACGGCCTCCTCGGCGAACCATCGGAAAAACTCTGCCGCATAAGCGATTTCACCGCGCGCCTCGGCCAGTGGCTTACCCATTTCCAGCGTCGTGATCAGCGCGAGTCGTTCGGCATCGGCAAGCATTGCCCGGTGCGCGTCCATGAGGATGTCGCTGCGCTGTCTCGGCGTCGTTCGCGCCCACTCCGCCTGTGCCCGATCGGCCGCGACCAAGGCGTCGAGCCCATCGGTCGCATCGGCATCGGCCACCTCGCAGAGCAACCGGCCGGTTGCCGGGTCGGTGACCGGGAGCGTAGCGGCTGTTCCGCGCCACCCGCCGTCGATGAACAGTCCCGTCGGAACCGTGTCGATCGCGGCGCGTTCGGCTGCGGTCAGGGCGGTTTCGGTGAGCATGTGGGCTCCTTTTCATTCCCGACGCGGCCTTCGGCCATTGCTGTCAACCCCGCGCCCATGTTATGCATATTGTCAACAATCCGACAATAGACAATCAGCGGCGCCCGGGAGGCGGATCATGACCGAGTTATCCCCCGTTCTCAAGCAGGCCACCCCGGTAACCGTCGACCACGGATCGGGCTGCTACCTCTACGGCACCGACGGTCGCCGCTATCTCGACTTCACCGCGGGCATCGGCGTAACCAGCACCGGTCACTGCCACCCGCATGTGGTCGCGGCGGCCCAGGCCCAGGTCGCCAGCCTGATCCACGGCCAATACACCACCGTCATGCACCGGCCGCTACTCGAACTCATCGAGCGCCTCGGCACGGTGCTGCCCGAAGGTCTGGACACGCTGTTCTTCGCCAACTCCGGCAGCGAGGCGGTAGAGGCCGCGCTGCGCCTGGCACGCCAGGCGACCGGACGGCCGAATATCGTTGTCTTCCAAGGCGGATTCCACGGTCGCACCGTCGCGGCGGCGACCATGACGACCTCGGGCACCCGCTTCTCCGCGGGGTTCAGCCCGCTGATGTCCGGTGTGCACGTGGCGCCGTTCCCCACCGCCTACCGCTACGGCTGGACCGAGGCCGAGGCCACCGACTTCGCGCTGCGCGAACTCGATTACCTCTTCGCCACCGTCACCTCGCCCGCCGAAACCGCCGCATTCGTGGTCGAGCCGATGCTCGGTGAGGGCGGCTACATCCCCGGAAATGCCACGTTCTTCCGTGGGCTGCGCGAACGCGCGGACCGGCACGGCATTCTGCTCATCTTCGACGAGATCCAGACCGGCTTCGGCCGGACCGGAAAGTTCTTCGGACATCAGCACTTCGGCGTCCGCCCCGATGTCATCACCATCGCGAAGGGCCTGGCCAGCGGATTCCCGCTGTCCGGAATCGCCGCCCCGCGCGAGCTGATGGCCAAGGCCTGGCCCGGCTCGCAGGGCGGCACCTACGGCGGCAATGCGGTGGCCTGTGCGGCGGCAATCGCCACACTCGAGGTGATCGAATCGGAGGGCTTGGTGCATAATGCCGCCGCGCGCGGCACGCAACTGCTGACCGGACTGCGCGAGGGCGCCACCAAGGCGATCGGCGATGTGCGCGGCCTCGGACTGCTCTGTGGAACCGAATTCACCACCGCCACAGGCGAACCCGATACCGCGACCGCCGTCGCCGCCCAGCGGCTGGCGGTCGAGAAGGGGCTACTGTTGCTCACCTGCGGTGCGTATATGAATGTGGTGCGGATGATCCCGCCGCTGATCGTGACCGATACCCAGATCGACGATGCGCTCGCGATCTGGTCGTCCGTGCTCGCCGAACTCCCCGCGTGACCAGGAGGCAGAACCTATGGCCCGCTACATCTCGATCACACTGACCAAGGCGGGCGTGACCTGCCGAGCCCGACTGCTCGACGCGGAGGCACCGCGGACCTGCGCGGCGGTGTGGGATGCGCTGCCGCAAGAAGGAGACGCCTTCCACGCCAAATACGCCCGCAACGAGGTGTACACCCTGCTGCCCCGGATCGTTGCGGCACCGCATCGGGAGAACCCGACCGTCACCCCCATTCCCGGCGACGTATGCCTGTTCGATTTCGAAGCATGGGAGATCGGCAACCCGGCCTACGGCTACGAGCCCGGTACGGCGGCGCACCATGAGCAGGGCGCCACCGACCTCGCTTTGTTCTACGGCCGCAACAACTTACTCATCAATGGCGATCTGGGCTGGGTGCCCGGCAATGTCTTCGCCACCATCGAAGAGGGCCTCACCGATATCGCGACAGCCTGCAACTCGCTCTGGCTGCACGGTGTCCAAGGCGAAACCCTGGCATTCGCTCGCGGCTGATAATTCGTGACCGGCTGCTCAATCGGCGCGAGTCCCGACGGCGAGAAACATCGGGACGGCGACGAACAGCCGATCATTGCGTGCCCTGGCGACTTGGCCGTCGAGCCAAGCGCCTGCTCCCGCGATGTTGGCGAGCATCGGCAGGCACGCGGCGTCTGTCCACACGATCGTGTGGACCTCGACGGTAACGTCGACGAACCCGTTGTCCAGCAGGAGGTTCCGGTATCGGCGGGCGACCCGCGGGCTGGGCATACCGTCCGCGCGAGCGTGGACGAGCGTGCGGGTGAGTTCGGGATCGTCGGAGTCGATCACGAACGTGTCCCAGTCTTGGCCGATGAGCACCGCGCGGCCGTTTCCGGCCAGGACCCGGCGGGCCTCGGCGACGGCTCGCTCGGGCTCGGCGAGGGTGTGCAGGACTTTGTCGGCGCGGTAGCCGGTGACCGAGCCGTCGTCGAGTGGCAACGCGGTGAGGTCGGCGACATGGAACGTGCCGGTGGGCCAGCGCTCGATGGCGACCTCGATCATGGCGGGGTCCAGGTCGATGCCGATGGCCCGCGCCCCGCGGGCGGCCAATTCGCCGACGGCGCGCCCGCTTCCGCAGCCGACGTCGACAACGGTGTCGCCCAACCCTGCATACGTGTGTTCTCGCAGGTTGCGGACCTGGGGTAGATCGTCGAAGGCGTCGAGCATGGTGAGCAACGTGGACATGGCCGCAATTGTGCGACTTAATGTCGACATGAAGTCAATCGGCGAGGTGGCGGCTCGGTTCGGGTTGCCGACACACGTGCTGCGATATTGGGAGGCCGAAGGACTGCTGACACCGGCCCGCGTCGGTGACCGTCGCCGCTACACCGACGCCGACCTGCACCGGGTGGCGGCGATCCTGATCTCGAAGGAGGCGGGCTTCGGACTCGCCGACATCCGGACGATGCTGGCCGCCCGGTCCGCACCGGCCCGCCATGAGGTGACGGTCCGCCACCGCGAGCGGCTGTTGGCCCGGATCGCCCGGGCGCAGGCCGCACTCGACATGCTCGAGGGCGAATGCCCGTACGACGACATCATGACGTGCCCGCGTTTCCAGGGACTCCTGGCTGATCGACTGCAGCCCTCTTCCCTGACGGGTCCTGGCCCCGAGGACGCGCTTTAGCCCAGGACGTATTCGGCGTAGCGGGCGACCGCGAGGACCAGATCATCGGAGTGGCGCGGCCCGATGATCTGCAGTCCGACCGGCAGCCCCGCGGCGGTCTTGCCCGCGGGGATACTGATCGCGGGTTGCTGGGTCATATTGAACGGATAGGTGAACGGCGTCCACTGCGGCCAACCGTCGAGCCCGCTGCCGGGCGGGACATCGTGCCCCGCCTCGAATGCCGTGATCGGCATCGTCGGGGTGATCAGCAGGTCGTAGGTGTTATGGAAGGCACCCATGGTGATGCCCAGTTGGGCGGCAACCGCGCGGGCGTCGAGATAGTCGACGGCACTGACGGTTTCGCCGCGCTCCCAGACCGCGCGCAGTCCCCTGTCCACCTTCTCGCGCGCGCCATCCGGGAATTTCGCCAACATGGTGGCCGCACCGGCGGCCCACAGCACTTCGAATGCGTCGCGCGGGTCTTCGAAACCCGGATCTGTCGCGATGACCCGTAGCTCGGCATCGGCCAGCCGCCGCACCGCCGCATCCACGATCGCGGCGACCTCCGGATCGACCTTCGCATAACCGAGCGTCGGCGAGTAGGCGACGGTGAGTCCGCGCACCTCACGCGACATCTGGCCGCGGAAGGTCGTCACCGTGGGCGGCAGCGCGGTCGGATCGCGCGGGTCGGGCAGCGCCAGAATGTCCATGAGCAGCGCGGCATCCTCGACCGTCCTGGTCATCGGACCGGCGTGTGCCAGCGGACCGAACGGGCTCGCCGGATACAGCGGGACCCGGCCGTGCGTCGGCTTGAAGCCGACGATGCCGCAGAACGCGGCCGGAATGCGAATGCTCCCACCGCCGTCCGTGCCGACCGATACCGGACCCATACCCCCAGCCACCGCAGCCGCGCTGCCGCCGGAGGAGCCGCCCGAGGTTGTCGTGGGATCGACCGGGTTGCGGGTGATGCCGGTCAGCGGGCTGTCGGTGACCCCCTTCCAAGCGATTTCGGGCGTTGTCGTCTTCCCGAGGAACACCATGCCGTCCTCGCGCAGCCGCGCCGCGACCGGGCTGTCCACCTGCCAGGGACCACTCGGATCGACCGAGGTGCTGCCGCGCCGAGTCGGCCAGCCCTCGGTCAGGAAAATGTCCTTGATCGAAATCGGCACACCGTCGAGCAGCCCGCGGGCGTAACCCGAATTCCAGCGCGCCTCCGAATCTTTGGCCTGCACCAGTGCGCGATCCGGATCGACCAGACAGTAGGCATTCACCTCGCCGTCGCGTGCCGCGATGGCTTCCAGAATCGCCTCGGTCGCCTCGACCGGGGACAGGGTGCCGGCCGCGTAGGCCGAGACCAATTCGACGGCGGTCATCGCGGCCGGTTGCGTATTACTCTCCGGGTAGCTCATGCCTTCGCCTCGCTGACGCTCGGCTCCGGCATGCGCACAGCGCGCTGGCACATGATTCGCTCACTTCGTTCGCTCATGGCAGGGCTCCTTCAGCCGGGCACGTACCCCAGCTCTTTATCGACCACGTTGTCCAAAGGCCGGCCGGCGATCCAATTATCGAAATTGCGGGTGAACGCCGTGACGACCTCGGTTCGCCAGCCGCTGAAATCACCCGAATTGTGCGGAGTGATAAGCACATTCGGCAGATCCCACAGCGGATGCCGCGCCGGTAGCGGTTCCGGATCCACCACATCGAGTGCCGCCCCGGCTATCGATCCGGTGCTGAGTGCGGCGAGAAGGTCGTCGGTCACAACGAGTTCCCCACGGCCGACATTGACAAACCTCGCATGTGGTTTCATCGCGGCGAATGCCTTGGCATCGAACATTTCCCGGGTCTGCGGCGTCAGCGGCGCGACCGCGACGACGTAATCGGCAATGGGAAGTTCGGCGAGCAGGTCGGTGCTCACGGTGCCGAAATCCGGGTCGGTGGCCCGCGCGCGGCGGCCCACCGCCCGCACGGTCATCCCGGCCGCGCGCAATAACCGCGCGATGGCACGACCGATCGAGCCGGTTCCGACTATCAGTACGGAGGCCCCCGAAATACGTTCTGATTCGCGATGCCGCCATTCGTGCCGTTGCTGCAAACGCAGCGATCCGGACAGATCCTTGGCGAAACCGAGAATCTGCCCCAAGACGTATTCCGCGATGGCCGTATCGAATACGCCACGTGTATTGGTGACCACGACCTCGCTTTCCCGAAGTTCGGGGAACATCACCGGATCCACCCCGGTCGAACCCATATGCAGCCAGCGCAAACGATCGGCCGCGTGCCAGGCTCCGGGGATCGCGCGAGTCAGGAAGTCGTAGACGAACAACGCGTCGGCGCCGCGTAGTGCGTCGGCGAGTCCGGGCGCTTCCGTGTACCGCACTTCGGCTCGATCGGCCACCGGGGCCATGAGGTCCGCCTCGGGCACACTGTCACTGTGCAGGACGGTGACAATCGGGCCCTGTTCCACATTGACACACTAAAATCGCATCGTATGATTGTCAACAATCCGATCGTTCTCGGAGGTCTAACGGCTGAGCGCGAGAGGGGCCGCATTGGAACTCGGCTTTCCCGATATCGAAGGGCCCGTAGCACAACGGGGGATCGGGATCATCGCACCGTTCGACCTCGCACTCGAACGCGAACTCTGGCGCTGGGCGCCGCTCGACGTCAGCCTGCACCTGGCCCGCACGCCGTATGAACCGGTGCCGGTTTCGATGGCGATGGCCGAGCTGGTCTCCAACCCGGTACATCTGACGGCGGCGACGCGCGATGTGATGCATGTCGAGCCGGAAGTTGTTGCCTACCTGTGCACTTCGGGCAGTTTCATCAGGGGGCTGGACTATGAGAAGGCACTGCGCGACACCATCTGCCGGGCCGGTGCGCAGGACGCCGTCACCACCTCCGGCGCGCTCGTTGAGGCGATCCGGCATCTGGACATCAGCAGAGTCTCGGTGATCACCCCCTACGACGAAATCCTCACGCACAAACTGCACGACTTCCTCGCCGAGGCCGGCTGCTCCGTAATCCGTTCGGATCACCTGGGATTGGGCGGCGGCATCTGGAAGGTCAACTACCGCACCATCGCCGAACGCATTGTCCGCGCGGATGACCCGCAGGCCCAGGCGATCTTCGTCAGCTGTACCAACCTGCCCACCTACGACGTCATCGAGCCGCTCGAACAGGCGCTCGGCAAACCCGTACTCACCGCGAATCAGCTCACCATGTGGGCCTGCCTGGGCCGGATGAAGCTGCCGATGACGGGTCCGGGAAAGTGGCTACTCAACGTTTTCTGATTGGAAGAACATGCAGGCACCCACCGTCGGTTTCATCTACCCGGACCACGCGGCCGAGGACGACTACCCACTCGCCGCATCGCTGCTCGGCATGCGGTTGCCGGTGGCCCACATCTACGGCACCGATCTGCACGCCATCCCGGAACTGCTCGATCTGGGTAGTCCGGACAAGCTGCGCCACGGCGCCGAACTCCTCGCACCGGACAAGCCCGACGCGGTCGTCTGGGCATGCACCTCAGGAAGTTTCGTATACGGGCCGCAGGGTGCGCGGGAGCAGGTGCGCGAGCTGGCCGCGGCCGCCGGGGTACCCGCCTCGAGCACCAGCCTCGCCTTCGTCGCGGCAGCGCATGCGCTCGACGTGCGCCGCGTCGCGATCGCCGCGAGCTATCCGGACGAGGTCGCGCGGCTGTTCGTGGAGTTCCTGGCCGATGCCGGCATCGAAGTGGTCGCCTTCTCCAGCGCCGGTATCGACACCGCCGCGGAAGTCGGCACCTTGACCGCCGAGCAGGTGCGCGAGCTGGCGGCCGCCAACGATCATCCCGACGCGCAGGCGCTGCTGATTCCGGATACCGCCATGCACACCCTCGGGGTATTGCCTGAACTCGAGGCCCGCTTGGGCAAGATCGTGTTGACGGCCAATCAGGTGACCATCTGGGAAGGCCTGCGGCTGACCGGCAGCACGGTGGCATCCGCGGTGCTCGGCTCCCTCTTCTCGGAAAGGCATATCCATGTCGGTCGTTGATTTCGAGCCGGTGAACCGGCAGTCGACGGCGGAAATGATCGCCGACCGGCTCCGCGAGGCGATCATGCGCGGCAATCTCGCCCCCGGCGCCCAACTCGGCGAAGCCGACCTCGCAACCCGATTCGGCGTATCGCGCGGCCCGGTCCGCGAAGCATTGCAGCGCCTGCTCACCGAGGGCCTGCTGTACAGTATCCGCAACCGCGGCATCTTCGTCATCGAACTGGCCATCGACGATGTCGTCGACATCTACCGCGCCCGCACTGCCATCGAAGGCGGCGCCCTAGCCCTCATCCTCGACGGGCGCCGCGCCATTGCCCATGCGGCTTTGGAGCCCAGCGTCACCGCCATGTGCGCCCACGCCGAAAATGGCGACGCCGCAGGCGTTTCCGACGCCGACCAAGCCTTCCACGAGGCCTTGGTCGACAGCGCAGGCAGCCCCCGCCTCGTCCGCGCCGCCCGCACCCTTTTGATCGAAACCCGAATGTGCTTGGGGGCGTTGCAGACAACGTATCCGGACCTGCGTGAGCAAGCACGAGAGCACGTCGAACTGCGCGACGCAATCGGCTCTGGTCCGGCGCACCGAGCGCGCACGTTACTCATCGAGCACATGGACGACGCGGTCCATCGCCTACATCACCAATACAGCCTCGGTGAGCAGGCGACATGACGCAACGCACGCCGCCTCGAGCAAACAAGGCGACGCTGCGGGTCACTTATGGGCCAACCACTCCGACAGGGTCGTCTGCCCGAGCCGCGCACCTTCGCCGGGCAGCAGGCTCCCATGCTCCAGCACGGCCCCGAAATACCGTGCCTGCGGATCGGTGACGACCTCACGCGGATCCGAACGCGCCGTCAGCACCGTGCTGATCCACTGGTCGAGGCCGAATACCTCAGGACCCGCGACCTCGACGATGCCGTTCACCGGTGTGCCCGTCGCGGTGTTGCCGACGGCGGTCGCGACATCGTCGGCGGCCATCGGTTGCACACCGGCACCCGGCAGCCGCACCGTGCCATCCTCGGTCGCCGAGTCGGCGATGCCACTCGCGAACTCGAAGAATTGCGTCGCGTGCACGAGCGAATACGCCAGGCCCGACCCCTTGATCAGTTCCTCCTGTACCACCTTCGCCCGGAAATACCCGGCCTCCGGCAGCCGCTCCGTGCCCACCACCGACAAGGCGACGTAGTGGCCGACACCTGCCTCGTCGGCAGCAGCGAGCAGGTTCTCGGTGGAGGTTCGGAAAAACTTCATGACATCGTCGTCGACGAACGACGGCGAATTGGAAACATCGACCAGAACGTCGGCCCCCTGCAGCACCTCCTTCACTCCTGCCCCGGTGAGCGTGTTCACCCCCGTGCTCGGCGCGGCAGGCACCGCTTGGTGGCCGTGCTCACCCAGCCGAGCGACAAGCTTGGAGCCGATCAGCCCGGTTCCGCCGATGACGACGATCTTCATGCTGATTCCTTCCGTTGCAGTTGCGTTACGGGGCCTGCGCGATTCCCCTGTATCGAGGACAGCATGGACGGCGATTGCAGGTGGCGGCGAAGATCGTCCAACGTTTCGATGGCATGAGCGCCACAGCTGGCGAGGGTGGTGCGATGTCCCTGGCCCTCGTCAGCTGTTTCGATCAGCGCCGAACCGGCCGATGATGCTCGGCGATAATCCGGTCCCCTGGCGCATCGCGGGGATCAAGAAAACTGGAGATCAGGACCGCCTGCTGCGCGGTCCGCGACGACATTCAGGCGTTCTCGACCGTGATGTCCTCGTAGACGATCGTCACCGCTTCGGTCGCCGGACTGTTCGCTCCGGCATCCAGCGACGGCGCCTGCCAGTCCGACGCCCGAGCGCGCGACAAATGCACCCGCTTGACCGGCTTCTTATTCGGGTCCAGCACAGTCAACGTGATGTCTTGGCGAGCATCATCCACATCTCGCATGGTCATGGTCGTATGGATCCATTCGGTGAACACTTTGCTCTGGTCCAACCCGCGAGTAATCGTGATCTCACCACTGCGAGCGGAGCCCGGCTGTTTCCTGATGAGCACCTCGCCATCAGGAGTCACCTGTTTGATTTCGACCGTGTCCTCCCCGAGCGATAGCCCACTGATCTGCTCAACCGTTTCCACCTGAAACTTTCCCAGATCGATAACGAAGGTGGAGCCGCTGATTGTGTCGCCGATAGCCATGAAAATCTCCTTGCCTGTCGGGGCGCGGCACAGCCCTCGCTATACGCGAGATCTGCACATACTGTCGCGCCATCGTCTACGTCATGGAGAGCACAACGAACTCGGCTGGAACCCGTGGGGCTATACCCCACATGACCCATCATGCGGCGATCTGTGGCGGATCCGCAGCAGATCGGACCTATCCGCCCCGATAAAGCAGGGTGCCATTGCGACGGTGCCGCTACCTCGAGAAACCCCTGACCGGCGCACGATCGCAACCCGGAGATACAACACCCAGATCGGGCGATACACGGGTGATTTTGGACGATCATACAAAGACAACCGGACAAACCGGATCAGACTTTGGATTTCTTGTTACTGGCCACCCAGTCGGCCAACCGATGTACTTACCACCTGTCGGAGGTTTCCTCCGTCGGACCAGCAGGTCCGAACAAACCAGTCAGCGCGATATGCAGCTGGCACGGGTAAATCCCACCGAATACCCGCAACCGGACCACGAGTCCGACCCGATGCGACGCCCAAGCGAACATTCCTATGCGACTACAGACCTCGGACCGCGCACCGCACGTCCACCACATATCCGAGTAACGCAATGCAATGCCATGTGACAGTTAAGTTTCCGGGTTGGCCATCCCTGCACTACTGGGCAGACTCCATAGCAGCCCACACTTTCGCCAAGGCAGTGCATGCCATGCAACTGGCAACAATTCTGATCGACCAAGATATGCGAGAAGCCCTGCAGCCCCTGCCTTGTCAGCGACTCTGGCAATAACCGGAAGTCGCCTCATCCACAAGACTTGCACCCGACCCCGGTGACCACGTTGCTCGCCGGGATGGGTGCGTGGATGGCTTCAGACATGCAAGGTAGGCCGGTAGATGAGTTCTTGGATGTTGTCGTCGAGTGTCCGGCTCCCGAGCAGTTCGAGGTCGAAGTCGGCCGCACCTTGGAAGATCGGGTGATCACCGGTCTGACCGGTGATGACAGGGAAGAGGGTCACCTGGACGCGGTCGACCAGGCCGGCGGCCATCAGTGCCCGGTTCAGCGACATGCTGCCGTGCGAACGCAACGGCACCTCGGACTCCTGCTTGAGCCGGGTGACGACGTCGACGGCGTCACCGCTGACGACGGTCGCGTCCGGCCAGTCGAGAGGTCCATCCAGGGTGGTCGACACCACCGTCGCGGGCAGGTTCCTCATGCGGGTGACCCATGGGTCATGCTCGATGCCGGCCGGTATCTGCGCGAACATCCGATAGGTGTTGGCCCCGAAGACCATCCGCTGCTCGGCCTCGTACAGGGAGAGGCGGTAGTCGAGCAGTTCGGGGCCTTGCTTGCCCCAGTAGCCGCCCCAGTCGCGGCTGCTGGGGCGGCCGTAGCCGTCGAGGGTGGAAAAGACGTCGAAAGTGTAAGTGGCAGTCATGATGCTCTCTCTTCTGTGCGTGCGGACCCTAGGAATGCCGAGGCCGGACCAGCCCGACGTCGTAGGCGAGCACCACCGCCTGCACTCGATCCCGCAGGCCGAGTTTGCGCAGAATCGCCGAGACATGGCTCTTTACAGTGCCTTCGGTGACAACCAGTTTCGCCGCTATCTCGGCGTTGGAGGCCGCTTGTGCGATGAGCGTGAGGACCTCCACCTCTCGATTCGTGAGATCCGCGAGATCCGGCATTGCCGCCGTCTCGGGGCGTAGATCGGCGACGAACCGATCCAACAGCCGGCGCGTCACCCGCGGCGCGAGCAGTGCCTCACCGCCGGCCACCACCCGTATCGCCTCGACCAGTTCGGCCGGCCGGGTGTCCTTCAGCAGAAACCCGCCCGCACCGGCACGCAGGGCCGCGTAGAGCAATTCGTCCTCGTCGAAGGTGGTGAGGATGATGACCGAGGGCCTGCGCTGGAATGTGGAAAGTCGTTGCGTCGCCTGCACACCGTCGACACCAGGCATCCGCAGATCCATCAACACGATATCCGGCAGCGTCCGAGCGGCAAGACGCACCGCTTCCTCCCCGTCCCCGGCCTCACCGACGACCCGGATATCCGCACGGGCCTCCAGGATCATCCGAAGCCCTGTGCGGACCAACGCCTGATCATCGGCGACCAGCACGCTGACAGTCATCCCCGCCTCCGTGTGATATGCCGGGTGCACGCACGTCGCGGCGGCCGGTCCATGGCGAGCATCCAACAATCCGAGTGCGAAGATCCGGACCTGCGGGCATATCAGTCCTGCACCGGATCGGCTCCCACGTGCTTGGTCACCGAATCACCGGCTTCCACCGTATTCCACAGTTCCCGGTTCACCCGGACCTTCACCGTACTGCCATCCGCTAGCCGGACGATCAAGCGCCGGTACAGATTTGCCCCATCGAACAACCCACGCGACTTCTTGACAACCGTCCCCCGCCATTCCTGCTGTACCACCGATCGACTCCTTACTCACCGAGTGTTCACACCGCCCAACGGCGTAACTTCAGTGTTTCTTGTCGCCGAGCCGGGAACATCAACCTGCAGGCGTGTATTCGCCTCTGTCGAAAGTTGGAGACAGCCATCGGAAGGCTGCCGACTACCGGACCGGAAGCCATGCCGCGACGCGGAAGCCACCAGCAGTGGAAGGGCCCGCCTCGAATCGCCCGCCTAGTTCTGTGGCGCGTCGTCGCATGCCGTCCAGGCCTCGACCACTACCGTGACCGAGTCGGCTACCGCCGCCGTTATCGGTGATCGCCACCATGAGTTGCCCCGCGGCAATCCGAACCTCGACCTCGGCTCGATCGGCTCTCGCGTGGCGCAAGACGTTGGTCAGGGACTCCTGCACGATCCGATAAGCAGATTCCGCAACCCTCGGCGCGACCACGGCGCCGTCTGTCCCGTGCCGATTCACGACCACCTCGACCCCGGCCTGCGACATCGACTCCACCAGCCGGTCCAGATCCTCCATTCCAGGGGAAACGCTCGGGTCACGGTCGATCACCTCGAGCAGTCGGCGTACTTCGCCGAGGGCTTGTCGACCGACGGACTCCAGTGTGGCGACGGCCTCCCTGGCCTTGTCCGGGTGAGTGTCGAAAACATCGTTGGCCGCTGCGGCTTGCAGCACCATCAGCGACACCGTGTGCGCGAGCACATCGTGTAGTTCGCGCGTGATACGGGCACGTTCTTGCTGGACCATACGCCGGGCTTCGGAGTCACGCTGTGCGGATCTCGCGCGTCCCAATGCGCCCCAGCTCCAGGCCAGCAGGGCGGCACCAGACCACAGCAAGGCTTGCAACCCTCGCCCGGTCGTTCCCAGCGCGAGCACGAAGAACAACACCGCCGCGGCAAGACCCAACAACGACGTGCGCGCGGGACGCATCCAGGAAAAGGTCGTCAACACGATCAACGCGACGCCCGACCCCACCGGAACGCGCAGCAGTTCCAACGTTGCACCCACGAACAGGGAGACAATCGTGACGAAAACAGTCCGACGGTCCATCCACCAAACAGCGACCGCCTGGCACACCACCAGCCCGATCACGACGACGCGGCCCGCGGCCGTGGGCATCGCCTGAGGAACGAACAGCACTGCCGGCAACAACGTCGCAATGGTGCAGGCGACCAGCAGTACCCTCCAACGCCGCGACAGCCCCATCTCGAACTGATCCTGCACGTTACCGACGCTACCGGCTCCGGCACCGAGACCGCCGCATCTCCAACCGGATCGTCGGCTACTCCATCGACTCGAGCATGACGTCGGGAAAGCGGAAACGCCTTGCGGCAGTTGACACCCCACACAGCGGCGAGAAGCCGGTGGTGGGTGGCGCCCAATTGGTGGTGCAGGTTTGGCAGATGCAGCGTCCACTGTGACCCGAAGCGCGATGGCGAACGAGTTCACCGCCGAGGTTCCATCCGGCGGTCGGCCTGAAGCGCAGTGACTTCTGCCCGAGTGAGCTGCCGCTGTCCTGACCAGGCGAAATCCTGGCCAGGACAGAGCATTCGAACGAAATACATTGGGGTCGAGCCGCTCATCCAGCGATCTCGACGAGCCTCGAGATTACCTAGCTATAGACCCATCAGCTCAGCAACCCAGGCCTGGCAGTGGTCAGGCGCAGACGCGATTGAGCTCGTCGGTGTAGGGGTCGAGGTTGGCGACGTTCTCATCTACCAGCGCGTAGGCGTAGGCGGTGATGACATCCTTCTCCGCACCCTGGGCCATATCGGCCAGGCCGCTCAGCCTGTCGGACAGCGCTGTCGCCGTCGCATCGTCCAGGGTGCCGCCGCTCGTGTCGATCGCGATATTGATCAGCTCAATGGCCTTGGCGCAGTGGGGGGACTGGGCGTGCGCGGGTGCGGCGGGCAGGAAGAGTAGAGCGGCAGCGGCCGCAGAGAGCACAGCGGCGAAGGCCGTCGACTTGGTCATGATTTCCTCTCAGAACGTTGGCGCGATCGTAGCGCCGCAGCGCGAGACCCTGATCGCCTGCCTACCCAAACGGCCCTCTTCAGCCAGGGCGTCGATGGTGTCTTGCTGCGCCAGAACGGTTCTCCCTATTTCTTCGAGGTGGTCACCCTGGTTGGTGATCGTGTTGTGCCATAGGGACATGGCGATCCCTTCTGTAGGGAGTACTGGGTGGGCAACCGGGATCTCGTTGTGTCCGAGCCGATTCCAGAGATCCGCCCCTCGGCACAGCTTTGCTACGAGACTTCGTCGCCTAGCAGGTAGGCATTTAAGATGCATCGATGACTGATCGGGAGCCGAGCCGAGTCGACGTCCCTGGGGGCTCTCCGGCGGGACAACCGGACGACCTGCCCGTCACCTTCTCGTGGCCACGCGATGTCGCATACGTCAGTCCAGGCGCGAATATGGTGGTGCGGGCTGTCGGGTCGGACGTGGGGCATGCGCTGCTGATAGAAGTCGACTTCGGCGAGTTTCCCGACCTGCGAGAAGTGTCCGAGACACAGAGGGTCGTGCGGGCGCTACTGCTCGCTCTCGTCGACTACGAGGTATCCAAACTTCCTGAGCGACGGCCAGATCCGGACTCGGAGACCGCGGAAAAGCTGACGCAGATCATCAACGAGGCTGCCGAGGATCACACCGAAGTCGGCGACTTGGTCCGGGAAATCCTGAAAACTCGAGACGCCGATGCACTGGCCACGGTCGTCTCCGCTCTAGCGGGGCGACTTCCCGCGCGGATCGAAGCGTCGTTATCGATCTCCAGCAGTGTGACGGTCAACCCGTGGCAGGAGGTTGTTCAAGTTACCGTCCCTGCCGTCACAACGGGTGGATTGATGGCCGCCGCTGCACGCGCGGGGTGGGTCGCACTGCGCAACGTACCGGCGATTCTCGATGTCATCGTGCGGGCAACCACAATCAAGGCGGAGCGAGCGGCCCGGATCGCAGCCTTGGAAGCGGAAGCGTCCATCCACCAGAACGAGGCGCTGCTGGAGATAATCCGAACCTCGACAGAGGCCGCAGCCGCTCGCCGCTCGCTCGAGGCGATCTTGGACGTATCACCTGATACCGCCAGACGTATTCACGTTCAATCGATTTCCGATGAAGAGGCGAACGAACGACGGCACCGCCTGCTACGAGCTGTCAGACCAGAGGCGGAGCCCTCTGATAGTCCCTCTTGAACACCATGGCTGGTGCAATCGGAAAGGGTGATCTCTAGGGCATCAGCGTTGTCGGGCACGGTCGACTCGGCCGACGAGGTCGTCGGTGCTGGCCTAGACGAGCATCACGCCGCCGCTGTGGGGGTGCTCCGATTCTTGCAGCGCAGCTCGGCTGCGAAGTCCTCCACAATGTCGTCCAGATCCAGCCCCATGACCGAACTCCACCCGCAAAATCTACTGCTGACGCAGCACTGTTCTGGCCGAACTCGGCTGCCTGTCTCAGCATTTCTGCTGGTAGAGCGGCATTTGTGGGGCGGGCGGGGCTCGAACCCGCGACCAATGGATTATGAGTCCACGGCTCTAACCGACTGAGCTACCGCCCCGTGTGCGGTGGATATCGACAGCGTTGGGGATGGTACCGGGTGGGGTGGGGCTGGCACCACTCGGATGGGGCGGCGTGGTGACGGACGGTGGGGGTGTGGGGTGGATAGGGTGGGGGCGTAATCGGAGAACAGGCTGGAGGGTGGGCTGTGGCTGGTTTGTTTGCGAATGTGCTGAAGGTGCATCAGTGGGTTTATGAGAAGAGTGGCGGGGTGGTGGGGCATCGGGTGCTGTTCGGGAATCCGACGTTGTTGTTGCGGACGGTGGGGCGCAAGACGGGGCAGGCGCGGACGTCGGCGCTGACGTATGGGCGGGATGGGGCGGATTATTTGGTGACCGCGTCGAATGGCGGGTCGCCGCGGCCACCGGGGTGGTTGGCGAATGTGAAGGCGAGGCCGGAGTGTGAGATTCGGGTCGGGCGTCGCAAGGTAGCGGTGACCGCGCGGGCGACGCTGCCCGACGATCCGGAGTATGCGCGGCACTGGGCGATCGTCGACAAGGTCAATAAGGGGCGCTACAGCGAGTACCAGAAGATGACCAAGCGGCCGATCGCGGTGGTGGTGCTGACTCCGGTCGGCTGAGTTCAGTCGGTCTCCCAGGCCTCGTAGTCGTCGTCGACATCACCACGGTCCCAATGGGACTCGCTCCGCGGCGGGCGGCTGGCCCACTGCACGATGAGAGCGACGAGACCGAGCACGGCGAGGACGACGACAACGACAATCAGCGTTTCCACGCGGGGCACCCTAGCGCCCCGGAGAGGTACCCGCACGTACGTGAGACAAGTTGTCCCGGAAGGCCGTTCAGACCGTAAGAAGTGTGCGTCCGACGGCGGTTCGCGATTCTATTGCCACATGCGCACGATCGGCTTGTTCGAGCGGAAAGGACTGGCCGATAACGACTTCCAGCCGTCCGGCCGCCGCCTCGGCAAGCGAGCGTGCCGCCAAGGCGGGCCAATCGATATCGCCATTTCCGGTCACGTCGAACAGTCCCAGAACCTCGATTCCGCGCGCTGCCACCGCTTCTCGATCGAACTCGGCGAATTGTCCTGCGGCAGCGCCATATCCGATGACGCGCCCGCCGTCGGCTGCGGCTTCGATAGCGCCCGCACCCAATGCACCACCCGCACCGTCCAATACAACGTTCGGACCGGCTCCACCGGTCGCGGCGCGCGCCTTCGCAGACCAGTCGGACTCGGAGTAGTCGATGACCGCATTCGCGCCGAGTCGTGCCGCAAGCTCCAGTTTGACGCTGCCACGTGCCGCGGCAACGACATTCGCTCCGGCCGCGCGGGCCAGCTGAATCAGCAAGGTGCCCAATCCCCCACCCGCGGCGGTGATGAGCACCCACTCACCGGGCTGGATCGCGGCTCGATCGAAAACGGCGAGCGCGGTCCTGCCGTCGTGCGCGAGCGCCACCGCCGCCGACAGGCTCAGCCCCTCGGGCACAGCGACAAGGGTTTCCGCCTTGGCGAGTGCCCGCTCCGCATAGCCACCGATCGGCTGACCGCCCCCGATGCCGCTCGCGGCGGTATCGGTGACAACGCGCTTACCGACCCAGCTCGGGTCGACATCGGCACCGACCGAAGTGACCACTCCGGCGACCGCACCGCCTGGCACATACGGCGGTTCGAGCTGGAAAAACTCGGTGCCCCAACCACTTCGGAGCTGGACATCGAGGAACATGACATCGGCGGCCGCGACATCGACGACCACCTGTCCCTGTCCGGCAACCGGCTCCGGCACTTCACGCACCGAAAGAACTTCGGGCCCACCGAATTCCGCAGCGTGTACAGCGCGCATGACAACCTCCATCAATTCCTGACTTGATCCGACATGGACCAGCCTGGAACCTCGAGCAGGGTTGAGGTCAAGTCGAGCGCCCAGATTACGCTGAGCGCGGAACTCGGAATCGAATCCACCCGCAATGCCAACCGCCCGCCGGGCCCGAGGTCCGCACCGGTTCTGTTGCGCGGACGCAGTGACGCGCGCCCGCCTCACCTTCCGCGAAATGCAGGGCGCTGCCATCGAAGCGCGCCGCTACTCCGAATCCGCACCGCTTCGCCGGCCCACCAGGGATGAATCCGACACAGCATGCGGCGAACCTGTCGAGTCAGGAACTGCCCCCGCCGCCGCCACATCCGCCACTGCCGCCCCCGCCGCAACCGCTACTGCCTCCCCCGCAACCGCTCGAACCCCCGGAGTCACCGCCGCCGGAATCTCCCGCATCCCACGACGACGAACCGGGCCCCCCGATCCACCCGAACCCGCGCCGCGCCGGCCGCCTCGGCAGGTTGGTCACCAACAGCACGAACCCGGCGATCCCACCCATGATGAGGACCGTAATCAGCAAGACCAGCAGCAGAGCCAACATTCAGGACCCGCCACCGCCACAGCTGCTCCCACCGCCACCACAACTGCTACCGCCCCCGCCGCAACTACTACTGCTCCCACCGCCACCACAGCTACTTCCCCCGCCACAACTACTGCCGCCATGGTCGTGCCCATGACCATGACCATGACCGTGCCCGCCACCACTGCCCGGATCGAAACCCATCCCCGAATCGAACCCGGCGGCCCCGTAAACCCACGGCGAGTCTCCAGAGCCCCCATATCCCATCTGCCCACGCCGCACTGCCGTGTTGGTCGCCCGCGTGATCAGAAATACGACCAGTGCCGTGATGCCACCACCGACCAGGAGGATGACCAGCAGCAGTACAACGAAGAAAACCGCCATTCCGAAATGGTATAGGCACACTCCCCCACACTGAACCCACGAAAAGCGACGGCTGGCCGAACAATCCCCCTTTCGCCGTAGAGTGAATCGTGGCCTTCTTACGAAACCGTCCCCGGCGCCGAATCGACCTGGGCGATGTCGACCGGGCGGTAGCCGCACTCGAATTTCCCGACGCGGTTTTCAAAACCAGCCCTTGGCAACCGCGCGAACTGGTGGAAACCGGACTGCGCCAGTGGCTGCGCTGTTGTGGCGCGGCCATGCGCGACGGTCAGGTCATCGGTATGCCGTCCCATGCCGTGGACGAGGCCTGGCACGGATTCATTCTGTGCACGGAGATGTACGCCGCATTCTGCACCGCGGCATACGGACGTTTCCTCCATCACTTTCCGGAAGGCGTTGCAACGAAGGGCATTTCGCACGGGTCCATGGGCGAGCAACTCGGCCGCACGGTCGTCGCGTGGTCGATGGTCGCAAAGCACGGCGAGACGTGCGTGCTCTGGGACCTCGACAGCAGGGTGGGCGTCGAGCACCCGTGGGGCATCGGCGCCGAGCGAGTTGCGGCCATCGAGGCCGAACTCGCAGCCACACCCTAGAAGCTCACGTGAGCTTCACCCGTGCGGCGAAGAACCGCACCACCGCCGGGGCGAACTTGTTGAACTGGTACTGCAGCCGCGCCTCCGGGGTGACCGGCACGATGCTGCGATCCCGTTCGACCGCGCGCACGATCTGCGCGGCCACCTTCTCCGGACCGTAGCGCCGCGCCTGGTACAGCTTGTCGTACCGCTCCTGCTTGCGCTGCTCCTCCTCCGCGCTGACACCCGAAAACCTGGTGGTGGCAACGATATTGGTGTGCACGATGCCGGGGCAGATGGTGTGCACGGAGATGCCGCGCCCCGCCAGTTCCGCACGCAGGCAGTCGGAGAACATGAATACCGCCGACTTACTGGTGGAGTATGCGCTGAACCCCTGCTGCGGACTGTAGGCCGCCATGCTGGACAGGTTGACGATGTGTCCGCCGAGTCCGCGCTCGGCCATCACCGAACCGAAGGCACGGCATCCATTGACCACCCCGCCGAGATTGATCCGCATGACCCGATCGAACTCCGCCGACGGCGTATCGAAGAACCCACCTGCCTGCCCGATTCCGGCATTGTTGATCAGAATGTCGGGCACGCCGTGCGCGGCGAGCACCTCGACCGCGTGCAGGTGCACCGCTTCCTCATCGGAAACATCGAGCTGATAGGCATGCGCCACAGCGCCTTCGGCGGCAATCAGCTCCCGCGTTTCCTTGGCCGCGTCCAGATTGATATCCGACAGCACGATTTCCGCACCGAGCCGCGCGAATGCCAGGCCCGTCTCGCGACCGATACCGCTGCCGCCGCCGGTGATCACCACGAGCTGATCCTCGAATGGTTTTCGGCTGCGTCCGATTTCGGCACGGCGCAGGCCGCGCGGCGCCACACCACTATTGACCGCGTCGATGAGCTCGGTGGTCGCGGTGGCAAGCAATTCGGGATGGGAGAACGGCATCCAATGTCCGGCGGGCACATCGCGGCGCCACAGCCGCGAAACCCATTTGTGCCCGTCGTCATAGCCCGCGGGCCGGACCGCGATATCGCGACCGGCGACGATCAACTGCACCGGTACCTCGGTGCGGCGCTCTCGCGGCGCGAGCATTCGCGGCAGGATATTGGCACGGTAGATGAGCAGACCTTCTACGGCGTCGCGACGGAACGTCGGGCCGAGAACGATATTCGACGGCGCGGTGTCGTTCATGATCGAAACGATGCGCTGCCAACGCTTTTCGTGCGCGACAACCCGGAAGACCTGATTGAGCCCCGGTGTCATGGAGAACACCGTGTATCCCGATGACAGCGCCTGGGTGAGTGGCTGCCACAGATTGCGCAGCGTCGGCCGGGACAGCCTGGCGCGCACCCACTTCGCGAGATGGTCCAGGTTCGGCCCGGAGACCGAGGTGAACGAGGCGACCCGGGCCGCGGCCTGCGGTTCGCACACCGCCTCCCACACCTGCACCGAACCCCAGTCGTGCGCCAGGACGTGCACCGGCCGATCCGGGCTGACCGCGTCGGCGACGGCGAAGAAATCACCGGCCAGCGCATCCAGGCGGAAGTCTTGGGCGCGCCGAGTGCGGGTGGACTCCCCGTGGCCGCGGGTGTCGTAGGTGACGACGTGGAAGCGGTCGGTCAGCAGTGGCACCACCGCATGCCAGAGAGGGTGGGTGTCCGGCCAACCATGCACCAGCACAATGGTTTCCGCGCTCGGATCGCCGTATTCGAAGACGGCGATATCGAATTCGCCGCTGCGCACGGTCCGCCGCGTCGCGGCCGAGTCCAGGTCGGTCGTCGTCATTGACGTATCTCCTCGAGGTTCCTACTCACAGGTCCAAAACCAATCGCCCACCCCGCGAACGCGAGACGCAGACGAGCATCTCCCCCGCTTCGTGATCGGCGGCGGTGAGCACGCTCTCGCGATGCTCCGGTTCACCGGAGAGCACCCGCACTTTGCAGGTCCGGCAGAAGCCCTGGCGACACGAATACGGCCGATCCGGGCGACTCCGGAGAATCGTCTCCAGCGCCGACTCATCCGCAGGCACCTCCACGACCTCACCGGTGGAGGCGAATTCGATCTCGAATGCGACACCGTCGACGATCGGCGGTGGCGAAAATCGCTCGGAATGCAGTTCGACGCCGGGCATTTCGCGCACCGCATCCGCGACGGCGGTCGTCATCGGGACCGGGCCGCAGCAGTACACCGCGGTATCAGAGGTGACCCCAGCGAGTAGCGTTGCGGCGTCGGGTAATCCGTGTTCGTCATCGGTGCGCACGGTGACCCGATCCCCGAATCCGGCGATCTCGTCGAGAAACGGAATCGTGTCGCGATTGCGCCCGGTGTACACCATCGACCAGTCGATCCCGAGCCGCATCGCCAACCGCGCCATCGGCAGAATCGGCGTGATCCCGATCCCGCCCGCGATGAAATGCAAACGGGTGGCCGGCGATCCGCGACCGGGTACCGCGAACGGGAACGCATTGCGCGGACCACGAACCACAATGCGCGATCCGACCGGCAGCTCGTCGTGCACCTCCACCGAACCGCCGCCGCCATCGGGAATGCGGCGCACCGCAATCCGATACGCCCGGGTATCGGCCGGATCACCGCACAGCGAGTACTGCCGCAACCGACCCGAAGGCAACTCCAGATCGAGATGCGCGCCCGGTCGCCACGGCGGAAGTTCACGCGCGTCCGGCGATTCCAGCCGCAGGCTCACCACATCCTGATCGTGCGCCTCGATGCGTCGACCGGTCACCACCAGCGAAAGCCGGTGATCATCGGCGCGCGGTGACAGATCCCGGCGGTTGATGATCGTGGTCCACCGCAGCCGCGCCGAGGCGACCGCGTCGAGCACCCGCACCGCCCGATCCTGCTCCCGCTTACCGAACAGATCGGCCGGCCGCTGCTGCGGCATCGGTCGCCAGTTCAAGAAGCAACCGCCTGGGCCGCGGGCGATTTGGCCAGATACGCCACCGCCTGCGCGGTCGAACCGACGGATTCCGGGTTGTAGCCGGGCTTGAACGTCGTCAGCGCACTCCACAGCAGCGAGGGCACACCGGGCAGCGCGCCGCGCCACATCGAGCCGAAGACCCGTGTGATCAGCCGTCGATAGCCGAGGTCGGGCAGCGCGGGATCCTGGTGCACCATGAATTTGGTGCCACGTACCACCAGCGTGATGAAGATCGGGAAGACGATCATCATGATCGCCGCCCGGCGCACGTAGCCGGCGCCGAAGTAGACGGCCACATCATGGGCGACGTGCCGGTGTTCGACCTCCTCGGCTCCGTGCCAGCGGAACAGGTCGGCCACTCGCGGGTCGGCGCCGAACTTTTCCAGATCGGCATTGAGCACCCAATCGCCGAGGTAGGCGAAGAAATGCTCCAGGCAGGCGATGAATGCCAGTCGCTCCACCATGACCTGCCGCTGCGCCACGCCGTCGACATCCTTGGGCCCGAGCGACTTGCGGAACAGGTATTCCGCCTGCCGCACATAGGGTTCCGGATCGATGCCGTTCGCTGCGAGCACCTCGTGCAGCACCTTGTCATGTGTCTCGGCGTGCATGGATTCCTGACCGATGAAGCCGAGCATGGCCTCGCGCAGTTTCTCGTCCTTGACGTAGGGCAGCGCCTCGGAATACGCGGCGCAGAACATCCGCTCCCCCTCGGGCAGCAACAGGTTCAGCGCATTGATGAGATGCGAGGCGATGGGTTCCGCGGGCATCCAGTGCAAGGGAGTATCCGCCCAGTCGAACCGCACATTGCGCGCGTTGAGGGCGACCTCACCGGGATCGACGTCCACCCGCCGCTGCACCCTACGAAGTAGCTTCATCGATACTCCTCGATCTCATCCGCCGCGCCTCAGCCCGAAAGACCGCGGCAGTGCGTACCTTCCTTCATGGCCGTAGCAATGATCATACACATATATGAAACCCTCGGTTACATACATGTCTGGCCAGCGCGAATACAGCAGGAAAAGCCCGCTTGACAATAGAGTGGTCCACTGTGACCGAGATCCCCGCGATCCAGCAGTAAACTAGAACACGTTCTAGTAGGCTTTGGCTATGGAGCGCTTAACCGGATTGGATGCCAGCTTCCTGTACCTCGAGACCGGGACCCAGCACCTGCATGTGTGTGCACTGCTGATCCTGGATCCCACCGCAGGGGGCACGCACTACACCTTCGAAAAATTCAAAGCAGAACTCGGCCGCAGACTGCCGCTGATCCCGCAGATGCGGCGGCGGATCCACGAGGTGCCGTTCAATCTCGACCATCCGGTCTGGGTGGAAGACCCGGATTTCGATCTGGACCACCACATCCGACGCATCGAAACGCCGCGCCCGCTGGAACGCCGGGAACTCGCGGACCTGGTCGGCGAGATCGCCAGCGTGCCGATGGATCGCAGCCGTCCACTGTGGGAGATGAGTGTGGTGGAGCACCTGGCGGACGGCAAATTGGCGGTGATCTGCAAGTACCACCACGCCGCCGTCGACGGCATCACCGGCGCCAACATGATGATGCATCTGTGCGACCTGGAACCCGGGCTCAGCGAGCCCGAACCGGCCGAGGAGTGGAAGCCCGAAGCCCAGCCGAGCGATTTGAAGCTGGCGGCCGAGGCCGTGCTCAACCTGCCGAACAAGCTCGGCTTGGTCGGCATGGTGCCGAAAACTCTTGGCATGGTTGCCGGTTTTGCGCAGCGGCGCCGAAACAACGAGGGGGGCATGGCTTTACCGTTGACCGCACCACGAACCCCGTTCAACGGCGCGATCAGCCCGGACCGTGTGGTGGCCTGCGCCGAGACCGAGCTCGGCGCGATCAGGGAGATCAAGACCGCCTTCGATGTGAAGGTCAACGATGTCGTCCTGACCATCGTGGCGGGCGTGCTGCGCACCTACCTGGAGAAGCACGACGAGCTGCCCGACAAATCCCTGATCGCCTCGGTGCCGGTGTCGGTGCACGACGCTTCCCGGCACACGGCGGGCATCAATAAGGTCTCCTCGCTGTTCTCCCAGCTCGGCACCGATATCGCCGATCCGGTGGAGCGACTGCGGCAGGTGGCCGAGGCCAACCGTGAGGCCAAGCAGGAACATGAATTCGTCGGCGCGGATTTCTTGATGGACTGGTCGAAGTACGCTCCGCCGAACACCTTTCAGTTGACCGCGCGCGTCTACTCGTCGCTGAAGCTGGCCGAGCTGCATCCGGTGGTGCACAACCTGGTGGTATCGAATGTGCCGGGCCCGCCGATGCCGTTGTATTTCCTCGGCCTTCAGGTCGAGGCCATGTATCCGTTCGGGCCGGTGTTCCACGGCGCGGGACTGACTGTGACCGTGCTGTCCAACAACGGTGATCTGGACTTCGGATTCATCGCCTGCCGGGAACTGGTGCCCGACCTACAGGCGATCGCCGATGCGGTCCCCGGCGTTGTCGATGAATTGCTGACCGCGGCACGCGATCTGGGCTAATGTCCACCGCTGCCCTGTTCGCCATCGCCGCCGGACAGGGCCGGATTCGAAGTCTCTTACTGCTTTGCGGCAACGGCGGCGCAGGCCTCCAGCAGTACCGGCACGAAGCGGTCGGCCTCGAGCACGCAGGATGCGTGACCGGCCTTGACCAGATGAATGCTCGCACCGGGAATCATGGTCGCCATCTCCAATTGCCGATAGACCGGAATCGCACGGTCCCGCGTCGTGATCACCACAGCGGTCGGCATCCTCAGCGTGGAAAGCCAAGCGGTCGCATCGAATCGGCCGACCTCGGCGATGACCTGCGCCATGGCCCAACCACTGTTGCTGCGGAATTCGGTGAGCGCCCAGCGATTCAGCTTTCCCGGGGCCCAGGTGTGCTCCGGTAGTTCGGGTAACCGATCCACGTACTCTGCGGCACGGCGGTACGAATAGGGGCCGATGGCTCCGGCCAATGCGCCGAAGGTCAGATGAAATGCGCGCTCGCGCAACTTCTCCTGGAACCGATACGGCGTCGCGCACAGCACCAGACCACTCACCCGATCCGAATGCCGGTGTGCGGCAAGCAATGCCACGACACCGCCGAGGGAGTATCCGGCCAGGATCGCCCGCTCGATGCCGAGCGCGTCCGCCACGGCGACCACGTCGTCGGCACAGTCCTGTACCGAGAACCGCTCCGAGCGGATACCGCGGCCGTGCCAGCGCTGATCGAAGACGATCACCCGATAACGCTCGGCCAGCGCGTCGAGCGCCGGAAACCAGGTCAGGTAGCCCGTGCAGGCGGTGGCGTGCAGCAAGATCAGGGTCGGTGCGCCCTCGGGGCCCGGAATATCGACGACGTAGGTGCGCCCACGCCCCGGCAGCTCGACAAGCCGTCCGCCGGGCACCTCCGCGATATCGGGCACCCCCGAACGCCGGGAGAACCGCCGCATGGCCACCACCGCGGGATTCGGATTCGTCATCGTCGGCCTCCTCGCGCGGCAATATTAGAACGCGTTCTACATCGATGATGCCATAGGACCCGGTTCAGGCGAGAGCGCGGACGATGTATTCGGCGATGCAGGCGGGAGTTCCACTGGTCGATACCGAGGCGAGATTCGACCGGCAATTATCTGTAACGTGTTTCAGTAAGTCGACGGGATCGAGAGGAGGCCGCGATGGGGCGGTTGACCGGCAAGGTGGCACTGATCAGCGGCGGTGCGCGGGGCATGGGCGCCGCGCACGCGCGCGCACTGGTGGCCGAGGACGCACGGGTGGTGCTGGGTGACATCCTCGACGAGGAGGGCGCGGCCCTGGCCAAGGAAATCGGCGACAATGCCGCGTACGTCCACCTCGACGTGCGCGAAAAGCAGCAGTGGCAGGATGCGGTAGCCGAGGCCGTACAGCGCTTCGGTGCGCTGAATGTCCTGGTGAACAATGCCGGGATCGTCAATGGCAACCTGCTCGTCGACTTCGAATTGTCCGAGTGGCAGAAGATCATCGATATCAATCTGACCGGCACCTTCCTCGGCATGCAGGCCGCCACACCGGCGATGATCGAGGCGGGCGGCGGTTCGGTCATCAATATTTCCTCGGTCGAGGGCATGCGCGGCAGCCCCGGCCTGCACGGGTACACCGCCACCAAATTCGCGGTCCGCGGACTCACCAAATCGACCGCACTCGAGTTGGCGCAGTACGGAATTCGGGTGAATTCGATCCATCCAGGCCTGATCCGCACCCCCATGACCGAGGGTATTCCGGAGGATTTCCTGCAGATCCCGCTGGGACGCGCCGCTGATCCGTCCGAGGTGTCGGCACTGGTGACCTATCTGGCCAGCGACGAGTCGTCCTATTCGACGGGCGCCGAATTCGTCATCGATGGCGGTCTGACCGTGGGAGTGCCACACAAGACGTTCTCCTGATCGATACCGCTGGGCGCGCGCCAGTCGGTATCCGAGAAGCGGCCCGAGCCTCGAGGAAACGCACTCACGTAGTAATCGAATCCCGTTGCGGTGTCGCGTGATCGCTCTGGTTCACTCGAGTACAGCACTGGATGAGAACGCAAACGCGAGAACTGCTCAGGCGGTGGGATGCCTTCACAGCCGGCATCACCACTGGTAGGCGACAACCTGGGTTCCTCCGGCCAATCGGTCGTGAATTCCCTGGCGCCTAGGACTTTTCGAGATCGTGTATCCGATGGTCAGTACTACGGCGAAGGAAATCAGCGCGAACAAATCCGTGTCGGGGGTAGCGATGAGCACTAGCAGGTAGCAGTTGCGGATCAGGGCCGCCGCGAAGCTCGGTTTGCTCGCGTTCCCGGCCCCCCGTACCCGCAGACCCAGCACCCGCATGCCGGGACTCCAACCCACCCAAGCCTGGAACCCCACAAAGTAGAGCAACATCAGGGCCGCAACGATAAGACGTGCGGTGAGCTCGCTCAATCCATTGGTCAGTCCGGTAGCTCCAACCGCGAAGGCGACGGGCAGCAGGAGGACAGTCGCGGCGACAAAATCGATGAACAACGCCCCGAACCGGATCCATGCCCCCGGCAGTGTTTGCTGTGGTAACGATTCCAACGGTCGTTGGTCGGCAGCCATGTTTCTGCTCCTCTGGGCTTCGTGCTTGCGGGGGGACCCCGTGCGCGGCTCGAATCCCGCCGTCGGGTTGTTCACCATCTTGTGCCCGATCCACCGACGCGAATACCCAACCTAGGGCTTAGCTCATTGACACTGCACAACCGAAACCGTTGGGGTGGTCGAACCCGACCCCGAGGTGCCTATCGGCGTCCGGCCGCAGGTCGAGCACGCTTCTGCCGCCGACCGCAGCGGCAATAGCCCTTGCCGCCACTCCGATGTTACGGAAGTCATATCTCATGACACTCCAGGTAATCTAATATGAGATTCATACGATATGATTCTCGAATAGATGGGAACGTCATGATTGTTGTCACCGGGGCCACCGGCACCGTCGGCCGTCCGCTCGTCGAACTACTTGTCGCACAAGGGCTTCGGGTACGAGCCGTCACCAGATCTCCCGAAAGTGCCGCGCTGCCCGCCGGTGTCGAGGTGGTGGCCGGAGATCCGGCCCGGCCGGACACCCTTGCCGATGCTCTCGACGGTGCGTCCGCGGCATTCCTGCATCCGCGCGCCGCGGGTGATGCTGCCTTCGAGTTCGCGGAACTGGCAGGTAGGTGTGGCGTGCGCCGGCTCGTCGCCCTTTCGGCCATCAATATCGACGACCCGCTCGCCGCACAGCCGTCCCGCTTCCGCGGCGACCGGAACAGGGAGGCTGAGCAGGCGGTGGTCGACAGCGGTCTGCAGTGGGTGAGCCTGCGCGCCAGCAGCTTTGCGGTCAATGTGCTGCAGAGCGGCTGGAATGCCCAGATCCGAGCGGGTGATGTGGTACACGGGCCCTTTGCCGAATTCGCCGAGAGTCCGCTGCACGAAGGCGATATCGCGGCCGTCGCGGCGCATGCCTTCCTCACCGACGATCTGCTGGGCGAACGAGTGGAACTGACCGGACCCCAATCACTTACCCATGCGGATATGGTTCGGATAATCGGCGAAGTCATCGGTAGGCCGCTGCGCTACGAGGAAGTCCCCGCCGCCGTGGTGCGGCAAGGCATGGTGGCACGCGGCTTTCCGGAGGCTTTCGTCGACTCGCTGCTGACCCGCTACGCCGATGGTGTCGGCCAGCCCGCACCTCTCACCAACCAGGTCGAGAAAATCCTCGGCCGCACAAGAACTTTCGCCGAGTGGGCTGCCGATAACGCTGCCGCCTTTCGGAATTGAGTGCGAACCATGCGCACAATCGCCCATTTCGCCGCCCAGGTGTTCAGCGGTATCTTCGCCGGATTCCTGATCGCCGTCCTCGTCCTCGAACTATCGATGCGAGACGCAACCGCAGCCGTCTATACCCAGGTCAGGCAGATCGAACTGGAATGGCTCGACGTCCTCGCCTCCGTCACCCTGTTACCGGCCCTGATCGCCACGGCTCTCATCATCGCGGCCCGTTTCCGCGACCGCGGCCCGACCCGCTGGCTCCCGATCAT
Source organism: Nocardia vinacea NBRC 16497 (assembly GCF_000308835.1). GTDB lineage: Bacteria > Actinomycetota > Actinomycetes > Mycobacteriales > Mycobacteriaceae > Nocardia > Nocardia vinacea. The sequence continues at coordinate 13,586 of NZ_BAGN01000411.1, read as the reverse complement.
CGCGTTCGCACTGCTCGCGGGCGTCCTGATCCTGACGGTCATCGTCAACCTGCCGATCAATGCCGACCAGCGCGACTGGATCGTCACCATGCCGCCCGACGACTGGGCAACCGTCCGCGACCATTGGCAGCTCTCCCATGCGGTGCGCACGGTAGCCGCCACCCTCGCCTTCGCGGCGCTGAGCGCGGCACCAATGTCGCGGTTAGCGTTGCCGGCGCCTTCGTCGCCGAAATGGCAAAGGGCGAAAAACAGAGGTGGCGGCGGACGATAGAACGCAATGGTTTCCAGCCAGCGTATTTACACGGTGATCGAAGAATGTGAGGACAAGTGGACGGCGGAAGTTCCCGGCTCAATTCGGCACTGATGTCGGGTGATCCTGATCGGCAGGTCGATGCGTTGATCGAATTGATCAAGCTGGGTGACGGTAGTGCCATTGCCGACATCTTGCCGCTCGTCGAATCGGGTGATGTCGCCGTTCGAAGTGAAGCTGCGCGCGCGATCGGATTTCTGGGGGCGGCGCAGGATTCGGTTGTCGGGCCAGTGTTGTTGCGGATGCTGTCGGACTCGGACGAGATGGTTCGCAACGAAGCGGCGGAGTCGCTCGGCCTCGTTCGGTACAGTCCCGCGGTCGGCGTCCTCGTGGACCTGCTGCGCGCCGACCCGTCGTGGTTGGTGCGCGCTTCCGTGGCCGAGGCATTGGGGAGCTACCCAGGACATGGGGCCGCTGCTCTGGTCGAGTGCGTGCGCGATACCGACGAGTATGGCGCGGTGCGGAGGTATGCGATCGATTCGCTGGGCCGTAGGGGTGAACTCACGCGCTCCGAAATATCTGCTCTGACTGAGGAATTCGGCCGGGATGAGGAGATCGGACCGAAAGTTCGGATCGTCGCCTATCGAATGGGGGATCAATCACAGCTGGCCGAGATCAGCCGCGAGGCGGCTCAAATGGACCAAGAGGACTCGGCCCGATTGCTCAACGATATCGAATATCTGTTGAGCCCCCCTGTACCACCCACGTTGTCGGAGGACTCCGCGCGCATCAAGTCGATCCTCGATGTGGTCGCGATGCGCTGGCCGCTGTCTGAGCGACATGTCCGGAATATCCGCGACAAACCTGCCGAAGTGATCGCTGATCGAAGCCTGCGTCAGCTCGGACGCCGGTTCGCCACCGCCCACGCGGCGACGGCGTCGGGGGACATGTCTTCGCCGAGCACGTTGTCGATGACGACCCGCCCGACGCAGATCGAGCGCAGTACGCGATCGGTGAACGCCTCCGCATCTCCCCACGGCAGATAGGGTTTGGCGATCAGCAGCGAGGCGATGCCGTGCACGCTCGACCACAGTTCCAAGACGACCGGCACCGGGTCACCCGGGGTGACCACGCCGAGGTTCATGCACTCGGTGACGGTCGCCGCGAGATGGGCGAAGGCACTGCTGGTCAGCACCTGGTCGACCGCGCCTGCCGTCTCACCGGGCGTCATGGCCAAGCGGTACTGCTCCGGATGTTCCCTGGCGAACCGGACATACGCATGCCCCTGCTGACGCAGACGCTCCACCGGCGAATCGTTCGGATCGGATGCGGCCAGCATTTCCGCGTCCAGATCTTCGAATACCTGGGCCACCACCGACTCGATCAGCTGATCCTTATCCGCGAAATGGCGGTAGATCGACGGCGGGGTGACGCCGACGATCTTGGCGATCTCCCGGATGGAAACCGCGTCGACGTGACCGGCATCAGCCAGCAGTTTCTTTGTGGCGTCGAGGATCTCGGCGCGTAGCTCCGCACCGGAGCCACGTGCCGAACGCTTCCTGCGAGTAAAAGTCACGTTCGTCCGGCTAATAGGTGTTTATCGGATTCGGTTGCGCCCGACACGGATTCGCCCTCGCTCAAGCCGATCTTGGCGTGCAGCCGGGCGAGTGGCGCGGGCGCCCACCAGTTCGCGGTGCCGAGCAGCCGCATGAGTGCGGGCGCGAGCAGACCGCGGATCAGCGTTGCGTCCGCGAGCACTGTCAAAGTCAGTCCCAGGCCCGTCATCTGGATGAACGATACCTTCGAGGTGACCATGGCGGCCATCACGATGGCCATCAATAGTGCGGCCGCGGTGAAGATCCGGCCGGTGCGCGCGACTCCCAGCGCCACCGCGCGAGTGTTGTCCGCGGCGGTGCGTCCCGAGGCCAGCCACTCCTCGCGGATGCGCGAGAGCAGGAATACCTCGTAGTCCATGGACATTCCGAAGGCGAGACAGAACATCAGGATCGGCATGGTCGGAACCAGATATCCGGTCGCGTTATTGCCGAAAACGCTGGACAAGTGTCCGTCCTGGAAGATCCAGACCATCGCACCGAACGCGGCGGTCAGCGAAAGCGTGTTGAGGGCAAGAGCTTTCACCGGCAGCAGCACGCTGCCGGTGAACAGGAACAGCACCACGAAGGAGGTGAGCACGATCAGCCCTCCGGCCAGTGGCAGTCGCGCACCCAGTGCGTCGAGGGAGTCGCGGTTGATCGCGGCACTGCCACCGAAGAGCGCCGGTCCCGGGCTCGGGACATCGCGAAGCCGGTCCAGTTGCGTCTTACCCGCGGAAGTGAAGGGATCGACTGTCGTTGCGACAGTGAGGAATGCACCGGTGTCATTGGTCATCTGCGGCGATCCCGCCGCCACCTTCAGGCCGCCCGCATACAGGCCAGGACCCGAGAGCACTCCGGACACGCCTTCCACCTTCGACAGCGCGGCGGCGTAATCACCGATGGCGGCCGGATTTCCGTGGTAGTCGTCGAGCACCACGGAGACACTGGTCGCTGCATTGGATTGGAAGTCCGAACGCAGTGCATCGCCGACCGTGCTGCTGGTGGTGGAGGCGCCCGTATTGAGCACTCGATCGTCCGGATAGCCGAATTTCACGCCGAGGAACGGGGATCCGATCGCCAGCATCAGCACGATGATCGCGATGGCAACCGGTGCGGCATGGCGCATCACCCACTGGACTGTGCGGTACCAGAAGGTCTGCTCGGGTGCGCGCTGGACGTGCAGGTCCCGGCCGAGCAAACGCCCCAACGGCTTTCGCAGGTCCATCGCATTGACTCGGTGTCCGAGCATCATCAATACCGCGGGCAGGACCAGGATCGATGCCGCGGCGGCCGCGGCGACCACCGCAACGCCCGCGTAGGCAAAGGATTTCAGGAAGTACAGATTGAAGACGCCCAGCGCGGCCACCGACAGCGCGACGGTCAGCGCGGAGTACAGCACCGTGCGTCCCGCGGTCTGCACCGCGCGCACCACCGCCGCCTCGACATCGAGTCCATTGCCGAGTTCCTCACGGTAGCGACTGACAATGAACAGGCTGTAGTCGATCGCGAGGGCGAGACCGAGTGCCGTGGTCAAGTTCAGCGCGTAGATCGACACATCGGTGAAGACCGTGAGGGTGCGCAGGATCGCCAGAGTGGTCAAGATCGCGAAGATGCCGACGGCCAGCGGCAGGAAGGCCGCGACCAGGCTGCCGAACACCAGAATCAACACGATGAACGACAGTGGGATGGCCACGCCCTCGGCGACCGCGAGATCGTGGGTGATCTGCTCGTTCGAGTCGTGGTAGATGGAGCTGAGGCCGCCCTGATAGACGCTGACGCCGTCGCTGGTGCCGGTGACCTCTTCGGCGATCGCACCGGCGGCCTTTTGGGCCACGGACTCCTCGCCGGTGATGTAGCCGAACACCAGCGCGCTCTTACCGTCCTTGCTGCGCAACACCGACGACATCGACTGCGGAGCGTTCCAATAGGACTGGATGCCGATCACATCGCCGCGCGAGCGCAAGGTATCGACCACCTTCGCGCCCGCGGCCTTGGCAGCCGGGCTGTCCGCACCGGCATCATCACGAACCAGCAGGATGAGGTTGGGTTCCGCGCCACCGAAGTTATCGGCGATCAACTTGGCGGCCTGCGACGATTCAGCATCGGCCGGGGTGAAACCGCCGGTCTTCATATGCGAGATCACTGTGGCGCCGAATGCGCCGCAGAGCACGGCCAATAGTGCGGCGGCGAGCAGGATCGTCCGCGGATGCCTGGTGGCCAGATGTGCGATCCGTACGAGCATGAGCGACTCCCCTAGTTCGACTGCCCCTGGGTAACGGCGTTAGCGTAACGCCGTTAACTCAATGGCGATAGGGAGGCATAGCTAACAAATAGTGATCCCGATCACGATGGAGGCGACTAGCCGAGGAAGGCGACGATCGCATTGGCGATGGCGTCCGCGTACCTCGCCCGACCGTCGGGCGATTCGATCAGCGCGGCGTCACCCGGATCGCGCATATTTCCACACTCGACCAATGCGACCGGACGTTCGGACAGGTTGAGACCCGCCAGATCCGCGCGCGGGTTCATGCCGTCGGAGCCGACATAGGTCGACGGCACGAAGCCGGACCCGATCATGGTGTCGCGCAAGGTCGTTGCCAGTCGCTGCGACGGCTCGTTCTGCGCCGGGTTCAGTGGCGGCGACGAGTACGCGACGTGGAAGCCGTGTGCGCCCGCGGCGGCGCCGTCGGCGTGGATCGAGACGACAGCCGCTGCGCCACTGCGGTTTCCGATGGCCGCGCGTTCGTCGACGCACGGGCCGACGCCCGCATCGTCGTCGCGGGTCAGCACGACGCGAATTCCGCGGGCAGCCAAGGCATCCCGGACACGGATTGCTACGTCCCAGGTGAATTCGTGCTCGGTGTAGCCGTCGTTGGCTGACGTGCCGGTGGTGTTGCACGCTTTGGTTTTTCCGCGACCGTCCGGCACCTGACGGTTGATCTCGCCGGACTGTGCGGCATTGCCGCCATTGTGTCCGGGGTCGATCACAACGACGCGGTCTTCGGCGATGAAACGCGGCGGGGATGGCGCCGGTTCGTCGCCGATCTGCGGCGCGGTGGTGCGCGCCGGTGAACCCGATGCGTCGTGCGCGCATCCGCCGAGCAACATGCCCCACGCGCAGATCGCGGCGGTCGTCTTCCAGCTTCGCAATCGCATGACATCGACCCTGCCACAGGCTTGCGGCCGATTCATCGACACGGTGCCGGCTATCGGAAGGCCAGCGCGCCGAGCGTATCCGCGTGCCGGTACTGCAGATACTTCTTGACCGTGTTCGCGGCAACGGCAGCGTTCGCGGTGGCCACCGTGACCACGACGAACTCCTTCTCGGTCCCGTCGCGCCATTTGCCGGTGACGAAATTGTCGATGTAGGTGCCCGGTCGCAGGTGCAGGTCCTCGTCGGTGAATTTGCCGAGCGCGGTGGTGGCCTGGCCCTCACTCGACATGGCGATAACGAATTGGGTGATCTTCAGCCCGCCGCCCTCGGCCCGGTACACCATTTCGGCGGCGTACTCGCAACCCAGGCCACTGAGCTTGCCGTTCACCTCGAAATCGCGGCAGTTGGCGTGGTCGCGACCCTCGACCCAGTCGGCGTGCAGTTCCACGCTGTCATATTTGAAATTCCAGTTACCGGCGAAGTCGCTGTAGGTGAGCTTGCCCGAGGACGGCCGGCCCGGGCGAGGCGTTGTCGTGGTCGTTCGCGGGGTGCTCGTGCGCGGCGCGCTCGTAGCCGGGACGACGGTGGCGGTGGCATCCGACGTCTGTGGTTGGCCCTTATCTCGCCCGGTGATGACGACCAGGCCGACGCCGACCACGGCGAGTACCGCGACCAGCCCGAGCACCGTCGCGACGATCACACCGGTCTTCGATTTCGGCGGCGGGCCCGGCGCCGGCGCGCTGGGATACCCCATCGGGTAGCCCGTCTGCGCCCAGCCGTGCTGCGCCGGATAGTCCACCGGCTGTCCCCACGACGCCGGATCTTGCCGAGGCTGCTCCCCGTAGCCATACGGATAATTCACTGCCTGCCCACCTCTCCCGCCGGGGCGGCGACCCCCACCCTGCTTCGGCCGAACCAGTCGGATACTGATCGCGAGCCGATCCCCCGGCGTTGCAGTTATGCCGGCTTAGCCGGTCAGTAAAAGGCCCAGCGCAAGGCAGAACATCACGGCCGCGATCACCGAATCGAGCACGCGCCAGGCGATCGGGCGGGCGAACAGCGGACCGAGTTTGCCGGCGCCGTAGCCGAGCGAGGCGAACCAGATGATGCTGGCGACCATCGCGCCCGCGCCGAGAAACCAGCGGTCCGGACTGGTGTAGGTATTGGCGAAGGAGCCGAGCAGCAGCACCGTGTCCAGGTAGACGTGCGGGTTGAGCCAGGTCAGGGCCAGGCTGGTGAGGACGGTCGCGCCGAGTGCGACGCCGGGGCCGGGGGACTCGGCGGTCAGGCTCGATGACGCGAAGGCGCGGCGGGCGGCGAGAATGCCGTAGCCGAGTAGAAATGCGGCTCCGGCGTAGCGGATCACCGTCAGCAGCAAGGGTGCGGATTCGACCACGACGCCCAACCCGCCGACTCCCGCGGCGATCAGCACGATGTCCGACACGGTGCAGACCGCGACCACCGCGAGCACATGCTGACCGCGCAGACCTTGTCGCAGGACGAAAGCGTTCTGCGCGCCGATCGCCACGATCAAGGAGAGTCCGAAGCCGAGTCCCGAGATGGCCGCCAGGGCCGCCGATGATGCCGTCACATGCATCGACGCTAGATCCGCAGCTCTGACCAGACCAGCTAAAGATTCTGAAGTACCTTTACGATTTCTTAATGGACCTGCAGCTCGATCAGCTCCGCGCGCTCAACGCGGCGGTCACCGAGGGCACCTTCGATGCGGCCGCCCGCAGTCTGCGCGTGACGCCGTCGGCGGTCAGCCAACGCATCAAAGCGCTCGAGGATGCCGCCGGTCGCATACTGCTGCAACGCACAAAACCGGTGCGGCCCACCGAATCCGGGCTCGCGGTGCTGCGTTTGGCGCGACAGATCGAGTTGCTCGCCGGGGATGCCGCACGCGAACTCGGCGATGTCGATCGGCCCGCGGGTCGGCCGATCCGGGTGCCGATCGCGGTCAATGCCGACTCGCTGGAAACGTGGGTGATGCCCGCGTTGCGGCAGGCGCCCGCCGGTGTGTGTTTCGAGATACATCGCGAGGATGAGGAACATACGACTCGATTGCTGCGCGACGGGACGGTGATGGCGGCCATCACCGCCACCTCGTCGGCAGTACAGGGGTGTCGGGTAAAGCGGCTGGGTGCCATGCGTTATCGGCCCATGGCGAATCCGCGGTTCGCGCGGACCTGGTTCGCGGATGGGCCGACCGCCGAGGCGTATTCCATTGCGCCCGTTGTACTTTTCGATCGCAAAGATGATCTGCAGGATCGGCATCTGCGGCGACGATGTGGGCAGCCGGTGGATCCGCCGCGGCATTATGTGCCGTCGTCGGCCGGATTCGCGGAGGCGATTCGGATCGGGCTGGGGTGGGGGATGTTGCCGGATCTGCAGACTCGGGGTGGTCGGGACCTCGTGCCCATCGATGGGGATTCGTATATCGATGTGCCGCTCTATTGGCAGCAGTGGAAGGTCGACTCGCCTGCGCTCAGTGGCGTTGCGGGTGCCATTGCGGCTGCTGCGGCCGAGGCGCTGTCAGATGGTCCACGGCGGTGACTTGGGGAATGTCACGGGAAGGGCGGTCAGTGCGCGGTGGAATGGGCCCGGTCGCCAGGTGAGCTCGGCCGCCGGGGTGGCGAGTCCGAGTTCCGGTATCGCGTCGAGTAATTGGTCGATGGCGTCCTGAGCTATCAAGTACGCCATGGACTTGGCGGTGCAGGCGTGCGGGCCCGCGCTCCATGCCAGATGTGAGCGATTGCCAGTGTGCTCGCCGACGATTTCGGGGTCGTTATTGCAGGCCGCCATGCTGATGAGGACGGGTTGGTGTGGGGGCAGCCACATTTCGTCGATCAGGATCGGCTGTCGCGGATAGGTGATGCAGTAATTCGCCAGCGGAGGGTCGGTGAACAGCACTCGGTCCAGTGCGTCGCGGGTGGACAGGCTGCCGCCGAGGATACTGTCGGCGACGCGATCGTCGGTGAGCATCAGCAGCAAGGTGTTGGCGATCAGATTCTGGGCCGGTTCGATGCCCGCGCCGTAGAGGAGCATCACATGTTCGAGCACCTCGAGATCGTCCAGGCCGACCGGGTGTTGTAGTAGTCGGGTCGTGATGTCGTCGCCGGGTTCGGCCTTCTTGAGTGCGATCAGCTCGGTCAATGCCTCGTGCACGAGCTCATTTCCCTTGGCGGCGTTGACCGTATCCAACATCGCCGCCAGGCCGAGCGCGGTGCGGCCGCCGATTTCGGGCGGACAGCCGAGGACGGCATTGATCGCGGTGAAAGCGAGTGGGAGTGCGTACTGGCCGATCAAGTCGGCCGAGCCGGTCGCGCAGAACGCATTGATCAGCGGGATGGCGATCTCGGCGACCGTGGTGTGCAGTGCGTGCAGGTCGACCGCCTCGATGGCCGCGTTCACAGCCTCCCGATAGCGGGCGTGCACCGCGCCGTTGCTATGCAAAACGCTTGGGCGCCAATCCATCATCGGTAAGACCGGACAGTCCGGTGGGACGTTCTGCTGCCAGGTGCGCGGATCGCGCGGGAAGTGCTCGGGATCGTGCAGAATTCGCACCGCGGCGCGATAGCCGACCACCAGGGTCGCGGGGGTGTCGGGAGCCAGATCCACCGGCACCAGCGAACCGTACTTGCGGCGCATCTCCCGATATGCGCGATGTGGGTCGGCGGCGAACTCCGAGGTATAGAGCGAAGCACGTTCACCATCGGTATCGAAGGGCGAGCCGTGCGGAACGGAAGACTGCTGGGTGGTCACGAATCCAACTCCAAACGGTAGAACAATCGACGCGCATGCCGCCTACGTCGAAAACCGCGGAGGTAGAGCCGAATTCGCCGCCCCACCCCTGCGGCGTACTGAATGCCGAATCAGCTCGGCTGTTTTCCCCGGTACGGCACGTAGCCGCCACTGGGATCGATATATCGGGCCTCGTCGACCGATTGCAGCAGACCTGCCATCCCCTGCAGGAGCTGCTCCAACATGGCAATGGCCGCGTTCTCCTCGGCAGAGGCGGGCCAAGTACTCATGGCAATACCTTTCGGCTCAGCGTGGGTGTCAGGCGGTGGTGATCGGTTCGGCGCTGGAAGGCGTCGCCGGCGCGCAGCACCGTTGCCTCGTCGAAGTGCTTGCCGCTGATCGACATCGACAGGGGGACACCGTCGGCCGTGAGTCCGATCGGGACCGCGATCGTGGGGTTGCCGAGCGAATTCCAGTACGGCGTATGCAATCCGGCCAGGACGCTCACCGGGTTCAGCTGCTCCATGGCGTCGATGCGGGGCGCGCCGAGGTGGCCGGTCGGGGTCACCACCAGGTCGACCTCGGTGCACAGTTCTGCCATCTTTCGCTGTGCGACGTGCCGAACCCTTTGGGCCTGAATGTAATCCGCGCCGGATACCGTGGTGCCCGCGGCGAAGACGACGCGACTGCCGCGGGCGTAATCGTCGTATCGGGAGCGCAGGGTCGGTCGGTGGTATGCGGCCGACTCGGCGGCCAAGACGATCAAGGTCGTAGCCGTTGTCTCGACGTACATCGGCACCTCGACCGGGACTATGGTCGCGCCGGCGGCGCGCAGGGCATCGATGGCGGCCGAGAATCGTTGTGGCTGTCGCGGATCATGTCCGTCGCCGACGAAGCGGTCGAGATTGTCCACTCCGATGGTGATTCCGTGCAGGTCACCGGTGAGCGCGGCCGTGTAGTCGGCGACAGGTTCGGTTGAACTATAGGGATCTTCGGGATCGTGGCCGGCCAATACCTCCAGTAGCAATGCGCAGTCTGCGGCCGTGCGAGCCAATGGACCCGCATGGTCGAGGGTGTAGGCCAGTGGCACTACGCCGGATTTCGACACCCGGCCGAATGTCGGCTTGAAACCGGTGATGCCGCAGAAGGCTGCCGGAATGCGCAGGCTGCCGCTCGTATCGGTGCCGACCGCACCCAGAAATGCCCCGGTCAAAAGCCCACTGGCCGAACCAGAGCTGGACCCGCCCGCCCATCGCTGTGCGTCCCAGGGATTCCGCGGTATCGGAAAGGGCTTCTCCGGATCCGGGACACCGATGGCGAATTCCATCGTGGTGGTCTTTCCGACCACGATGCCACCGGCCAGCTCGAGCCGCCGCACGACCGCGGCGTCCCCGACCGACTTCGCCCATGCCGGATCGAGCACCGAACTCTGTGCCGTGGTCGGCCCGGCCGAGTGCGCGAAAATATCTTTGACGCCCAGGGGAATCCCATCCAGTGGCGCGAGCGCCTCCCCCGCCGCGATCTTGCGATCCACCTCGGCGGCCTGCGTCCGCGCGCGCTCCTCGAACCGAGCCAGGAACACCCCGAATGTCTCGTCGTGCGTATCCGCGGCCGCGAGCGCCCCTTCCACCAGCTCGGCCGCACTGACTTCCCCGCGTCTCAGCCCCGCCCGCGCGTCTGCGATCGTGGTGAATACCGTTGCTGTCGAATCAGTTTCAGTCATCCCATCCCCATCGGTAGCACCCCGATCCTGCCACGCGGATCCCGTCGGCGGGCGAATTCGGAACACTTCCCCTTCACAGTCACAATCGATCGCGGCCCCCGCCGTATTCCTGGTCGGTGGACGGGATTTCGTCGCGCTGAGCGGTTGGGGCGTCGGCTGCGAGCCAGGGCATGCGGTCGAGCAGCCGGTCCCGCAGTTCCGTCAACCGAGTGATGCGCTCGTTCAACTCGGCAACTCGCGGCGGCCCGACGGCCGCGTATCCGGTGGCGCAGCGCGGTTCGCGATCGCGTCGCCGAACATCGTGGTGCCAACAGCGAACGGCGGCATGGGAATTCCCGGATAGGCGCCGATCTGCATGAGCATCCCGGGATCGATCGACATGTACAGATTCCGCACCAGCACCTGCCCCGGCGCCGGATCGGACACCGGCTGCTCGACCAATCGGAAGTCGGACAGTTCCGGAAATCCGTCCGGTCGGGCGGAAAGCTGGACAGCCCGTGCGGTTCGCGTCATCACAGTCATGGGAGCGACGCTAAGGATTGACGTATACGTGAAGGTCAAGCCGCGCCCGTGGGTTGGCCTCGGCGGTTGCGGCAGGTGTGGTCCCGGTCACAGGTCGAGCCTGTGCGGCCACCCGATGCGCCGTGTCACCGTTCCATGCGGATTTGTCGGCTTGATGCGAGGGGCTTTGGGGCGGGGGTGGTTTCGCCTTGGCGGACGGTGATTACTCCGATGAGGATCAGGGTGCCGCCGAGGAGTTGGAGCGGGCGGGGCGATTCGCCGAGGAGGACCCAGGCGAAGGCCAGGGCGGCCAGGACCTCGAAGAGGGCTACGAAGGAGGCGAGGCGGGAGCCGAGGAGGCGGGTGGCGGCGATGCCGGAGACGTAGGCGAGGGCGGCGGTTATCGTGCCGAGTGCGAGGACGGGGAGCCACCAGGAGACGGTGAGGTGTTGGAAGACAACGGGATCGGTGGTGGCACGGAGGGGGACGATCCCGATCGCGCCCGCTGCAAGGAGGGCGAGGCCGCCGAGGAGGAGACCTCCGGCGGCGAGTACGGTGCCCGGCAGAGTGCCGTCGCCGTGGGCGGAGAGCAGGAAGTAGGCGGCGGCTCCGATCATGGCGGCGAGTGCCCAGGCGATGCCGATGCCGCTTGCGGCCAGGCCGGAGCGCAGATCGATAACGAGGACCAGGCCGGTCATTCCGAGTAGTGCGCCGAGAATCGTTGCCGCGCTGGGTCGTTGGCTATGACGCAGCCACAGCCAACCCACCACGGCGACCGGTGCGGTGTATTCGATGAGCAGTGCCACGCCGACCTGCATATGGGCGACGGCGTTGAAGTAGGCGAGCTGGGTGCCCGCCACGGCGAGCAGCCCGTACGCGGTGATCAAAGATACGTTGCGGCGCAACAGATCCCAGTCACCGCGCAATTGGACCAACGCGATCGGCACCAGAACCGCGGCGGCGACCAGCACGCGGACCGCCACCACGGATGCGGAGCTCCAGCCCGCATTCATCAAGCCGCGAGCCAGTGATCCCGATAGCCCGAACGAGGACGCGGACACCACCGCGCAGAGCAGTCCGGTCCGCAGCCGCTGCGCAGTGTTGTCATGAGTCATCGCAACCATGACCAATGACGCTAAGGTCGATCGGGTAATATGTCAACATGGCCTTTGCTCATGACACCGAGGCCGCGCTGGTTGCTGCGGTGGAGCTGGTGAATTCGGCGGAGGAGCCGGATACGTTGACCGAGATCGGCCAGCTCGACGAGTTTTTCGTCAAGCACGTCTACACCGGCGAACACTCCGGCGACGCCGCCGAGCTCGCGGCGGTACGCGCCTTACGCGCGCCGCTACGCCGCATGCTGACCAGCGATCGCGATACGACGGTAAGGCTGATCAACGAGACGCTGTCGAAGCATCGAGCCCTGCCGCAATTGGTCCGGCACGGCGATGTCGACTACCACATCCACGCGGTGCCCGCGCAGGCTCCGCTCCCCGTTCGTATCGCCGTCGAGACCGCTATGGCAATGATCGATCTGGTTCGCTCCGACGAGCTGAGTCGGCTATCCCGCTGCGCCGACGAGGACTGCGAGGGCCTGGTTCTCGACCTGTCCCGCAATCGATCGCGCCGCTACTGCAGCACGGCCTGTGGAAATCGCAACGCTGTCGCCGCCTACCGCGCCAGGAAGAAGTGAATCCCGGTCAGTGGAAGCGCAATCGTAGGCGCGAGAGTCTCGCACTACCTTGCTGGCACTGAATCCTCTCCCAGAGAAGGTGTGTCATGCGGTTTCTGGTGCTCATCGTCGGGACCATCTGCGCACTCGCGGGCTCGCCAACGGTGCATGCGGAACCAGACACATCCGAATCGACTGCCACCCAGCAGGACTCGTTCTACCAGGCGCCCGCGTCGCTGTCGGCATTCACACCCGGCGCGATCGTGGCAGCCAGGCCGGTAGCACTCGCCATTCCCGACTTACCGGTAGACACCCGGATATGGCAGATCTCCTTCCGCAGCAACGACTCTCACGACCAGCCGATGCTTGGGGTCACCACCCTTCTCGTTCCCACAACGCCATGGCCGGGCCCGGAGCCGAGGCCTGCGGTCTCGGTCCAGTTCGCCGAGGACGCGGTATCCGAGCAATGCGCGCCCTCACGCACTATGCAGCGTGGCTCCGGAATCGGTTTGCAAGCCAACGAAACCTCGGTTCCCGTGGCGTTGTTGCGCCGGGGCTGGGCGGTCGCGGTGCCGGACCACGAGGGACCGAGGTCGGCATTCTCGGCGGGCTTCTCCGGCGGTCACATCGTGCTCGACGGCATTCGGGCCGCCCGGCAATTCGAGCCCGGAGGTCTCACCGCGGCAACTGCCTGGGGACTGACCGGCTATTCCGGTGGTGCGGCCATCTCTGGGTGGGCGGCCCAGTTGCAGCCGTCCTATGCACCCGAACTCCCCATCGTCGGAGCAGCCCTGGGCGGCATACCGTCGGACCTGACGCTGCTCAGCCGATTCAACGGTGAAGGCCCGGCGAGTCCCATGGTGATCGCGACACTGGCGGGTATCGACGCCGAGTATCCCGAGGCGGGCATCGCGGAATTGCTCAACCCCCAAGGCACACAGGGGATA
>NZ_BAGN01000412.1 GCF_000308835.1 Nocardia vinacea NBRC 16497 | reverse complement strand
TCCTCGGCGTCACCCCCGCCGATTCCTCAGCCGCATCCGCGACCTCGACTCCGTCGACCTCGACTGCTCCCTCGACTTGCGCCCCTTCGTTTTCGCCTGTTGTTTCGGCTTCGGTGTCGGCGGCAACAGCATCGGCCTCCGCGACCGGCGTCGCAGCTTCAGCCTCAGCGTCGGGTCGCGCCTCGGCGGTGGCTTCGTCTTCGGCGGCGGTCGCCTCCGTTTCCTCGGCCGCGTCGGCAACCTCGGCTCCGGCCTCGACTGTCGAGTCAGGTTGCGGCACTTCATCTTCGGCTGAGGGCACTTCATCTTTGGCGGCTGCATCCCCCTCGACTGCCGCAGTATCGGCGACCGCATCACCTTCAGCAATTGGATCGCTCTCGGCGGCGGAGGATTCACTGGCGTCGGGTGCCTCAGCTACGGGTTCCGCCTCGGCGTCGGATACGGTCTCACCCTCGGCCACCACCACTTCACTCTCAGCAAAAGCGGATTCTGCCTGCGGCGCTTCGGCACCCTCGCTCGCCGCTGCGGGCTCCCACTCGGTCGCCACATCATGCTCAGTCACCGATACTGTAATCTCCTGGGCTGCTTCAGCTTCAGCAACCGCCGCTTCGCCCTCAGCCGTCGTTTCGCTCTCAGTGAGTGCGGTTTCGTTCTCGGCCGTCGTTTCGCTTTCAGTGAGTGCGGTTTCGTTCTCGGCCGTCGTTTCGCCCTCAGCGAGCGCGGTTTCGCCCGCTGCGGCCGGCATTTCGACCTCGGCCGCGATGGCCGTCTCCAGCTCGGTCACCGCCACCTCGCCGTCGGTAGCTGTCGTCTCCTCCTCGGCTGCGGCCGCGTCTTCGGTGGTCTGCGCCCGGTCGTCGGTCGTTGTCATAATTGTCTGCCCTTTCGAACACTGCGATAGTTCCCCGGCTCGAGCCTCCGGGGGCCTACAGCGTCGCACGGGATCTAGGTTGCTGCCTCCGAATCCGGCGGTGCTGGTTCGCAATTCAGCAGAAGTACGCAGTTGACACCGATCTGTAACCCGAATTGCCGGTGACGTCGTGCTCGGCTTGTTCCGAGCCGCCGAACGCTGTCACGCGACTACGCACACACGACTCAGGTAAACCGATGATGCTGACATGTTGCTGTGCCCGGGCCAATTCGGTCGGCGCGAACTGCCGCACCCGGTCGTGGGCAACCCTGCAAGTCGCGAGCAGCAGCGCCGTCGCTCGGCCCATCGCCGCCGAGGACTCCGGGAATGTATTGGGGGAACTCATGTTCACAGGACGCACATTGTGGTCGTCTGATCAGGGTGATCCATCCCGCCAGGGGTGTGCTCCTGGCATGGACGGGTATGGACAGCGCGAACAACCTGAACGAGGGGCAAGCGCAGCGGCGGCAGCGGATAGCCGCCTCAGCCGTTGCCGTAGACGCGATCCGGGACGACGAGAACGACTGCGCGGCGCTCGGCTGCCATAACCCGGTCATATTCGTCCCAGTCGTCGTGCGTGCCACCCGCCGCGGTGAAAACCTCCCGCAGCAACTGCCGCAACCGTTCGGCGTCGATGTCCGGCACCGGGTCGTCGGGACCCACGATCCACACCGATCCCTCAACGGCCGCCCACGCCCACCCGACACGGACGACAACCGTCATCCGCGCCCGAACACGGAGATTGTCCAATTTGCGCGTACCACCGCGTACCACCATGCCCACCACGGGCTCGCCGGTCTGCGGGTGCGCCAACACACCTGCGTTGACGAGCGAGGACTGAACAGTGCCATCGGCCCGCGAGGTCGAGACGACACAAAGGCCATGATCGCCGGCGATCAGCCGAGCAAAGTCCGCGATATCACCCACGGCCGAAGTCTACGGACCGCGGGCGACCATGCGGGCCTGCTGACGCCGAATCCGTGCAATCTCATTACGTCTTCCAGGTCTATCGCGCAAAAGCGGCCGGGCAGGTCTCCCACCGCCGCCGGGGCGGTATCGCCGTCGCATCCGATATCGTCAGCGTCGGGGTTTTGGAGGTCGACACGCGGCCTTGCGCAGCCGATCCAGCGGGACGAGTTCGTCGCGTCGCGCCGTGATCATTTCCGGACGTGGCGAAGTCGGAATTACGCGAGGACACTGAAGCCGTAGCGCTGAATTCGACTCCAGGAGCAATGTGATGGCATCCGAAAGACCTTTTGGGATCGATCCGGAAGAATTCGAACGCGCGTTGCGGGAGGCGGGGATCGAATTCCGTGACCTGCTCGGAAAAGCCGGTGAGTACATCGATCGCACAACCGGGAGTACGCTGGCGTCGCTGCTGGGTCAGTTTGTTCAGCCGGAGCGCACGCGGCCACCGAAACCGGAGGGTGAGACCACCGGCGAGACCGGCAGTGGAGTGTGGGTCATCTACAGCATCGATGATGCCGGCGAGGCCAGGGTCGAGCAGGTTTTTCCGAGCGAGCTCGAGGCCTTGCGTGCGCATCGCGACAATACCGACGAACGCCGTCGCGTGCGGTTCTTGCCTTACGGTGTTCCCGCAACCGCGCTGGGCACCTGAGTGCGGAGCCCTGATTGATGGCAGCGCAATAAGCGAGCAGCCGTGTCAGCGACGCACACATACTTCGCCGCCGGATATCGCTGTTGTTAGGACCATAAGCCCGGCAGGCTCGCACGGACGTTGCTCCGGCGGGGAATTCAGGCCTCGGCGCTCGGCTGGACGAGGACCTCGAGAGCGGCTTGCTGAAGGAGACCGCTTACGTACATGGATTCGGCGGACCGGTCCGCTATGACTCGATTGCGGACCGGACGCGGCCAACCCCGCAGGCGGCCGGCGCGGTAGGCACCGCCCGGACGCACAGCGCGGAGAGCTATCTCGTTGGCAGGCAAACGGAATCGTCAGAATTCACCAGCCGCAGCTACTCGATACGGCGAATGAACGGTGTGATTCTGGCAAATTCACTGCAATGGTGCGCACTCGCCGATGTGTAGCGTAGCGGCACAAAAGAAATCCAGCCCCGAGAGGCGATACGGATGACGTGGTGATCTACCGAGACCGAATCAGGAGGCGGGCTTGGGCTGGGTCAGGTCCCTGATACCGGTGATCGAATCGATGATGTTGAGGATGGCGGAGGTGCCGCCGTCGAGGGCCGAGCTGCCGGAGTCGAGCATGGCGGAGCCGGAGGACGATCCGGCCGAACCCGAGGACGAGCCGCCGTCGGCCGAACCCGAGCCCGCGGAGCCGGTCGCGGCGGATTTGGCGACGGGGGTAGCGGCGGGGTTGGCGGCGGAGGCCACTGCGACCGGGCCGAAGAACAAGGCGGCGGCGGAGACGGTGGCAGCGGCGGCGAAGACCTTGCGAGAGACCATGTACAGAGCTTCCTTTCACAGATGGATAACGACGCCATCACGTCGCACACCACAAATGTTATGAAGAAGAGATCTGCAAATCCACTTTTCTTATTGTGCGAATGATCACGGTTAACAATTGGCAAACAGCATATTTTGCCGAGGTGACACAATTTGATCTTAATTCCGACCTTGAATTCGATGATCAAATTCTGTTGATTCTTCGACGGTGTCGCGTATTGGCGTGCGGCGGACGCGATCTCGTAGCCGACCTTCGATCCCGGCACCACGTGACCTCGAGCCGACGACGCGCGCGGGGCCCGCTCGTACGATGGCGTTACCAGGCGAGGCGTCGCGCTGCGCGACGGCGCGACACACTCGAGACCTGATGTTGTCCTGGCCGTCTCTCCCATGTCGTGCTATAGGACTGCCGGCGTCGGCGGCTCGGCACGACCGCACCGAAGCGCCTGTAGTGCGCCGTCGCGCTGGCACTGGGGGGTTGCGCCGGTTCCCGGTTCGACACGGCATCTGGCTGCGACGGTGAGCGGAATGACCCTGCTGTGGCACATTCGCGCGCTGTCGGATCCGGCCCACCGACATCAGGGGGCTCGGTGCCGACGACTTCGCCGGCACCACGGGCACCATTACGGCACGATCCTGACCGATATCGAGACCTGGCGGCCGGTCGCCGCGCTCGCCGACCGAACCGCCGAGACACTGGCCGACCAGCTGCGAACCCACCCGGAGTGGAGATCGGCGATCACTGGACACCTCGACCGAGCAGACGCGACATCGACGCGCACGCCACGTTCGCCTCGGCGGCTCCGGCGCGGTCGTCGCATCGGCTGCTACCTAACGCCTCCGGGACGACGCCAGCACGATCGCCATCGCCCCCCCGGCACCCGTAAACGGCACATTCTCGGTCCTTCTGAGCGGCGATCTGTCCATCGCTGCACTGTTCTGGCGTATCCGGCACGGTGGTCAGCGCTGGTTCTGCCGCGAGCTGCCGGACAGGGTGCGTTGGAATGCTTGCAGGTCATCCTCGAGTTTTCGATGCAGCCAATAGTTGCCGATGAAGCCGAAGACGCCTGCGATGGCGAGCCAGCGGATCGAATCGGTGACCAGGGCGACCTCTTCCGGTTTCAGGAACATCAGACCGTGGATGACGCCGATCAATGGAATCGATGCGGCGACTGCGAGGTAGCGGGTGCTGCGGCGGCTGAGGGCGCGGAGGTTGTCGTGGTCCTCGGGTGCTGTGCCGTGCAGGAGAAGACGGGGGTAGATGACCCGGACGACGAACAGGGTGACGAGAAAGAACGGGTAGGCGACGGCGACGGCGCCGCAGACGAGCAGTGAGGCGGACAAGTGCACCACCTGCCCGAGGGGCAGGTCGGTGTCGCTGTGCAGTGCCAGCGCGGTCACGATCGCGCCGACGCTCCATCCGGCGAATGCGACCCAGGCGACTCGGTCACCGACCGACAGTGTGTCTCTTCGTGCCAGCGCCAGCATCTCAGGGGTGAACGTCCGGCCCTTTCTCAGTCCGCGCCACACCACCAGAAAAACCCTGCGGCACAGATAGTTCGTCACGATGAGGACCAGCAGGGGGATGATCAGCTCGAGCACCGGGTTGATGGCCCGCAAGGATTGTCGCTGGTCGTCCGGAATCCACGCCTCGATCAAGGCTCTGTTGTGCACGTTGCCGTACAGCACGCCGAGGAAGCCTCCGGTCGCGCTGGCCAGGGTGACGATCGCCCCCAGCGACCAGGGACCGACTTTCGAACGCAGACTGCTTCCGTGCGGGTCCACGAGATCGCGGGCGCGACGGTCCAGGCACAGCTCGAACTGCTGTGCCAACTCGGCGCCGCTCGACCAGCGGTTGTCCCGCTGTGGCGCAAGGCATTTCAACAACACTCGGCGCAGGGTCGGCGGGCAGTCCGGCGGCAGCTCGGACAGGTACCGTGGTTCGATGTCTTGCTGCCGCAGCTCCAGCATGCGTGCCAGTGAGGTTTCGGATTCACCTGCCAGTGGTTCGTCGTCGAAGGGCCTGCGGCCGGTCAGCAGTTCCCACAGCATGACGCCGAGCGCGTAGATATCGCTGCGCAGATCCAGATCTTCGGCGGTGGTCGGCAGCTCCGGATGGCAGGCGGCGAGTTGTTCGGGGGACATGTAGGCCAGCGACCCACCGAAGTACGCCATCGGATTGGTCCCGGCCACGTGGTTGCTGAAGCTGACATTGAAGTCGGCGAGCTTCGGAATGCCTTCCGCGGTCAACAGCACATTGGCGGGTTTGATATCGCGATGCAACAC
Organism: Nocardia vinacea NBRC 16497; assembly: GCF_000308835.1. GTDB lineage: Bacteria > Actinomycetota > Actinomycetes > Mycobacteriales > Mycobacteriaceae > Nocardia > Nocardia vinacea. The sequence goes on along the minus strand of NZ_BAGN01000412.1, from coordinate 54,088 downwards.
TCCGCTGCGCGCGGCGTAGTCGAGTGCTTCGGCGAGCCGGCTGCCGAGCCACGCCACCGTTTCCGGCCAGGAATATCCGGTGATATCGCCGCGGATGCCGGTCTCACTCGGGACGATGCCGCCCCGGTCCTGAATGGCCTGATCGACGGCGTCGAGCAGCAGGGCACCGCTGCGGAGGTCCGGTGATCGGGCGCGCACCAGATTCAGCACCCCGAGCAGCGTGCCGCCAGGAAGGTACTGCATGTACATCAATTTGAGCTCGCCGTTCTCGATCAGCCGATGATCGAAGACCCGCACGATGTACTCGTGATCCAGCTGCGCCAGCGTCTCCGGCTCGGTGCCGCGGTTGTACGAGATCTTCACCGCGACCAGGCGTTGCATCGACCGTTGCCGCGCCAGGAATACCCGCGCGAAGGCGCCGCTGCCCAGTCCGACGAGCAGGTCGAAATCGTCCACACTCGCACCGGGGCTGATCCCGTTGAGCGCTTCCAGAGACCGCGGCGGGGCGATCAGTGTGCTGCGGTAGTTGATATCGGACAAGGCCGACGCAGCGGTAGCCACTTCGGTCGGCTGCGTGCCGGGATCCTGGTCGCGTCCGGACCGGCGCCGCACATGGAATTCCTCGTAGGCCAGATCGGGTGGCGTCGGCCCGGTGCTCAGTTCGGCGTATTCGGCGCAGTACTGGGCGAGCCGCTTCGGATGGTCGTAGCGCAGCCACCGGTACTCCAGATCGACCTTGATCAGCTCGATCAGGCACATCCGCCGCAATCCCGGCGCATCCGGCAGATACTCCGCGAGGTCCGGTGGCGCACCGGTCTCATCCCAGGTGTCGGCGAACCGCCTGACAACCGATGCCAGCAAGGTGCGAGTTCGGTGGACAGCATCCGACTCATTCGTCGTCGGTTCCAACTCCGCTCCGATCCTCCGATCATTCCCAGAAGGCATCTCCAAGATGCAGTCTGTCATGGCGGCGAGGCCGCGAACAGGGATTTCCTGCCGAAACAGGGCAGGCGGCGGGTCTGGAGAGCCGGGAGGACGCCGGGCGGTTTGTGTCGCGCCCGGCGCCATGCCGACGACCGCTCGAGCGATGGTCACTGCGGCAAAGGTGATCGATGCCGGTCCCTGCGCAGTTCGCCGGACAACATCAGGTCACGGGCGTTGGGTGTGTCGCCGCGAATGCCGAGTTCTGTTACAGCGGTGGCGATTTCGGTTCTTCGGCGGCATCGATTACTGATCGTGGTGTCGGTCTTGTACCGGACCAGGTCTCGTCGCTGGAATCGGATCTCGCTTCGGAGGGTCGGCCGTTCCTCACTGGTTTACAACGCTCTTGGCGCCCACCATGCGTACCATGCTGAGGATCGGGAGCCCGATCACCAAATGTTCGATCGCGGTGGAGATACCCACCCAGAGGTGGCTCGACAGTGCGAGTGGAATGATCACCGCCGCGGCGGTCAGGATTCCCACGATCCAGTTGAAGAACAACTCCGGTGACGGCGTGCCCAGGCGCAGCAGATACCAGAGCACCCCGGCCAGCAGCGTGCAGATGAAGGCCACGGCCGCGAACCAGTACGCGTCCTGGGCCATCGGGTTCCACACCCCGAAATTGTTGCTCTCGGTCACCCGGGTGGCGATGATCTCGATAATCCAGGCGCACAGCCAGGCCGCGAGTGTGGTCACCACCGCCGCCGCGAACACACCACCAACGAACATACCGATGTTGACGTCCGGCCCCTGCTGTGGTCGAGACTGCCGGTCCGGATAATCGGACTGCTGATACGTGCCGTATCCGTGGTCTTGGCTGTATCCGTGATCCTGGCTATACCCGGGGTCACGGTAGTTCCCCGGGTGATAGCCGGCCTCGTAATGTGCGGTGTGTTGGTCGCGCGGATCCCTGGGGTTCAACCGCCGATCACCTCCGTCGAGAGCATCCATGTGCGTTGAGTGTAGGGCGGCTGGGAACAGGCTGCTGCCCGCTTGTCCATTCCGGCGCTCCGTTCGCGTAATTCGACCCAATCGGAACACAAACGGGCGCTTTCTGATTCGTCATGTGGCTGGTGTCCTGATCTCGGGCTGATGGCCGTCCGATCCCTGCACCTGCGTGGTCTGCGGATCAAGAGTGCGGATCCGGCTGGCCCACGGTGCGGATCGAGACCAGGGCGCACCCAGTGCGAGACGCAGGGTTTCGAATCGGAGGTGACGAGCGTCGGCGACTAGGCGATGGTCTTGCGCACCGAGTGGTTATCAGAATGCGGATGCTTGCACGGACGATCGCACGATGACGCGAGGGAAAGCGGGGCGAACTTCGCAACGCTGAAACCCCTTGTCCAAGAGGAGTGGACAAGGGGTTTCAGTTCATGCGCGCTCGCGCGGGTCGAGCACTACCTGTGTGCCCGGAGTGGTTGCGACCTGCAGCGTGCGCAGCCGTAGCAGTGTCGGGTGTTCCTCGAGCAGTCGCGCGGTATTGGCCAGTGACCGTAGTGCTGCCGCTTCGGCGCGCGCTCGCTCGAGCTCGGCCCTGCCGCGTTCCTTGGCGAGCACGGTTTCCAGTGCGGCCTTGCGGAGTTCGCCGGGCAGCATCAGGTCGCGAGCGTTGAGTGCGTCGATGCGCATGCCGAGCCCTGTTACTGCCGTGGCGATTTCGGCGATGTCCCCGACGAGCAGCGTGCGGTCGGTGACGAGTTCGTCGAGGGAATGGCTTGCCACGACCCGGCGGGCGGCATCCTGCACCGCCGCGTACAGCACGCTTTCCGGGTACTGCGCGCCGGTGGTGAATGCCTCCGGATCGGTGACCTGCCAGTTCAGTGCGTAGCTGACCCGCAGTGACAGTCCGTCGCGGGTGAGCAGTTCCTGGCCGCTGACATTCAGCAGCCGGGGCCGCATGTCGACGACGATCAGCGTGCAGCGCTTGGCGTCGTAGCGGTGGCGTCCTGGCTCGAGTACTCGCTCGAGTGTGCCGTCGCGGTACAGCAGCGTTCGCTGCCACTCCATGACCGTCGTGTACATGTTTCACTCCTCCCGTGCCGTGTGTCGTTGGCTGCCTGGTTATTTCGGATGTCACCCGGTTCCGGTCACGGGTTCGCGGCGGAGGCGTCCCACGGCCGTAGCCGCGGAGCCCGCAGAGCCGTTTGCCGTATCCGACCGGAACCGGGTGGCATCGCAGTGGGAATCGAACCCATCCAGGCTTGGAGCCCTTCGCCAGGTGCGAGACCGAGCCCGACACGGGGAACGCGGGTGCGGAGATTCCGCTGCGCCCCTTGACTCGACCTGGAACAACCATAGGGTTCGCGGCGGAGGGTGCGCGAATGATTTATCGCCGCTTCGGTTTCACGCCGGGTTTGGGGGTGGCGTTCGCCACGGCCGCGGCGACACGCTTTGCCTCGGCAGCTGTTTCGGCGTCGAGGCGGCGGTAGACGAAATGCTGTTGTGCAAGCGTCCAGGCATTGTTCGTGACGAAGTAGAGCAGGATCGCCACCGGCAGCAATGCGCCGCCGAGAATCGCGGCCGCCGGGAAGACCCACAGACTGAGCGTGCGCATGAAGGGCAACTGCGTCGGCCCGGTCTGCCGATCCAATGACGCGCGGGCAGTGAAATGCGTTGCGACAGAGGCGATCAGCATGAGCGGAAGGGCCACGAGGGCCATGGTCGACAGCAGTTCGCCCGCACCGGCGAGTGTTGCCGACAGCGGTGCGCCGAACAGATGGGCATGCAGGAACGACTGCACATCACCCGGGCCGAAGAGATAATTCGCGGTCGCGGCATTCTGTTCGGCCGTCATTGTCGCGGTGCGCCCGAACGGTAGATAATCGAAGGTCCCGGTGCGGTCGAACGAACGCAGCACATGGAATAGGCCGATGAATACGAAGACCTGGGCGATCATCGGAATCAGACTCGCGAAGAGATTGACGCCGTTGTCCTTGTACAACTGCTGGATTTCGGTATTCCTGCGGACCGGATCGTCTTTGTATTTCTGCTGAATGGCTTTGACGCGTGGTTGCAGTCGCTGCATAGCCGCCTGGGTGCGCGCTTGTTTCAGGAATGGCAGGAATAGCGCGGCGCGGAGGGTGATCACGAGAAATATGACCGCGAGTACCCACGCGAGTCCGCTCGAGGGACCCAGGACGGTGGCGAAGGCGGTGTGCCACAACCAGAGAATGGCGGACACCGGGTAGTAGATGAAGTCGAGCATGAGAGCACCTGACTGTGGGAACGCGCGTATGCGCACGTCGATGGGAATGGTCAGCCGAATCGCCTGGGGACCAGGCGGCGAGTGATCGCTAAGCGGTGACCGAACCAGGTGCTCGCGGGCGCGGACGTCCGGCGGTATCCGGATTGCTTTGACGCAGGAAGGAACCCCGGCGGCGACGCTGCGCCGAGGGCGGCGGACCCGAGTGGGCTGGCGCCATCGGGATACGTCGGGTGCTCTGCAGGGCGAGCAGCGTCAAGGTCAGCGACGCGGCGATGACACCGAAGACGGCCAGTGCCGCCGGTTCATTCGACGGTGCCGCGGCCAGGGCGAGCGCGGGTACGACGAGTGCGAAGACCGCAAACGCCATGAGGTGTACCCGCGAGAACATGCCAAGAGCTTACCGACTACATTGCACAGCCGCCGTCCGGTGTGAACGGGTAGACGAACTGGTCGACATAGCCGCTCGGGTAGTCGGGTTTCGCCGCCATACCGAGATCGTCGGTGCCGAAGCGTCGTGCCGGATCGTAGGAGTAGGTGCGGAACAGATGATCCCAGATCAGGGTGAACAGGCCGAAGTTGACGTCGCCGATACCGGCGAACTTCAGATGATGGAAGCGATGGCCCTCGTTCAAGGCCAGCAGATATTTGGCGGGTCCGATCCGGTAGTCGGCATTGGAATGTTGCAGCAGCAGCTGGATGGCGACCGAGAGAGCAAGGGCGGCAGCGATATTCGATGGCAGGCCGATCAGGATGAGCGGGGCGACACCGGCGGCCATCTCCACGGTCTGGTGCAGTGGATGTTTCATCAAACCATTGAGGCCGTAGAAGCGTTCGACGCTGTGGTGCACGGCGTGGAAGCGCCACAGAAGTCCGATTTTGTGACTGGCCAGGTGCACCGTGGTGATGCCGAGATCGGCGACCAGGATGGCGAGGAGAACCTGGCACAGGAACGGCCACGAGGTCGGCCAGCTGTCCGGAGCGGGCACGATGGCCGTCAGCAGCGGAATCGCCGCGACGCTGAGCAGGATGAGCATTTCGTTGACGAAGGCGTGGATGCGATCGCGCAGGGTGTCATCGAGATCGTGATTCCAGTCGGCCTCGTACGGAATCAGCCGCTCCACGAGAAATGAGGCGACGATCGCGACCACCAGTACGAGCAACAGCCAAAACTTCGGCGCACCAATGGAACTGAGCGCGATACCGACGCCGTTGAGGCCGATCAGCATGAAGGGCACGTAACCGTAGCGCGCGAGACGCTGTGCGGGCGTGCGGGTAATGGTAGTCATAGGGCAAGCCTGGTCGGCCGTGCCCGGAATGACTTGAACGATTCGGCTGTACCTAGGAGGCGTCGCCGAGATCCCAATCGACGCGTCGGTTCAGGGCCGAGGGCGGCAGTCCGAAGGTGCGGCGGCAGGTGCGGGTCAGGTGGGAGCTATCGGCGAAACCGGCGGCGTGGGCGGCGGCGGTGAGATCGTCGCCGGAGCGGACGCTGGTGATCGCCACATGTAGTCGGAGCCAGAGAATGTAGGGCCGCAATGGAATTCCGACCTGTTCGGTGAACAGATGGGTGAGTCGGGTTGCGGAAATGCCGACCCGGCGCGCGACATCCGCGCCGCGGATCGGTCCGTCGCCGACGATGGAAGGCAGCAGTCGCAGCACCTCGGTCACTGCCTCGTGGCGCTCGTCCTCGATGCTGTGCGAATTGTCGCTTTCGAGATCATCGACGACTTCGGCGACCAGTTCGGCGAGTGTCTCCCGCTCCGGATCGATGGGCAGGGAATGCTCAGAATCGGCCCACCCGTAGGTGTGGGCTCTGCGGTCGGCGGCCGCGCCCGCGACGGACTCCGGATCGAGATAGATCGCGGTGCCGCGTTCGGCCCCGGTGGCGATGCGATGCGGTGCGTCGGCGGGCACGATGACATGTGTGCCGCGATGCCGAATGCCGCTCGCGTCCACCACGACCACCGGCGTACATGCGGCGACCACTTGGACGGCGTGATGGGCGTGCAATGCGGTGGGGCCGATGCTGCCGCCGAAGGCGAGCACGCCGGCGCGCAGCAATGCCGTACCCTCCCAACGCAATTCACCGGGCGACCCGGAGACATAGTGCACGGATCGGGGCGAGGTGGATGCCCCGTCGGTAACCAGAGCCTTCATCATCGGATGCTCCCGGGTGACTACGAATCCCGAATCGGATCCCTCACGGAGACTATCCCGGCCGCACGGCCGCTGTCAGGGTAACGGCGACGCGATCGAGGAACTCGATGATCAAAGGCCAGGCGATCGGGGTGTCCGGGAATCGAAAGTGTGGTGGGACACATCCGGGCCGGTCCGGGTGCCGACCCGGATGTGTCCGATCCGGTCAGGCCCCGAAGGCGCTGGCCGGGGCCAAGGGGAGGACCACCCGCGACGGTGCGGCCGCATCGCGATGGATCTGCTGCGACGAGCCGAGCAGCCGCGGCAGATCGGTCGGGATCGGGATGGTGGTGGGGAAGGTGCCGCTGGTGATCCGCAACCGGAGGGCGTGTCCTGGCTCGAGTCGATAGAAGGTCGGGCGCAGCTTGATGTCCAGCTTCGTCACGTCGCCCGGCGTGAGCAGTTGTTCGGTGTCCTTGCGCACCACATGTTCCGGCCCGTAGACGGTGCCGTCGGGTGTGCGCCAGGTCTTGCTCTCCTCGAGGGTGCGCTGGCTGGCGAGCTGGGAGCCCCCGGTGATATTGACGACCGAACCGTCGGGTGCGACATCGTCGAGCCAGACCTGGAACGCGGCATCGGTACTCGACGATGAGGCGTACAGCGTGACGCTGCCCGGACCGGCGAGCACGGTCGGCTCGGTCACCGGGTCCATGGTGTACTTGCGGCCCGCGGTCGGTTCCTGCACCCATTCGGTACACGGGTTGTAGGCGTTGAAGAGTCGGAAGACGAAATCCAGTAGGCCGCCGGTATATTGGCCGATGGTCTGGCGATTGCACGGGTTGTCGATGCCGGTGTAGTCGAGCCGGTCGGCGGCATCGGCGATGGTCGGGGCCTGCGCGACGAGGCGGTCGCCGTCGAACCAGCGTTGCTGAATTGTGGTCTGCTCGAACGGATATCGTGCGGTCGCGACCGCCATATTGCTCGGATCGATGACGTGCAGCGTGGCGTCGGTCTTATCGATACCGTTCGGAATGTCCTTGAGCCAGCGGTCGAACCAGGCGAGGGTGATCATATCGGTGTCCAGGCGCGAGCCCGGTCCGAAGCCGAGACCGACGTGGTACCAGGGCCCCATCAGCAGCTGGTAGCGGCCGTCGACGGCTTGGCGCGGTGCCATCGGCGCGAACTGATCGCGGCCCGCGGCGAGGTTCTGCAGCTGGGAGTAGTTGCGCCACGGGCCTTCCTGGTAGAGGTCCCACAGGCCGCCGACCTGGTACATGGCGATGTCATTTGCGACGAGGTTGTCCAGGTGGGTTTCGAAGCGGCGGTCCTGCCACCAGTCGCCGTCGTAGGCCAGCGGTCCGCCACTGTAGGCGTCGAGGAGCATTTTGATCGTGCTGTCGGAGGACACGAGCGCCTGTAGATGCTCGATGAGCGAGCGCAAAAATTGTTGCGGCGATACGACCGCTGTCAGGAACGGTCCGATGAGGCTGAGATAGGGCACCATCAACGAAATTGCCGTGAGCAGAACCGGACTCATCATGCCGTCGTGGCCGAGGACTTCGTTGAAGATGTTGTTGGGCATGGCCATCGGGACGATCGCCTTCAATGGTGAACCCGGACCGACCGCCTCGGCGGTGCGCAGCGCGGACAGCGCCGGGAACGAATATCCGAACATGCCGACCTTGCCATTGGAGCCGGGCAGTTTCGCCGCCCAGTCGACCAACTGCACGCCGTCGATACCGTCCTGCTTCGACGCCGGATTCCATGCGCCGGTCGACCCGCCGGTGCCGCGGACATCGGCAATGACCTCGATATAGCCGTGCTCGACGAGGAGGTCCTGGGCGCTGGTGGCCTGATTGATGATGCGGCGTGCATCTTTGAGTTGGTCGGGCAGCGGGATTCGGAAGGTGTCGATGACGCTGGTGATCGCCGCGGTGACAGCGCTCGAAACAGCGCCGTAGGTAGTGAAGTTGACGACCACCGGGAACTCGCCCACGGCGTGCTGACCCGTCGCCGGATCGGTCGGATAGCGCACCTCGGTCTGTAGTTGCGTGCCATCCGCGAGCGGCACGACCTTGCCCAATTCATAAGCGATGCCGTACTTCTCGGGTGTCGGCCGGTAGTCGGCAGGCAGGCCGAAATTCGCGGATGCGGTCGGCACCGGGCCCGCGCCGGGCACCGCGCCGACCGTCGGGGCGAGCTGGGTGGTCAGTCCGAATGCGGTGATTGCCGCGACGGCGATCGTCACGGTACGCCCGCCCCGCGCACTGGTCGAAATTCTCAACTATCGAACCCTCTGCTGGCTGTGGTCGAGGCAGCGCGTACCGGATCCGGGGCGCCTGACCTCATCGTCGCCATCTAGCTGACCGCATAACGACAGGGCGGCACTACCGGCAATCCGCAAGCTGCGGCGGGCGGTGTTTGTCAGAGTGCCCAAACTCAGGGGGCGAAGGCAGCGGATTCGAGGCGGCGGGCCAGTCGGGCCGCGGAAAGGGTCATGGCGTCGGCGGGGCGATGCGGGTCGAGGCCGGTGAGTTCATGTACGCGGGACAGGCGGTAGGTGACCGTATTCCGGTGCACGCTGAGCTGACGCGCCGTCGCCAACTGGTTGAAACCGCTGTCGACGAATACTTCGAGTGTTTCCGCCAGCATCGGCTGGGTGTCGAGTGGCGCAAGCACCGACGCCAGCCCGGGCCGTGCCGCATCACTGACCGCCACCGTGTATTCGAACTGTAAATCCGTTCTACGGCAGAGTATTTCGCGACGTGTCAGGCACCGCCCCAGTTCGGCCAGCACCCGCGCCTCGGCAAAGATCGTCGGGATCTCCGCCCTGCTCGCCGCCGCACCGACACCGACCCAGTAGCGCGGCGCTTGATCGGGCTGATGTGCCGGTAGTCGCGCAGTGAGACCGGTGATCGCGGCCGTACCGTCATCGCCGGGTTGCAGCGGGATCAATGCGGTCCACCCGCCCGCGTCCAGCCGCAGGAAGACGCCGGGAATCGCCTCGACCCGGTGCCGCAGCGCCGAAGCGTGCCCGCCGCGGGTGCCGCAGAGGCGGAATACCGCGACGAGGAAGTCGTCCGCGACCGGAATGACCGGATCATTGGCCCACTCCACCGGATCGCGCCCGGTGAGTAGGGCGTCGGCGATACCTCGGCGACGCTCCAACAGTTCCCAGCGCGGATCGTGTGAGCGCTGGGTGGCCGCGCCCGCGATGCGCGTCATGACGAGCGTGATGTACTTCAGCAGCACCAGTGAGGCGTCGAGCAGCAGTTCCTGCTCGGCGGGGGTGGCCGCTTCGCGCAGCCGGTCCCAGATGAAGGCCGAGCCGAGCCGATATCGGTCCAGCACCTCGGTTAGCGGCGTGCCGTCGCGGAGCCGGTCCATGGCCAGCTCGACGAGCTCCCTGGTGTCGCCCTCGGAGGGTTCGGTGCCGCGACGCAGATATTCGAAGAACAGGTCGACATTGAGTTTCGTGCCGCGCGCGAAATCGGTCTCGACCAGTGACTGCGGTATCCGCGGATACGGTGGCAGGCTCCCGTAGAACCCGTCGACCAGCGATGCGGCTCTTCGGTGCAGATCGTCGACGACCCGGGTCCGCGTTGGCGTCATTGAACTTCTCCGTCCCGCACTACGAGTACAAGCTCTCGATCGTGTCGGTGTAGCGGGCGGCGATCGGGGCGCGCTTGAGTTTGCCGGTCGCCGTCAGAACATCGCTTCCGGGCTCCCACACCTCGGGTAGCACGATGTACTTCTTGATCTGCTCCACCCGGGAGAGTTTGCCATTGGCGGCGGCCACACCTTGCTCGATTGCGGCCAAGACCTCCGGATTCTTCGCCAATTCGGTGACGGTGGTCGCGGTGAGCCGGTTGCGCTGGGCGAAAGCCAGCGCCAAGTCGGGGTCGAGGCAGATCAGCGCGGTGTTGTAGGGCCGCTGCTCACCGATCACCACGACGGCGCCCGCGAGCGGGCAGTTCTCGGTGATCGTGTTCTCGATATTGGCCGGGGACATATTCTTCCCGGCCGCATTGATGATGAGTTCCTTCTTGCGGTCGACGATCGCAAGGTAGCCGTCGGCATCGATCGACCCGATATCGCCGGTGTGCAGCCAGCCGTCGGCATCGATGGTCTCCGCGGTTTTCTCCGGATCGTTGCGGTAGCCGCGCATGACCATCTTGCCGCGGATCAGTACTTCGCCGTCGTGGCCGAGCTTCACCTCCGCCCCGGGTAGTGGTGTGCCGACGGTACCGATTTTGACGCGCGCCGGACCGTTGAGCGTCGCGCCCGCAGTGCATTCGGTCATCCCGTATCCCTCGCACAACGGCAGACCGAGCCCGAGGAAGAATTCGTGCACCTCGGGCGGGATGGCCACCGAACCGGTGACCGCGGCGCGCACCTGATCCAGGCCGAGCCGGGTGCGAATCGATGCGAGCACCAGACGATCGGCCAGGGCGTACCGGAGTTTGTCCAGCGGGCCGAACGCGCGGCCGTCGGAGCCGGCTCGGGCGCGGGCGCGGCCGGTGCGCACCGCCGATCGGACCAGGGCGCGCTTGATCGGATTCGGTTCGGTGGCGAAGCGCTCCTCCATCGCGCCCTTCACCTTCACCCAGATCCGGGGAACACCGAGGAAGACGGTCGGATGTACTTCGGCCAGCGCCTCGGCGACCTTCTTCAGATCCGCGACGGTGGTGATCTCACCACCCTCCAACATGGTGAGATAGTGCGCGAACCAGCGGTTGGCGGCATGTGCGTCCGGCAGGTACGAAATCACTCGATCGTGGCCGCTGCCACCGCCGAATGTCTCGATGACGCGGGCGTTTTCGATGAAGTTGGTGTGGGTGAGTTCGACGCCCTTCGGCGGTCCGGTGGTACCGGAGGTGTAGACGATGGTCAGCAGGTCCTCGGATTCCACACTGCGCCAGGTGGTTTCGAAATCGAAGCCTTCCGCTTCGGCCGCTTCCACTGTCGACAGCGCGATCGTGCCCGCCGGTGCTTCATCGACGCAGATAACGTGCTCGACGTGATTGCCTTGGGTCGCTGCCTTTTTCATGGCCTCGAGGATCTGTGGCGCAAACTGGCGCTCGCAGATGACGATCTTGTTGCCCGCATTGCCGAACTGGTAGGCGAGCAGATCGACGGGGTTGGTGTTGTAGACCGAGAACGGGGTGCCGCCCGCGTGCAGCACGGCCGTATCGCAGAGGTGGAATTCGGGTCGGTTGGTCATCATCAACGCCACCGTGTCGCCGGGGCGCAGACCTAGGGCGGCCAGGCCGGTCGCGATGGCGCGCACCCGGTCGGCGTACTCACGCCAGGTGATCGCCACCGCGCCGCCCATTGTGCGCAGCGCGACCACGTCCGGATACTTCGCGGCGTTCGCTTGAAAAGCCGCACACAGCGTGTCCGGACGGGCTGGGCCCGCCGGGACTGTCGATGAAACCAAGACCCAACCTTCTGCTCAGTGGTGTCGAGGTCACACCGCGGCGCAGGCGACCTCGTCGTCAGCTACCAGCACAACGCATCGACGAACCGTGGCGCTAGCGACAAACGAGCAGACTGCAAGGCCTCACCTTGTGCACATGACCAAAGATCGCGGGTCGACAGGTCGATAACGCCACGGGCTGACGTGCTGGATCACGTCAGCTATGACAAATCGACATGACATCCTTTCGAATAGCGCCGCTCGAGTGCAACCCGGCGACAAGGAGGTGACCGGAATATGGAGCGGCGAGGGTGGCTGCAGCATTGGGGGACAGGCAGTTTCGGCCCATGCCGCCCAGGCGGCCGCCACCGAAATCGAGGATCGAATCCGGGTCGAGAGTCCCGCCGGACTGACCCGAGGCGATCTCACTAGGAACGGTGGAACGTTCGATGGAACCGGTCGGAGTGTGCGACTGCCCGGGTGGGTTCGGACACGCCGGAGGGGTCCGTTTTCTCGCCCGTATTCGGGTCCGCTGTTGATGTCGAAGTCGTATCGTGAGATTCGGCGAGCAGGCCGTGACCCCGATGGACGGGGCCGGTCGTCAGGGACGGTCGCCTCGCCATCCGCGGATAGACCTGCGCCGCGAAAGCGAGGAGCAAGCCGTGTTCGACGAGCGAGCAGCCTTGACTGCCACCACCGACGGAATTCTGGAATACATCTGCGCCGCGGAAGTCGAATACGTCGATATTCGATTCTGCGACGTTCCCGGTGTGCAGCAACATTTTTCGATACCGGCCGTCGCATTCGGCGCGGATCTGGTCGACAACGGGATCGCCTTCGACGGCTCGTCGGTGCGCGGATTCCAGTCGATCCACGAATCGGATATGTTGCTGCTCCCGGATCTGCGCACCGCGCAATTGGACCCCTTCCGTGCCGCGAAGACCCTGAATTTGAACTGCTTCGTGCACGATCCGCATACGCACGAGGCCTATAGCCGCGATCCGCGCAATGTCGCGCGCAAGGCCGAGGAGTATCTGAAGCGCACCGGCATCGCCGACACCGCCTACTTCGGACCGGAGGCGGAGTTCTACATCTTCGACGCCGTGCGCTACGACACCAAGATGAACGGCGCCTTCTACGAGGTGGATTCGTCCTCCGCCGACTGGAACACCGGTGTCGAATACAATCCGGACGGCACGATCAACCGCGGATACAAGGTGCGTGCGAAGGGTGGCTATTTCCCGGTGGCGCCGTACGACGCCGATGTCGATGTGCGCGATCGGATGTGCACGAATCTGCAGAACGCCGGCTTCGAATTGGAGAAGGGGCACCACGAGGTCGGCACGGCGGGCCAGGCCGAGATCAACTACAAATTCAATACGCTGCTGGCCGCCGCCGATGACCTGCAGCTGTACAAGTACATCATCAAGAACACCGCATGGGCCGAGGGCAAGACCGTCACCTTCATGCCCAAACCGCTGTTCGGCGATAACGGTTCCGGTATGCACGTGCACCAATCCCTGTGGTTGAACGGCACACCACTGTTCTACGACGAAGCCGGATATGCGGGCCTGTCCGATCTGGCCCGGCACTATATCGGCGGACTCTTACTGCACGCGTCATCGTTGCTGGCATTCACCAATCCGACCGTGAACTCGTACAAGCGCCTGGTGCCCGGGTTCGAGGCACCGGTGAATCTGGTCTACAGTCAGCGCAATCGCTCAGCGGCCGTGCGCATTCCGGTCACCGGCGCGAATCCGAAGGCCAAGCGTCTGGAATTCCGCTGCCCCGACTCCTCGGGTAATCCGTACCTGGCCTTCGCCGCCATGATGATGGCCGGTCTGGACGGCATCCGCCGCAAGATCGAACCCCCCGTCCCGATCGACAAGGACCTCTACGAGCTCACCCCGGAGGAATCCGCCGAGGTCACCCAAACCCCACCCAGCCTCGAAAGCGTGATCGACCGACTGGAAGCCGATAACGATTACCTGACCGAAGGCAATGTCTTCACCGACGACTTGCTCGAAACCTGGATCCGCATCAAGCGCGATACCGAGATCTCCGAAATCAATGTCCGCCCGCACCCCTACGAATTCGATCTCTACTTCGACGTATAGGTCAGTCGATGTGGAGCTCGCCATTGATGGTGAGGAAGGCGGTGGGGGTGAGGCCGAACATGGCGCGGAAGGTATCGCTGAAATGCGAAGGGGAGGCGAAGCCGGCGTCGACGGCGGCGCGGGTGAGGTCGTGGCCTGCGGCATAGGCCCGGCCGGCGCGCAGCATCCGCGCCCACTGCACGTAACGGCGGAAACTGGTGCCGGTCTGTTCGGCGAAGGTGCGCAGGAAGTAAGAGGTGGATAGTCCTGCAGCACTTGCCTTTTCGGCTGCGCGCTGCTGCTGGGTGGGGTCGGCGCGGATGGCCGCGGCGACGGCGGCGATGCGGGGATCGCGGATGGTCGGGACCGGGATGCTGGCCAGCTCGAGCAGACGGTCGATATCCGGTGCCGGATCGGCGCACAGCTCGATCAGTTCGGCCTCGTTCCGATGGTCGGCGCTGTATCCGCTGACGGTGCGGCGCATACCGCCGAGGCAGCGGGCCATATTTTCCGAGGTCGGGTCGAAGAAGCAGAAGAGCTTGGGCACGTCGGTGTCCAGGATGTGGTGCGTGACGCGGGCCCGGAACAGGAAACTGCGGGCGGTGATGTCCGGAGCATCCGCGACCCGGACCCGGAACGGGGCGTCGAGTCCGACCCCGAGACCGGCGATCGCAGTGGAGTGCGCGCCCAGGGCCATCCCGGGCCCGATGTAGATCGCGTGTCCGAGCCGCAGCCAGAGCCGGGCGGAGACCGCCGTTTCGGGAGCGCACGTTTCTGGAAGTGCCGACCGCGCCATATCCGCGACGATACAGAAAGTCGCAGGACAGACGGGAGATCAGGGATGAAACTGGATGGGCGGGCGGAATCGACCTTCGAGCTGCGGGAGGTGACGGTCGACGGCGGGCGGCTGCGTTATGTCGATGTCGGACAGGGTGATCCGCTGGTGCTCTTGCACGGCTGGCCGGAGAGCCATGCCGCATGGCGGCACCAGATCGGGCCGCTCGCGTTATCGCGGCGGGTCATCGCACCGGACTGGCTCGGGTGGGGTGCTTCCGATCGGGATACTGCGCTGAGTTGTGACTACGACAGCGAAGTCGAGCGGATCGGGCGCATGCTGGACGCGCTCGGCCTGGACCGCGTCGATCTGGCCTGTCACGACTACGGCGGGTTCCTCGGATTGGGCTTTCTGCAGCGTCATCCGGAACGGGTGCGCCGTTTCGCGATTCTGAATTCGCGGGCGCAGGGCATTTTCACGCCGCCGTACTACGTGCTGTTCGGCTTGCTGACTGTGCTGGCGCGGACCGCACTGCTGCGGCCGCTCGTCACCGCACGGGCCATCAAATGGGTGCATCGCATCGGTCTCGCACCGTACGTGCGCAATGGATCATTCGACAGCGAACAGCTGCACCGGTATCTCGCTGTTCTGGACACCGCGGACGGTCGCCGCTGGAACGCCCACTTCTGGTCCGGCTATCGCGTCCGGATCCGTCCGGAACTGGCTGCCGGACTGGGGGCGATCAGCTGCCCGACGACCGTCATCTGGGGCGACCGCGACCCGGCCATCCCGTTCCGCACCGCCCGAGAACTTGCCGAAGCAATCCCCTACGCCACGCTGGTCCGCATCGACGGCGGCAACCACTTCATTATGGAAGAACGCCCCGACGAGGTCACCGAGGCCCTGCGCGCATGGCTGCTGCGCCCGGCCACTTGATAGCCGAGTGGCTAAAATTGTTGTCTACCTGCATCATTAGCGCAAATGGGATCGGACGCCAGTGGCGCTCGCCGATGAGGAACGCGTCATCCGCTGAGATCGATTTGGGGGAAATCGGGAGAATCCTCGGTCCCCCGGCGACCAGGCCGAGCTTGATGCCGCGTACCTGGACAACGGTTAGCAAACCGTCTACGAATCCGTCGCAGAACATCGGCGTGTCGCGTCCCCCGCTGAGGCGGCGTAGCCGCTCGGGCGGCTGATCGGGCCCTCGTGTGCGAGCCAATTAGCGGCGGCATCATCGATGTCGAGCTCCCAGGCCAGCTGAGCGGCGAGACTCCGGCGCCGGTCTTCGCCTACCCCGTTGTCGCGCAGAACTTTTGCCCACCGCTAGCCCGGAGCTCACCGTTCGCGCCTGGTGGTACATGACGGCGGCGTGGCTGTTGGCGGTGGTGGGGAGCATCGGCCAGTCGCCCGGCATGGCCAGCATGGAGCCCAGTGCGAAGCCCACCGGCGGTGGTGGGCTTCGCGTCCACTGTGGCCGGTTATTCGGGTAGGGGGCGGTGTCCGATCACCTGTGTGCCCACGGCGGCGGACTTGCGGACGGCGGTGAAACCGTAGTCGCGCATGGCTTCCTCGTACTCGCCGATGCCGTCCAGGAGGGTTTTCTTCCCCTGGCTGACGGCGAGGAGCTCATCGCCGAGGACGTGTGCGTCGCGCAGCGCGGTGTTGGCGCCGATGCCGAGGGCCGAGCTCATGGCGTGGATCGCGTCCCCGATGACGGTCACGTTGGTGGGTTCCCAGGCGTCGGTGGGTACGCAGCTGCGCAGGGTCAGTGCCTGCACGGTTGCGGCGTCCCACAGTCGAACTGTCTCGACCAGGGCCGGGTGCCAGGATGCAAGCCGGGCCAGCACGTACGCCTTCAGCTGTGCCGGCCCCGTGGCGAACAGTTCGGCGTCGGGGAGCATCCGGCCGGTGAGCGAGTTGAAGATGCTCAGCGCGTAGTTCTTGCCGGCCTCGTCCTGGAAATCCTGGTCTTGCTCCTTGACCAGCGCCGAGCCGGGGTCGGTGCGCTCCAACGGGCCGAAGGTGAGCCCGTCGTGGTTGCTGTCGAAGGCGAGGGAGAACGTGTTGAACAGCTGCTCTGGCAGCCTGGCCCTGGTGTCCTCGGTGAGCGGGATCTTTGCGGTGATGTGTCGCGAACCGAGGTCCACGACCCTGACCTGCGGGAGCCGCTGGGTTCGCACGGCGGAGTTGACGCCGTCCGCGGCGATCAGCACATCGGCTTCGACGGTGTCACCGTTGTCGAGTCGCACGGTCACCGTCGAGTCCGGGTTGGTGCGATACCCGGCGACCGCGGAACCGAACCGCACGGTCTTCTCCAGTCCGATGTGGAGGATACGGCGCAGGGTCGACCGGCACATCACCATGTGTTCGGGGATGTCCCCGGTGGGAGTCCCGATACCGGCCATCGCCGATGTGTCACGGGCCTGGCGGAGGTTGAACTGGTCGTCGAACAACAGCATGTCGTCGGTGGGCCGGCCCGAGGTCGCCAGGAACAGCTCCCACAACCGCGGCTCCAGCGCGGCATGCAGGGCGGAGGTGCCGGTGGAGTTGATGTGCAGCCGGTATCCCGGGTCACGTGCCGCCAGACAGGCGTCACGCTCGTACACAGTCACGTCCAGGCCATGCCGGTGCAGGTAGTGGGCCAATGTCATCCCGGCGAGTCCGCCGCCGGCGATGACAATACGCATATCGGACACAAGTACTCCCTTTCAAAGGTTCTACTGGGGAGCACACTGGGCCCTCTCCGCGGAGAGAATGTTGACGACGACCTGGCGAAATACCGCGGGTCGCGTTTCCGGACTACCAACCGGGACGCAGTTTCGTGTGCTGTTGGAGGATATCAGTCGGATTTCAGTGAGCGGTCGAAGAGATCCAGCAGCGCCGCCCAGTGGCGTTCGGCGGCGCCTGGGTGGTATGCGGCGGTGTCGGCCTGGGTGAAACCGTGGTGGGCGCCGGGGTAGACCTCGCAGCGGTGGCGCACGCCCGCGTCTGTGAGTGCCTTCTCGAGGCGGTCGACCTGTTCGGGTGGCAGCGCGCGGTCCTGGTCGGCGTGACCGAAGTACAATTCCGCGGCCACGCGGTCGGCGAGCAGGTGTGGGCTGTCGGGCTCGGTGCTGGCAAGGTTCCCGCCGTGGAACCCGGCCGCGGCGCAGACGCGGCCAGGGTGGGTGGCGGCGGTGCGCAACGCCAGCCCGGCACCCATGCAGTAGCCGGTGACCCCGACCGGCCCGTCCGTGGTCAGCGGGGAATCCGCGAGCGAGCGCAGGTACGCGTCGGCGTCGCGCATCACCAGTTCCGGTGTGAGCGACCGCACGATCGGCCCGAGCCGCTGGAAGATCTCGGGCCGCCGCGCGGGGTCGATGAACTCGGGCAGGTTCACCACCGGTGCCCGGCCGTGCCGGTAGAACACGTTGGGCACCAGGACGGTGTAGCCGGCCGAGGCGAGCCTGTCTGCCATTGCCCTCAGATGTGGCCGCACCCCGAACGCGTCCATGTAGAGCAGGACACCAGGATGTGGGCCGCTGCCGTCGGGGTACGTCAGATACGCGTCGGCGAACCCGTCCAGGGTGGGCACGTCAACAGTGGTCATGTTCACCTTTCTCTTTTTCGGAATCGTGACGGCTGCGGGTCGGTGCGGCGGGTGCCAATGTTGTCAGCGGAGGATCTCCACCAGCGCCACCCACGCGTTGAACAAACCGACCGCGAACGCAAGCAGGATCCCGGGGAACAGCCAATACAGCCCGCCGCCGACCCTGACCGCGTAGCAGACACCGGCCGTGGTGATAAGCAGCGGCGCGGTGACGGTCAGCACCGCTATGCCCAGCGCGTGGCGGCGGTATTCCGGCCGATCCCGGTGCACCCCGTGGTGGCGCAGCACTACACCCGCCACGACCAAGCCGGCCACGGCCAGTTCGCCGCCGGCCAGGCGGTGGTCCTGAGCAGGTACCAACAGGACGGTTCCGGCCATGAGCACCCCGGTGAACAGGCTCAGCGATCCGGCCAGCCGGGACACCACAGGTGGCAACTGGAGGATCTCGCGAATGTTGATCGAACAGGCGACCACGAGCAGACCGGCCAGCGCGGCAGCCGCACCCACCTCGGCCACTGCGAAGCTCTCCCAGGTGGACTGGTCGTACCCGGCTGTCATCGTATTCATCATCACGTTCGGATCATCGACAACAGGGACTCCGGGGAATCGATACCGTTGGACTCACCCACCTGTGTCAGGACAGGTTGAATAATTTTCGCGCGTTCTCGCCGAGAATCAGTGCCTTGTCCTCGTCGCCGATGTCGAGGTTCTTCACGTAGTCGACGCCTTTGATCATCCATTCGTGCCGGACCGGGAACGAGCCTCCGAACAGAACATTGTCCGCACCGTAGACGCCGATCGCGCACTCCAGTTGTTTCGTGCCCCACGCCTGGGGACAGGAAATGTCGAAGAACAGGTTGTTCTTCAGGTAGCTCCGGTAGATGTCGGTGTCCGTGTCGAAGCGGTCCAGGGTCTCCTCGGTGGCCGACGGGCGCGGAAGCATGCCCTCCTGGTAGGCGTAGAAGGCGCCACCCAAGCAGGTGTGAATGAACTTCAGATTCGGGAACTCCGCGAAGATGCCGCTGAACAGCTCCCGGCCCACGGCGGTGGCCTGGTCGACGCACCGGCCGTAGAACCGGCGCATGTTGTTGAACGAGTATATCGATCCGTAGTCCACCGGCAGCTCGTTGTGGTGGACCACAACCGGCAGGTTGAGGTCGTTGAGCACCTTCAGGTACGGCCGGAACGCTTCGTTGTCCAGGTACAGGTCCCCGTAGTGGCTCGACAGCTCGACGCCCACCATCCCCAACTCGTCAACGCACCGTTCCAGCTCGTAGACGCAGTCCTCGGTGGCCCATGGCGGCACGCAGGCGACGGCGCGCAGTCGGCCGCCGCTTCGTTTCACCGTGTCAGCCATGCTGTCATTGACGATCCGGCAGACATCGATCGGCAGCCACATGTTCCAGACCGGCAGGCGCAGAATCGCCAGGTCCACCCTGCCCTCGTCCATGGCCGCCAGTTCACTCTCCAATGTGTAGGCGCCGTCGATCGCGTGCAGGTTCGGATGACCCTTCGGTTTCTCCGCGACGATCTGGCGACGGTCGCTACCCGAAACGGTGCTCAGGTACGCAATTTCGCCGTACTGCCGGGGCACACACGAGACAAAGGCTTCCAGCAGCTTCTCGTTCTCGAACAAATCCTCGGGAAAGTGATGCATGTTGATATCGACAATCACGCCATCAACGATCCACCGCACAGCGATTTGATGTCAATTGCAACGTTATTACCCCAATACTTGCGTCGCGTGCAATATATTGTCCGACGTGGGCGACTTCGATCTCAACCTGCTGGTGACCCTCGATGCCCTGCTGTCCGAAGGCACCGTGACCGGCGCCGCCGAGCGGCTGCGGCTGTCCGTACCCGCCACCTCCCGCGCGCTCGGCCGACTCCGCCGCGCTCTCGGCGACCCGTTGCTCGTCCGGGCCGGACAGGGAATGGTCCCCACCCCGCTCGCGTCAGCACTGGCCCCGCAGGTTCGGGCGCTGCTCGCCGAGGTCCGCGGCCTGGTCGACGCCAGCCGAGCCGCCGACCTGGCCCGCGTCCAGCGCACGATGACGATCCGCTGCGGCGACACGTGGGCCGCCGTCCTCGGCCCCAACCTGCTGGACGCCGCCCGCCGCACCGCGCCCGGCATCACCCTGCGCTTCACCGACGAAGACGAGGAGAGTGTCCAGGCACTCCGCAACGGCTCGGTCGACCTCGACGTCGGCGTCCTGCGGATCACCGCCCCCGAGATCATGGTTGAAGAGCTCTACCAGGAGCCGTTCGTGGCCGTGGTGGCACCCGGCCACCCACTCGCCGCCGAACCCGGGCCCGTCCCACTCACCCGACTGTGCGACTTCCCGCACATCACGGGCACCCGACGCGGCCGAACCCACGGACCACTGGACGCCGCCCTCACCGAATCCGGGACACCGCGCCGGATTGCGGCCGAAGTGTCCAGCTTCACCGCCATGGCGTTCCTGATCTTCTCCACCGACACCGTTGGATTCCTCGGCCTGGGATTCGCTCGCCGCGCAGCCACCACAATGGGTCTGAACATCCTGAATGTCGCAGCCGACCTACCACCACTGGTCATCTCAGCCGCGTGGCATCCGAGGCAGGCCGTCGACCCCGCGCACCGCTGGCTGCGCACCAGCGTCCGGACGGCCATCCAGAAACACTATGCCGATATCTGAACGGTCCCCGGGTAACCGCGAACGCCCTCGACGGCGCCTGGCCTGCGCGCCGCAGTCGATGAACGTGCGGTCATACGACATATCGCGACTCGCCCCGGACCGAGCGGCGCTGTCGGCGTTCGGTCCGGGGCGGACGCCATCGGCTGGATTCCGTGGCCGAACCATCCTGGCGGCCGTACCGACCCCGGTGACGACACGAAGGTTGTCGTTTTTGCTGAAGAAGGCTGGGCGGCAATGTGGAATCGCCGAGGAAGCCGACCGCCTGCACGAACTGCTGCGTCAACACACGATGCGCCAGCCGGCGACTGTTGAACGCGTCATGGGGCTGCAACAGGGTTTGCTTCGTCAGCTCGGCGCGATCTGCGCCACGGTGGCCGAACTGGAAACAAGCATCGAAACCGCCTATCAGGCCCATCCCGACTCCAGGATCGTGAGCAGCTTACCGGGGTCGGAGCGCAACTCGGCGCCCGGTTCCTCGCCGAGATCGGCGACGATCGCGATCGATTCGCCGATGCCCGAGGGGTGAGAGCTTTCGTGGCGCGGCCCCGGTCACCCGAGCGTCAGGCAAGACCAGTTTCGTGCATGCTCGTCGCGCCAAGAACGACCGCCTCGCGACCGCCGGATATGTCTGGGCGCTCGCTGCTATCCGTCACGACAAAGATCGGGAAGCGCTCTATCGAGCTCGCCGAGACCGCGGTGAGCGGCATACAGCCGCACTGTGCAGACTGTTCAATGCCATGCTCAGCAAACTGCACCACTGCCTGATATCCGGCCAGGCCTATGACCCGGCGCTTGCCTTTGCTATGGCCGAAAATGCGACTGCTGCTTGACATCCTGCGTTGGTGAGATTTCTCGATGTAGGAGAACAGCGCGTTCTCCGCGTCTTCCCTTGTGCGCCAGGAGTTCCGGTAGACCAGCTCGGTCTTGAGCGTGGAGAAGAAGTTCCCCATGAGCGCATTGTCACAGCTGTCGCCGACCAAACCGATCGACTGCGCGATCCCGTTGTCCGACAACCTGTTTGCGAACCGAATCGCCGTGTAGGTCGAGCATGGTCGGTATTATGGACCAGCTGCCCGGCGCGCGCCCACACCGCGTACCCGAGCGCCCCGAGCACCAGCTCGGTGTCACAGCGATCCGAGCATTTCCAGCTCACGATCCCGTTGCAGAATGCATCGCGGACCACCGCCAGCCAGAACATACCCTCACCGGTCGTAATCCGCGTCGCGTCCGCCACCCACAACCGATCCGGCGCAGCCGCTGTGAAGTCCCGGTTGACCAGATCCGGCGCCGGCGTCGCGCGTGGGTTCTGCCGCGTCGACGGGATACGTCATTTCTTCAGCGAACCGATGGTCCAGCGACCGGGCAGTGGCGTTGGCGCGCCACGGCCAAGTGTCGAGGTAGGGGTTCCGTTATTGCGCACGTGAACAGCGCAGCCGTCCCGTACCGTCCGTGAGTGAGGTACCCACCGTCGAACATCCGGTTGCGGAGTGAAATTGACCGACCGTGTTCCGAGAGATCACCTCGAGCCGACTTCCGATGCTTGGTCTCGGCGAGGTGCTGTTCGATGCGATTCCACTCCGTCGTCAGGACGGCCGTAGAAGTTGCCCCAATTCTGCCGGATGGCTTCGAGAAGCGCTGGTGTCGCGTCATGGGCCGGGGACGACGTCCGCCAGAAGACGTGGCCATCGGGCCTGACGACGACTGCGCCGACCTCGCCGACTTGGATCAGAGCGCTGGAAGCTTCTCCGCTTGCCGCGATGGGCACGACTGTGATGCCGGGGGAGGGCACTGGGTTGTGTGCGAGGAGGCGTTGCCAATGATCGCCGACGAAGGAGAACAACGTCAGGCGGCTCCTGTCCACTGCATCGTGCACCGGGATCGGCTTGCCGTCGACCACGACGATCGGAAATGGCTTCGGGCTCACCGAGATCACCGGCGTGCTCACCTTGCTGCCCGACGACGAGGCCGAGGAATACGCGGAGTCGGTCGGGTACGCGATGCCGTCGAACGAGCTGAAGATCTGTGACCCGGAATCCCCGTACCGGGACGGGGGAGTTGCTCGCTCGCGGTCCGAACGTGATGCTCGGCTACTGGAACAACCCGGCAGCGACGAAGGTGACCATCATCGGGGGTGGCTTCACACCGGCGACATCGCGACCATCGACGACGAGGTACGAGTGCACATCGTCGATCGTGCGAAAGACATGATCAACCGCGGCGGCGAAAATGCCTACTGCTCGGAAGTCGAAATTGCCTTCGCCGCAATGGCGGGGGTCGCGGAGGTTGCTGTTGTGGGCCTTCCCAACCCGACCATGGGAGAACCGGTAGCAGCACTGCCGGCGTGCCGTGAGGGGTATCGCTCGATGTCGATAGTGTGATCGCCCAGGCGCGGGCGAGTCTGGCCGATTTCAAGGTTCCGAAGTCGTGATGATCAGTGACCGTCCGCTGCCGCGAAACGCCGCCGGCAAGGTGCTGAAACGCGCTCTGCGCGAACTCGACTGGTCGAGGGTGCCGCGAATCCGCCGTCGAAAGGACGGGAATGCGAGCTCGGAGATTGCCTCCACTGCTCAGTGGGCTGCGGCGGGCCCGTACCGGCACGGATCTCCGATCCGGTCGTGAGTATTGACGGCTCGTCCGTGGTGATATTAATCTAGGTTAGATTCAATATGGATGGAGAGTGTTGTGGACCGCTTGCTCGAGGACCGAGAAATCTTCGACGCCACCCGTCGGTGTATCGACGCCTGGAACTCGCTCGACCTGGAGGCGGTGCTGGCGACCTATTCCGAGGACGTGATCTACCAAGATCCGGGCAGTGGCGGCCGAGTGGTGGGCAAGGAGCGGGTACGGCGTTACGTGCGACGGTTCCTGGAAGTGTGGGAGATGAAGTTTCGTGTAACCGAGGACCGCAGAATCGCCGGCAGCAACGCGCAGGTGTGTCTGTGGGAGGCGGAGGTACGCCGGCGAATCGGCGCCGGTGTGGTCGTCACCACCTCGGGCATGGACATCATCCATGTCAATGAGGCGGGTGAACTGTCTCGTGACGAGGTCTATACCGATCGTGTCCCCCTGATGCAGTTGGCCGACGGCTGACATGGGCGTCCGATTGCAGTTGACCCAGAGCATTCGGCGGGCCGCTTATAGTCGGCCCGACGGTGTCGCGACGATCGATGGTGATCGAACGGTCACACATCGAGAGTTCGTGACCAGAATTGCTCGCGCGGCTGGCGCATTGCGGGCGCTGGGGGTGCGCCCCGGGGATCGGGTCAGCGCTCTCGCGCTGAACTCCGATGCGTTCCTCGAACACTACATGGCGTGCTGGTGGATGGGAGCGATCCCGGCGCCGCTCAACATCCGCTGGACGAACGAGGAAGCTGTGCGCGCGCTGCGGCATGTGGAGGCATCGGTTCTGATTGTCGATCAGACGTTCGCGCCACGAACGCGGGAAATTCTGGCCGACGCGCCGTCTGTCTCCCGAGTGATCGGATTCCATGGCGCCGCCGGCCCGGACGTCGCGGACTGGGAGGAATTGATCTCCGGCGCGGATGCGAGCGTCGAAGACGGAGGTTTCGGCGGGGACGACACCGCGTGCCTGCTGTTCACGGGTGGAACCACGGGCTTGCCGAAAGCCGTTGAACTCAGCCATGAAAACTTGGTAGTCGCGGGTGTCGGTATGCGCGCCATGGGTTGCGAAACCACCGAACGCCTCCTACACGCACCACCGCTGTTCCACATGGGCGGGATCCAAATGAGTGTGGCGCACTGGCTGGGTGGCGGCACGCACGTCCTGATTCCTGGCTTCGACCCGGCCGAGGTAGCGCGGTCCATCCAGCGGCACGCGGTAACGGATGTCCTTCTCGCGCCCACCATGATCAAGATGTTCCTCGATCAGCCGAACCTCGACCCCGGCGAGCTCGAATCATTGCGACAGGTGGTCTACGGAACGTCACCGATCACCTCGTCGCTGCTCGATCGGGCAATGGAAGTGATCCCGAACGCACGGTTCGTACAGGGCTATGGCATGACCGAAACCGCCATGACGATCATGCTGGGGCCCGAGCACCACACCTCGCGCGGGCGCAAATCGGGCAAGCTGAGTTCCATCGGGCTGCCGTCGCCGCTCGTGGAGGTGAAGGTCGTCGACCTGGACGGTGCCGAATGCGCGAACGGTGAAAGCGGCGAACTCGTGGTCCGCGGCGCGAGCGTGATGAAGGGCTACTGGAACGCACCCGAGCAGACCCGGCAGGCGATTGATGACGACGGATGGATGCACACCGGCGACGGCGCCCGGCTCGACGCGGACGGCTACGTCTACCTCACCGATCGGATCAAGGACATGATCATCATCACAGGCGGAGAGAACGTGTTCTCCGTCGAGGTCGAGAACGTCTTGGCGCAGCATCCAGCAGTCAGCGCCATCGCAGTCGTCGCGGTGCCTCACCCCGTGTGGGTCGAGGCGGTGCACGCGGTCGTGGTTCCGGTAGCAGGGACCGCGGTTACGGCAGATGAGCTCGAGGCCTTCGCCCGTTCCCGGCTCGCCGCGTACAAAGTGCCTCGCAGTATCGAGTTCGTCGATGCCCTGCCCTTGTCGGCGGCAGGGAAGGTCCTGAAGGCGCAGGTTAGGGAGGCGGCTCGGGCACGTTCTGACAGGCTCGTCGAACTGGAGTCGTAGTTGTGCAATTCGCCTGCACCGCCCGACCAGCACCCAAATGTGCTCCACTGCAAGGTGATTCAAGGGAGCTGAGTCGGGGCGTCGGCCGACCGCGAAAGTGGCCCTTGTCGAATGATCATTAAAATCGAATTTTGCCCCCTGACTTCTGGAGCTGTGAGGAGTGCCGATCGATGCCAACTCCCGATACATCCGATGTCGACATCGCGCCGATCCTGTCCGAGCACACGATCGGTTCTCTTCTGAGGTTCTGGGCCGGTCGCGCACCCGAGCGTGACGCCTTGGTCGCGCCCGGTTGGCTCGACACCCCTCACGGGCCTGTGGTGCTACACCTTGCCCATTGGGATTCGAAGAGCGCACGTGGTCGTCATGATGAGAACACTACGACCATCCGCGACCCTCGTCGTGGCCAGCTCGCAGCAACCGATGTCGAATGGCGGCCGCACTACGATTCCGCAGGCCAGGTTCACCTGGTCCAGTTCAATTGCGTCATGTCCGACGGTTCGCGGCGCCGGTTCAGGATTGAGCCGATCGGTGCGACTGCGAGCTGCCTCGGCCCGGGCCTGTACAACGGCTACCGAGGTCACTACCACGGCGAGGACCGCGGCAGGCTCCACATCGACGGCGACGTCATCCACGACATCGAACAGCCCGACTTGCAACCGCAGATCCATCAGCTCCGTGAGAAAGTCGCACGGATAGTTGACGAAGAATCAGGGGAGAGCGGCTGGGGTGGGCTGCAGATCGAGTTGGTGGGCACCTTCCCGGAGTACGGCCTGCCGAATCGGGACTACCGGTGAGAGCGTCTGGTTACGGGCGAGGATGAGGTCTCGACACATTTTCGGTGCCGTTGTCGGCAATGGGAGACGCCGCCTACAACCACAAGCGCGGTCAAGGCGGATCGAAGCGGCACTGGGCCAGCGCAGCGCTATAGATCTGGTGTCGACATCGACGCAGGGTGACCACCGAGCCACCAGGTGATGTGGCGATTACAAGCCCGACCCCGTTACGGTCCCATGGGGGCGGCACCTTCGCGGATATTGCGTCGGTTATCGCGCGCACCGCCGAGTGAGCACGGAGTCGAGGGGGTCCAATCGGGAGATACGAACCCTGGCGGCAAAATATTTTCTATGTTAAATTAATATTCCCACGAATGGACACGGTCGTTCAGGCCACAATCGTCGCTCACTGCGCAGCGTGAGACGTCCATATGCGGTGATGGCCGTTTCCACGAGAGGTGTGTGAGGCAATGACAAGCTACCTACGCGAGATCGCGACCCGGCTGGCCCGTGTCCGCGGCGCGGACCTGGCCTACGCGGAGGGGCGAAACACCCGCACCTGGGCCGAGATCCACGAGCGGGCGTGTCGCCTTGCCCGAGGGTTCCAAGACCTCGGTATCGAACCGGGCCGGCGGGTAGCCATCATCTCCCAGGACCGTATCGAGATGATCGACCATTGGCACGCTTGCTTCCACGGCGGGATGGTCCGCGTCGGAATCAACTGGCGGTACTCGCCTCGCGAAATGGACCACATCGTCCGCGACGCAGACGTCCGGCTCGTTCTGATTCAGGAGAAGTTCGTCGGGCCGCTCAGCGACTACCTCGAAAGCTGGCGAGCCGCAGGGCGATTGCTCGTCGGCTA
This sequence comes from Nocardia vinacea NBRC 16497, assembly GCF_000308835.1. Lineage (GTDB taxonomy): Bacteria > Actinomycetota > Actinomycetes > Mycobacteriales > Mycobacteriaceae > Nocardia > Nocardia vinacea. The sequence goes on along the minus strand of NZ_BAGN01000412.1, from coordinate 26,902 downwards.
CGGACCGAGACACGGCCTCGAACACGACCTCGAACACCTGATCGCCCGCTCGGAGACAGAGTGCCGAGAGCCGAACCTCGATCCACGCTCACCTATTGCGATCTCGTACACGTCCGGCAGCACCGGCATCCCCAAAGGCGCGGTGCTGACCCAGGTCGGAGCGGCAACTCAGGTGGTGTCGGCACCCTACGCGGCCGGGTTCACGGCGGACGACGTCATCCTCAACAATCTCCCGGGGTCGGGGTTTCCGATCTTCATCCACACCTATGGCATGTCCAGTGGTGCCACCACTGTTCTTCCAGGGCTCTTCGACGCCGCCGAAGCTATCGACACCATCGAACGCCGCGGGATAACAGTCATGTTCTGTGTGCCGACGATGCTCCACGCGATCGAGCAGAAATGCCGGGAGCAGGCCCGTCAGCTCACCACATTGCGGACGGTGGTTCTCCTCGGGAGCCCGGTCGTGCCCGCCATCGTCGAACGCGCCCGGGAAACTCTCGGGTGTACGTTCCAGAACTGGTACGGATCGACCGAGGCGACGGGCGCGGTCGTGATGGAGCGACACCTGCTCGACCACCTCGATTCCGGTGGGCCTGCACCAGTTGGCCGCCCGCTACTGCACGTCGACGTCGAGTTGCACGACGATGACGACAAGCCTGTAGGCCCCAGAGTTCCTGGAGAGATCTGTGTACGCGGGCCCGTGCTGGACCGCTACCACAACATGCCCGGTGAGACGGCCGATGCATTCCGCAACGGCTGGTTCCATATGGGCGATATGGCCTATGCAGACGAGGACGGCCGGATCCACCTGACGGACCGGAAGAAGTTCATGATCATCTCCGGCGGCTACAACGTCTATCCGGCCGTCGTCGAGAATGTCCTGGCCGAACATCCGGGCGTAGGGGAAGTAGCCGTTGTCGGTGCGGCGCACCCGAAGTGGGGCGAGGCCGTTGTTGCCGTGGTTGTCGCAGCACCGAATACGCATTCGACACCGGAAGAGTTGATGGATTTCTGCCGAGCGCGCGTGGGCCTCTGGGAGGTTCCCAAGCATGTCGAGTTCGTGGAAGCTCTCCCCGTCGGCACGACAGGCAAGATCCAAAAGCTGGCCATTACCAAGAGATTTCGCGAAAACCCAGAACAGCTTGCGTGGAACCGCGAGGACGGGACCGCCTGAGTCGCGGTCACCAGTGAAGAAGGAGATCCGTATGATCGACACCGCCGTCACCGAGCCCCTGCTCACCGACGAAGAAATCTTCAGTGCAACACAGCGCTGTATCGAAGCCTGGAACACGCTCGACGTAGAAAAGACCCTCGCCACCTACACCGACGACGTCGACTACCGCGATCCCGGCACCCGCGGGACGATCCGGGGCAGCGACGCCCTTCGCCGTTACCTGCGGAAGTTCTTCGAGGTGTGGGACATGCAGTTCCGGGTCCTCGAGGATCGCCGGATAGCTGGCGCCAACGCGCAGGTCTGTGTGTGGGAAGTCGACATCACACCGCGTGACGGCTCCGCACCGACGATCACCGAGCGCGGGATGGACCTGATCCACGTCCGCGGCAACCAGTTGTCGCGCGACCACGCGTTCATGGACCGGCTGTCGCTGCCGGCACGGTAGGCGTTTCACAGCAGACAGGGAGCTCCGACGCACTGGGTATCGGAGCTCGCTGCCCTTTCATCTGCTTGAGCTCGCGGCCGAATCCCGGCACCACAAACCTGAGAATCTGCGCCGCATCGTGAAATGGCGCGGTGTGATCACGTCTCTTCAATTCGCTCGCCGAGCGGATGCTCCCCGATTCTGAGCTGTTCACCTCCAGCACGCAGAGGCTGAAAGAGTACGTCCAGCAATGGTTGGGCACCTGGCATCCCGCGCTGCTCGACATTGTGCGGTTGTGGGATGTCGCCACCGTGCAAGCGTTGGCCCTGCAAGGCTGCGTGCGCATACCGCCTGGGGGCCGTCGAGTGAGACCGTGATGGGTGACGCGATCCACGCGATGAGCTCGGCGCTGGGCATCGGCGCCAACACCGCACTGCGCGACGCCCACGTGCTCGGCGACGAACTGCTCGCCGTCGCACGCGGCGGCAAACCCGTGCTGGAGAGCATCGGCGCCTATGAAGAACAGATGCGCGACTACGCCTTCACCGCGGCGAATGTCCGCAGCCGTGGGCGAGAAGATAATCGGCCACCGCACGCTACCGAAGTAGCGGAGGCAGCCACAAGCTGGACAAACTCGTCCGGCCCGCGGCGTCGACCCGCCGCGCTCGAGTCGCCACAAGCGACCGCGCGATATGGCAGGTCATCACGAACGAGGGATGACCTGCCATTCGCATCCGGCCAGGGATCTTCCCGCTGAAGGATCAGAGGCGCGCTGGCTGTAGCGAGTCGGCCAGATGCGCACCGCCAGGTCCGCGACCTCGCTGAGTTCCAGTCTCCGTGTGATCGCGCGAACGCCAAGTTTGCCGATTCCGGCGTCGATGTAGGGGGTGCGACGATGCCGAACCGCGCGGCCGCCAGCCTGCCCGCAACTCGGCCAGGCCATCGGTCTTGGTGCCGGCACCATTTTCGAATCGGTGCGCGAGGCGATCGCGCCGTACAGGTGCACTTTGCAGAAGAACATCCCTCGACGGGATTGCCAGGCGCGCAGAGCACGAAAACCAGACTCTGCGAGAGTTCATCGGCGATACGCTGGCAGTTGACGAAAGAGTGAACCCATGTTCCTTAAGACCAGAGAGTCTGGTTGAACGGTCCGCGATAGATGACAGAAGCCGATCCGCTGCGTACTTGCCGTGAGGAGACAACGCTTGTCACGGAGGAGTTGGGCTCGGCCGGTTTCGAAGACGCAGTAGAGATCGGACGTGGGGGGTTCGGCGTGGTCTACCGATGCGCGCAGGTAGCACTCGACCGGACCGTGGCAGTGAAGGTCCTCACCGCAGAACTGGACAGCGAGAATCAGGCCCGGTTCTTGCGAGAGCAGCGGGCAATGGGTCGGCTGACCGGGCACCCGAACATAGTCACCGTCCTGGAAGCCGGCACTACCGCCAGCGGGCAGCCCTATCTGGTGATGCCTTATCACCCACTGAATTCTTTGGATGCGTGGATCCGCCGCCATGGCCCGCTGGCGGTGGAGAACGCATTGACGATCGGGGTAAAAATCGCCGGTGCACTCGAAAGCGCGCACCGCCTCGGCATTGTGCACCGGGACGTCAAACCGGGCAATATCCTGCTCACCGACTACGGTGAGCCAGCGTTGACCGATTTCGGTATCGCGCATATCGCCGGCGGGTTCCAAACAAGCGAAGGCACTCTGGTCGGGTCGCCAGCATTCACTGCACCGGAGGTCCTCGAAGGAGAAGCTCCCACACCAGCCGCAGACGTCTACGGGCTCGGTGCGACCTTGTTTTGTGCTTTCACCGGGCATGCGGCTTTCGAGCGGCGCAGCGGAGAGAAGGTGGTAGCCCAGTTCCTGCGGATCACCACTGACCCGGTACCGGACCTAAGGGAGAACGGCATCCCCGGTGACGTATCAGCTGTGGTGGAATCCGCTATGAGCCGAAACCGCCACCAGCGGCCGTCAGCCGCAGCATTCGGAGAGGCCGTTCGCCGAGTTCAGCGACACCACGGTCTCCAAGTGGACGAGATGGCCCTGCACGGCGAGCCAGCTTCTGTGTACCCGCCCCGCAAACAACGCTTGCCTACCCAGCGAGCCGAGTCGGCGGCAATGGACTCGGGTAGCGAGGGCGACTTGCCGCTCGAGCTGACAAGTTTCGTCGGTCGCCGCACCGAAGTGGCCGAGGTGCGGAATCTGCTGTCCACGTCGCGGCTGGTGACTCTGACCGGCACCGGAGGTGTTGGAAAGACACGGCTGGCACTGCGAATCGCCTCGAGTGGGCAACCATTCCCACACGGGGTGTGGATGGTCGAACTGGCCGCCGTATCCGACGCTTCCCTGCTGGTCGACGTGGTGGCGGCGAGGACGGGCGCGCGAGAGCAACTGGGAAAGGCGTGGCTCGATGTTCTGGTCGAGTATCTGAGCTCACGGAAGGCGCTGCTCGTGTTGGACAATTGCGAGCACATGGTCGACGCCGTGGCGGAGCTGACCGGGACATTGCTACGCAGCTGCCCGAATTTGCGGATCCTGGTCACCAGCCGCGAACCGCTGAACATCGCCGGCGAAGCCGTGTTGCGACTGTCGCCGCTGGCAGTCCCCGAACCGGACCAGGAGCCGACTCTGCTGGGACTCTCTCGCTTCGACGCGGTCACTCTGTTCACCGACCGCGCCGCAGCTGCAGTTCCAGGCTTCGAACTCGACGAGGACAACAAGTCCGCCATCGCTCGGATCTGCGCCCGACTAGACGGACTGCCGCTGGCGATCGAGTTGGCGGCGGCCCGGATGCGCACCATATCGCCGCAGCAGATACTGAAGCGACTTGACGATCGGTACGCACTGCTCACCCGCGGCACCCGCAATGCCCCCGCCCGGCAACAAACCCTGCGATGGTGTGTCGACTGGAGTTACGAACTATGCACAGCCGTCGAACAGCGGCTGTGGTCCCGCTTATCGATTTTCACCGGAAGCTTTGAACTCGACGACGCCGAGCAGATTTGCGGCACCGACCTGACCCCGGACAGTCCGCTCGACGTGTTGTCTTCTCTGTTGGACAAATCAATCTTGATCCGTGAGCAGACACCGACCGTCGTACGCTTCCGGCTACTCGAGACGCTCCGACACTACGGCCGCGAGAAATTGCAGGAGTTCGGGGAATACGACGACCTCCGCAGGCGACACCGCGAGTGGTATCAGCAGTTGGCGTTGAATGCTGAAGCCGAGTGGATCAGCGACCGACAACCGGACTGGATTGCCCGACTCGAGCGGGAACAGCCCAACCTGCGAGAAGCACTCGAGACATGCTTGTCCGAAGAGACCGAGGAAGCTGCCAGAGCAGGGTTGAACACCGCCGCGGCGCTATATGAGTTCTGGACATTTCGTGGCCTATTTGGCGAAGGCCGGTACTGGATCGATCGTGTCCTGGCCCACTCCCGCACACAATTGACACCCGACCGCGTTAGAGCACTTTGTGTAGGCAGCCAACTGGCCGCAGAACAGGGCGATTTCGAAGGAGCCGCCAAACTCCTGAACGAAGGTCGAGCACTTTCTGAACAAACTCCGACAGCGGCAGCGGACGCGCACCTGGACTACTCTGCTGGGGTTCTCGCGCTCGTCCGTGGAGAATCTGCTACCGCGTCCTCATCCTTCGAACGTGCCCTCGAGGTCCTCACGTCGGATAAGGCCACTGATTTCCACGTCAGCACCCTGACGTTGCTCGGTCTCGCCTACGAAATGCGCGGTGATATGACTCGCGCGACCGAGCGCTACCGTGAAGTAGTTTCGATCACCGAAGCGCGCGGAGAACTGCTTTTCCGATCTGTTGCGCTGCGCGGCATTGCCCTTGCCGCATGGCAACAAGACGAGCGAAGCCGCACGCAACAGCAGCTCCTGGAAGCTCTCCGACTCAACCGGCGGCTGCGCAGCCCGCTTGCTACGGCATTCAGCCTCGAGTCGCTGGCCTGGACTGCCAGTGCCGACGGCGCTGTCGAGCGTGCCGCTGTTCTGATGGGAGCTGCAATGGGACGCCTTTGGCCAAGAGGAAACAATGTAACTGCTGTTTTCCCCAACATGTCACGCTTCCACGAAGAATGCGAGCAGAGAACCCGTGACGCCCTTGGCGCGCGCCGATACGAGGCGGCCTTTCGGCGGGGGCATGCAATGAGTATCGACGCTGCTATCGCCTACGCACTCGGGGAACAGCCCACAAAGCCGATGAGCGAATCGGCCCACTCCCTTAAGCTGACGAAACGTGAGCGACAGGTTGCCGGTCTTGTGGCCCAAGGACTCAGCAACAAGCAGATTGCCGCCAAACTGGTCATCTCTCAGCGCACCGCCGAAGGCCACGTCGAACACATCCTGACCAAACTTGCATTCACCTCACGTGCCCAGATCGCAGCCTGGATAGCAGAAGATGCGAAAGGGGAGGCGCTGTGACGGTGTGTAGCGGGTGCGAAGTAGCGCGCAGATGAGGAGTGACCAGCAGTTCCGGAAGGACACCGACCTGCGTAACCTGTTGTTCTACCGGGTCGATTCGAACCGTATGGACCGCGATCGCGCGATTGCCCTGGATCCGACCCCGTGGCGGCAAACGATCGGCGAGGGTGAAGTACCTGACCGAGCTGCCGCGCAACCGCAAGACCGAACTACTCGACATCCGAGCGACCACCCGGATGTGTCCGTAAGGTGATAAAAGGGCGCGGTATCAACCAGTTTCGTGACAGGACGACCTGGTGCGGGTCTTCGTGGGTCGGTCCCAGGTGACGGCTAGTTGGAGACTGGTGCCAGGGCCGGATCCGCCGGGCGGTCATGGCCCGAGAGGTCATACGTCGCGAACAGAATATCGCCCGCGATCCACGACCCCATGGCCCGGCACGCCGCCTCGACGGCCAGCGCGAATTCGATGGCGCTGAGCCCCTTTCCGCTGTATTCGGCGGGGATGGTGATTCCCGCCAGACCCATCTCGACAGTGTCGCGGACCATGCCTGTGACCGGGCGGCGTCTTCTCGGTCGATCCGGGTCGCCAGCGGCGCCCACTTCTCCCCGAAGGCCCGGGCGCGGGTTTGAATGTCGGCCTGCTCGGGGGAGAAGTCGAATGCTGTTGTCTCCAGGCCATATCCAATCGATGGCGGGGTTGGCGGGGCAGGTGTGCGGCCTGCGGTCGCCCGGTCGAATCCGGTCGCCCGCGGAGCGGGGCTACGGCATGGTGTAGCCGCCGCTGACCGAGAACATCTGTCCGGTGATCTGGCGGGCTGCTGTTTCGGAGGACAGCCACACGACCGCATTAGCGATGTCCTCGGCCATGGTGAGGCGTCGCAGCGGAATGTCCTTGCGGAGGAATTCGATCTGCTTCTCGTTGAACACCGAGTCGTTGCCGACTGCCCAGAGGCTGTCCTTCCCGACGGCCTCAGGTCCCTCAGGGATCACCAATCCGGGGCAGACCACGTTCGAGCGGATGCCGTGGCGGCCGTGCTCGCGTGCTGTGGTGCGCGCCAGTGCGGTCAGAGCCGCTTTCGTGGCTCCGTACACGCCCTGTCGGATCTGCCCGAACGCGGCATCGCTGGAAATGAACACGATGGAGCCCCGGCCGGCCTCCCGCATCACCGGAAGGGCGGCCTGGGTGGTCGCGATCGCGGTGTAGAGATTGACCTCCACGGTGCGCTGCCATTTGGATCGGTCGGTGTCCTCGGCGATGAACCCGGGCACGCTCCACCCGGCATTGTTCACCAGCACGTCGAGCCCGCCCCAGTTTCGAACAGCGCGATCCACCGCTACCTGTGCGATGCCGTCGGCGGTGAGATCACCCGTCGCGACCTCGACGGCCGCGGCGCCGAGGTCGAGCGCTTCGGTGCACACCCTCTTGGCTTGATCCGCGTCGATATCGCTGATGACGATGCGTGCGCCCTCGCGCGCGAAGCCGTGCACGATACCGCGCCCGATATTGGAGCCTCCGCCGGTGACGAGAACACGGGCATTGCGCAGCTGTAGGTCCATGCGATTCAACTCCTTCGTCGACGAGCGGACAGTGACGTCGTCGGGGGCGTGGTTGGTGGAAGCCGTCCACGACTCCGACGGTTGGCGATGACACGCTGTTCATATCGGCGCCTCTGATCGGCCTTCGCAACCGTGCGGGTCGGGTCGGGTCGGTGGGATTGACCCGATCACTATTAAAATCTATATTAAATTCAAAGTCTAGTGAGGAGTGCTGACGTGCGAGTTTTCGCCACCATCGAGGAGTTCGCCGCCGCGGCGGGGACGTCGCTGGGAACCACCGAGTGGCTCGAGGTCGATCAGAAGCGGATCGACACCTTCGCGGCCGCGACCGGTGATCACCAGTGGATCCACGTGGATCCGGAGCGTGCCGCGGACGGGCCGTTCAAGGGCACCATCGCGCACGGTCTGTTGACGTTGTCGCTGCTGCCGGCGCTGAATCACCAGCTCTACAGCATCGAAAAGCTGGCCATGGCCGTCAATTACGGCTTCGACAAGGTGCGCTTCATCTCGCCGGTGCCGGTGAATTCGCGAGTGCGGGCGACAACACGTATCGATTCCGTCGACGAAGTGCTCGGCGGCGTCCAGGCGAAGATGATCACCACCATCGAGGTGGAGGGCTCGGCCAAACCGGCCTGTGTCGCCGAGTCGATCGCACGGTTCATCGCATGACCGGCAAGCTGCTCAGCGGGAAGACCGCTGTCGTCACCGGCGCCGCAGGCGGTATCGGGCTGGCCATCGCACAGCTGTTCCATGAGCACGGTGCTGGGGTCGTGCTGGCCGATCTGAACGAAAAGGGTGCCCACGCGGCGGCTGAATCGGTCGGTGGACACGCGATCGGGATCGGCTGCGATATGACCGACGAGGATTCGGTGCAGGGCCTGGTGGACGAGACAGTGCGCTGGGCCGGCGGCTTGGATGTGTTCGTCAACAATGCCGGTGTCACCCGGGACGCGTCGCTGCGCAAGATGACCGTGGCCGACTTCGACACCGTGATCGCAGTGCATCTGCGCGGCACTTGGCTTGGGCTGCGGGCCGCGTCGGCGGTCATGCGCGAGGCCGGACATGGGGCGATCATCAACATGTCGTCGCTGTCGGGCAAGTCCGGGAACCCTGGGCAAACCAACTACAGCGCCGCCAAGGCCGGCATCGTCGGCATGACCAAGGCGGCCGCGAAGGAACTGGCGCACAAAGGAGTTCGCGTCAATGCCATTCAACCCGGACTCATCCACACGGCCATGACCGAGGCCATGCCGCCGGAGGTCTTCGCCGAACGTGAGGCCGCTATTCCGATGAAGCGAGCCGGGCAGCCGCACGAAGTGGCCGGTGCCGCACTGTTTCTGGCCTCGGATCTGGCCAGCTATATGACCGGAGCGGTGCTCGAGGTCGGGGGAGGGCGATTGATGTGAGTCAACCGGAGCCACAGGCCGGTCTCGGCGTGACGTCGGCGGAGGTGGTGCTGACGGAGGTGACCGACGGCGTCGGCACCATCACCCTCAACCGGCCCGAACGGATGAACGCCATCACCATCGAATTGGGTGCGCGGTTGCACCTCGCGCTGATCGAGACGGCCGCGCGAGCGAAGGTGATCGTGATTCGCGGCAGTGGCGGAAACTTCTGCGCCGGAGGCGATTTCCATGAACTGCAACGGCTGCGGGCAGAGGGGCGCGACGCCATGGCTCCGCTGTTCGCCAACTTCCGGTCTGCCTGCGACGCGATCGCCGAGCTGTCGGTGCCGGTGATCTGCGCGGTCGAAGGTTATGCCACGGCCGGTGGGTTCGAACTCGCTCAGGCCGCCGATATCGTGCTGGTTCACGAGAGCGCGGTGCTCGCGGACATCCACTCGCGGTACGGGCAGGTCCCGGGCGGCGGTAGTACGCAACGACTCCCACGGCTGGTCGGACGGCAACGCGCGCTGGCGCACATTCTCACCGGAGACCGTCTTACGGCCGACGACGCGGTGGTATGGGGACTCGCATACCGGAAGTACTCCGCGTCCGAGTTCGACTCCGGAGTGCGGGCTTTTGCGGAGCAGTTGTCCATGAAAGATCCCACGGCACTGGCCAGGAGCAAACGACTCGTCCACGAGAGTCTGGGCATGTCGCTCGAGGAAGGACTGAGTCTCGAATTCGAGACGGTCCTCGACCATCTCACCAGCCCGTCAGCAGCCGACGGCATCGGCGCATTCACCACAGGGAGCAATTCATGAATGACCTGGTTCGTGTCGATGTCGACAACGGTATTGCCCGTGTGCTGCTGAACAGCCCCGAGACCTCGAATGGATTGGACGTGCCGTTCCTTCAGGCACTGCATGCCGCGATTATGCAGGTCCACGGTGACCCGCGGGTCCGGGCAGTGCTGTTGTCCGGTGCGGGTAAGCACTTCTGTGCCGGCGGTAACGTGCGGGTATTCGCGTCCAAGGGCGAACAGTTGCCGGACTATCTGCGTGAGGCCACGGCATGGTTGCAGATCGCTGCCGCCGCTCTCACTCAGCTGAACGTGCCGGTCATCGCAGCGGTGCACGGGTTCGCCGCGGGTGGTGGCGGTTTCGGCCTCGTTTGTGCCGCGGATTTCGTGATCGCTGCCGACACAGCGAAATTCATGTCCGGGGCGGTGCGTGTCGGCATGGCTCCGGATGCGGGCGTCTCGGTGACCCTGACCCAGTTGGTCGGCCTGCGCAAGGCCATGCACATCCTGCTGGCCAATCCGGTCCTCGACGCCGCTGAAGCACTCGAGATCGGACTGCTGACCAAGGTGGTGGCGGCCGCCGACTTGGAAACCGAATCACTTGCCTACGCACGCCAATTCACCACGACAGCGCCCAAAGCGATCGGCGCCACCAAGCGCCTGGTGTGGGGCGGCGTGGGTGCGACAGTGGCGGACCGGCTGCCCGAGGAAGCCCGCACAGTGTCCGAGCTGTCTGGCACCGCCGATTCCCGCGAGGGTCTGGCCGCTGTCATCGAGCGCCGCGAACCGAAGTTCCGAGGTGAATAGCATTGTCCGGCCATGATTCACCCGTACTGACCGAGGACCGCGGGCCGATCCGGATTATCACCCTGAACCGGCCGCAGCGGCGCAATGCCATCGATCTGTCGCTGCGCTACGCACTGGCCGAACGATTCGAGGAGGCCATGGCCGATTCGAGCGTGCAGGTGATCGTGTTGACCGGTGCTGGCGCGGGTTTCTGTGCGGGCGGCGATATTTCGACCATGCGGCGCATGGACGAGGCGGAGGCTCGGCCGCGCGCCGAGGCCGCGCAACGGGTGGTGCGCGCGATCTGGCAGGGCGGCAAACCGGTCATCGCAGCGGTGGAGGGCGCCGCCTTCGGTGCGGGTGTGTCTTTGGCATTGGCATGCGATCGGGTCGTCGCTGCGGCGGACGCCGTTTTCAGCACCGCGTTCACCGGTGTCGGCTTGGCCGGGGATATGGGCATTTTCGCTTCGCTACCAGCGCGAGTCGGTATGGCCAAGGCCCGCGAACTCATGTTGCTGCCCATGCGGCTCACCGGTACCGAGGCAGTCGAAATCCGTCTCGCCGACGCGGTCGTGGCTCCGGGCACCGCCTTGGAGTCGGCGCTCGCCGATGCCGAGCGGATGGCTATCGCGCCCCCGCTGGCGGTCGCGGCGCTGAAGGAGATGTTCGTGCGCTGGCCGCGCGATCCGATGACGGTGCTGGACAACGAAGTCGACAACCAGGTGAAGCTGTTCGACTCCGAAGATTTCGCCGAGGGTGTCTCGGCGTTCCATGAGAAGAGAACTCCCGTATTTCGCGGGAAATAGCGGAAGCGCATGCCTATGACAGCCGTGGCTGAACGCAAACTCAGTGAGTCCTATTGGGCGGCCGACGACAGCGTGCCGCTCTCGGACCACACGGTCGGTTCCCTCCTTGCCGATCGGGCCCAGAACCAATCCGCAACAGTCGCTTTGGTCGGAACACCGCACGGCGGCTCGGGGCTTCGCCGCCTCACATACGGTGAGCTCTACGACCAGGCGCGGCGAGTTGCGGCCGCTTTGACCGAACTCACCGAGCCGGGCGAGTTCGTGGCGTTGTGGGCACCGAACGTCATCGAGTGGCCCATCATCGAATTCGGCGCCGCATTGGCGGGCCGGGTGCTCGTGGCGCTCAACCCTGCATTTCGCGAAGGCGAGCTGGTCTACACACTCGAGCATTCCGGAGCAACTGTGCTCATCCACGCCGATGAATACCGCGGCTACGACATGGCGACGGTCGCCGCGGCGGCAGTCGATCGGGTGCCGGGCGTCCGGCAGCGGATCAGCCTGGCAGACATCGCACGCTGGCAGTCGGACACGTCGGACTTTGTCTCGCCGGACATCGATCCCGGCGATCCGGCGATGCTTCAGTACACCTCGGGTACGGCCGGGAATCCGAAAGGCGTTCTGCTTCGGCATCGTTCGCTGGTCAATGTCGCGAGGATGACGATGGAGGCCGCCGAGATCTCGGATGGATCGGTGTTCGTGAATCCGTTGCCGATGTTCCACACCGCAGCCTGTGTGATCGGTACCCTCGGACCTGTCTGGATGGCGGGCACGACTGTGCTGGTGGAGACCTTCGTCCCCGGTAAGGTTCTCGAGTTGGTTGCCGCCGAGAACGCCGATGTGCTGTTCTTCGTGCCCACGATCCTTGGCGCCTTGCTGGAGACCACCCGCGGAAACGAGTTTGCCGCACCGAAAATCGGCAGCATTGTCGGTGGTGCGGCGAATGTCCCACAGGTGATGATCGAGGGCGCGGCGCGGGTTTTCGGTGCGGCGGTACACAATCTTTTCGGTCAAACCGAACTGGCCCCGGTGATCACCCTGACCCGCAAGAGCGACTCGCTCGCCGACCAACTCAGCACGGTGGGCTGCCCCATCCCGCAAGTCGAAGTGAAGATCGCCGGTTCGGGCGGCGCCGGGGTGGCTCCGCTCGGTGTGATCGGTGAGATCTGCGCACGCGGCTATCAGCAGATGATCGAGTACTACCGCGACCCGGCCGCGACCGCGGCGGCAGTGGACGACGAAAGCTGGCTGCACACCGGCGACCTCGGAATGATGGACGAACGCGGATTCGTCACCGTCACCGGACGGCTCAAAGACATGATCATCAGCGGCGGCGAGAACATCGCCCCGGCGGAGGTGGAATCTCGCCTGGTCGAACATGATTCGATCCAGCAGGCAGCAGTCGTCGGCATCCCGCACGAGAAGTGGGGAGAAACCGTGGCCGCCGTGCTCGTGGTCCGTGGTGAACGGCCCGAGGATCTGGTCGCATCGGTCAAAGAACAACTCGGCGACACCCTCGCGCCGTTCAAGACGCCGCGACGCTGGTTTGTCACCGACACCCTTCCCGTCACCCTGTCGGGCAAGGTCCAGAAATATCGACTCCGCGAGGCAATTCTCGACGGTGCCGTCGACGAGATCTGGTGAAATATCTTGAGTAACAATGACTTCGACGATCGAAGGAAAAGGCTGGCGGCGCGGTTCCCGAACTGGCAACCGCGGTCGCTGGGTGACTGGCTGCACCGTTGCGCCGACGAGTTCGGCGAACGCCCCTTGGTCATCACCGACGAACGCACGCTGACCTACCGAGAGACCGCGGACCTCGCGACCAGGCTCGCCGATGGACTGGCCACGCTGGGCGTGCGCCCGGGCGATCACGTCGGGGTGCTGATGGCGAACTATCCGGAGTTCGTGCCGGTGAAGTTCGCCATCGCTCTCGCGGGCGCGGTCGCGGTGCCGTTGAATTTCCTGTACCGCGCAGACGAACTCGCCTATGTGCTCGGCCAGTCCGAATGCCGGGTTCTCATCACCATGACCGGTTTCGCGGGACTGGACTACCTCGGGATGCTCGACGAGGTCGCACCGGCATGGGAATCGCCCGACCGCGACAAGTCACGACTTCCCAAGCTGCACACGGTTATTCAGCTGCCCACCGACGGACGCGAGCGCGCCGGCGTGCTCACCGTAGATGAGCTGGCCCTCGTCGGCGACCGGCACCGTGGGGCGACTGCCGAGCTTCGAGTGGACCCGACGGCGGTAGGCGACATCCTCTACACCTCCGGCACCACCGGATCGCCCAAGGGGGTCCTCATCGCCCATGACGCGGTCCTGCGCACCGGATACGCCTCCGCGCTCACCCGTGCCTTCGACGACGGTCGCCGGATCCTGTTCTCGTTGCCGTGCTACCACATGTTCGGCTACGTCGAGGGCTTGATCGCGGCCATGATGGTGGGCGGCGCGGTGATCCTGTTGCCCGCCTTCGAGGCCACGAAGTACCTCGCCGGAATCGAGCGGCATCGCGCCGACGACATTCTGTGCGTCCCCACGATGACAGTGGCGCTGCTGGAACATACGGACCGCCACCGCTATGACCTGTCATCGTTGTCGGCGGTGCTGTCCGGTGCCGCGCCCGCTCCGGTCTGGCTGTGGGAGCGGGTCCGGGACGAATTGGGTGCGGCCGAGATCGTCACCGGCTATGGCATGACCGAATGCGGCGGCGCGATGACCCTGACCCGGCCCGAGGACTCGCTGGAACTCACCGCGACCACTGCTGGCCGGCCGAAATCCGCCGGAGCGGCCGGAATCGGCGACGGGGCGCTGGTGCGTTATCGCACCGTCGACCCGGTCACCGGTGTGTCATTACCCGAAGGTAAAGAGGGCGAACTGGTTTCGCACGGCCCGACCAGCATGCTCGGGTTCTGGGGCAAGCCGGAGGAGACCGCCAAGGGACTCCGCGACGGCTGGGTGTTCTCCGGTGATCTGGGGCGGGTGCGTCCGGACGGTTATCTGGAGATCACCGGGCGCAGCAAGGAGCTCTATAAGAGCGGCGGAGAACTGGTGATGCCCAAGGAGATCGAGGAACTGCTCACCGCCCGCCCCGAAATCAGCCAGGCCTACCTGATCGGCGTACCCGATGAACGATGGGGTGACGCGGGCTGCGCATGCATTGTGCGCGCGCCCGACGCCGAGATATCCGCCGAGCAGCTGATCGAGATCTGCAAGGCGAATCTGGCCCGGTTCAAGGTTCCCAAACACGTCGTATTCCTCACGGCAGCGGAACTGCCCACCACCCCGACGGGGAAGGTGCAGAAGTTCCGTCTCGTGAGCTACGTGAAAGCACGATTGGAGCAACAGAAATGACGGTCACGACACCTCCGGACGCCGCGCGCGAACCGGGCGATCATTCGATCTGCGACCTGGACACAGCCTGCGAAACCGGTCCGGTCGCGAAACAAGCACCGCGAGTGGACTATTCGCGGCTCATTCAGCCAGAGCGGGTGCACGGCTCGCTCTACACCGATCCGGCCGTTTTCGCCGACGAGTTGGAACGCATCTGGTACGGCGGCTGGGTGTTCGTCGGCCACGAGTCCGAGGTGCCGCAGCCGAACGACTACGTGCGCAAGAACATCGGTCCGCAGGACATCATCATGACCCGCGACCGCGCGGGCCAGGTGCACCTGGTCACCAACCGGTGCGCGCACCGCGGCAACCTCGTGTGCGACGAGCCGCGCGGTAACTCCAGCTCATTCCGCTGCCCCTACCACGGCTGGACCTACAGCAACACCGGCGACATGCTCGGCTACCCCTACAACAAGGGCTACGGCGGCAAGGGCAAACTGAACCTCGGACTCGGTGTGGTGCCCCGCGTGGAGAGCTACCACGGCTTCGTGTTCGGAAGCTTCAACCCCGACGTCCCGCCACTGCTGGAGCATCTGGGCGCCGCCGCCGGTGAAATCGATCGACTGGCCCGGCTCTCACCCACCGGCAAGGTACGCCTCGACAACGGCTGGCTCAGGCATCGCACGCGCGCCAACTGGAAGTTGTTGGCGGAGAACGAAACCGACGGCTATCACCCGCAGTTCGTGCACGGCTCCATCTTCTCGGTGACCGGCTCCACCATCGGCCCGCTCTATAGCGACGCCTCCACTGCGGTCACCCGCGCGCTGGGCAACGGGCACAGCGAGAACGACCTGCGGCCTGAGTTCCGCAAGTTCGCCGAGCCCATGCGCTGGTTCGGCACCACCGCGGACCGGGTGCCGGAGTATGTGGCGAAGATGCACGAGGTCCACGGCGAAGCCGCCGAAGAGATCATGATCGAGGGCGCGCCGCACGTCATGATCTTCCCCAACCTGTTCATCGCCGAGATCCAGGTTTTCAACATCCAGCCGCTGTCGGTGCACGAATGCATCCAGTTCTCCACCTCGGTGCAGTTGGACGGTGCGGATGAGCTGAACAAGCGGATGCTGTCGCAGTCCATCGGTTCGGTCGGCCCGGCGGGCATGCTGCTGGCCGACGACACCGAGATGTACGAGCGCAATCAGGTCGGGGTCGCGCAGCTGCTGCCCGAATGGCTCGATCTGCGCCGCGGTGTGGCTCGGGAATCGTTGGACGACAACGGTTTCCGCATTGGCGGCGCGACCGACGAGACCGCCATGCGTGCCTTCTGGCAGCACTACAAGACTCTGATGGAGGCGTGATGACTGCCCTTACCGATATCGATCTGCGCGAGCTCGAGCAGTTCATCTACCGCGAGGCTCGCTTCGCCGACGAACACGACTACGACTCGTGGGAGGCGCTGTGGATCGACGACGCCGTGTACTGGGTGCCCGTCGACGGCGGCAGGTACGACCCTGAGCGGCACGTGTCGATCATGTACGACAACCGCCGCCGCATTTCCACCCGCCTGCAGCAGCTGCGCACCGGCAAGCGGTACGCGCAGTCGCCGCCATCGAATCTGCGCCGCACGATCTCGAATGTCGAACTGCTCAGCGTCGAGGGCGATGAAATCACTGTGGGCGCGAATTTCGTTCTCTACGAGTCGAAACCGCGCGGAATTCACACCTGGGCGGGCCGCTACACCTACGTGCTGCGGCGGGCGGACGGTGAACTGCGGCTGGTCCGCAAGACCGTGGTGCTCGTCAACAGCGCGGAAGCCGTGCCCAGCATGGGCTTTCTGATCTGAGGGGGTTGGCAGATGGACAGGCCAGGATCGGATGGTGGCACCGGCCGTGAATTCGGCATCGTGCACAGTGAATTCGCCTCGGTGCGGGTCGGCATCGACGAGACCGCGAACGGTCCACGGTTACGGCTGGAGGACTTGAAGTCCGGCCGCGTCCGTTTCCTGGACGCCCTCGAATTGGAAACGATCGTGTGGCTCGCCGAGGGGCACATGGAACGTCTGCTCGACCCGTCCGCCGACCGCTGGCGGGAGGACTGATATGCCTGATGCCACGCCGCTGCGCGCGGTTTCCGCGCCGGACCTCGATTTCCGCGCCGTCATCCGTCCGGGCGATTTCGTGGTCTGGGGTCAGTCGTGCGCGGAGCCGGTGACGTTGACCGAGCGTCTGCTCGAACAGCGGGCGGACCTCGGCGGTATCACCTGCTTCATCGGCATCCCCGCCGTAGAGACGGTGAAACCCGAGCATGCCGACCATATTCGGTTCGTCAGCTACTGCGGTACGGGTAGTAATCGGGCGCTGGCCGCGGCCGGGGCACTCGAGGTGTACCCCGGCCACTACTCGACCCTGCCGGAATTCGTCTCACGCGCAGACGTGGTACTGGTGCAATGCGCACCACCGGACGTCCTGGGGCGTTACAGCCTCGGCTTGGCCGACGACTACCTCACCGCCGCCATCGACAGCGCGCGGATCGTCGTCGCCGAGGTGAACGATCAAGTGCCCGCAACACCCGGCGCACGACATCTGACCGACCGTGAAATCAATATCGCGATCCGTACCTCACGGCCGGTGGCGGAGAGTCCGGCCGTTTCGCCGACACCCGAGATGGCGACCATCGGCGCGCATATCGCAAGCATCGTGCCCGACGGCGCCACATTGCAGTTCGGGATCGGCTCGGTACCCGAGGCCGTACTCGGCGCGCTCGGCGCGCACAACGACCTCGGTATCCACTCCGGCATCCTCACTGACGCAGCGGTCGAGCTCATCGACAAGGGCGTGGTGACCAATGCCCGCAAGACCACCGATCGCGGGATCTCCGTGGCGGCGGTGCTGATCGGTACACGGCGGTTGTTCGAGCACGTGCACTGCAACCCGACGGTATCGCTGCGGCCGATCACCTACACCCACGATCCCGAACGCCTTGCGGCGCAACACCGTTTCATAGCCATCAACTCCGCCATCGAGGTCGATCTGACCGGGCAGGTCAACGCTGAGGTGGCGGGCGGACGCTATGTCGGCGGCGTCGGAGGCGGCGGCGAATTCCTGCGCGCCGCGGCGCGGTCCCATGGGGGCATGCCGATCATCGCCCTGCCCGCCACTGCGGGCACCCGCAGCCGGATCGTGGACCGGCTCTCCGGGCCGGTCAGCATCGCACGCAGCGACGCGGGCATCGTGGTCACCGAATTCGGCATCGCCGACCTGCGCGGTGTGCCGCTGTCCGAGCGGCGTGAACGGATGCTCGCCATCGCACACCCCGACCAGCGGGACGACCTGCGCGCGGCGGCGAGTCGGTGGTGACTCCCGCGAATTGCCGTCATGCCCGAAAACTATAGGGGCACAGTGAAAGTCAGCATCGAGGTGAAACCATGAAGAGAGCGGCGATCGTCAGCCCGCTACGCACCCCCGTCGGAACCTTCGGCGGCACACTACGTCCTGTCCCCGCCGAGGACTTGGCCGCCCACATCATCAAGGCGGTCGTCGAGCGCTCCGGTGTCGACCCGGCGCGCATCGACGACGTCTCCTTTGCGCAGTCCTACACCAATTCCGAAGCGCCGTGTATCGGCCGCTGGGCCGCACTCGCGGCAGGCCTGCCCATCGAGGTGCCCGGCTTGCAGACCGACCGCCGCTGCGGCGGCGGCCTGCAAGCCGTTGTCACCGCCGCGATGATGGTGCAGACCGGGGCAGCCGACGTGGTGCTCGCGGGTGGCGTCGAGAGCATGAGCAATATCGAGTACTACACCCAGGACATGCGGTGGGGCGCACGGTCGGGCAATGTCGCCTTCTACGACCGCCTCGACCGCGGCCGGGAACGCTCCCAGCCGGTCGAACGCTTCGGTCACATCAGCGGCATGATCGAGACCGCCGAGAACCTGTCGCAGCGGTACTCGATCACCCGTGAGGCGGCTGATGAATTCGCGTTTCGCAGTCACCAGAAGGCCTCCGCCGCTTGGGAATCGGGCAAGTTCGTCGACGAGGTGGTGCCGGTCTCGGTGCCGCAACGCAAGGGCGATCCGATCGAGTTCGTCCGCGACGAAGGCATTCGCGCCGACTCGACGCCGGAATCCCTTGGCCAGCTTCGCGCCATCATGCGCGACGGCACCGTGACCGCCGGGAATTCGAGCCAGCAGAACGATGCCGCGGCGGCCTGCCTGGTCGTTGCCGAGGACAAGCTCGACGAACTCGGACTCGAACCCCTCGGCTTCCTCGTCGGCTGGTCGGCTGCGGGCTGCGAACCCGCCGAGATGGGCATCGGACCAGTGCCTGCCGTGGCGAAACTCTTCCAACGCACCGGCCACACCTTCGACGACATCGATGTCGTCGAACTCAACGAAGCCTTCGCCGTCCAGGTACTGGCAGTGCTGAAGGGCTGGGGTTTCGACGACCACGATCGGCTCAATGTCAATGGCTCGGGTATCTCCCTCGGCCACCCCATCGGTGCTACCGGCGTTCGCATCCTCACCACCGTGCTGCACGAATTACGCAGGCGCGGTGGACGATACGCCCTGGAGTCGATGTGCATCGGCGGCGGTCAGGGCATGGCGGCACTTTTCGAGGCACCCTGATGACACAGTACGGAATCACCTCCTATGGCACCTACCTGCCCGCCCACCGGGTATCGGTCGCCGATATCGGCAAGACCCTGAATACCAACGCGGGCAAGGGGGTTCGTGTTGCTGCCGCCTTCGACGAAGACAGCACAACGATGGGCGTCGCGGCTGCCGCGACCGCGCTCGCTCCAGGTGCGGAACCCGCGGGACTGTATTTCGCGACCACCACGCCGGCCTACGCCGACAAGGCGAACGCGACAGCTATTCACGCGGCGCTCGGCCTTCCCTCCGAGATCTTCGCAGCCGATCTGGCGGGTTCGGCTCGCAGTGGCATCGCGGCGCTGCTGGCCGCTGCGAACTCCGGTGGGCTTGCGGTCCTGGCCGACATGCGCGTCGGCCGTCCCGGATCCGCCGACGAGCGCAGTGGGGGAGACGGTGCGGCTGCGTTCCTCTTCGGCATCGAGCCGATCGCGGAAATCATCGCCCGATCTGCACTGACCGCCGAATTCCTGGACCGCTGGCGAGACCCTCGGGCGGTGACCGGAGAGCAGTGGGAAGAGCGTTTCGGCATCGAGCAGTACCTGCCATTCGTTTCCCGCGCGGCCGCGACCGTCCTCGCTGAGGCCGGGCTGAACGAGGCGGATCATGTCGTGCTGGTCTCGCCCAATCTCACCCTGGCCAAACGTGCCGCGAAAAGGATCGCGGGAAAACTGTCCACCCGAAACTCGCCCATCGGCCACGCAGGCACCGCCGACGTCGGACTTGCCCTGGCCGCTGCCTTGGATCAGGCCGAACCGGGCGAGACCATACTCGTGATCTCAGCGGCCGATGGCTGCGATGCCCTCGTCCTGCGCGCCACCGAGCGCATAACGCACGCGCGACAGCCGATTCCAGTCGCCACACAACTCGAGCAGGGTACGTCCGTGTCCTATGCGGCCTACCTGAATTGGCGTGGCCTGCTGGACCGGGAACCGCCACGTCGTCCGGAACCCGATCGGGTGGCCGCACCGCCGTCGGCCCGGGCGGCCCGGTGGAAGTTCGCGTTCACCGGCAGCGCGTGCGGTTCCTGCGGACTGGTACATCTGCCGCCGGCCCGAATCTGTAAGCGCTGTGGCGCGATCGACGCCATGACCGAGGTGTCCATGGCCCATCGCGAGGGCGCGGTCACGACCTTCACTGTCGACCGGCTCGCGTACTCACCCGCCCCGCCCGTCGTGGAGGCCGTCGTCGACTTCGACGATGGCGGGCGCTACGCCCTCGAGGTCGCAGACGGCGCGGCCGACCGGCTGGCCGTCGGCTCCCGCGTGCGCACCACCTTCCGTCGCCTGCACAGCGCCGCGGGTGTGCACAACTACTTCTGGAAAGCGCAACTGCTATGAGCAGCAACGGAATCTGCGACAAAGTCGCCATCGTCGTCATGGGCTGCACCCGCTTCGGCGAGCGCTGGGAAAGCTCCGCCGACGACCTGCTGGTCGAGGCCATGGCCGACTGTTTCGACGGCAACCCGAAACTCGATCGCGCTGATATCGACGCCTATTGGCTCGGTACGCTCGGTACCGGGCAGAGCGGCCTGACCGCCAGCAGGCCGCTGGGCTTGCAGAACACGCCGGTCACCCGTGTCGAGAACTATTGCGCAAGCGGCTCCGAAGCCTTCCGCAACGCCTGCTACGCCGTCGCATCGGGCGCCTACGACCGCGTCGTCGCCATCGGTGTGGAAAAGCTCAAGGACTCGGGCTTCTCCGGTCTGCTGCGCGGCGACCCGCCCAGCGATGGCACGGCCTCGGAGCTGTCCTTGACCGCACCGGCCGCCTTCTCGCTGCTGGATCCGGCCTACTGCGCCAAGTACGGTGTGGATCCCGCCCTCATGCGAGAGGCCATGACGCACGTCGCCTGGAAGAATCACCACAACGGCGCTCTGAATCCCAAGGCGCAGTTTCGATCCGAGGTCGCGAAGCAGAAGATCGCCGGTGCCCCGCTGGTTGCGGGACGCCTTGGCATCTTCGACTGCTCCGGTGTTTCCGACGGCGCGGCCTGCGCGGTGATCGTCCGAGCCGAGGACGCCCTGAACTACACCGACACACCCCTGTATGTAAAAGGGCTCTCGCTCACCGCCGGACCGGGCCGCGGGGCGGTTGATCCGGACTACGATTTCACTACCTTTCCCGAGGTGGTGGCCAGCGCGAAAGACGCCTACACCCAGGCCGGAATCACCGACCCCCGATCCGAGATCTCCTTCGCTGAGGTCCACGATTGCTTCACACCTACAGAGCTCGTCCTCATGGAGGATCTCGGCTTCACCGATCGCGGACAGGCATGGAAAGACAGTGTCGCAGGCGATTTCGACCTGGATGGCCGACTGCCGGTCAACCCGGATGGCGGCCTCAAATCCTTCGGCCACCCGGTCGGCGCCAGCGGCCTGCGCATGCTCTACGAATGCTGGCTGCAATTCCGCGGCGAAGCGAGTGAACGTCAGATCGCGAATCCGCGGATGGCCCTGACCCACAACCTCGGTGGGCGTCCGGGCGCTTGCGTCTCCTTTGTCTCCGTTGTCGGCGCTGAGCTGGGCTGAAGCGGTAACCGAAACTTCCACACCGGCCGGGTTCCGCTGCGCAGGGCTTGACCAAAGCCTATTTCCTAATTTACATTAAATTCGAAAAGGAGGTGCGACGTTGATCTCGTACCAGGTCGTCGACGACATCGCCTACGTCAGGCTGAATCGGCCCGAAGCGCGCAATGCCCTCGACAAGGCGATGGGGGAGGCGCTGCTCGAGGTGGCGACCCGGATCGCCAACGACGACGGGCTGCGGGCTGTATTGATCACCGGGAATGGTCCGGTGTTCAGCGTCGGCGGTGATATCGGCGCGTTCTCCGATGGATCGGCGGACCTGCCGGACACGCTCACCCGGATGGCGATGCTCATGCACGAGGCGATCCGGTTGCTGGCCCGGGTCGGCGTGCCGATCGTCACGGCCGTGCACGGCGCGTGCGCGGGTGGGGCGCTGGGGTTCCTGTACCCGGCCGACATCACGATAGCCGCCACCGGGACCAAGTTCGCCACGGGCTTCGGGCGCATCGGTATTACCTCTGACTCCGGAAACACCTGGTATCTACCGAAATTCATCGGCATCCGGCGGGCGAGTGAAATGCTGTTCGAAGACCGGGTCATCGACGCCGATACCGCCGTTGAGTGGGGTCTGATCAATCGTGTCGTCCCCGCTGACCAGCTCGCGGCCGAAGCCGAGGCGACGGTACAAAGGCTCGCTGCCGGCGCCACCCGCGGCTATGGCGAGATGCGCAGGCTGCTGCACAACTCCTGGAACACCAGCCTCGACCACGCGCTGTCGGAGGAGACGGCGGCGTTGCGTCGCATCGCCCACACGGGAGACGCGACCGGCGCCATTGAGAGCTTCCTCGCCAAACAGCAGCCGACCTTCACTGGAAAGTGAGATGAACCGTTGTCCGCCTTGATAACCGATACCGAAGAACGGGCCCTGCTGCGCGAGAGCGTCGCCAAACTTGCGGCCAAATATGGTCAAGAGTATTTCCTGGAACGCTCGCGCTCCGGAGGCAAGGTCGACGAGTTATGGCGTGATCTCGGTCAGGCCGATCTGCTCGGCGTGCATCTGCCCGAGGAGTACGGCGGCGGTGGGGCGGGCCTGTCCGAGATGCTCATCGTCATCGAAGAGCTTGCCGCGCAGGGGTTTCCGCTGCTGCTCGCGGTCGTTTCGCCGGCCATCTGTGGATCGATCCTAGCCGCGCACGGTTCGGAGCAGATGAAGACCGAATGGCTGCCCGGCCTCGCCGACGGCAGCCGGAAGATGGCCTTCGGCCTGACCGAACCCGATGCCGGTTCCAACAGCCACAATGTGAGCACCACCGCGCGCCGCGACCGCGAGGGCTGGATGATCTCCGGCGGCAAGTACTTCATCTCGGCCATCGACGAGTGCGAAGCCATCCTGCTGATCACGCGAGACCCGGAGTTCGTGGGCACCTCGAAATCGCCGCTGTCGATGTTCGTGGTGCCCACCGACGCGCCTGGGCTCACGCTGCAGCCGTTGCCCACGGCTGTGGTGTCGCCGGATCACCAGTTCACGGTGTTTCTCGATGAAGTGCGCGTCGGGCCGGAGGCGTTGATCGGCGCGGCGGGCAATGGTCTGCGGCAGGTCTTCGCCGGACTGAATCCGGAGCGGATTCTCGCCTCGGGTATCAGCACCGGCATCGGCCGCTACGCTATTTCGAAGGCGGCCTCCTACGCGCAGAACCGTCAGGTGTGGTCGGTGCCGATCGGTGCGCACCAAGGGATTTCGCATCCGCTGGCCGAGGCGCACATCGCGGTCGAGCTTGCCCGCCTGGCCGCCTATCGCGCGGCCGAACTGTTCGACGCCGGACAGCCTGCCGCCGAAGCGGCCAATATCGCGAAGTTCGCCGCCGCCGACGCCTCGCTGAAGGCGCTGGACCAAGCCATCCAGACCCACGGCGGTAACGGCCTGTCCCTCGAATACGGCCTGGCCGAACTCTGGTTCTCCGCACGCCTGCTCAAGACCGCGCCGGTGAGCCGGGAAATGGTCCTCAACTTCGTCGCGCAGACCAGCCTGAAGCTGCCCGCGTCGTACTGAAATCAACTCTGGAAAGTCAAGGGAGACAACACTAATGCCCGGAGTAACCGATCGTGTAATCGTCGTCACCGGAGGCGGTGGCGGCCTCGGCCGCGAATACGCACTGCTGCTGGCCAAAGAGGGCGCCCAGGTCGTGGTGAACGACCTCGGCGGCGCCCGCGACGGCTCCGGCTGCGGCACCTCGATGGCCGACACCGTCGTCCAGGAGATCCGCGACGCCGGCGGTACTGCGGTGGCCAACTACGACAACATCGCCACCGAAGAGGGCGCGGCAAATCTGATCAAGACCGCCGCCGACAACTTCGGCACCGTGCACGGCGTCATCCACAACGCGGGCATCCTGCGTGACGGCTCCTTCGCGAAGATGACCGCCGACAACTGGGAATCGGTGCAGAAGGTGCACCTGTGGGGCGGCTACCACGTCACTCGCGCCGCCTGGCCCTACTTCCGCGAGCAGAACCACGGCCGCGTCGTCGTCGCGGCATCCACCAGCGGACTCTTCGGCAACTTCGGCCAAGCCAACTACGGCGCCGCGAAACTCGGTCTCGTCGGTCTGATCAACACCCTCGCGATCGAAGGCGCCCGAAACAATATCCTCGCCAATGCCATTGCGCCACTGGCCGCCACCCGCATGACCGAGGACATCGCGCCCAAGGAGATGCTCGACAAGCTGCCGCCCGCCCACGTCGCCGGCGTCGTCGGCTACCTGATGAGCGACGAATGCACCGACACCGCAACAGTTGTCGTCGCCGGCGGCGGCCAGGTGTACCGCGTGCAGCAATTCCAGAACAAGGGCGCCGTCTTCACTGCCCCGCCGAGCATCGACGAGGTCGCCGCGCACTGGAACCAGATCACCGACATGTCGGGCGCGGAACCCGGCAGCAACCCGCTCGGCTGAAACGAGGATCATCGATGACCGAAAACAATTGGGACGCATTAGTTGTCGGCGCAGGCGCAGGCGGATTGTTCACCGCCGCACGGCTCTCGCACCTGGGCTACAAGACTCTCGTTGTCGAACGCCTGGACAAGGTCGGCGGTCGTGCCTCCACCGATGAGGTCGACGGCTTCAAAGTCAATAACGGCGCCATAGTGATCGAACTCGGTGGCATCACCGAGGAGACCTTCGACGAGGTCGGCGCGAAATTCGACATTCGCAAACCGGAACCGCCCGTCCTGTACCGGATCGGCGGCAAGGATGTCGACGTGACCGGCGGCGGCTGGGGCTTCCTGCTATCCAAACTCACCCGGCAAGGCGCCAAGCTGGTCAAAGGCATCGGCGCGGCGCGCAACGACAGTGGCCTTCCCGAAGACGAACTCTCAACCGCCGACTGGGTGGCCAAGTACACCAAAAACGAATCCGTGCACGGCATCTTCCGCAATATGTGCGGATCGGTGTTCGCGGTCGGCTCCGAAGAACTCCCCGCCCGGGTCTTCCTCACCTACTTCACCCGCAAGAGCGCGTTCAAGAAGTTCGGCTTCTGCCCGCAGGGCACCATCGGCGTGTGGCAGTCGCTTGCCGAGGTGGTCGAGAGCAACGGCGGCGCGGTATGGCTGGACAGCGAGGTGACCTCGCTGACCCTGACCGACGGCAGGATCACCGGCGCGGTGATCGCGCGTGGCGGTGAAACCGTCGAAGTGGCAAGCCGTTTCACGGTCAGCAACATCGGTCCCTTCGCCACTCTGGATTTGGTCGGGCGCGACAACTTGCCTGGCGATTATGTCGCACAGGTCGACAAGGCCAACCGGCCCTGTGGCATGATCTCGGTGAACTTCGCCAGTCAGCAGCCGCTCGTGCAGGCCCCCGGCTTGACCAGCTTCGCTCAGAGCCGCCGTCTGTGCTACATCGCGAACTTCACCGCGTTGTGCCCGGAAATGGCCCCGGAGGGCTGGCACCTCTACCAGGGCACTGCGGTACCGAAACCGGCCGTGGGTGACTTCGACGAGGAAGCCGAGACCGAACTTCTGCTGCAGGATCTGCGTGACGAGGTGCCCGGATTCGACGGGGCGCGCATCCTGTCGATCAACGTCACGCGCGACGGCTGGCCGCCGCAGCGCGCGGTCGCCGGATACGATCTGCCGCACGACACTCCGATCCAGAACCTGTGGAACGTGGGCGACGCGGTCAAGGAATATGCCAACGGTGGCACCACCGCATGCGCGGAGACCGCCAAGATTGTCGTCGACAAGATCCGCGACCATTTCCCGGTCGCGACTGCCTAGATCTTGTCCGGAAAGGCTGGCTTGGTAATCGAGGTGTCGGGAATGGCGGACTTGCCCGCTGGTGCGGCCGGTGGAGGTGGCGTCGTGGTTGACGAGCCGGAGGTGTCCGTCCGGGGCGGTGGTGTCGGAGGAAGGCCGGAAGCTGACGGATTACCCACCTTACGTTGTCTGAGGAAGCGATAGCCCGTGGCCGCGGAAGGATGGTCACCGTCCGAAGGAGATGTGCACCTGCGCATCTGGCTTGCCGGCGTGGTCTTCGACTACATGGCCAGCACAGCGGCGGTACGCAACCTTGTCAACGACTGGAGGCGAAAGCATTGGCACACAATCGAATTGATTCTCGATGCCACCGAGGACTGCCGGTTGCTGCCGCGCCTGCCGTGCGAACGATTGTTTCTCGGGTCGTGACGGTGAGGTGTTGCCCGTCCGTGACAGCGGCGGGCACCAGCAGCATGCTGATGAGCCCACACGATCGTCGAGTCGACACTGACCTGCCACCGGATCCGGCTGCGAGCTTCGGCGACGACCTGCAACAACTTCACGATCACCAGCCACCCGCCCCGATACTGCCAGCGGCGGAACAACCTGCACTGCCGTGCAAGTTACGTGTTCATCGCGGGTGGTATCGGAATTACTCCGATCCTGCCGATGGTGGCCGCCGCGCAGGCCGGTGGTGCTGAGTGGGAGCTGTACTACGGCGGACGGACCTTGGCGTATATGGCCTTCGCCGAGGACATCGCTCGCTACCCGCA
>NZ_BAGN01000413.1 GCF_000308835.1 Nocardia vinacea NBRC 16497 | reverse complement strand
TGTCGACGCTCTTCGAATTTCGGCCGGTGGCGCTCTTCGAAAATCAGGCCACTTGATGGTTGTCTAGTCTGCCGTGTTGTCTGTCCGCATGGACGGGAGTGTGTCGATTTCGGTGTTGCGGAGTCGGTAGCTGTTGCCTTTCAAGGTCAGGACGTCGGCGTGGTGGACGATGCGGTCGATCATCGCGGCGGCGACGACGTGGTCGGAGAACACGTCTCCCCAGCGGGAGAACGGCAGATTGCTGGTCAGGATCAGCGAGGCGTGTTCGTAACGGCTGGAAACCAATTGGAAGAACAGGTTCGCCGCGTCCTGCGCGAACGGGATGTAGCCGACCTCGTCGACGATCAAAAGCCCGTAGCGGCGCAGCTTGGCCAACTCCGCGGCCAGCCGGCCCTGCTGGTGGGCGGTCTGCAGGCGGGTGACCCATTCGACCGCGGTGGCGAACAGGACCCGGTGGCCGTGGTGGGCGGCAGCGATGCCCAGCCCGATCGCCAGGTGGGTTTTGCCGGTGCCGGGTGGGCCGAGTAGCACCACATTCTGAGCTTTGGTGATGAACTGGGCGGTGCTCAGGTGGGCGATGGTGTCGCGTTTGAGGGCGGGCTGGTGATCGAAGTTGAACTCCTCGATCGCCTTGCGAGCAGGGAATCCCGCTGCGCGGATGCGGATTTCGGCTCCGGAAGACTCTCGGGAAGAAACCTCACGCGACAGGACCGCGGCGAGGTATTCCTCGTGTGTCCAGCCGGCGTCGCGGGCTTGGTCGGCCAGGCGGGCGGCGCTGTCGCGGATGCGGGGCGCCTTCAAAGCGTTGGCGTAGTACTCGATCTGCTTGGCGGTGTCGCGGGGCGCAGCCATCACGCGACCGTCTCGCTGTTGAAGTCGACCCCGAAACGGGCGTCGTAGTCGGCGAGGTTGCGCACCAATCCACCGTCATCACTATCTGTTCGGGATCGCTTGTGTCCGAATGCTTCTCGCAACCGGGCTGCGGTCTCGACATGAGCGGGATCGGTGATAGTCAACGCTTTCGACCACGCTCTGCGGTGAGCTGCGACGAGCAGTCCGTCGCAGCGGGCGGTGACGGTGTCCAGATCGGCATGAACGTCGATCATCCGGCCGATCACGGTCGGGTCGATCGAGTAGTCGTTGCCCAGAACCCGCAGATAGTAGTCCCGCGGCAACCGGGCCCGGTTGGTGAACCCGACCGCCGGGCTGATCGGCGGCAACGCTGTCATCGCCGCCCGGTCGGTGCCGATCAACTCGGCTGGGCTGGCCGCGATGCGCCGGACGTGTCGAGCGTTCGCGATCGGCAGCCACTCGGCGAGCTGGGTGTTGAAATCGGTTGGTGAACCGAATGACCGGCCCGGCAGGAACGAGGTTTCCAGATAGCCGTTGACACGTTCGACGATGCCCTTCGATTCCGGGTCGAACGGTTTGCACTGGATGACGCGGGTGGCCAGCATCCCGGTGAACGCGGCCACCCCAGCCGCCAGATGACCGCCCTTGCCGATACCGGATTCGTTGTCCCACAACAGTCTTCGCGGCACCTTGCCCAACTGGCCAGACAGCAGCGACCACATCCCGGCCAGCAGATCCGCCGTCGTTCGGGTCGGGATCATCATCGCGGTGATGAACCGTGAGAACGATGCCACGATCACCAGCACCGGCGGAGTTCCGATCTGCCCGGCGCCCAACGGAATCGGTGTCGGCGGGAACCACAGATCACACTGCGCTTGATCACCAGGCCGATACTCGAGCCGATCGGCTGGATCCTTCGGCGCGTACTCCGGTCGCAGCTCGGCGACCTTCTTGCGGAACCACGACGGTGACCCCGACCAGCCCACCCGCTCGGCGATCACCGCGGCCGGCATCACCGGGAACTCCGCCAACAACGCCCGCACCAGCGGCTCGAACTCATCGAACGCCGAGGGACCCGACACCCGCTGATACCGCGGAGGCGAGTCCGACTTGATCGCCCGCGAAACCGTGTCCCGCGAGATCCCCAACCTGGTCGCGATCGCCCGCATCGACAGGCCCTCGCTCGCATGGAGATACCTGATCTGCGCCCAATCCTGCACTGAGATCACCCTTCCGATCGTGGATGGGTGGCCTACTTTTCAAAGAGCGCTAGTGGCCGGACTTTCGAAGAGCGCTGACAGCAGCAGAACGCAACTCGACCAGTACCGGTCCGCTGACCGCCTCTAGCGGTTCGGTCGCAAAGCCATGAGCCGAACCACGCCGACGGAAGAACCCCGCCACCCTACGACTGATCCCCTGGTTCGAAGATAGTGTTTCGAAGTAATTCTGCGATTTCCTCGATATCGGTGTCCTCGGAGAACTTCAGTCTGAGCTGACCGCGCGGCCCCGTCGCCTCAACCGTGATCGGCCCGACGTCTCGTCCTCGTCGCTTGAACAACGAATGGATCCTCCTCGCCACATCCGCCATCGTTTGCGGTGCTTGCAACAGCGCGAGAGTCGTTGTAGCGCCGGTCAAAACATCAGCCGCGATCTGCCAACTACTGCGACGTGCCTCGACCCGCTCCACCCCCTCCAGATCGGCTATCGCCTCGGCCAGCTCCTGCGGCACCGTCACACGAATTACAGCCATGCGCCCCTCACTGCATCATGAATCTCAAACGCCCCGAACAGCTCCAGTATCGACACACAACGCGCGGGCACCACCAAATCGACAAACTCGCCACCATGACACGCCGGTCAGATCCAGGAAACCATCTCTCACGTCCGAACACGGATAAGTGAGCAAGCTCGCGTCTCCCAGGCACTGCGGTCTTCCCGGGCTTGTCCGGATTCTGGCGATGTTGTCGAACGTCGCCACTGCTGCACATCGACGAATCCGACGTCGTCAGTTGCCAATTCGGCGATTCGCCCATCCAGGGCGTGGCGTAGCTCGACCACCATCTCTGACAGCGAGCCAGGGATTCGAACTCTGCTACAGCGCTTCATGATTCGCCTGGTCAATAGCCTGAGCCAACTCGCCGCTAGTGAGCGCGACGACTGACAGCACGAGCCCTGCTGGTGCTGTCATCGCATCGTGGACGGTCGGCTCGTCCACCCTTGATCGCTGGACTCAGGCGAGCAGTTTCGACTTCTGCGCTTCGAACTCGTCAGGTGTGAGGACTCCGGCGTCTCTGAGCTGAGCGAGCTTCATGAGCTCATCGGCAACTGAACTCGGTGCAACGGCCTGTGAGCTTGGCTGCGCGACGGGCGCTTGCGACTGTGCGCCACTGCCGAAGTCTCGATGCGCGCGGAACCAGGCCTCGATCTTCTGAGCAGTACCGTAATTGATCGCGACTTCGGCAAGCGTTGTGCCTGAGCCTTGCACAGTCAGTACCTGCTGCATGCCCGAGGCCTTCAGCCGCTTCTTGTCGTCGCGCGTCACCTTTCGAACCGCGAAGCCCGTCACGTCTCGCACGCGAACTCTGAACGCGGACAGAAACTTTCCGGTCTGGCGATACTCGACAGTCCCGTCAGGATGCTCGATCAAGCTCCCGTTCCCGATGCCCAGGCCGTGCGAGATCGGCTTGTCCGACATGCCAACGCGTCCCTTCATGCTCGTCAATCCCTGCGCTGAACAACATTAGGCACGCGACAGTGCGTCACGTTGCGGTTTACCCGAAGCACGGCCCGCAAGATCGCTGTCCGTGGCCATGAGAGCTGGGCAACGCATCGAAGAAACGGGCTAACGCCTCTGAGGCTGCAACTCAGTTGTCAGACGCACTCAATGCGGCGTAGTCGCCTGTGGCGAGTTGCGGAGCGCACATCCGCGGAGCGTGCAGTGTGCGAGCCTCTGTCGCAAGCGAGTTCGGTACGTCGGTCGCTTACCATCGTGCTTCGCACCCACGCCGATGGTCGTTTAGTGTGTCGATTCTTCACACGCCGTCGCGGCTGGTAAGTTTTGTGCACCACCGCCCGTGTTGGGGTTTGGGCGATGGTTCGGGAAATGACCTGCACGACAATCGGCCCTGGATGGTTGGCAAGTGCATCTTGAGAAGTACTCCGTGCGCGGGTTTCGTTCGCTCGCCGACGTCACGGACATTCCGATCGGCAGTCCGACGATCCTCGCCGGTCCGAACGACGGCGGAAAGTCCGCAGCGCTCAACGCGCTAGCCTTCCTCCTCAACTCGCACGCCTTGACCGAGGACGACCGGTCCTACCTCTCCGGCGAGTCCGGTGGCCGCTGTCCGATCACCGAAGTGGTCGGGGATTTCCGTCTGGACACCTGGGAACAGGAGAAGTTCGATCTACCCGCTAGGGCGCGGCTGCGGCGCTGTGCCGTAGCGGATCTCGCGCCCCGCTACGAGATGTGGGGACCAGTGCCCGACGATGAAGAGTTGCGGGATCTCAGCGGAAAGTTGGTACCCGAACTCAAGACTCTGGCAAGCAAATTCGGGAACCAGTCGGCGGCAAAGCTGACCAAACCGAAGCTGTTGGAGTGGTTGGTCGAGTACGGACGAGAGCATTCCAGTGGCGAAGGCTGGAGCGGAATTCCACCCGCGTTGACGGACCGAATTCCGCGCATCGCGGAATTCCAAGGTCACTCCGCGGACCCCGAGGCAGCGATCCGTTCCGTGCTGGCAGTCCGGTTCAAGAGCTACGTGGCCGAGGAAGACGTCCAGGGGCGTATCCGCGAGCTGGAGACCGACGCCTGCGAGCGGATGACCATCGAGGCAAAGCCGTTAGCGGACCACATTCTAGAGCGCTGCGGTGACATCGCCACAGTCACAGTCGAACCCGATGTGAGCTTCACACCGACCCTGCGCTCGACCGCTCTGCGCTTGGAGCGAGCGTCCGGCGAGCAGGTGCGGTTGGACCACTCCGGGCGCGGCAGCGCTCGCCGTATCTCGATGGCAGTATGGGAGGGAACCAGCGAGCTGCTGACTGAACCTGCTGGCGAAGAGGATCCGGAGGCCGAGCCTCAGGTACAGGTCATTGTTGCCTACGACGAACCCGACACGCATCTGGACTATCATTTCCAGCGCGAGGTCATGGGAATTATCCGTCGGCAGGGGATGGCAAAGCACGTCAGCGTTGTCGTCGCCACGCACTCCATGAACCTCATCGATGGTGTGGATATCCGCGACGTCGTGCTGCTCAAGTTGGACGACACCCGCCGAACGGTGATGCAGCGCTTGGGCAGTGCGGAACACGCCGAGTTCGACCGCCACCTCGGTGCGATCGCCGCCGCGGTCGGCCTTCGCAATTCCGTTCTGCTTCATGAGCGTTGCTTTCTCGCGGTTGAAGGCGAGACCGAGCAGTTGGTGATCCCGATCCTGTTCAACCTGTCCGAGGATATGTCGTTGCAGGCCGCGGGGATCGCGTTGTGGGCCTGCGGCGGCAACGACGGCGCATTGCAACTCGCCAGCTACCTTCACAAGCATGGGCGCAATGTGATGCTGATGATCGACGCGGACAGTGAGAGGAAGAGCCGGATCTTCAGCCAGAACAACCTCGCCAGGCACTTCGGCCAGGACAAGGACAACGTCTCCAGAATGTTGGGCCAGAGGTCGCGCGTCGATGAATTGGAAGAACTGTTCGACGACGAAACTTGGGCACGGACCGCGAATGATGCTTGGCCGCGGGCCGGCGACTGGACGCCGGAGCATTTCGCCGCTCACCGTGGGCAGAAGAAGTTCAGCGCCGGAGTCGAGCGCATGCTGAAGGAGCACAGCGACCAGCACCCGTCGGGCAAGCCTGCGATGCTGTGGGAGGTAGCCGTCCGACTCGATCGCCCTGAGGACGTACCGAGGGAACTCCGGGACGCCTTCGCTGACCTGCGAGCGTTAGCTGGCTAACAAATCCTCCACCGATCGCTTGGGTCGAGCCCGCCGCTCCAGCATCCGCTTCTTGCGTTGCGCAGCGGTGGGCTCGACCCACGTATGCCATTTGACGGTCGGCGCCCAGCGTTGGAGATGCTCTTCCCGGTCGACACCGCACCACCGACAACCATTGGGGTTGGGTGCCGTCTCATCGTCCTTGTCGTGCGTCATATCGCCCCTTCCGTCCAGATAGTTGTACCCCAGAGGTCTGACATTTAAGTGCCACTGCCTGGGCAAAAGGGCTTGGAGCCGGTGTACGACCAACACCGTTGACCGCGACATCGACCCGCTGGAGTAATGCAGACCCGGCCTCGGTAACCCTGCACCTCGGTGCTGTCCTCACCACCTTGATCCCGACCAGTTGGGCAAAGATGTTCATGGTCGTGTGTCTGTCGCTGCTGCTGACCGTCCTCCTGCGCAACGATCGCTTGCCGAATTCGGGGTTAGCGGACGGTATTTGAAACAGTGGGAACCGGACTGGCTCCGGAAGGTGATCGCCAAGATCGACGATGCTCCGGCCCGCCGGCCTTCGCCGACAGATAGCAGTACGGTTCGGCCACGGCGGCTGGATCGCCGACTCTCAGCTACCACCATCGCTGAACTTGTCGACGGCTACAGAGGCGGTGCATCCACTACCCGACTGTGCGAGCAGTACGGCTTGTCGAAGGGTGGGCTGCTGAAGATCCTCCAGGCGCATGGGGTGGAGATGCGGAACCAGCCGATGACGGAGGGAGAGATCGACTGGGCCGTAAGGCTTTACATGGAGGGCCAGTCCCTCAACGCTGTTGCACGGCAACTCAGCAAAGCAAAAGGAAGTGTGTGGAAAGCGCTGCAGGGGCGAGGAGTGGTTATGCGGCCCTCTACGAGGTGATCGACCGGGATAGAACTGGATGTGCAGGCAGGTTGCCGTGTGCTGTCGGAATGCCTACATTCGTCGGAGCCAAGCTGGCAGCTGATCGATGGAGAACGTCAGCCGCCCGTCAGGGGCATCCTCCAGAGGGGTCGCAAGGATCCAGCCATTTGGTAGATGGATGCGTAAATCATAGTACGACACACCTCCAACGGCGTGAAGGGCACGCTGCCGCACGCTCGCAAAGTCGATTGTCACGTCGTTCGTCGCGCCGAGGGTCGGCCGAATGATTACCTCGGGAACCAGGCCGTCTTTCGCGGTCACGCCATACAGGTCCTTGCCATGATGAGCCACGAGCTGATCGAGCAGCCACCTCACGGAGTCCTCTTGCCGCGGTGCCAACTTGCCTGTAATAACTGCTTGCGCGACCCCATCTGCGATTCGACAGAATGCCACTTGCTCATCGGCAGTCATTGGCAACGCTGGAGGATCTCTTGGGTCAGAGGTTGCGGTCATTGTGCCGGTCGTACGATCGACCTCAAGGCAGCGATGAACCAGCGAATGTCTCAACGCGGTGGTTGCAACGT
Organism: Nocardia vinacea NBRC 16497; assembly: GCF_000308835.1. Classification (GTDB taxonomy): domain Bacteria; phylum Actinomycetota; class Actinomycetes; order Mycobacteriales; family Mycobacteriaceae; genus Nocardia; species Nocardia vinacea. Next base: position 53,713 of record NZ_BAGN01000413.1, on the reverse strand, counting down.
AGCTCATCATCACCCTATTCCACACATCAGGCATCGTGCTTAAGGGCGCCAGCGGCGACACATTTCCGTCAGTGGCCTGCTGTGTCTTGAACTCGATTCGATAGCGGTTCTTCGCTGCGGGACCCTGGTTCAGGCTCAGTTCAACAAGCAGATCGAGTACTTTCCACGCCGCACCGAAGATCATCGCTCTAACGACTCGTAGATCGACGCCATCGCTGCCGTCGTAAGACTGAGTTCCGTCGTTGACGAGCACCCGCACTCGCGCGGGAGGAACATGAACGTTCGCGCTTGTCGTTCCGCCGTCACCCAACTCGATAATGCTGCGTCCATCGACTTTTGGAAAAAACGAAGCCGTATGCTCCAGAACATATCGTTCGTACGCGGTCTCATCCTCGAACTCGGCGATACTCGTCGGCATCTGCGGTTCCTCTCGTCAAGACAATCGGAGCATAGACTGGATACTCTCAGTCACGTCGTCGAGCTAGGGCTCAATCCTACGCACCATCGTATAAGGCTGGTCACACAACGGAGCGCCAATGCTAATGCGTGACGTGGTTGCCCGGTCCGAACATAGTGGTTGCTAATCTAGTAGAGATTCAATATCAGGTGTCATTTCCGGAGCGGCTTGCTTCCACGCTTGAAATCCAATCACCAGACCGGCCGCAGTCAATTGAAAATTATTAGCCCTCGAAGCATCATACTGATCCAGAATGAGAGAAAGACCGGAATTCAATTCCTTGATGCGTTCTCTTATAATTTCGGGCAGCCAAGCCAGTTTTTGATACAAGTCTCTGACCGAATTTCCCGCCCAGCTATTGATAACGTTTACAAGATCGGCACTTTCGTCCCGGACAACGAACTTGTTAATCGCAGCGTCTGTGAACCGGTAGCCCGCGTTCTCTGACGCTGTGATCGATTCGTAGTATTTCGGGTCACATCCGCGCAGTTCACGATCGGCCAAATCGTGAGAAAATGAATCGTAACAGATACTCGGATACTTGGAGGCGATCTGCCGATACGCTGGCTCACCGAGTAGCTGAAAGCCGACACCACACGCACTCATGTGATCGTATTCGATGGGGTTAATTGGTATTTTTCCATAGAATGGATTCAGTCGCGTATCGAGGCATTCAACCAACTCTTCTAGCGTAGAAACTCGCGGAGCTCGGTATTGCATTATCGAGATGACAGCTAAGGCGCGCGTCTGTGATGCCGAGATATATGGCGCGCATCTCAGCGCTTGCCTGAAGATCACTTTTCGAGAGGACTGTTCTTCCCCCTCGGTAGCGGCGAGCTTCACAAGAAGGTCGGACAACAGATCTCCGAGCGAACGATCGCCGGTCTCCGCGTAGCCTTTTTGAGCATCATACACCGCCGACAGCACGCCCGGATCTTTAAAGCCATCAAGGTTGCCGAACCCACTAATAAGCTTGTCGATGAGGAGGTCGATAAAATCACGAGCACGACCGTCAGCAATCTTCCTCGCCGCTCCAGCGAGAACTAGCATGTTCTCGCGAAATGTTTGCATGGCTATCTCTTTGGCCTGCTCACGTGCAACCTCGCCCAAGTTCACCACGACGGAGCCAGCGCCCTGGATCTGGAGGGCCCCATCGCGAGCTTGTTGGTGTTGGTTAGTCATTATTGCGGCCAACCAAGATGGGCCTGATTCAAATAATAGTCAAGGTCGGGGCCGTTCGCGATCGCGTGTCCTTGTGGGTCGGTGAGATACGCTGAGGATTGTCCAATAGTGAATGCGCGTTGCCTGGTCGCTGGGGATGCGCTGGCGGATGGACACAGCCGATGAGCGAGGATGATCCGTTCAAAGACTTCGGCATCACCTGACCACCGCCGCACCCGGATCGGGCACGCTGTGCTCCAAATTCAGATATTCCGGACCGCCAGCGGGATTCATGAGCGGTTGGGCGTCAGAGTTGCTGGAGTCTGGCCTTGGCTTCGGCGTATTCGCCGGCAAGGCGATCCACCACATGGGCGGTGGGGGTTACCGCGGTGGTGGTGGCGATGCCCTGGCCGGAGCCCCAAATGTCGCGCCAGGGTTTGGCTTCGGTGGTCTGCGAGTTGTCGGTGCCGAAGTCCATGGCCGACGGGCCGCGGTCACCCAGATTGTCGGGATCGAGGCCCACCGCCGTGATGCTGGGACGGAGGTAGTTGCCGTGGACGCCGGTGAAGCGGCTGGAGTAGATGATGTCCGCGGCAGTGGAGTCGACGATCATCTGCTTGTAATCCGGTGCGGCATTGGCTTCTTCAGTGGCGATGAAGGCCGAGCCGATGTAGGCGAGGTCCGCGCCCGCGGCTTGCGCGGCGAGAACGGAACGGCCGTGGCCGATGGCGCCCGAGAGCAGCAGTGGACCGTCGAACCAGGCGCGGATTTCTTGAATGAGAGCGAAGGGAGATTGGGCTCCGGCGTGGCCGCCCGCGCCCGCTGCTACCGCGATCAGACCGTCTGCGCCGCGCTCGACGGCCTTGTGTGCGAAGACATTATTGATGACGTCATGCAGCACGATGCCACCGTAGGAGTGCACGGCCTCATTGACATCGGCCCGCGCACCGAGCGAGGTGATGACGATCGGCACCTGGAATTCGACGACAGTGGCCAGGTCTTCCTCGAGCCGCTCATTGCTCTTGTGCACAATGAGATTCACGGCATACGGGGCCGAGGGCTGATCCGGATTGTCGGCATCGTGCTTGGCGAGTTCCTCATTGATACGCACCAGCCACTCACGGAACTGCGACTGCGGCCGTGCATTCAGCGACGGGAACGAGCCCACGATTCCGGCCCGCGACTGCGCGATGACCAACTCCGGACCGGAGACGAGGAACATGGGTGACGCGACTGCGGGCAGGCGCAGGCGTTCGGACAGGATGGGCGGCAGGCTCATTGGTGCGGTTCCTTCGGTGAGTCGTAAACGTAGCAAAGCTTGGTGCTGCCACCCGAGGATTTCCTCGAGGCCAGCAGCCCAGAGCCACAGGCCCAGTAGTAGTCAGCCACGAGCGTTCTTGCCCGTACTTCCTCCAGCGATGTTCTGAAGCTCCTGCAGGCCAGCGCGTCCGCCTTGCAGGCAGTCCGCGTGCCCTTCACCGCCAGGCAAAAAAATACTTTGCGGCGAAGTCGATCACCGCGTACGTCCGCCAGATCCCACCACCGGGCTGAAATCGATCTGCCGATCTCACTCAACGTGAGGAGATGCGTCTCTGCCAGGCAAGCAGGATCGGCATTCCGGCGTTTTCGAGCACGACCGCCGCCACCGAGACGGGGTGCGGTCGCCCGCGTTGTTGCCATGACCTCAGGCGGGCCAGACCGCCGATGAACACGGTTGTCAGCGCGAAAGTAAGGGCCGGCGATCGCTCGACGCGTGATAGCTGGGACCAGATGACCGGCCCCACCGCGAACTTGAACACATTGGCATATCGGAGAGCGCTATCCAGTGTCGGCGCCACGTCCGGCGAACCGCCTGGCACTCCTCGAGGACCACGAATGATCTCGCCCAAGGCGCTGGTCACGGGTATCGCCGCCAGCGCCGCTAGTGTCCACTGCAATCTTCGCCGACTGCGACTACCACCGGGTTTGGACGCGAGCTGCGCTGGCGTGTCGTTCATTCGAATGTCCTTCCATCAGCGTTGCTCGAGGATGAGCACAGGGATCTCGCGGTCAGTCCAACTCTGGTACGAGTCGAAGTCGGTGTAGGCCGCTACGAGTCGTGGCCACAGCCGCGCTCGCTCTCGCGGGTCGGCTTCGATCGCACTCACCGCGCGGCGAGCGCCGCCGATCTCGATATGGGTGTCAGGATGTGCCAGCAGGTTGTAGTACCACTGCGGGTTCTCAGGCGATCCAGCGGCCGACGCGACGACGATGATGTTGGGGCCGTCGGTGATGTAGAACAGCGGTGTCGCGAAGGTCTTGCCGGACTTACGCCCACGGTGTTCGAGCAGCAGGGTCGGTACCGGCTTGCCGAATGCGGCACCGACGCGCAATTGGGCACCGATCCGCCCGCGGGTGCGGCGATAGATCCACACGTGCACCCTGCTGGCATACCGCGTGATCTTCGGTAGCAGCGGAGAATCCAACCAGCTGGGGCGTTTCGGCGTTGTCATGTAGCTCAGCTCCTCCTGGAACGTAATCGCGCGCTGCGTCGAGCCGCCACCGGCCGCGCGGCGTTTGGCTTGTCGTCGTCGTTGATGTTGGTGTGTCCAAATGCCTTCATGTCTTTCACTTTCATCAGAGATTCGGCTGGAGCCACCGGATGCGGCTCGGCCATGAAGTGCCGAGCTCTGGTGCAGACCCACACAACTGTAACTTCGTTATAGACGCGTGTGCAAGGCGTTGCCCGAGCGGTCGATCCGCGGCCGACCAAGAGGACTCGATCGCAATAAGCGACAGAGTGGGTGAAACCGGCGAATCAGCCCAATTCCTGTTCACCCGTCCAGGCCGCCTCCTGTCACAGCACGCGGTCCAAGGGGATCGACAGCAAACTGTCTTTCGGCATCGTGGACTCCTGGTCGGGGGTGTGCGTTCCGCACGACCTGCCATCCCAGTCAGGGGACGAGCACCAACCGCACGGGATCACCGGTCTTCTTCTCGAGGGCCTGGACGGCCATGGCGGCGTCGGTCAAGGCGAAGTGCCCGCTGATGGAATCCGAGAAGTCGAGGCGACCGAGAGCGATGAGGTCGATGAGGTCGATGAGGTCGGGGATCGCGTCCGGGCCGTTGGCAAAGTGTCCGCGGATCTGCTGGCGCATGATGACCATGAGGGCAGGCACGTCGAGCACGAATGGCCGCATGTTCACACCGACGAAGATCGCGCGACCGCGCGGTGCGGCGGCCCGGAGCAGCTGGGCCTCTACCAGGGAGCTTCCGACGAAGTCGAAGGCCACGTCGACGCCACGGCCGCCGGTCAAGCTCCTGATCCGCTCCACCGGATCCTCTGTCGTCGGATCGATGACGAAGTCGGCCCCGAGGCGCAGCGCGCGCTCCCTGGCCTCCTCTCGCGGGTCGACCCCGATGATCGGGGCGGCCCCAATAAAGCGCAACAGCTGGATCGCATGTGTGCCAACACCGCCGACACCCCAGGCCGCGACAGCTTCCCCCGGCCTGACCTGAGCGGTCTGGGTGATCGCCGCCCACGGTGTCGAGATCGCGTCGGGGACGATCGAAGCGATGCCGAAAGGCAGGGAGTCCGGAATCCAGACCAGGGTGGAGGCGGGCGTGACGACGTACTCGGCCCACCCTCCGTCGAAGTCGACGCCGATCGTGAACTCGCCGTCCGGCCGCTGGTGCAGGACGGAGATCGCAACCCGATCACCCTGAGACCACCCGGTGACGTCGGGGCCGGGGAGATCGACCTCGCCGGCGATCTCGTGCCCAAGGGTCAGGTCCCCCGACTGCAGGTGCAGCGCCGTGGATCAGGTGCAGGTCCGTAAGGCAGACCCCGGCAGAACGAACCCGCACTCGGACCCAGCCCGGCGGAGGCGTCGGGACGGGCACCTCCGTGACTGCGAAGTCGCGGGTGTCGAGGTTCAATCGTGCGGCAAGCATGGGTTCGTGGACCTTCCTCGTGAAGCTGACGGTGTCGGTCGGGAGGCCGCCGGCTACGACGTCTTGATGTCAAGCTTCGACCCGACCCACGTCGCTATCTGGGTGATCGCCGCGTCGACCTCCGGGACCCGGCCGGTGCCGTAGACGTAGGAGTGCTGTCCGCCGGCGACTGCCAGCGATGCGGTGTCGACACCGGCGTCCTCGACGCGCTGCGCGAACTCCTCGTCCTCGCCTTCGAGGACCTCGTAGGTCCCCCAGGACACGAAGGTGGGAGGCGGTAGCCCGAAGGGGACAGCGCACGACACCAACACTCACGCAAGAACACCGATCGGTTTACATTGCGCGCTAGGCGGCGTACCGTCGCCAAGAAGTACACCAAACGGTATACATCGGCGATCAATGGCGCATTGGTCACCGGGCCCGACCAGCCTCACCAGTTGACATACGACGACGAGAGACGAGAACACATGCCTTCTGTATTGATTACCGGTGCCAGCAGGGGGATCGGTCTGGCGATCACCGAGCACATGAGCGGACGAGGTTGGGACGTGTATGCCACCGCTCGATCCGATGCCGCCCTAGAAAGCCTCGATCACTTACCCAATGTGCACGCGATCCCCCTCGACATCACCGACAGGTCCGGCATCGCCGCGCTTCCCGATCGACTCCCCACTGAACTGAACGGCGTTGTCAACAATGCCGGCATCATCGTGAACGGGCCGGTGGAGGGGTTGCGCCTCGATGAGTTGTCACGGCAACTCGAGGTCAATGTGACGGCCCAGATCGGAGTGACGCAGGCGGTGCTGCCGAAAATACGTGAAGCAGGTGGACGGGTGGTGTTCATGTCATCGGTCAGTGGGTTGATCACGACACCAGGTAGCGGCGCCTACAGCGCATCGAAGTATGCAGTCGAGTCCTTGGCCGATGCACTCCGAATGGAGCTGCGCCCGTGGCGGATCCCTGTCTCGCTCATCGAGCCCGGGCCCACCCGTACCGACATGTGGGGTGGCATGCTCGACGAGCACGACCGAATGACCGCGCAACTGACCGACGAGCATCGCGAACTATACACATCACACCTTGCTGGGACTCGGAAGCTGTTGGGCCGCATGCAAAAATTCGCGGGCGATCCCCAGAAGGTCGTGAAGGCCGTCGACCACGCACTGACATCGAAGCGCCCCAAGCGTCGTTACCTGTGCGACAACGCCAGTCGGGCACAGAAATTCGTTGTCGCGATAACGTCCACAGCCGTCAACGACGCGGTCTTATCAGCAGCCACCACTTCGAAGTGAGTCCTTGTCGGTCGCTCGGAACCGGCCCAGCAACCAACTCGCCGCGGGTCCGCTGACAAACGAGTTCGCAGCTGGTACGACTGCTCTCAGCTCACTTCACCGGCCTCATGCGAAAAGCGGGGCCGGGGATGCTCTCAATGTCTTCCGCCTGGACCGAGTGGCCGTGTTCGCAACGAATCTGGACGTCGACGTGCGCGCCGCATGCGCGGTGTCGCGCCAGTACGGCCGGGCCCTCCGGGTCGGCGCGGTAACGGTCACCCCACTGCAGGAGCCCCATCACAGCCGGCGCCAGATCCATCCCCTTCGGGGTGATCACGTACTTCGGGCGGCTCCGCGAGCCGGGCTCCTTGTAGGTCTCGGTCGCTAAGATCCCTTCCTCCACGAGCATCCGAAGCCGCGCCGCGAGGAGGTTGCGAGGACAGCCGAGCACGTGCTCGAAGTCGCTGAACCGGGACGAGCCGTACATGACCTCACGGAGGATCAGGATCGTCCACTTCTCACCAACGATCTCGAGGGTCCGCGCGATCGAGCAGTTCGACATGTCCCGGTCGAGGTGGGGGTCCATGCCGACGCCCTGAAGAGTTTGGGTCCACGCATCCATAGCGTGATTCTATCCGAGTCTGAGTTTACTTTTCTATACTCAGCTAGTAGGGTCGCGACCAGCACATCAACCTGGCTGCATACGAGAAGTCGGCGTGGCAGCGACCCGCGAAGGAGCGTCACCATGGGAGTAAGCCCAGAGGCACAGCAGTTCGCGCAGTTCCTTGCGAGCGTGAGCGCCAAGTCGTCGACACCGGGCCTCGACCTGGCCGTCGTCCGCGACATCGTCGAGACGAACCACCGGGCGTCGACCGAACCGGAAGGCGTCACCTACGCCGAAGTGGACGCGAACGGCGTCCCCGCCCTCTGGGCCATCCCCGAGGGCGCCGACCCCGACCGGGCGCTGCTCCACTTCCACTTCGGCGGATCCGTCACCGCCTCGATGCACTCCGACCGCAAGGCCGCCGGCCACATCGCCAAGGCGGCCGGCGCCCGCTCCCTCGTCGTGGATTTCCGCCTGGCGCCCGAACACCCCCACCCGGCGCAGCTCGACGATGCCGAGACGGCCTACCGATGGCTGCTGTCCCAGGGCTACGAGCCGCGGAACATCGGCAGCACGGGCCATTCGATCGGCGGCACCCTCGCGGTCATGCTGCCCCTCCGCCTCCTCGCGCAGGGCGAGGCCACCCCCGGTGCGATCGTCAGCGTCTCGCCGTGGGCCGACCTCACCCTCCGGAACGCGGCGGTGGACGGCAACGAGGCAACGGACAAGATGCTCAGCAGAAATACCCTCGAGTTATTCAGAGGAGCCTGGCTGCAGGACCCCGCAGTAGATTTCACCGACCCCGAGATCAGCCTCGTGAACGCCGATCTGACCGGTCTGCCGCCCACGATCGTCCACTACGGCGAGTACGAGACCCTCGCCGACGACGGCGCCCAGCTCGCCCGCCGACTCGTGGACTTCAAAGTCACTTCCGAAGTCCACGCCATGTCCGAAGGACAGCACTCCTTCATCTTGGGAGCGGGACGCGTACCCGAGGTGGACCAGGCCATCCAGCAGATGGGCCAGTGGCTCCGCCGGCACCTCGGCGCATAAGCAGAAGAACGGCTCCACCAATCACATCGACCGCCAAGAAACCATCAAGAAGATCACGCAGGAGGCTGCCTGACATGAAGGCATTCGTAGTCGAGAAGTACGGCAAGGACGGCGCACGCGCCGCAAAGGTACCCGAGCCCACCGTCGGAGACCGCGACGTCCTGGTCAGAGTGAGCGCCACCAGTATCAACCCGCTGGACAAAATGGTCCGCAACGGGGAGTTCAAGCAGCTCCTGAAGTACAAGCGTCCGTTCGTGCTCGGCCACGATGTAGCCGGCGTCGTAACGCGCATCGGCTCCGCCGTACGCGGCCTGAAAGTCGGCGACGAGGTCTACGCCCGTCCACGCGACCTGCGGATCGGAGGCTTCGCGGAGTTCATCGCGATCGACCAGGACGACGTCGCGCCGAAGCCGGCCTCGCTCACCCTCCAAGAGGCAGCCGCGGTGCCGCTGGTGGCCTTGGCCGCCTGGCAGATTCTCGTCGAGCGTGCCCACGTGAAGCCAGGTCAGAAGGTGCTGATCCACGCCGGTGCCGGTGGCCTCGGGTCGACGGTCGTCCAGCTCGCCAAGTACCTCGGCGCCACGGTAGCGACAACAACGGACACCGACACCGAGCAGTTGGTCAGGAGCCTCGGCGCCGACATCGTCGTCGACTACACCAAGGAAGATTTCTCGAAGGTACTCTCCGGCTACGACCTGGTGCTGGACTCCCTGGGCGGGGCGAACCTCGAAAAGTCGCTGACAGTGCTGAAGCCTGGCGGCCTGGCCATCGGTGTCGTCGGCCCGCCGGACGACGGGTTCGCCAAGCAGCTCGGCGCCCCAACGTTCATCGGTTTGGCCATGAACTTGCTCAGTCGCAAGGTCCGCAAGCAGGCCAAGGCGCTGGGCGTGCGCTACCAGTTCTTCTTCATGCAGGCCAACGGCTCCCAGCTGCGCAAGATCGGCGCCCTATACGACAATGGTCAGCTCCGCCCGGTCATCGACAGGACATTCCCGTTCGACCAGACGCTCGAGGCGATGGCGTACGTCGAGCAGGGCCGCACCAAAGCCGGCAAGGTCGTAGTCTCGATGGAATGACGGGATTGAGCTGGACAGATTCCGTCGAAGTGTGAGATACGGAACGTGTGAGACTTGTGATGGCGTAGACCGTTTCGATGCAGCGGGCGCGAAGCGTAGGTCGTCGCTGACGCGGGTACTCGGCAACACTACAGTGACACCTTCAAGGCGGTCGCCACCTTCAAAGATCCCAAGGACCCGACCCGAACACACCTGCGGCGCATCGTGTCGCCGGGTGTATGGCTGCATCCACCCCAAATGCGCAAGCTAGCATCGCGCACTGCCATCGATGCCTCTGCGTGTGAAACTGGAATGAGAGATCACCAGTCGGCTATGAGAAGGCCTGTGAGGGCCAGTAGCGACAAAGTCGCGCTTAGCATTCCTGGGTCGCAGACCAGGTGTTTTGGTTCCGCTGATTCGGTCGAACTGCGAGCGGTGTTGGGCCGCTGGTGGTTTCATGTGCGGCTGTGCGTGATGAGGGCGCTGTGGAGTACGGGCGGTTCCCGGTGTTGTCGCGGGTGGAGTTGGAGCGGTTCTTCCACCTCGACGACGAGGACCGCAAGCTGATCGCCGACCGGCGCCGAGACAGCAACCGGCTGGGTTTCGCCCTGCAAGTGGTGACCGTGCGCTATCTCGGGATGTTCTTGCCGGATCCTGTCGATGTCCCGGTCGAGCTGGTCGAGTATCTGGCCGAGCAGCTCGGGATCGACGACCCGACGTGTGTGAAGGCGTACACCGATCGCAAGCAGACCCGCTATGACCATCAGGACGAGATCGTCGCCGTTTACGGGCTGGTGCCGTTCGGCGAGGTCGAAGGCGAGTTGTTGGCGTGGGTGACCGATCAGGCGTGGATGACCGGTGACGGCCCGAAGGTGCTGGCCGCCGGCGCGGCGCGCTGGCTGCGGGAACGCAACGCGCTGCTGCCGGGTATCACGACGCTGGAACGGCTGGTGACCGAGGGCAAGCAGGCCGCCGATGCGCGGTTGTGGACGCACCTGGCGGGCCAGCTGCGCGGCGGCGAGGCGGCAACGTTGTTGGGGCTGTTGGACACTCAAGTCCCGCACCCGCGCCAGCGCGCCGGTCATGCCCTTCGACGACGGGGTGAACACGCCCTTGCCGCGACGCCGGACGGGCCCGAGTCGTTCACCCACGTCGCGGCGTGCAGGGCCGCCAGCTCGTCGCTGCCATGGCTGTGGAAGCACTGCTCGTCGATCCGGAAGACGGCTGAGCAGACCCAGTGGCAGCCTCATGAAACGCGGCAGGCCCAACTGCTTGGCGAGGCCGGCGTCGGGTGGGCCCGCGACTCCGATTGCCAGGCCTCCGGGTTTGAGTACGATGATGGACTTTTCGAGGTTCTTCCCGCCGAGCGAGTCCAGTACGAAGTCGTACCCCGGACAGCATCTGCGCGAAGTCTTCCTGGGTGTAGTCGATGACGATATCGGCGCCGAGCGCGTGCAGGCGGTCGGTGTCGCGACCGTTCGCGGTCGTGGCGACGTGCGCGCCGAGGTGCTCGGCGAGTCGGATGACGGTGGATCCCAGCCCCCGGCACCGGCGTGAATAAGGACTTTCTGACCGGGCTGCGCCGCGCTCAGAAGACGATCTTTTTATGCTAGTTCCTGCGCAGCCGGGAACTTCAGCGGGAGATCGAGGAAGGGCTCAACGTCATCGAGTCGTGGAACCGCGCTATTACGGCAAGACCGGCGAACTGTCGTCCAACCGGGTCGACGAGCAGGAGCTGAGCGTGCAGTGCCTGCGAATCGTGCAAGCATCTCTCGTCTACGTCAACACCCTGATGATCCAGGACCTCATCGACGACCCCGACACCGGCCACATCCTCGTCACCGCCGCGGACAAGCGCGGGGTGACACCACTGTTCTGGGAACACGTCCTGCCTTACGGCGAGGTCAAACTGGACCGTTCCCGGTTGTTTTTTCTCACAGTCCCCCTGAAGAATGAAAGTGCCTGTACGCGTTACGTTTCGAGAAGCTTGTGGGCATTGCTGATCCCAGAGGCCAGGATCTCGTCGGACAGTGTCGGGTCGGAGACGGCGCGGGCAAGTTGCAGTGTGGCGACGAGGGTGGTGAACAGTCCCAGTGCGGTGGTGCGCGCTCCGGCGGGGTCATATGGGGACAAGCGCGCGGCGATCTCGTTGACGATGGCTTGCATGCCGTGGGTGTAAGCCTGGCGCACGGCATCGTCGCAGCGGCCGACTTCGTCGAGCAGGGCGGCGTTGGGGCAGCCTGATTCTGGGTGGTCGCGATGATACGGCGAAAGATACTCGCGCACGAACTCTTCGATTGCTGCGCGTCCGGGCGGTAGCACGCTCAGGGTCTCGTATTGGATGCGCAGCTGATCGGCCATCACGTTGGCCACCAGATCGCTCTTCGAGGCGAAGTGTGCGTAGAACGCGCCGTTGGTCAGGTCTGCATCCGACATCAGTGTCGCGATGCCTGATGCGTCGATGCCGGCCCGCTTGAAGCGCGCACTGGCCGTATCGATGATCCGGCGCCGGGTTTCGGCTTTGTGTTTCGCGTCATATCTCGGCATTGCTACTGACTTCCCGATCGCTGTCGAAATCTCGCACTTGTCAAAGTCTACCACATTGGCTTATGGTCGTAATATTACGATCATAAGCTAACGGCGCAAAACCGAAGGGTCTTACTTGTTATGACGTCACCTCACGATCCGTTGACCCTGCCGTGCGGGCAGGTGCTCCCGAACCGGCTGATGAAGGCCGCGATGAGCGAGGCGCTTGCCGACCCGGCGCACGCACCCGACGGCCGCCTCGAGCGGCTGTACCGGCGGTGGAGCCAGGGCGGCTACGGATTGCTCGTCACCGGCAATGTGATGATCGATCGCACCCAGTTGGGGGAGCCCGGCAACGTGGTGATCGAGGACGATCGTGATCTGGACGCACTGACCCGGTGGGCCAAGTCGGCCCATGACGCCGGCGTGCCGATCTGGGTTCAGCTCAACCACCCCGGGCGTCAGTCCAACCCACTGGCGCTGGGTCACACCCCGGTGGCGCCGAGTGCTGTGGCGATGAGTCTGCCCGGGTCACCGACGCCACGGGCGCTGACCTCGCCCGAGATCGAGGACATCATCGAACGTTTCGCCACGGCCGCGGTGGTCTGTGAGGCGGCCGGGTTCGATGGTGTGCAGATCCATGGCGCCCACGGATACCTGGTCACCCAGTTTCTGTCCCCGCTGACCAACCTGCGCAACGACGAGTGGGGTGGCGACCCGATCCGTCGGAGGCGGTTCCTGCTCGAGATCGTCCGCCGGATCCGCGCCCGAGTGTCACCGGGCTTCGCGGTGAGCGTCAAACTGAACTCGGCGGACTTTCAGCGCGGCGGGTTCAGCGAGGACGAGTCACGTGCGGTCGTGTCCGCGCTGGCCGGTGAGGGTCTGGACCTGATCGAGATCAGTGGCGGTAACTACGAGTCGCCGGCCATGTCGGGCTCAGCAGCCGCCAGTACCCGCGACCGCGAGGCCTACTTCCTCGACTACGCCCGTACGGTGCGCGAACTGGCCGGTGCGGTGCCACTGGCCGTCACCGGCGGGTTCCGATCGCGCGCGGCCATCGAGGGCGCCCTTCTCACCAACGATTGCGATGTCGTGGGGCTGGCTCGACCGACCGTCACGACCCCGGACGCGGCCGCGGCGATTCTGTCCGAGCGGATCGCTGCGTTGCAGACCCACGACCTGCGGTACGGGATGCGCCGTGTCCTGGGCAGATTCGTCGATGTGAAGGCGCTCGACGGCGTGCTCAACATCAGCTGGAACACCGACCAATTGCACCGCCTGGGTGCAGGCCTGGAACCCGACCTCAACCGGGGCCGGCTCGCGACCACGGTGGCCATGCTGGCCCGCAACGGCCGGACGACGCTGCGCCCGAAGAGGGGGATCCGGTGACCCGCGCACCCTACGACCTGCGTGACAAGGTCGTGCTGATCACCGGCGGCACCGGTGGAATCGGCCATGCCACCGCCCGTGAACTGCTGCGCCGTGGCGCAAAGGTGGTCATCGTCGACATCCATCCCGACACCGCGCAACTCGCTGAACACACGTCTGCGCGTTCGATGCTGGGGGTGGTCGCCGATGTCCGTGAACGCGCCACCCTCGACGTTGCCGTCGCCGAGGCCGTGGACCGTTTCGGACGGATCGACATTGCGATCGCCAACGCCGGCATCCTGCCCCGCACCGCCACACTGCGCACCGCACCGATCGCATCGATCGATGCGGTCATGGCGGTCAACGTCAATGGTGTCGTCAACACCGTGCAGGCAACCGCCGATCAGGTCATCGCGCACCGCGGCCAATTCGTGCTCATCAGTTCGGTGTTCGCGTTCCTCAACGGATTGGGCACCATCCCGTACGCGATGAGCAAAGCCGCTGTGGAACAACTCGGTCGCGGGCTGCGGGCGGAGCTGGCCCCGTACGGCGTCTCGACCACGATCGCCTACTTCTCCCTGATCGACACCGACATGATCAAACACGGCGTCGACGCCGATCCTCTCGTCGAGGAGCTCCTCGCGGCCCTACCGCGGCCATTGCTCAAACGACTCCAACCGAGCGCCGCAGCAACAGCACTCGTCGAAGGACTCGTGCACCGATCGCCTCAGGTCATGGCTCCGTCTCGCTGGAAACCCATCTCAGCGCTGCGCGGACTCCTCGCCCCGGCTCTGGACCCGCAACTGGCACGAAACACGCGAATCCTGGCCGCGCTGACCGAACTCGACGCACGCAGCGCCATCGCCCCCTGACCGGCCCTCGCCCGACACATACACAGGATCTACTGAAAGGCCCGCAATGATTACCTGGAAAGACGCACCCAACCGCACCATCGATGTCAACGGCACCACCTTCACCTATCGCGAACTCGGCAAACCCTCCGAGGTCCCCGTGGTGTTCCTGCACCATCTGACCGCGGTCCTCGACGACTGGGACCCCCGCGTCATCGACGGCATCGCCGCACACCATCGCGTCATCGCCTTCGACAACCGCGGCGTCGGCGCCACCGGGGGATCGGTGCCGTCCACCGTCGAACAGATGGGCACCGACGCCATCGCGTTCATCCGCGCACTCGGTCTGCAGAAAGTCGATCTTCTCGGGTTCTCGCTCGGTGGCGGTGTTGCCCAGATGGTGGTCCTGCAAGCCCCCGAACTGGTCCGCCGCCTGATCGTGGCCGGGTCCGGGCCGCGCGGTGGCGGCGGCATCGACAAGATGGGCTCCATCGTCGGCCTCGCCTACCTCAAAGCGTTGCTCACCCTCAGCGATCCCCGCAACTTCCTGTTCTTCCCCCGCAATCCCGAGGGCAAACAGGCCGCGGCCGACTACCTGCGCCGTCTCAAAGAACGCACTGCCGACCGCGACAAGCGGATCTCGATCCAGGCTGCCATCGCCCAGATCAAGGCCATCCGGCACGCCGGCCGCTCCCAGCCCGACGACCTGTCCGTCGTCGCCCACCCGGTCTTGGTCGCCAACGGCGATAACGACCTCATGGTCGCCAGCAGCCACTCCGCCGATATGGCGCGCCGGCTGCCCAACGCACAACTGAAGATCTACCCGAACTCCGGGCACGGCGGCATCTTCCAGCACCACCGGGATTTCGTGCCCGACGCGTTGCAATTCCTCGCCTAGTAACCATCCGGCTACCAGCAGAATGCATCAGAATGGCCTTCAACGAGGGGCACCGCAACCCACCTACGGAGTCAGGATGGTTTGAGTGACTACTTCTTCCCGCTGGTCCGAAGCTGATGTCAGTTACGGAGCTCTCGACCTGCCGCCGCCCTGATCGACGTTCGTACCGGAGCCACAGCCGAGGCGCGACGCGCGAAGTTGCTCGCGATCATCTCGATTGCAACACATCGCGCACCGACCACACGTCGAGGTGCTCCGACCACCGCACCCACCGCCAAGTCAGCAACTGCATTCAACCCGCCCCCAAGAGGAGAGAAGCACCATGAGCACCGCCGACGAACCCGTCATCACCTCGTACGCGAACGCACCCGCGAAGACCCTCATCGCGGGAGGCGACACGTTCGCCTACCGCGAGCTCGGCCCCGTAGAGGAGATCCCGGTGGTCTTCTTCGTGCACCTCGCCGGCACCCTCGACAACTGGGACCCGCGCATCGTGGACGCCATCGCGAAGAACCGCCGAGTCATCACCTTCGACCAGCTCGGTGTCGGCGCATCCAGCGGCCGCGTCCCCGACACCCTCGAAAAGGCGGCCGACGACGCTTACACCTTCATCACGAAGGGCCTCGGGTACGACAAGATCGACATCTTCTCCTTCTCCATGGGTGGCATGATCGCCCAGGACCTCGTCGTCAAGCACCCCGATCTGGTCCGCAAGCTCGTCCTCACCGGCACCGGCCCCCGCGGCGGGAAGGACATGGACAAGGTCATCGGCACCACCTATTGGGACACGCTCCGCGCTGCCGTGACCTTCTCCGACCCGAAGGAGTTCCTCTTCTTCAACCGCGACGACGAAGGCAAGAGGGCCGGCAAGGCATTCGTGAAGCGGCTCAAGGAACGCACCACGGACCGGGACAAGAACATCAAGGTCTCCGCGTTCCAGACCCAGCTGAAGGCGATCGCGAAGTACGGACGCTCCACTCCTTCCGACCTGTCCGTCATCACCCAGCCCACGCTGATCGCCAACGGCGACAACGACCGCATGGTCCCGTCCGTCCTGTCCGAGGACCTGCACCAGCGGATCAAGAACAGCGAGTTGATCATCTACCCGAACTCTGGACACGGCGGCATCTTCCAGTACTGGCAGAAGTTCGCCCCTATCGCCGCGAGATTCCTCGCCCCCTGACCCGCCGTGCGCACACCAAGAGAACGGGAGGCATGACCATGAGCGAGACCAGGACGACGAAACCTGACGTGTCGAAGCATTTCACCTCGTCGATCCTGCTGTGGATGCGCACCGACAAGCCACGTCAGCAGGGCATGGACCGATGGAAGGGCCCGCACTCGGGCATTATCGCCGCCACCCCCGGATTGTCGGAGTACCGGCAGATCCACCTCGCCGAACACAACCCCGGGCGCTGGCCCGCCATCGAGGGCGTCGAAACCACGATCCCTGAGGATCGCAAGATCGACGGTATCGCGGAAGTCACCTTCGAAAACGCCCTGTCCCCACTGGCCGGGCGCAAGCAGACCGCGCTCGCGTTCGAGGACGAGGTCAACATCTTCCGCCGCACACTCCTGCACGCCGGCCCTCCCGGAACCTCCCGCTGGTATGACGTCGCCCCCGGCGAGAAGCCTGGTTCCCGGGCCATCATCTATCTGCGTCGTGCGAAGGACGAGGGCACGGTGGGGTTCCACAAGTTCCTCGAGAAGGAGCTCACTCCCGCGCTCATCGCCACCGGAGAACTGAAGGAGCTGCGCACCCAGGTGTTCCTACCGTGGAACGAGAAGACCTGGGACACCCCGAACGTCGCCCACGACAACCCGAAGGACCAGCACCTGCACGCGTCGGTGGTCCTCGGCTTCGCCGACGACACTGCCCGCGACGCGTTCTACACCACCCACGCCCCGGACCTCTCGCCCTTGCTTGCCCCGCACGTGTCCGCGATCCACGCCTACGATGTCGCCACCGCCCTCACCTACGTGACCGACAGCAAGATCCTGCCCCGTTACGAGGAGTAGCCCGCCCACAGCTCAGTGTCGTCAAGGGCGAAGCAGGCCTTCCATGGACGAGCCAGATGGTCCATGGGCCCGGCAAAGTCGTCGTGTGATGAGTCTGCGGAAACTCCTTACCGAGACTTTTCCCGGATCTGGCCTGGCGACCTAACCCAGCCACGGGAAAACAATTGCGGCACAAGACATCTCGCAATCGCAAACTGCCTACAGGCGCTAAACGTGACTTTTCGCGTCACTGGCCCTCACGGGCCGAGAAGCACGACCCGTCTGGTCGTGGAACGGATAACTCCCGCAACGGAACTCGGCCGATCTCGGTGATCACCGAGATCGGCCCGGTTTTTCCGGCCGATCGGAACACCATTCGGCGGTGCCGCCGAATGCCATGGTCCGATCCGATGTTGCGCAAGGCATGACGAGCGTTCGATGACAATCCATCCGCACGAAGAACCGCTGTGCACCACCCACGCCCAGGCCCGCACGAGGAACGCGGGGCGACAGCTCGGCGTTCTACGCTCGCCGAAGTCGCAGGTTTTGTGTCCGCCGTACTCAGGCGTTGACGTCTACGACCGTCCTACCGCGCACAGCGCCGGTAAGGACCTGTTGGGCCACCGTCGCTGCCTGATGGAGCGGAACCGTGGTCGTCATCTCATCGAGCAGACGCTCGTCGAGATGCTCGTCGAGCAACTGCCATGCGTCGTTTCGGCTGTTCGCGGGGGCATTGACGGAGTCGATGCCAGCCAGGGTGACACCCCGGAGGATGAAGGGCGCGACCGAACCCGGGAGCTCGAGCCCCTGAGCGAGACCACAGTTCGCCACGACGCCGCCGTAGCGGATCTGGCTGAGAACGTTCACCAGCGTATGGCTGCCGACGACGTCGACGCCGCCGGCCCATCGCTCGGATCCGAGCGCCGCCTGGACAGGTTCGGCAAGATCCTCTCGCGGGATGATCTCTAAGGCCCCCAGGTTCTGCAGGTAGTCCTTCTCACCGAGGCGCCCGGTGGACGCGTGAACCTCGAACCCGATCCCGGCTAGCAGTGCGATCGCCACAGACCCGACACCGCCAGCGGCACCAGTGACCACCACGGGACCAGCGTCCGGCGTCAACCCGTGGCGTTGCAGCGCCTTGACGCTGAGGGCTGCCGTGTAGCCGGCTGTCCCGATCGCCATTGCCTGCCAGGTAGTGAATCGCGGCGGAATTCTGGTGATCCACGCCGCCGGCACCCGCGCGCGGGTAGCGAACCCGCCATTGTGACTGACTGCAAGTCCCCATCCGTTGACAGCGACAGAATCGCCTGGGGTGAAGCCTGACTCGACCGTCGCCTCGACAACGGTGCCGGCCAGGTCGATGCCTGCGACGATCGGGAATCGTTCGACAACCGGTACAGCGCCGGTCACGCCCAGGCCGTCCTTGAAGTTCACTGCCGAGTAGTCAACCTCGATGGTCACATCACCCTCGCCGATCTCATCGTCGGGAATCTCGGTGAGCTCCGCGCGCTGTCCGGCGTTGTCCTTCAGGATTTGTACTGCCCTCATCTTGTCTCCTACGGATTGTCGTCAATTCCAATTGCTGTTACGAACACCCGCTGAGGTCCCCGGCCACTACCGATCCGTACAACAACCGGGCTGAGTGGCGCACCGAACCAGCTGTCCGGACACCTCGGGGGATTCGACTGAACCTGGCTGTGTGGCGGGGTGTTACGACTCCGCCACACCGGATCAGGCCAGGCAGAATCCTGCGTCGATCTTGAACTCGAGCCCCGTGACGAAGCGGGCTTCGTCCGATACGAGGAACAGCACCGCATTAGCGACGTCCTCGGCATCGACCCAGGGTGTCGGCATCGGATTGAGGGTTGCGAAGACCTCTGCGGCCTGCTCACGAGTCGGGCTCTCGCTATCGGGTACGAAGAGCTTGTGTATGGCGTCGTTCTGCACCATGAGTGTGTCGGCGATGCTGGGGTTGACGGTGTTGACGCGGATCTTGTCCACGGCGAGCTCGAGAGCCATGGACCTCATGAGCCCGATGACCCCTGACTTCGCGGCGACGTAGTGCGGCAGATTCGGCATGGCCCGAATGCCGACCGCGGAGCTGGTCAGAACAATCGATCCACCTACGCCGCCCGCCCGGATGTGCGGGATCGCGGCCTTTGCGGCGTGGAATACGCCGGTGAGGTTCACATCGATCATGTCCTGCCAGCTCTGCTCGGACATCGCCTCGGTAGGGGCAGCCGACAGGATCCCGGCGTTTGCCACAGCGATATCGAGGCGCCCGAACTCGGCGACACCGGCCGACACGGCGGCCTCGAGAGCCGAGAAATCCCGCACATCCGCTCGGCGCGCCACGATCCTGCGCCCAAGGCCCTCGACCTGTCTGACCGTCTCCTTCAGGTCTTCCTCACTCGCCAGCGCATAGGGCACCGAGTCGATCGGCGCGCACAGGTCGACGGCGATGATGTCGGCCCCTTCCGATGCCAGCCGCACCGCGTGCGCCCGGCCTTGTCCCCGCCCAGCCCCGGTGACGAAGGCAACTTTGCCCTCAACTCGTCCAGTCATGATCAATTTCCTCAGTTCTTGTTGTTGAAGCCGGCGTCGACCGACAACGTCGTGCCGGTGACGTAGCGGCCGTCGTCGGACACGAGGTAGAGCACCGCGTTGCTGACGTCCCGCACCGAGATGAGACCGACCGGCATCGCGTTCGTGATATGCGGAACGAGCTGCGGGTTCTGCTCGAGGAATGTCTCGATCGAGGGGGTCGCGATCATGGGCGTTTCCACGCCCGTCGGATTTATCGTGTTCACCCGGATCGAGTGGGCGGCGAGGTTGTTGGCATAGGAGCGCATCAGCCCGACCATGCCGTGTTTGGAGGCGACGTACGCCAACGCTCCTCGTGACGGGCCGAGTATCCCGCGCAAACCCGCGGTTGAGCTCGTCAACACGATCGCACCGCCCTGACCGCGCTCGATCATCGAAGGCACAGCGGTCTCGAGCGTGTTGAGGACGCCGGTGAGGTTGACGTCGATCGTGTCCTGCCACGCCTCGTGCGGTTCATCGGTGGCGAAGAGGGCCACACCGGCGTTGGCGATCACGATGTCCACCGGGCCGATCTCCGCCACACCTGCACGGAAAGCCTCCGCGAGTTGCTGCTCGTCTCGCACATCGGCCTCGACGGTCACGACACGCCTGCCGAGGGCTTCCACCGCCTTCCTGGTTTCGGCGAGGTCCGCCGACGTTGCCAAGTCATAGCGCGCCGACGCCAACGGCTTGCATATGTCGAGGGCGATGATGTCCGCACCTTCCTCGGCGAGCCGCAGCGCATGGCTGCGGCCCTGCCCCCGAGCGGCTCCGGTGATGAAGGCGACTTTGCCCGCAACGCGTCCAGACATGATGAGTACCCCTTTGTACTGGTTCCTGATTTTGATACTGGCGTCGACCGAAAACGCGTCGATGCCTTTCGTTTTCGGACTGATGCCTTTCGGCACGGGATCGGATGGATGCGCGTTATCAGTCGAGTGCAGGTGCCGCAGTGGCAAAGACGCCACGGAGGTGTTCCAGCACGCTCGGATCCTCGATCGTCGGCGGAATCTGCACCGGCACACCGTTCGCCAAGTCGCGCAGACTGCGGCGGAGGATCTTTCCGGAGCGAGTCTTGGGGAGCTGGTCCACGACGAACGCGCTGCGGAAGGACGCAACTGCGCCGATCCGATTGCGAACCATGTCAACCAATTCGCGGCGCACGGTGTCCACGTCGCGGCTCATTCCAGCCTTGAGCACCACCAAGCCCATGGGCGACTCGCCCTTCAAGGGGTCGGTCACCCCGATCACCGCGCATTCCGCGACGTCCGGATGCGCAGCCAGAATCTCCTCCATCGCACCGGTGGAGAGCCGGTGTCCGGCCACATTGATGATGTCGTCGACACGGCCGAGGACCCATACGTCGCCGTCCTCGTCGATGTGTCCCGCGTCGCCCGTGCGGTACCAACCAGGAAATTTGTCCAGGTATGACGCACGGAAGCCCGCGTCGTCACCCCACAGCGTCGGCGCGCTGCCGGGCGGTAGCGGCAGACGGAGGGCGAGATTGCCCGTCTCGCCGACTGCCAGCGGGACACCATCGTCGCCGAGCGCGGCCACCTCGAATCCCGGACTGGGCCTGCCACCCGAACCTGGCTTGAAGGGCGTCAGCTCCGCCCCTCGGAACCGCGCCGTGATAGGCCAGCCGGTTTCCGTTTGCCACCAGTTGTCTACGACCGGCCTGTCGATCCGCGATTGCAGCCACGTTGCCGTCGGCGGGTCGCACCGCTCGCCCGCCAGGAACACCGCCTGCAGCGACGAGAGGTCGTGTCGACCCAGCATGTCCAGATCCGGGTCCTGCCGCCTGATCGCACGTATCGCAGTGGGGGCGGTGAAGAGGACATTGACATGATGCCGCGCGATCACGCGCCAGAACGCGCCGGCGTCGGGGGTCCCGACGGGCTTGCCCTCGTACATGACCGATGTCAGACCGGCCAGCAGCGGCGCGTAGACGATGTAGGAGTGTCCGACGACCCAGCCCACATCCGATGCCGCCCAGAACACATCGCCCGCGGCCAGCCCGAAAATGGTCGGGATGGATGCGGCGAGCGCCACCGCGTGGCCGCCGTTGTCGCGGACAATGCCCTTCGGTCGCCCTGTCGTACCCGAGGTGTGCAGGATGTAGAGCGGGGCTGAGGCATCGACGGGCACCGGATCGTGCGGGCTCGCCGCCTTCTCCGCCGCCAGTAGGTCAAGGTCGCGGCCGGGCTCGAGCTCGGCGAGCGCCTGTGGGCGTTGCAGCACGAAGCACGCATCGGGCCGGTGTCGCGACTGCGCCAGCGCTTCGTCGAGCACCGGCTTATAAGCCACCACTCGGCTCGGTTCCAGACCGCACGATGCGGCAATGATCGCCCGTGGCTCGGTGGCATCGATCCGTCCTGCGAGCTCGGCGGCCGCGAAGCCGCCGAACACCACAGAGTGGATCGCTCCCAACCTTGCGCAAGCCAGCATCGCGATCGCGGCCTCAGGAATCATCGGCATGTAGATGACGACACGATCGCCGCTGCGCACCCCCACCGAGGCGAGCGCTCCAGCCACCTTCGCGACGCGGTCGCGAAGCTCGCGGTAGGTGTGTGTGACGATCTCACCGGTCATCGCACTGTCCCAGACCAGTGCGGGCCGATCGCCCGCACCAGCGTCGACGTGCCGATCGAGACAGTTGTAGCTCGTGTTCAGGCGGGCATCGGGGAACCAGCGGCCGTAGGGGCCGATGGTCTCGTCGAATACCGCAGTCCAAGGCGCTTCCCAATCGATGCGGGACGCCTGCGTGGTCCAGTAGCCCAGCGCATCGTCACGCCAGGCGCTGTAAAGGCCCTCGTAGCTCGTCATCGTGTTCCTTCCAGAGACACCCGGGGCGCGGAGAGCCGCGCCCGTCTGGGCAGATCACGAGTGGGCGAGGAACCGCTCGACCTGGGCGGCCACGGCCTCTGGGTGCTGTTGATGTGGTGCGTGGCCCGCCTGCGGATAGACGGCCAGCTGCGCGTCGGGCAGCTCCCGATAGAGCAACCACTGGTTCTTGACCGGGAAGAACGGGTCGGTGTCCCCGTCGATGACGAGTGTCGGCTGGCGAAGCTCCCCCAGCCTGGCGTAGTGGCCGGTTTTACCGCCCATGAAGTCCATGATCAAACCGGCCATCACCTGAATGACTTCCGGCGTGACGACGGGTTCACGGTGGGCCCGCAGTGCGTTGCGATCGATATAGGCCTGGGTCTCGGCATCACGGCCCTCGGCGAAGAAAAGGTAGCGGACGTCTTCGAAGGAGTACTCGGGAGTGAGCGCGATGTCGAAGACGATGTCGGTGTGCGGGTCGGTCTCCGGATTGCCGCCCGGGCCCGTCCCGATTACGACAACCTTGCGCACCAATGCCGGTTCCTGCAACGCGATGGCCTGCGCGACGAAGCCACCCATCGAGAATCCCAGCACATCCACAACATCGTGGCCCAGGGCCCGCACAAACGAAGCGGCATTGCGGGCCTTCTCGTCCACGCTGGTCGCCGGTGATCCGGTCGACGAGCCGACCGCCGCGTCACTGAACAGAATCACATGCCGGTGCTCGGCCACGGCGTCGACGAAGGCCGGGTCCCAGTCGTCGAGGGTCCCCCGGAAGCGGTGCAGGAAGACCAGCGGCGTCGTATCCACCGGCCGATCCGGGCCCAGCTCCCGGTAGGCGTAGCGGACGTCGCCGACCTCGACGTACTTGGTTTCGATCTCCACCGAGCGGTACTGCTGGACGGCTCGGTCGGTTACTGGAGAGCTCACTGTGTGCACCTCATCACTTGACGGCAAGTAGCGCACCGAATGTAACCCGTGTCACTACCATTATGCAAGTGACTATGAAGATGGAAGTGACATGGAGAGCTGTCAGCTCCGCGAAGAGTCAGGAGACGAGCCGGCTTCGCCCCTCGAGGGCCGCACGGAGTCGATCGTCAGCGGCCGGCCCTGGCAGGAACATCGAGTGCTCGTCGTCGAGCGGACGCCCCGTCAAGCGGTCGATCAACATCGGATCGACATCTATTCCGGACTCTTTGTCCACGAGGCGAACATTGGGAGCTTCAGGAGGGAAGTAGCTACTACCCCAGGCGTACAGGGCGATCAGTACAGGACGGAACGCGTGCCCTGCCTCTGTGAGAACGTACTCATCCCTCGGGGGACGCTCGTTGTAACGACGCCGCTCCAGGAGACCAGCCTCGACGAGTGCACCGAGCCGACGGGACAGGGAGTTCGGCGAGATACCGAGGCTCTTCTGAAACTGCTCGAACCGAGTCATGCCATGCGTGGCGTCACGGAGGATCAGGATGCTCCACCACTCCCCAACCTGCTCCAATGCCAGCGCAACCGGGCAACTCATGCCTTCGAAGCTCTTGTGTTCCATAATGGAAGTTTATGTCACACCTGCTCGCAGGCTATCCCGCAGCTCGTGCGCGCAATCAGCGATGTCCGGATCGTGCCGGTCACGCGAGGTCGCGCGTCGCTTCATTTATGAGCACCTCGGCTGTCGCGCGGGCGTGCGCCCAGGGTGCCGGATCATTGAGGGAGGTGGATAGTGCGGCTGCCCCTTCGTAGAGGAGGGCGAGCTGGTTGCCCAGAAGCTGTGAGTCCGCGGCACCCGCTCGTCGGGCGAGCTCGGTGAGCCCGTCGATGTAGTTCCGCTTGTGTGCGTGGACGATGTCTTGTACGCCGGGCATGGACTCGGCCGCCTCGACCGCCGCGTTGTGAAATGGGCAGCCGCGCATCGGCGTATCGGCCGCGTCTGGGCTGTCGAACAAAGCGAGCAGCCGCGCTCGCGGGTTCGAATCGGAGTCCGCCAATGGCGCGTCCGCGAGGTTGCCCGCGGCTTGTCGTAGCATGCGCAGATACTCCTCCACCAACGCGGTCTTACTCGGAAAGTGTTGGTAGAGAGTTCTTTTCGACACCGACGCTTTAGCCGAAATCAGTTCGACACCGGTGGCGTTGATGCCCTCGTTGTAGAACAGCTCCGCAGCGGCGTTCAGGATGCGTTGCCGCGCCCCACGCCCTCCCCGACGGGTCGTTTCCTGGGTACCGGTGAGCGAAGTCATGAGCCAAGTATACCGATCTGTTTACAAGCCGAGCGCGGTCGAGTACCGTCGAGCCAAAAGTACACCAATCGGTTTACAACAGGAGGAAGTCATGAAGCGTGCGAGCGGCACCTTGTACAAAGATGCGCCGACAAAATCCGTGCAGGTCGGCACAACACGATTCACCTACCGCGAGCTGGGTCTCGAAACCGGTGTACCGGTGATCTTCTTGAATCATCTGGCCGCCAACCTGGACAACTGGGATCCCCGAGTGGTCGACGGCATTGCGGCGAAGCACCGCGTGATCACCTTCGACAACCGCGGTGTCGGCGCGTCCGAAGGCACGACACCGGATTCGATCGCAGCGATGGCACGAGATGCCGTCGCGTTTATCCGCGCACTGGGCTTCGATCAGGTCGATCTCTTGGGGCTGTCGATGGGAGGCTTCGTCGCGCAGGTGATCGCTCGCGAAGAGCCAGGACTGGTTCGGAAGGTTATCCTCGCGGGGACCGGTCCGGCGGGAGGTGAAGGCATCGTCAACGTGACCTCGTTGACCTACCGTGACACCTTCAAGGCGGTCGCCACCTTCAAAGATCCCAAGGAGTACCTGTTCTTCACCAGAACCCCGCACGGCAAGTCGGAGGCTCGGGCGTTCGTGAAGCGTTTGAAGGAACGCACCGTCGACCGTGACAAGTCAATCGCACTGCGCGCCTTTCGCACTCAGCTCAAAGCCATCCATGCGTGGGGCGTTCAGGAGCCCTCCGACCTGAGTCGCATCCAGCATCCTGTGCTGGTGGCCAATGGTGAGGACGATCGAATGGTGCCCACCAGCAACTCCTTCGATCTGGCGCAACGTCTGCCGAATGCGACGCTGCGGATCTACCCGGACGCCGGACATGGCGGAATCTTCCAACATCACGACAGGTTCGTCGGAGAGACGCTCGAATTCCTGGCTTCCTGAGACCCGCCCGCGTCGGATAGGAGATCGACGGTATGTTCACCGAGTTCACGACCCACGACATCGATGTCGCGGGTGTCCGAATCCATGCGCGCGTGGGCGGCGAGGGGCCACCGGTACTACTCCTGCACGGCTACCCCCAAACCCATGTGATCTGGCGTGAGGTGGCAGCGGCGTTGGCCGAGTCGCATACCGTCGTCGTCTCCGATCTTCGCGGCTACGGCGACTCGGGCAAACCCGCCTCGGCAGCCGATCATTCGTCGTACGGCAAACGCGCGATGGCCGCGGACCAGGTCGGGTTGATGACAGCCTTAGGGCACGACCGTTTCGCGATCGTCGGTCACGACCGCGGCGCCCGAGTCGCACATCGACTCTGCCTCGACCACCCTGAACGGGTCGATCGAGCCGCGGTCCTCGACATCGTCCCGACCCGACATGTTTTCGCGAATGTGGACCGCTCCTTGGCAACCGTCTATGACCACTGGTTCTTCCTCGCCGAAGAACCCGATCTGCCCGAGGTTCTGATCGGCGGCGCGCCCGAGTACTTTCTGCGCCGAAAACTCGAGCAATGGTCCGGCCCTGGTGCGGTATTCGAGGAACAGGCCGTAACGGAGTATGTGCGCTGCTTCAGCGACCCCGAGGCGATCCGGGCGAGCTGTGAGGACTACCGCGCTGCCGCCTCCATCGATCTCGAACACGACGACGCCGACGCCGCGGCAGGCCACCGGATCACCTGCGCGCTGCTGGTTTTGTGGGGCACGCACGGCTTCGTCGGAACCCGCTATGACGTACTCGAGGTATGGCGGCAGTACGCCGATGATGTTCGCGGACACAGTTTGGACTGCGGGCATTTCGTCCCGGAGGAGGCCGCCGAGCAGACCATCATCGCGTTGCGCGAGTTCCTGTCGAACTAGCCTGCTAGGAAATGTCCCGCACGATCTCGATCGCTCTGGCCAAGGTAGCCAGTCTGGAGTCCAACGTGTCCCCCGCCGGATAGAGCCGGATGGTATCGACACCAGCGTCGCGCCAATCGCGCAACCGACTGCGCACCATGGGTTCGGTGCCGATCAGCGTGGTGGCGAGCACCATCTCGTCGGTCACGCGTTCAGCCGCGCCGTCACGGTCTCCGGCCTGCCAACGTTCTTTCACCTCGGCGGCGATCTCGGCCCAGCCCTGCCGACTGTAAGCCCGGTTGTAGAAGTTGGTCGAGGCCGAACCCATGCCTCCGAGGCTGAACGCCAACTCTTTCTTCCTTCCGGCCACCATCTGGCGCAACGCATCCTCGTCGGGCGCGAACGCCACCTCCGCGCCTTGGCAGATATCCAGATCCACCCGGGACCGCCCGCTGCGGGTCAAACCCTCGTCCAGGTACCGGAAGTAGGCGCCGGCCGCGCCCTCCGGCACGAAACTGGTGCCCAGCCAGCCGTCGGCGATCTGGCCGGTCAGCCGGAGCATGGCCGGCGACAGCGTGGCGAGATAGATGGGGATCGGATGGTCGGCCCGCATCGATAGGCGCATCGGCACCGCCTCGCCACCGGGCGATGGGATCCGGAACTCGGTGCCGGAGTACGAGATCTTCCCACCCGCGAGTACCCGGCGCACAATCTCCACCGTCTCCCGCATTCGGGCGACAGGCCGCGCGAACGGCACACCGTGCAGGCCCTCGATTACCTGCGGCCCGGACGCACCCAGACCGAGCAGGAACCGACCGCCGGAGAGGTTGGACAAGGCGATAGCCGTCTGTGCCACCGCAACCGGTGTGCGGGTACCGATCTGCATGATCCCGGATCCGAGCAGCATCCGGTCCGTTCGCGCCGCGTAGTACCCCAGGGCCGATGGCCCATCCGACCCCCAGGCCTCTGCGACCCAGCAGATGTCCAGTCCGAGTTTTTCCGCCTCCACCACGAAGTCGACCTGTTCCGACCACCGGCCCCCGCTGGATGCCTCGATTGTCGTCGCAGTGCGCATCACGCTTCCGCCAGCTTCTTGATGTGCTCCAGCGTGCTGGTGATGTTGCGTTCGAATTCCCGCATTCGTACGAACACGATCTTCTGTTCCTTCTCCGGCATCCGCTCGATCGCCAACGATAGACCCGAACGCGCGGGGCCCATCTGCATCCACTCCGACAGTTCGGTTCCGCCGTCTCTTGGTTCGAGCCGGAACCGCCAGACCGCGGTAGGGTTGTCCGGATCCTCGACCGCCCACGCGAACACCCGCGGCGGGTCACATTCGATGATGTGCGAGGTGGTCGCCCACTCCCCCAGTGCATCGTGCTTGCTGCGGCCGATGAATCGCGCACCTACGACCGGGCCGGTCGGACCATCGATCCACTCGACCGACTGGAGCTCATCGCTCATGTCGGGCATCGATTCCACCTGGGATACCACCGCCCAAACCCGCTCCGGCGGGGCAGCGATCCAAATGCGTACCTCCACCGTCGGTATGTCTGCGTAGCGTGCGCCAGTCCACTCCATCGCGGGACCCCTCCTTCTCGGCAAAATGTGCCAACCGTGCGAGGCCTGTGGCTCGCAGTATCCGACACCGACTTTCACGGTCCATCTTCCGCCGCTGCCGGTCGCCAGCAATAGTATTATGATCATAATCAATTGACGACGGGCCGTACCGACGAAAGCGGAGCCGGTTACAGATTCGTCCGGACGGCAGGCCAGAGAGGTCAACCAGAGCATGCGCTACACCACATTCGGTCGGCGGACCGGTTTGCGAGTATCCGAATTCGCTTTGGGTACCGCGAATTTCGGCACCAACTGGGGCGCCGGTGCCGAGTTCGAAGATTCCAGGGCGATGTTCGATACATTCGCAGAAGCCGGGGGAACGTTCATCGACACCGCCGACATCTATCAGTTCGGGCAGTCGGAAACCTACCTGGCCGATCTGATATCCACTGATCGCGAACACTTCGTCCTGGCGAGCAAGTTCACCCAAGGCGACACGGCACAACCACACGTATCGAAGACCGGCAACAGCCGGAAGGTGATGGTGCAAGCACTCGAAAGATCGCTACGCCGCCTCGGCACGGACTACCTGGATCTCTACTGGGTGCACTGGCCGGACTTCGTGACACCCGTCGAGGAAATCGTCGAAACGGTCGACGACCTGGTACGAGCGGGAAAAATTCTGCACGCGGGCTTTTCCAACTTCCCGGCATGGCGCACCGCCCATGCCGCAACGCTGGCCGACGAGCGCGGAATCAGCGCACGCATCGTGGGCGTACAAACCGAGTACAGCCTGGTCGAGCGGACCGCCGACCGCGAGATCATGCCGATGGCAGAGGCATTCGGGCTCGGTGTCGCACTCTACTCACCGCTCGGTGGCGGTCTACTCACCGGAAAGTATCGGACCAGCGACGAGGGGCGGCTGACGACCCTGGGTTCGGTTATCCAGCGGGAGGACACAACTCAGAAATCCGCCGTCGTCGATGCCGTTCTCGCGGTAGCCGGTGAGATCGGTGTGAGCCCGGCCCAGGTGGCAATGTCATGGCAACGAGAACATGCCCGCCGCTGCGCGACCGTGGTGGTGCCGATCATCGGTCCACGCACGAGCGCGCAGCTCGATGACTACCTGGCCGCGCTCGATGTGCCCCTCGAGGATGAGCAGTACACAAGATTGACCACGGCAAGCGACCCTGCCCTGGGCACGCCACACGATGCCGCCGCCCGCTCAGCCGACGCGGTCCGAGGCCGCATCGGAGGCGACTTCCTTGTGAATACTCCAGTGGCATAACCGAACTCGCACACGTGTATCGCCTGTTGCGGGTGTCGTCGAGTCTCGCACCCGCACGAGCGACGAACTAGCCGGTGCTCGCCAGGCTGAAGGCGCGCAGGAAGGATTGCAATTCCCCGTCGTCGCCCTCCACCGTGAGCGCGCCGGATTCGACCGCATCGGCGACATCGAGCTCATTGGTCAACAGAGCGGCGAGTGTCGAGATATCGCTATTCAGCGAGATTTTGGGCAATGTCGGGGCCGCCCCCGGTCGCAAACGGACGCCATCCGGCGAGGGCCCGATCCATGCGGACTCGTCGCCGACGTTGATCTGCACGACTCCGCCGAACCGATCGACAGCATCGGGTTCAGCGCGGGCTACCAGTCCCTGAACCAGCCATTCCGCACGCGTCATATCCGCGGCGTCGAACGGTGCACCATGCCTGAACCCCCAGGCCGCCAGCAGCCCGAGCGCCGGGCGCAACTCTTCGCCGATACCGGTGAGTGCGTATGCCGCGACCGGGGTCGGTGGCGGAAGTACCGTGCGCTCGATCAAGCCCGCTTCTTCGAGACCCTTGAGACGACTGGCGAGCAGATTGGTGCCGAGGCCCGGCAGCCCCTCAGCCAGGTCCTTGTATCTCCGCGGACCCATACCGAGGTCACGCAGGATAAGCAGAGTCCAGCGATCGCCGAGGATGTCGAGCGCACGAGCGAGGCCACAGTTCTGGCCGTACGTTCGATTATTCATAATCATATGATAGTAAATACTTCACTTTTATATTGTTCTCGGCCACGTGACATTCCGTGCATCAATCGATTCGGTGAAGTCGCCTGCCGCTCCCGACTGACCGCTTGGAGCGGCAGGCGCGAGAACGAGGCTCAGCCGGCGAGGAAGGACTTCACCTCGGCCGTGAAGTCCGCGAGATGCTGGAACAGGAACGCGTGGCCGGCGTCGCTGTACAGCACCAACTTGGCCGACGGGAGGTGCTCCACGGCGGAGTACGACGCGAAGGCGTGAATCATGACGTCGTGCGAACCATTGGCATAGAGCACAGGCTGCCGAATCGTTTCGAGCCCCGCGACAACCTGCTCCCAAGGCGTCGCCAGCGCCGCGGTGATTGCCTGGAGCTGCCCCATAGCGGCGGCTTCGCTGACCACCGGAGCATCCGTCGGCATCGCGGCCGAAACCTTGTCGAAGTGTTCGAGTCCCAACTTTCGAGCCTCTTCGGTTGCGGGATAGAACAGATACAGCATGTCGTCGAGATCGGCGTCCGGCTTGGCCATGATTCCCAGGACTCGTTCGCTGATGGTCGGCATATTCGGGGCGAGGCCCGATCCGCTGCCCGCGACGATCAACTTGCGAACGAGATCGGGGCGCGTGAGCGTGACCGCCTGCGCGACGACACCGCCGAAGGACCAGCCGAGCAGGTCGACCTCGGTCAACCCCAGCGCTTCGATGAAGTCGATAGCGCCCGCGGCGAACCCTTCGACGGAGGTGAGGGCTTCGCCACCGGTGTATCCGATACCGATGTTGTCGAACAGGATGACGTCACGCTCGGCGGCGAGGAGGTCGAGGAACTCCGGATCCCACCAGTCGACGGTGGCACGGAAGCGGTGCAACAGCACCAGCGGAACTCCGCCGCGCGGGCCGATCCGGCGGTAGGTGAAACGAGCCGACGCCCCATCGACATGCTTGTCCTCGGCGGCGTTGACAGGTGTGTAGGTACTCATATCGTTCTCCTCAGGGTGTAGTGCGGGCAATCGGTTGCGCGACCACCAGCGGTGGAATGAAAATGCCTGCGGCTCAGGCGATCTCGGCGAGACTCGGGTAGTCGGTGTATCCGCGCGGTCCGCCGCCGTACAGCGTGGTGAAGTCCACCTCGTTCAGCTCAGCGCCGGTGCGCCAACGCTCTACGAGATCGGGATTGGCGAGGAAGGCACGACCTACAACGACCGCGTCGGCCACCCCCTTGTCGAGCAATTCCTCGACCGTCTCCAGCGACGTCGGCACCGGTGTAGCACCAAGGTTCAAGAGCACCGAGCCGCCGAACCGCGTGCGGAGGTCACGGACGAGCGGTTCGAGGGACTCGAACGGGCTGGCCAGAACGCTCAGGTACGCCAGACCCAACGGCGCGATCGCATCCACGACCGCCTGATACGTCTCGTCGAGGTCGGCACCGGGCACCTCGCCGATGCCGTTCAACTGATGACCGGGCGAGAGCCGCAGGCCGACCCGATCCGCACCGATCGCCTCAGCGACCGCCGCGACCACGTCGATGACGAACCGAGCCCGATTCGCCGGCGCGCCGCCGAATTCGTCGTCGCGGAGGTTGACCGTCGGATCGAGGAACTGGTGCAACAGATAGCCGTTCGCACCGTGGATCTCGACCCCGTCGAGACCGGCACGAATCGCGTTGCGGGCGGCCTCGACGAACTCACTGATGATTCCGGCGATTTCACCGGTCTCGATGGCCCGGGGCACATCGTGATCGACCATGCCGGTCAGCGTGAACATCTGACCGGGAGCCTGGACGGCGCTCGGCGCGATCGTGTCCACACCGCCCTTGTTGCTGGCATGGGCGACCCGCCCGACGTGCATCAACTGAGCCACGATCGTCCCACCGGCGCCGTGCACGCCCTCGGCGACGAGTCGCCACCCGGCAACCTGTTCGTCGGTGTAGAGCCCGGGCACAGTCGGGTAGCCCTGGCCGACTGCACTGGGCGCAGTCCCCTCCGTGACGATCAGTCCCGCCCCGGCGCGCTGGGTGTAGTACTCGGCGTTCATCGCCGTGGGCACGTTGCCTTCCCCCGCGCGGCTACGAGTCAGCGGCGCCATGACGAAAGACTGCGGCAGATCCCAAGGTCCGATTCGTACCGGCTTGAAAGCAACAGACATGCGGGTGATCCTCCTGATGGGGGTGGGTGTCGAAAGACGAACGGAGCCGTTCGGTGTCACTTTAAAAAAAGATAGTATTTACTATCTGATTCTGCAACAAGCCTGTTGCGAGGATCCTATCGACCCACGTAGCCTGATCCATGTACACCGATCGGTATACATGTCCCAGGAGGATGCCATGACTTCGCTCATCGATCAGACGGTGCTCGTCACCGGAGCCAATCGCGGCATGGGCCGCGAGTACGTCGAGCAACTACTCGGTCGCGGAGTGAAGAAGATCTATGCCGCCGCCCGCGACCCACAGCAGATCCACGTGGCAGACCCGCGCATCGTTCCGCTGCACCTCGATGTCACCAGCGCCGCCTCGGTCGCCGAAGCGGCCGAGACCGCAATCGATGTCAGCGTTCTGATCAACAACGCGGGCATCGCGCACGGAGCCTCGGTGCTCGGCCGATCCACGGCCAGCCTTCGCGCGGAGCTGGAGACGAACCTGTTCGGCCCGCTCGCGCTGGCTTCTGCATTCGCCGACCGAATCGCTGAGCGCTCCGGCGCCATCGTCAACGTCTCGTCAGTTCTCGCATGGCTTCCCGTCGGTGCGAGCTATGGCGTATCGAAGGCGGCGATGTGGAGTGCGACGGACTCCATGCGCACCGAACTCGCCCCACGCGGCGTTCAGGTGGTGGGCGTCTACGTGGGGCTCGTCGACACCGATATGGGGAAGTTCTCGGATTCGCCGAAGTCCGATCCCGCGGATGTGGTTCGACAGGTGCTCGATGGCATCGAGTCCGGCGCCGCGGAGGTACTCGCGGACGAGCTCAGCCGACAGGCGCGCACATGGCTGAGCGAGCCCGTGCAGGAACGCCTCGCGCGTCTGATGCGCAGCTGAGGAATGCCGACGTGACGTCTACCATCCCACATATAACTTGGTTATAGTATGCGATAGCCTGGTTGTGGTGCTTTTACCACTCCCAGGACGTCACCACGAAGCAAAGGCCATAACAGACCAACACAAGGGTCACCTCGATATCGAGCAACCACGCAGCCGTCCCGATCGCACAGCTGCACGGCGGTTCCGACGACCAGATCCGGAAGGGCGCACGATGAAGGCTTTCGTTGTCAGTCGGTACGGGAAAGAGAACAATGTCCAGGTTGTCGAAGTCCCCCAGCCGGAACTGCGCGACGATGACGTCCTGGTGCAGATCCACGCCGCCAGCATCAATCCGTTGGACCTGAAAATCAGGAACGGCGAACTCAAGCCGCTGCTGCCGTACAAATTGCCGCTGATTCTGGGCAATGATCTCGCCGGCGTCGTGCTCGAGGTCGGACCGAGTGTTCGCGGGCTGGCACCGGGTGACGAGATCTACGCCAGACCCGCCCAGGATCGAATCGGCGCTTTCGCGGAATTGATCGCAATCAACGAGAACGATGTCGCGAAGAAGCCGCACGCACTGGATATGGCGCAAGCGGCCGCGGTTCCGCTGGTCGGCCTGACCGCTTGGCAGGCGCTGGTCGAGAAGGCGAATCTGCGTGCGGGGCAGAAAGTGCTGATCCACGCCGGCTCGGGAGGCCTCGGCACGATCACCATCCAACTGGCAAAGCATCTCGGCGCCACCGTCGCCACGACCACCAGCACCGCGAATGTCACGTGGGTGCAGGACCTCGGCGCAGATATCGTCATCGACTACAAGAAGGACGACTTCGAAACCATCGTCAAGGATTACGATCTCGTCATCGACACGCTGGGCGGAGACACGCTGGAAAAGTCACTCCGCGTACTCAAACCCGGCGGGAAAGTGATATCGGTCGCAGGCCCGCCGGAACCCGATTTCGCCAAAGAGTTCGGGGCGAATTGGGTTTTGATACAGGCGACGCGCGCTCTCAGCTTCTCGATCCGCCGAAAAGCCAAACACGCGGGAGTGAGCTACTCGTTTTTGTTCATGAAGGCAAATGGCGAGCAACTACGTCAGCTCGGCTACCTGATCGATTCCGGGGCTATACACCCTGTTGTGGATCGAATTTTTCCATTCCGAGCGACCACGGACGCTTTGGCCTATGTCGAAAAGGGGCGCGCCAAGGGCAAGGTGATCGTCACGATGCGCTGACGGGCCAGCCGAGCCGGCCCTCGCTCACAGGGCCGGCTCGAGTTCCCGGGTCGTGGCCGCGAACGCCGCGAACAGCTTCGGGAGGCCCGTACCCTTTCCTGAAACTCGCGCCGCGCCCGTCCGGCGAGCTTCCGCCAAGGTGAGGGTGTCCATGGTCAACGCGATGAAAGTCGCCGACGAACAGTAGAGCATGACCGCCGACTCCGATTCCGATGGACCGGACACCACCGACAACGCGCAGTCACGAACGCTCATCGTGAAGATCTCGTGAGCATGCGCCTCGGACTCGGGACTCTCGTACGTGTGCACCTCGCACTCGAAAGCCAGGCCCGACAAGAGATTCGGGGAGACCGCAGCCGTCATACAGAGCGCTACCATATCGGGTCGCGCCGTTTCGGTGTCGATCCCCTCCGACATCAACCCGAGCCCCCACAGACCCAAGCCGATTACCGGGGTCCGCAGTCCCTCTCCGAACTCGGTCAACGTGTAGGTACCACCGGCGGTCTTCTCGACGATACCGACGCCTTGGAGTCGACGAAGTCGACTCGTCAGGCGATTCGGTCCGGCAGCAGGCAGTTTGGCACCGAGATCGGTGAACCGCTTGGGTCCGAGGAGCAACTCCCGAATTATCAGCAGGGTCCATCGTTCGCCCAGCACATCCAAGGCGCTCGCAAGCGGACACCCTTGCCCATATAGACGAGACTTCTCCACTGAATCGAGTCTAGGGAAGGGCGTGGATCGACTCTGCACCAACTCGGCACCACGTCACCCGGCATAGCCAGGAGGGCGGAGATATCCGCCGAGTTGCTCGCCCAGCAGAGCCGCGAACTCGATTGTTGTCAGATCCCCCCCGGCGGGTCCCATCGCTTGTACACCCACCGGGAGCCCGGACTTGCCCAGGCCGACGGGAATCGTCGTAGCGGGTGCTCCGGCAATATTGGCGATGGCACACCATTTGACCTGGTCCCAGTATGAACGGGCGACGCCGTCGACCTCGAATCGCCGACCGAACCGATCGATCAGCTTGTTGTGGTGCGCGGGTGCGGCCGTGGGAGTGACCGGCATGAGCACGACGTCGAACTGGCGGAAGAATTCGTACCACCGCTCCCGGATCTCCTGACGCGCGGCGTCGGCCTGCATCCACGCATAGTGCGACTGGAATGTGCCTCGAAACGCACGGGTCGCCGGTCCTCGCGGGTCCTGCATCATGCGCGCCATCATGGCGGCAGCAGAGGCCGGAGTGATGCCGGTGCGATCCCCCGAAAGCTGCCCGTACACCAGTGGTTCGAAAACTCCGTGCGACTCGCTGATGTCGACCGGCAACGCGGCAGGCTGGATCTCCACCTTCGCGCCGGCCCGCTTCAGGATCTCGATCGCGTCGACGACGGCGGCGTTGACCTCGGAGTCGATGGGGCAGCCCGGGTCGTCGAACCAAACGGCGACGCGGAAGTCGCTCAGCGCGGTGGCTCTGGGCGCCGAGAGCTGGTAGCTGAAGCCGCCGTCACGAGTCAAGGCGCCAGTCGTCGCGGCGAGGATGGGAACCAAGTCGCGGGCATCGCGGACCTGAGCGCCCGCACAGGCGAGATCGGGCTCGGCCCAGCGACCGGTCCCCGGACCTGGTGGGAGGTGGCCGACCAAGGGGATCGATCGCCATGTCGCCTTGTGGCCGTACAGCCCGACAAAGTGTGACGGGATTCGGGTCGAGCCGCCGATTTCCGAGCCGAAGTCGAAGGCGGTGAGGCCGGCTGCGGTGGCCACCGCACCTCCACCGGCAGAACCACCGGATGTGCGTGCGAGGTTCCATGGATTGTTCGTCGGACCGAAGACGGGATTGTCGGCCTGTACGTCCTGGTTTCCGGGCGGCATATTGGTCTTGCCCATGATGATCGCCCCGGCTCGGCGCAGCCGCGCAATCGGTTCCGCGTCCCGCGTCGGCACGTTGTCGATGAGGTCGCGACGGCCACAAACAGACCTCATGCCTGCCGTCTCGTAACTGTCTTTCACGGTGATCGGCAATCCGTGCAGCGGCCCCAGCGGCGCACTGCCACTGGCACGCTGTCGGTCCGCCTCGGCCGCCTCGGCGCGGGCGCGCTCGGGATCCAACGTGACCACCGAGTTCAGGCGCCGGTCGTACTTCTCGATTCGCTGCAAATATCGGTCCACGAGCTCGCTACTCGAAATGTCACCGCGTCCGAGGAGGGCAAGCAACTCGTGGGCGGGCGCGAATGCAAGATCATCCAACATGGTTTCTCCACGAATGTTCATCGACAACGACTAGCGGTTCTCGAGTTGGACAATGGCTCGCTGCACGGAGGCATCACGTGCGAGTTTCGCGTCGAGGATCGGTCCGACCACACCTCGAAGTGCGGCAAAGGGCCGCCAACGGCCGGGGACAGTAATGGAGCGTTGCCGGTGTTCGAGCCCGTCGATGATCGCCGCGGCCGCCGTTGCAGCAGGGATCCGCTTCAACAGAAAGTCGGGCGACGAAGCTGAGAGCAGGTCGAGTACGTGGGGATCAGCGTCCACGCCCTGCCGGATCATGTCGGTCTCGATGAGCGAGAAGTACGCCGTCATGCACGACGCTCCGTGGTGCGCCAACTCGACGCCGAGGCCTCGGCCGAATTGCTCGACGGCGGCCTTACTCATTGCGTACGGGATCGTGCCCGCCCCATTGATGAACGCGAACACCGAACTGACCAATACGAGCTGTCCGCGGCTACTGATCACCGAATCCAGCGTGGCAGCCACCGTGTTGACGACTCCGTCCACGTTCACCGACATCACGCCTCGCACTTGGTCGGGCGTGAGCGCACTGAATGTGGCGCTCTTCCCGAGAATGCCTGCATTGGCGACTACCACGTCGATTCGCCCGAACTCCTCACGTGTTCGCAGCACGGCTTCCTGGACGGAATCGAGTTGGGTGACATCGCATTTCAGCGCCAGCGCCCGGCCCCTCGGCAGGGTCGCCGCGACACCTTGCGCCGTGGTCGGATCAATGTCTGCCAGGACCACCCGCGCCCCGCGGTCCGCCAGTGCGGTGGCAGTGGCCGCGCCAAGCCCGCGACCGGCACCGGTAATCAGGACGACTTTGTCCGAGAGTGAATAACGCTTCATGCCAGCTGTCCTCCGTGCCTGCTGGTGCATACAGCGGCCAGTGGACCTCGCGCGCCGGATATCTGGGGCCGAGGTCCGAGTCGGCGGAGTGCGCCCGGCAGCAGAACCCAAGTGGGTGCTTGGCGTCGATAGGTCGATGACTGAGGCATGTGGCGCACGCTACAGCTAACTATACGAAATGTATAGTACTTTTCATGTAGGCGGCTTACTCAGCGCTGCCGCAGGGCACCCGTCCGCGCGGCGCACAGCACGCTCCACCACACGTCGCTGATACCGGCGACCGCCGCGGGATCGTCGAGGCCCGTACCGCCGCGAACGGCCTGCTGGTAACACATGCGCTCGGTCATCCAGATCAGCGCGGCGGCGGTCGCCGCAGCTTCGGCTTCGCCGAATCCCTCGGCTCGCAATCGCTCTCGCGCGGCATCGACGAAGCGGCCGAGGACACCGTCCCAGTACGCGGCTATCCTCTCGTCGTAGCCTGCGGCCTCGATGACTGCCCGCAACAGGGTCGCGTGGTCGCGAAAGGTCGCGACTAGGCCCGCTGTCGATGCCGTGAGCTGGTCGTATTCGACGGGACCGTCAACCGCCAGGAACGGTTCGATAGCCGCGAACGCCTCGCCGCCGACCTCTTCGACGAGTGCCAGCAATAACTCGCGGCGATCCTCGAAGTGCGCATAGAACGCCGTCCTGGTACGGCCCGCACGTTCCGCGATGCGACTGACGGCGAGGTCCGCATACGACCCCCCCTCGTTGAGCAGCGCCTCAGTGGCATGCAGGAATGCGAGCTCGGTTGCGCGTCGGCGCGGATCATCGCGGGTGCGTTTGTCGAGGACGGCCACCGGGACAGATTATCGCGCGCACCAACGTATCTCATATAAGAGCGACTACTTGTAGTGACACTGTGTCTGTATTAAAGTCTCTCGGCATGCCTCCACTCGGGTGGCGATTTTCTGGCAACCCCTATCGACGCCCGAGGCGGACCGGCGACAAACCGAGGAGCACACAGTGAAAACTGCCGACTTCCTGACGATCGACATATTCGAGCGTCCACCCCGGGGACACCTGCGTTGGCGCCGCGCCGCAAAGGGCGGGCTGAAGGGACTGGAAGGACTTCGCGCGGCAACGGTGAACTACGCCAATAACGGGACCCA
This sequence comes from Nocardia vinacea NBRC 16497, assembly GCF_000308835.1. Classification (GTDB taxonomy): domain Bacteria; phylum Actinomycetota; class Actinomycetes; order Mycobacteriales; family Mycobacteriaceae; genus Nocardia; species Nocardia vinacea. The sequence continues at coordinate 14,981 of NZ_BAGN01000413.1, read as the reverse complement.
TTCGCTCATGCCGCGACTCTTCCCCGGAGGGTGCGCTCTCGTTGCCGCCTGGGACTCGCCCGAGGCAGCGGAAGCGGCGTTTCGCGGTCCGCTGCGGGTGGCCGTCGAAGGCCCGAAGCGCTTCAGCCTCGACGGCGAAATCGTCCGCGTGAAGTTCAATCGCGAGACCGACGGCTGGCACGGGTGGACGCCGCAGGCCGACGGCGCGGAACCACTCGCCGACGAGGAACCGCTGGTGGCGATCGTGCACGGAATCGTGCGCCCCGGCGAGCTGACGAACTTCCTGCACAACAACGTGCACGCCGCCAGCCGCGCCGCCCATCACCCCGGCCACCGCGGCAGTGTCGACGTGTCCTCGAAATTGCCGTTCGAGCACACGTCGATCAGTCTGTGGAAGACCCTCGCACTGGCCAAGGACTACGCCTACTCACCAGGCGGGCACGCCAAGGCTCTGAAGCACGCCCTCAAGACCGACACGCACAAAGTCGGCTGCTTCCTGCGCGTACGACCACTGGCGAGCACCGGAAGCCTCGGTATCAACGCTCCGGCGTACCCGAAGCTGCCGCCGGCGAACCGCGGCGGACTTTGACGGTTGACTGAACTCCCGTGCCGAGGAACCCCCAGCCCTCAGGCACCCTCCCCGGAAGGTGATTCCCATGAAAGTAACTGTCGACCGCACAAAATGCACCGGGCTCGGTATCTGTGAGTCCATCGCACCCGGCATTTTCGAGGTGAATGACGAAGGCACCCTGAACCTGCTGCAGGACGATATCTCCGATGTGGACCGGCAGGACACCGAGAAAGCCGTGGCGACCTGCCCGACATCCGCTCTGCGCATCAGCGAATGACGACCGCGAAGAACATACGCAGCTTCGTGGTCGTCGGCGCCTGCCTGGCCGGCCTGCGAGCCGTGGAGGCCGCCCGCGAGGCCGGCTTCGACGGCTCGATCACGCTGATCGGAGCCGAGGAGCACCTCCCCTACGACCGACCCCCGCTCTCGAAGGCCTTCCTGTCGGACAAGGCCGGCCAACTGAAGTCGTCGCGGTACAAGTCACGTGAGTTCCTGGAGCAGGATCTCGGAGTCGATCTCGTCCTCGGTTCACCGGCGACGGGCTTGAACAGCGAGCGGCGAGAGGTATTGATCGGGGACCGCCGCGTTCCATACGACGCAATGGTCATCGCGACGGGAGCCACGCTTCGGTCCCTGCCCGGGACCGAGGGGATGGGCGGGGTCCACGGCCTGCGGAACATCGAGGACGCGATTGCGATCCGCCGTGCCCTCGACGCCGGGGCCCGCACCGTCGTGGTGGGCGCCGGTTTCATAGGGTCCGAGGTGGCCTCCGCCGCGCAGGCCCGCGGCCTGGAGGTCACCATCGTCGAGGCCCTTGCCAAACCGTTGGTCAGAGCCGCCGGTGACCGAATGGGTGAAGCGATCGCGGCTCTGCATGAGCGCAACGGCACCCGACTGCTGTGCGGGCGCGCGGTGCGCGCCGTTGAGGGTGGCGACCACGTCGAACGGGTCGTGCTCGACGACGGAACGATTCTTCCGGCAGACCTGGTGGTGGCGGGGATCGGCATCGCCCCCAGCACCGGGTGGTTACAGGGCTCCGGTCTCGACCTGTCGAACGGCATCGTCTGCGACGAGAAGTTGTGGACAGGCGTGGACGTGATCTACGCCGCCGGTGACGTCGCTTGCTGGCCGAACCGGGTCATGGAGCAGACACATCGCATGGAGAACTGGACGGCTGCGGCCGAGCAGGGCGCGGCAGCGGCGCGCAACGCGTTGGATCCGGCCGACGCGTCGGCGTACGAAACGGTCCCCTATTTCTGGTCCGATTGGTACGACTCGAGAATCCAGTTCGTCGGGTCCCCGGATTGCGATGAAGTCCACGTCGTGGACGGCGACCCCGCGGTCGACGGCCGGTGGGTGGCGCTGTATCGCCGCGGGCCGCGCCTGATCGGAGCCCTCACACTGAACCGGCCGACCGAGATCATGAAATACCGCGGGCTCATCCTGAAACAGTCGAGCTGGGATGACGCTCTCGCGTTCGCCACGGCTCGTCGGGACGCGGCGCGCCGAAGGACCCTCACCGAGTCGCAGGCATAACAGCTGCTCGCTCCAACCCCCGTCTGGCTTCCAAATATGTTGCCTTACAAGGCTGTTGAGCAATCTACAGCGGGCGCAGCAGTCGGGTCGCCTGCAGCGCGATGTAGAGCTCGGCCGCTTGTGCCGGGTGATCGCAGTCGCGGCCGGTGAGGTCGCGAATCTTACGCAGCCGGTAGAGCACGGTGTTGCGGTGATAGTGCATCTGCTGCGCGGCGGCCACGGTCGAGCCCTTGCACTCGAACCACACTTCGAGGGTGTGCAGCAAGGCCGTTCGCTCCGCCTCCGGCAGTTGCATGAGCGGGCCGAGGATTTGTGCGGCTGCACTGCGCGCCGCATCGGGTAGCCGCACCACCAGTAGTGCGACCGGCTCCGATTCGTAGCGGGTGACCGCAACCGCGCCACGCGGTGTGCACTCGAGTGCGAGCCGGGCTTCCTCGCGCGCGGCGGCAATGCCTTGCGGACCGCTGAAGATGCGACTGACGCCCGCACGAGCTTCGACCGCCGCACCGAGTAAGTCGATGGCACTGTCGATTTCGGCGGGCGTGGGTGCGCAGATCAGACCAGTCCGGGTATCGGCGTAGAAATCCCAGATCGAAACGATGCCACGGTCCTTCAGCTTGGCGATCGCGGCTGCCATCGTGTTCTGATCCGAATCAGCCTCGGCGGCAAGCACTACGAACACCCCGGTCTCGGATAGGCCGAGAGTACGCGCCGCGTCCAGAACCACAGCGGGATTCTCCGCGTGGTCGTCGAACAACGTCCGGATCACCCGGGCCCGCGACTCGATATCGGCCAAGGCGACCAGAGTTTCGGTCTCGCGGTATGCCTCGGCCGCGGCATCGGAGTACCGGTCGACGAGGGCCCACAATTCGCCAGGAATCTTCAGCAGCTCACCGTGGGCGACACCACCTGCACGGACCATCAACTCTTCCCAGATCAACCGACCACCGAGCCGGTACGCGTGCAGCATCGCCGCTATCGGCAACCCCTGTTCGGCCTTCAATCTGCCCGCCGCACGCGCGGATTCCAGCCGGACCGGATCGCGGCCCGCAAGGTAGCGGAGCATTGCGCTCAAGTTGTCCAGGCAGGCTCCGCGCAGTTGGTCCCGGGTCAGCAGTTGGGAGTCCAGGTATGCACGCTCGGATGCGACGATCCGGTCGGCGAGTTCGTCGGCCATCGAGTCCACCGAGTCCAGCAATTGCCTCGCGAGTTCGGTGGCCGCGATCGAGTGCAACGGTCTGGCCACCCCGGCAGAGTACCACCCGCGGTGTGGGCCACACCACACTGTGATTGTGCCATCGCACAAAGTCGATCACCTACTCCCGCGACCGCCGCCCATGGTGCACGACGGCACTGATGCGGACAATTCCGACTATGACCATCAACGACTCGCCGACCGACCTGCGGGGCGCCGTCGACGCCGCACTGTCGGACCTCGCCGAGGGCGAAAAGGCCTGGGCCGCAATCTCCTTGGCCGCACGAGCCGAGCTGCTCGGGCGCGTCCGGGAGCGAACCGCGCAATATGCCCGAGCGTGGGTCGATGCGGCGGTCAGCTATAAGCGGCTGGATCCAGGCACGGCGCTGGTCGGCGAGGAATGGATATCCGGCCCCTATGCGATGGCAGCCGGAGCTGGAGCACTAGAGCAAAGCCTGCGCGCACTCGCCGCCGGGCGCAGCCCACTCGAGAAGGCGCATTTCGGCACCGCCGGTGGACGCACCACGGTCCGCGTGCTGCCCACGTCGGTCTTCGACACTTTGCTGCTGAGCGGATTCAGCGCCGAGGTGTGGCTGCAGCCGGGAATCGGCCGGGCCGAAGCCATCCGAGCCGCGGGGCTGGCACAGCTCGACCCGATTCACACCAACGGCATCGGCGTGGTGCTCGGCGCGGGCAACATCACCTCGATCGCCCCGTTGGACGTGCTGTACGAACTGATCGCGCACAACCGCGTCGTCGCTTTGAAGCTGAATCCGATCACGGACCCGATGCTGGAGCCGCTGACCGATGTGCTGGAGCCGTTCATTGCGATCGGGGCCGTCCGAATCCTCACCGGCGCAGCCGATGTCGGCGAATATCTGGTGCAGCATCCGGAGGTCGCACACGTGCATATGACCGGCAGCGCCGCGACACACGACGCGATCGTCTGGGGACACGGCGAGGACGCCGCGGCGCGCAAGGACGCTGGTCGGCCTCGACTCGACAAGCCGATCACCAGCGAACTCGGCGGCGTCTCCCCGACCATCGTGCTGCCGGGCCGGTGGAGCCAGGCCGATCTGCGGTTCCAGGCCGACCACATTGTCACCCAGCGCCTGCACAACGGCGGATACAACTGTGTCGCGGCACAGGCCGTCGTGATTTCCGCCGACTGGGATCAGAAGGAGGACTTCCTTCGCGAGCTGCGCGCCGCCTACGCCGCCGCACCGAGTCGGGCCGCGTATTACCCGGGCAGCGACGATCGGGTCGCGGCAGCCGAGTCGACCTATCCGAGCGCCGAGCACTTCGGCGGCCGGCTGCTGATGTCGGGCCTGCGCGGCGACCGCAGCGAGACACTGCTGCAGACCGAATACTTCGCGCCAGTCCTCGGAGTTGTCGAATTGTCCGGCCTCGGACCCGATTTCGCGCGTGCGGCAGCGGCTACGGCGAACGATGATTTCGTCGGCACGCTCGGGGTGAATGTCATCGCGCACCCGGCGACCATCCGTGCGATGGGCGCGGCATTCGACGAACTGATCGAGCAGCTGCGCTACGGCACGATCGCGATCAATGCGTGGACCGGCGCCGGGTTCCTCACCGCCGCGGCTACCTGGGGTGCTTATCCGGGCCACACGATCGACGACGTTCAGAGCGGAATCGGTGTGGTGCACAACGCATTCCTGATCGACCGGCCCGAACGAACGGTCGTGCGCGGCCCCTTCCGTCCCGCGCCACGCTCAGTGCTGCACGGCGAGTGGTCGCTCACGCCAAAACCGCCGTGGTTTGTGAACAATACGACCGCGGCGACGACCGGACGGCGCCTCGCCGCCTTCGCCGGAGCACCCGGATGGGGAAAACTGCCCGCAATCTTCGCATCTGCGTTGCGCGGCTGACCGAGCAGGAGCACACGTGGATACCCACGCCGACTACGTCGTCATCGGTACCGGATCGGCGGGCGCGGTCGTCGCCAACCGACTCAGTACCGACCCCGCTACCAGCGTCATCGTGCTGGAGGCCGGGCCGCAGGACAAAGACAAATTCATCCATATCCCCGCCGCATTCGCCAAGCTGTTCCGCAGCACCGTGGATTGGGATTACCGCACCGAACCGCAGCCCGCCCTCGCCGGACGTGAAATCTATTGGCCCAGAGGCAAAACGCTGGGCGGCTCCTCATCGCTGAACGCGATGATGTGGGTGCGCGGATTCGCCGCGGACTACGACGACTGGGCCGAACGAGCCGGAAGCGACTGGTCCTACGCCGAGGTCGTACGGTACTTCCGCAAGATCGAAGCACTCGAGGGGGCACGTGAACCCGACGAAGGTGTCGACGGTCCACTGCATGTGTCGCGGCAGCGCAGCCCGCGCCCGTCCACAGCGGCCTGGCTGGCGGCGGCGGTCGAGTCCGGTCACACTGTGGAGCGCCCGAATCTGCCCGAGCCGAAGGGTTTCTCCGAAACCGTCGTGACACAGAAGGGCGGCGCGCGGTGGAGCACGGCCGACGCCTACCTGCGGCCCACCCTCGGCAGAAAAAACCTGACGCTGCGTACCGAGGCCGTCGCGACACGCATCATCTTCGATGGAACCCGCGCTGTAGCAGTCGAATTCGAGTCCGGCGGCAAACGCGAGGTTGCGTATGCCCGCCGGGAAGTGGTGCTGCGCGGTGGCGCGATCAACAGTCCACAATTACTGATGCTCTCCGGCATCGGTAATCGCGAACACCTCGCCGAGCACGGTATCGCGACCGTCCACCACGCACCGGAGGTCGGGGAGAACCTGATGGACCATCTGGTCGCGATGCTCGGCTTCGACGTCGAAGGCGACAGCTTGTTCGCTGCGGAAAAGCCGCTGGAGCTCATCAATTACCTTGCCAGACACCGCGGGATGCTCACCTCCAACGTCGGTGAGGCCTACGGATTCGTGCGTAGCCGCCCGGACCTGGACCTGCCCGACCTCGAGCTGATCTTCGGACCTGCACCATTCTTCGATGAGGGAATCGGAGAACCGTACGGCCACGCGGTGGTAATGGGATCTATCCTGCTCAAACCGGAGAGCAGAGGCCGCATCTCGTTGCGCTCGGCCAACCCACTGGCGAAGCCGATCATCGATCCCCGCTACCTGTCCGACACCGGCGGCGCCGACCGTGCGGCCATCCTGGCAGGCCTTCGCATGTGCGCGGAGATCGCCGAAGCACCCGCGTTGAAAAAACTGCTCGGCAAGGTCGCTCGTCCCGTGGGCGCGCCAGATACCGGTGCGGAGACACTCGAAAAGGCCCTCACCACCTGTTCACATACCCTGTACCACCCGGTGGGCACCTGCCGGATGGGCAGCGACGAAACCAGCGTCGTGACACCGGCTTTGCTGGTTCGAGGCGTCGAAGGGCTGCGGATCGCGGACGCATCGGTGATGCCGAGCATCATCCGCGGGCACACCCACGCCCCGAGCGTGCTGATCGGTGAGAAAGCAGCCGACCTGATCCGCGGCTGATCAGGTCGGCTGATGCCCCAGCCAGTGTGCGATCTCCAGGGCGACCCCGATCTCGAGACCGTTGGTATCGAGTGAGACCGGCAGCATCTCCGCCGCGCGCTGAATGCGGTTGAGGACGGTATTGCGATGCGCGAAGAGCGTTCGTGCGGCCCGGGACGCGCTGAATTGCTCACGGATATAGATTCTCAATGTCTCACGGAGCTCGGCATCTGCTGTCGCGACCCGCCCCAACGTCCGGGCGACGAACTCGATGGCCCGCTGCTCGTTATAGGTTGCAAGCGTCACGAGCTGGACGTCGGCGAAGCTGGCGAAATGCAAGTCCGGCAATCGTTGCATCAATCGTTGCGTCTCGACCGCATCCAGGTGGCTGCGCCGAAAGCCCTCTACCCCGGTGTCGGCCGGTCCCATGGCGATGCGCACGCCCTCGATATGCGACGTCGCCGCCGCGAGGGTTTGCGCATCGACGGCAGTCGCATTGGCCAACCAGGTCCACACCGATGTGGAGCTGGCGATGACATCCAATGTCTGCTGCGCCTGGGTGACCGCTCCCAGCGCCTCCGCCGCGCGCTGCAAGCCGCGCCGATCAGGTGCCCCGGGGTCCGTCCACAACACAGCCGCGGTGTGGCGCCCCTCGAATCGGTAGCCGAGGCGGTCGCTGGCACGATCGTTGGCCATCGGAGCCCCTTCGAGGACGAGACTCACCAGTTCGAAACGCTGTGCGTGACTGTCCCGGGTGAGTTCGGCACGTTCGGATTCGAGTTGAGCGGCCAGCGCGGCGAGTGTGACATCGACGAAGTCGGCCAGGGAGCGAGCGGCGACGTCGAGGGCTTCCTGAAGTACGACGGGATTGGATGAGACGGTGAATGCCAGCCGCATCCAATGCCTCCAGAGCGCATTGTGTCCCGCGTGATATGCCGTGACCAGAATCTGTTCGACCCCTCGACGGAATGCGTCGCGGGCTATGCCGACCACTTCCGCACTCAGGTTCGCCGTGACCGGTTCTCTCGGAGCACTCCGCACGGAGGCGGCCCAGTGCAGCAGGTTGGCGCGGGAACTGGCCGTGATCTCGGCGACCAGCGAGGGTTCGGTGCGAAAGGGTTCGATCGCCGCCGCGAATACTGCATCGTGCAGGTCGCTCATGACCTCGGCAGGTTCAGCGAGCAGCTTCTCGCAGACGCTTTGGACAACGCCGTCGGCGCCCGGCAACGGGGTTCCAGCTCGTGTCACCAGTCGAATGTAACTCCGAAAAGATAGGCAGAACGCCCATTTAGAATTCACTTCTTGGGCAAAACGCTCTTGAGAGGTAGGTCACTTCACCTGACACTTGTAACGCACGACACAGTGATAGGCGAGAGGACCAGGCCATGGCGACGAAGCGCAGGGGCGACCGCGAGACTTGGGATGAGATGATCCGATACGTCGACGTCCTGATCGTGGGCGCGGGGATCTCGGGAATCGGCGCGGGCAGCCATCTGAAGAGCAAGCTGCCGGACAAGACGTTCCTTATCGTGGATGCCCGCGAGAGCATCGGCGGCACCTGGGACCTGTTCCGCTACCCGGGGATTCGCGCCGACACGGACGCGCAGACGTTTTCCTACGAGTTCAAGCCGTGGAGGCGCGACAATGCGATCGCCGACGGCGCGGAGATACTGAGCTACCTCCATGAGACTGTGGCCGAGTACACCCTGTCGTCCCATCTGCGACTCGGCTGGAAAGTCGCCTCGGCCGACTGGTCCTCCCAACGGGGACTGTGGGCAGTCCAGCTGTCCAACGTCGGCACCGGCCGGACCGCGACCGTGGAATGTCGGTGGCTGTTCGGAGCGACCGGGTACTACGACTACGACCAGGGTTACCGGCCGCATTTCGATGACGAAGAGCGCTTCACGGGCGAGATCGTCCATCCCCAACATTGGCCGCAGGATCTGGACTACCGCGGTCGGAAGGTGGTGGTCATCGGCAGCGGCGCCACCGCGATCACACTGGTCCCCGCCATGGCCGAGACCGCCGCTCACGTCACCCTGCTGCAGCGCTCACCCACCTACATCCTCCCGATCCCGAGCCGGGACCCGGTCACCGACGGACTGCGCAAGCTCCTGCCCGAGCACATCGCATATCGGATGAGCAGGACCATCAACAGAACTCGGCTCGCCGTCATCTACGCAGTGAGCCGTCGCTATCCCCGCTTTACCCGTCGGCTCGTCCGCTGGGTCAATAAAAAGGCGTTGCCGAAGGGCTATCCGGTCGATCAGCACTTCAAGCCCAGCTACGACCCATGGCACGAGCGCATGTGCTTCGCCCGCGACGGCGACTTGTTCTCGGCGATCAGCACTGGCAAGGCTTCCGTAGTCACCGACCGGATCGCCCGGTTCACCGAGCGCGGAATCGAACTCGCCACCGGTGACAGTCTCGACGCCGACATCGTCGTGACCGCGACCGGCCTACAGATGATTCCGCTGCGCGCAATGACTCTCAGCCTCGACGGCGTGCCGATCGACGTCGCCGACGCCGTGGTCTACAAGGGCATGATGCTCTCGGGAGTACCGAACTTCGCCTTCGCCTTCGGCTACACCAATGCCGCGTGGACCTTGAAGGTCGACCTCGTCTGCGAGCATCTGTGCCGCCTCATCGCACACCTCGACAACCACGGCGAGCACGTCGCGGTCCCGGTCGCCAACGACCCGACGCTTCGACTCACACCGATGGTGGACTTCCATGCCGGTTACGTCCGACGAGCGGCCGAAACCCTTCCACGGCAAGGCTCGCACGGCCCTTGGTCGATGGCGATGAGCTACCGAGCGGACCGTGACCGGCTCGTCCGCGGCCCCGTGGCAGACCCAGCATTGCGGACCTCCCGTATCTCTACCGATTCCGACGTTGCGGTGCGGGTGGGCTGAACGGTAGTGAGAAAGCAAGAGATCACCTTCCCCAGCGCCGGAACGACGTGTGCGGCATGGCATCTGCGCACGGCCGATGACACATTGCTCGAGAAGACCGGACGACCATGCGTCGTAATGGCCCACGGCTTCAGCGGCACCCGCGACACCGGTCTGCTCGGATTCGCGGAAGGCTTCGCGGCCGCGGGCCTCGACGTGGTGCTCTTCGACTATCGCGGCTTCGGGGCCTCGGCGGGAAATCCGCGCCAGCTCGTCTCCTACCGGCGCCAACGCGCCGACTACCGTGCGGCGGTCCGCGCCGCACGCAGTATCGAGGGCGTGGACCCGGGTCGGATCATTCTGTGGGGAACGTCGTACTCGGGCGGTCATGTCGTGAAGATCGCGGCCGGCGACCCTGATATCGCAGCGATCGTGGCGATGACACCAGCCGTCGATGGGCCCGCCACGGTGGCACATCTCGCCCGAAACGGAGGGCTGGCACCCATATTTCGGCTCGCCGCCAATGGAGTTCGCGATGTGCTGGCCGCCGCTACCGGACGGCCGCCCCTGCTGGTGCCTGCCATCGGAGCATCCGGCTCGGGCGCGGTGCTGGCAAAAGACGGCGCACAAGAGGCGATGGCCGGGGTCGCCGGGCCGAGTTGGCGCAACGAGGTCTGTGCGCGGGTGGCACTCGAGCTCGCGCTGAATCGACCAGGCGGGTCCGTGCGCCGCGTGCGGGCTCCTCTACTGGTACAGGTGGGCGACATCGACACGGTGGTCCCCGTTGCGGCTGCGCTGAAGGCGGCGGCGCGGGCGGGCGGCGGCGCCGAGGTTCGGCGCTATCCGGTGGATCACTTCGACGTGTACGACGGTGTATGGCAGGCGCGCCTGCTCGCCGACCAGGTTGCCTTCATCATGCGCGAGCTGCGGCACGCTCATGATGCGGTGATGGCAGTCGACCCCGGCTGACCATGTCAGCACCCCCGTTTGGTGCTGTGGGCACGAATAAGGCGGTGGAGGCATTGGACGAACTGGAATCGGCTGTCGACGGCAGGTAGAACCGACAACCGTGCGTGCCCGCCGCTTCGGTCAGCGGGCACCTCCTGGATCCGCGTGCGCCACGCGAAGCCTGTCGACATGGTCGCGGATTCTCCCGACTACCTCCACCGCGGTCGGCACGAGGATCGGAAACAAGATGAAAAGAAACAATGGCAGCATTATCTGCAAAAATTCGAGCATGGCTGTCATCTCCGGCATGGGCGAGGTGGAAGCCACTACGGTATGGCCGGAGATGACGCCGAAGAATGTGCGCGCAATATGAATTTCGAACAGCCTGTTGTGCGCCGCGCACAATAAGCTGAGCACACGACAAGTGAAGCAGCCACCGGCCGTTGCGAATCAGCCTTCACAACAGGCGGGATCGACGTGGAATTCGATATCGTCGAGCGCGATGTCTGCACCACATGATCCGCAAATAGTGCGCGCGGTCAGCTCGTGCCGGCACGACGAATGATGTAGTGTGACCGAATCAGCGCTGCCCTCATCCAGCCAGCGGGCTTCCCACTCACGCATCGCGATGAGAACCGAGAAGAAGTCGCGTCCTTTATCGGTGAGGATGTACTCCCTGCGCGGCGGGTTTTCCTGGTACAGCCGTTTGGTCATCACGCCCTGCTCCACCAGTCGGGTAAGTCGAGTCGACAGTACGTTTCGTGCGATGCCGAGAGATTTCCGGAATTCGTCGAAGCGACGGGCGCCCATGATCGCGTCGCGCATGATCAACGGTGTCCATGAATCACCGAACAGCTCCACTGTGCGAGCAACCGAGCACGCCGGGTCCGAGAATGTCGACTTCATGAATACAAAATATCCGCTCAGTCTCGCGATGGCTCGGCGATGAGATACTGATCATTCCGGAAGTTCGCCCGGTGCAATCGCCAGGAATCCAAACGGTCGTAGCCACGCACGGTGACCGGAGGTCGTTGTTCGAGTCGGTAGCCATCGTACTCGCCCAGTGCCTGTGCCATGTTCTCGTCGACCAGGGCCTCGCCAGGAGCGCCGACCGAGGTCAGCCTGCTCGCGATGTTCACCGTTGCCCCGAAAATATCGCCGAGTCGATCCACAACCGGACCCGAGGCGACCCCGATGCGCAGTGGCGGCTCGGAATCCGGCCATGCCGCAAGCAGATCGAGTGCGATATCTGCGGCGACAGTCGGTCGGTCGGCGGTGAACAGCGCCGCATCACCGATCATTTTCACGATACGACCGCTATTCTCGCCGACGGCATTCGTGGTCGCGGACTCGAACGCATCGAGCAAACGACGTATCTCGTATTCGCCCGCGCCGCGAGTCAGGGCCGTATACCCCGAAATATCCGCGAATCCTACCGCCGTGCCGATCGGACGCGAGCTGTCCTCCTGTGCGACCGCGATCCGTCGAGCGATGTACGCGGCGACCTGCCTGCGCCACATGTAGGCGTGGGTTTGTTCGAGCAAAGGCAAAATCTGCTCGGAGAATGTCAGCAACGCTGAAGCCGAGGTGGATGTTGTCACCTCGTCGAGGAAGTTATCGACGGCCAACTGAGCCTCCCAGGTAGCCAACGGGGAGACCGATTGCGTAATCGCGCGAGTTATCGCGACGATCGCCGCATCGTCGACACCGGCGATATCACGCCATTTCCCGGCCCGACGCAACGCCTCGACGTCATCGTCGGTGAATGCCCGTTCCTCGTCCGGCGGCGCCGCGAATCCCATTGCTCGCCATATAGGCTCGGCACGTTCACGGTCGATACCGGAACGACTCAGCACCTCGTCGGCGGTGTACTTGCGCGGACCGCCCAGGATCATTGCATCGACCGTATCGCCGATCTTCTGCAAATTGTCGCGGATGTCTCCGGGCAACGGCGGCCTATTCGTGGTCATCGGTTACGCAACTTCCAATGGTGGGCTCTCCATTGTGACTCATGGGCGACACCATTATGTTCCGGTAGCTGAACAATGATCACCATCGTCGAACTATCCCACCGACGCCGAGAACCAGCAGTGCTAGTCGTCGGATCGACTGCTGCGGTTCGGTAGCGCCGGTTCGAACTGGGCCAGCACCTGCAGCAGGAACGAGCGCGGTAGCCCAGCCTCCGACGGTGCACCGGCGAGTGTTTCCAGGACCGGCTGCAGTTGACGGCCGCTGTCGGCGACGAGCCGTGCCAGTCCCAGCGTCGCGCAATGCGACAGTGCCGGGGCCAGCAGTTCGGCCGCCCGCCCTGTCTGCCCGATTGCCGACAAGCAGCAGCCGCGCAGCAGTTCAGCCAGCAGCAGGGCCCTCGGTCGTGTTTGGCGGCTGATCTCGCGCACGAAATGTTCAGCCTTATCGCAGGCCTGCTGGGCCGCCGCGGGTGACGATTCGGCGAGCAGTAGCCGGATCGCGGAATCGCGTGCGAGTTCGGATGCGATAGCCAGAGTCGCGGTGGGCTGCACGGTGTAGGGCGGGAGATTGTCGAGGGTCTCTCGTTCGGTGTCGGTAATCGGCAGGCCGAGGCGGACGCGTTCGTTCACGATTCGCGCCGCCAGCCGTGGGAGCGATAGATCCGCAGCGATCTTCGCTCCCGCTGCCAGACGTTGCTGGGCGGTATCGAGATCACCGCGAACGGCGGCAAGGCGCGCTCCGGTCCCGTAGGTGGCCATCAAGAACTCCACGGCGCCGCCCGCCGGGCCGAGCCCGATGTCCAGCAGTTCCTCCGCCTCGATGAATTGTCCTTTCTCATATAGCAATTCGCCGAGCAACGCACTGGCCAGCCGGGTGGCGTGCGACTGCTTACCGGTCTGCAACGCCAGGTGCAAAGGCCGTCCGGTAACAGGACTCCGCGGCGGCGATATCGAGTTGTTCGGCCGCGGACATACCGGCGATGCAATCGCAGTACATCACCCCGAAAGGGCCTGCAGCGCGGTCTCGATACGGCGCCATCCAACGATGCCAGCGGTGGACCTCTTCGAAGTCGAACCGATACAGCGCCGCCGCGGCCGCTGTGGCCGCCGCGATGATGCTGAGGAATGGCCGGTCCAATTTCTGTGCACGCGCCACTACCGATGCCGGTACTTCGGCGTAGCGATCCGTCACCTGATCGTTGCAGGTTCGGGCCAAGGCCGCCTCGAACCGGATCTCATCGGCCTGCTCGTCGTCGACTGTGCCCGCCGCCAGCGCCGCGTCGGCTCGGTCGAGCGCGGCGATGGCGGTCGCACGGCGCTGCAAGGCGATATTCGCCCAGGCTATTTGTACTTGCAGTACCGGGTTCGGCGTTGTCAGCGAACCAGGCAGCTTCGCGACCAAGCCTAGGAAGGTCGCCATCCGCGAACCGTCCAGCAGTTGCATGGCGCGCTCCTGTACCAGACTCATGGCCAGTTCCGGGGCGTCACCGGCGAGTGCGTGGTCGACCGCCTCGATCGGCATGTCATGGTCGGCGAACCACGACGATGCCCTCAGGTGCAATTGCTCAAGCAGTCCGGGGTGCTGTTGTACGAGTCGGCGGCGCAGGAAGTCGGCGAAAAGTCCGTGGTAGCGGAACCACTGCAGATCGTCATCGATGTTGCGCAGGAATAGATCACGTTGGCGGACGTCCTCGAGCAATTCCTGGCCGGATTTCCGGTCGGTCAGCGTTTCGGCGAGCTCACCGCAGATGCGTTCGGTGACCGAGGTGCGCATGAGGAACTCGAGCATGTCCGGTTCGAGCGAGTCGACGACATTTTCCAGCAGATACTCGCCGATCGCGTAGTGGCGACCGGAGATCTGGCTGATGTAGGTGCTCGGGTCCGCCTTCCCGCGCAGCGATAACGACGCCAGTTGCAGCGCCGCGACCCAGCCTTCGGTCGAGCGGCGCAGGTTCTCCATGTCGGTGGCCGCCAGCGACAGTTCATTCATCCCGCTGAGGAATGCCGTCGTCTCGGTGGCATCGAATCGCAATGCGGCCTCGTCGATTTCGAGCAGTTCGTCGCGCACGCGCAGCCGACTCAGTGGCAACCCCGTGCGGGTGCGACTGGTCACTATCAGCCGCAGGTGATGACAGCCGCGGTCGAGCAGGAATTCCATAGCCGCGATCGAGGATCGACTGGTCACCCGATGCCAGTCATCGATCACGAGCGCGACGGTTTCGCCGCTGTCGTGGATCTGATCGATCAGTGTCGTCATCACGTGCCGCCCGGCGTCGGTGGAACGCTGCTCTAGCAACTGCGTCAGACCAGTCGCGAGCTCGGGACGGGTGCGGCGGATCGCGTGCACGATATGGGCCAGCAACCACACCACATTGTTGTCGTCCGGATCCACGCTCAACCAGGCGACG
>NZ_BAGN01000414.1 GCF_000308835.1 Nocardia vinacea NBRC 16497 | reverse complement strand
GTGCCTACCGCGACAAGCTGATCATGAAGGATACGGTGGCGCGGGCCGGAGTGGCTGTCCCGCGCCGGCGGGCCATCGACCGGCCCACCGACCTGATCGAGTTCATCGAGGAGGCCGGATTGCCCGTCGTCGTGAAGCCGCGTCGCGGCTCCGCGTCCATCGGAGTGCGCATTCTGCGCGGCGGCGGCGATGTCACCGCATTCCTGGCATCGGGCGAATTGCCTGCGGCACCACAGCATCGCGACCGGTGGATTGCCGAGGAATACGTCGACGGCGACTTTTTCCATGTGGACGGGGTTATCGCCGACGGGGCGGTGGTGCACTGCTGGCCGAGCCAGTACAGCAGCGGCAATGCCGAAGCGGCACAACGGGAGTCCGAGCTGTCCAGCGTTCTACTCGCTCCCGACGACCCGAGAACAGAGCTGCTGCAAAGCTTTGCCGCCGATGTCCATCGCGCGTTGCCGAATCCCGCGTTCCCGACGAGTTTCCACCTGGAGGCGTGGATACCGGCGCATGGCAAGCCGGTGCTCTGCGAGATCGCCTCGCGAACCGGCGGTGCCCTCATCGCGCGCATCTATCGGGAAGCGTTCGGCGTGCATCTGTCCCGGGAGAATCTGCGCGGGCAGTGCGGACTCGGCCTCGAACTGACGCATCAACCCGCGGCGCCGCGCCGCGCCGGTGGCTGGGTGCTCTTTCCACCCGGACATGGCCGATTCGAGCCGCCCACGGATGCCTGTCCGACTACCGGGGCCGATCTCGAATTGCATATAGCGCCAGGCACTTTCGCACACGGCCCGGAGTACGCCGCACATTCGGCAGCCGCGGTCGCCGTGTTCGGCGACACCGCCGACCAGGTGCGGCAACGAATCCGGGAGACGACGCGCTGGTGGGGCGAGGTGGCCCGGTGGCTGAATTGAACCGCGAGCGCCGGGTGGCCGTGCTGTCGAAGAAGCCGCTGACCACGCATCGCTACGATCAATGGCTCTCGCAATTCGGTATCCAGACCACACTTTTCGCGGAAGACACGCCCACGAGTCGTACCTTTCTCGGCGGGGCTCATCGATATTCGACCGCACCTCGACTCTTCCCGGATTGGAAGCGCAATCGAGCCGTCGACGAAGCGGTGGTCGCCGAACATGCCGAACAGCCCTTCGACCGGATTGTCGCGCTGAGCGAATGTGATCTCGTCCGAGCCGCC
Source organism: Nocardia vinacea NBRC 16497 (assembly GCF_000308835.1). Taxonomy (GTDB): domain Bacteria; phylum Actinomycetota; class Actinomycetes; order Mycobacteriales; family Mycobacteriaceae; genus Nocardia; species Nocardia vinacea. The sequence continues at coordinate 60,145 of NZ_BAGN01000414.1, read as the reverse complement.
GAATTGCGCTCCTACCTCGATATTCCGGGCCAGAGCCCGGCTGCGGCAACCGCGTTTCGCGACAAGTCCGTCATGAAATCACTGGCAGGCCGGGCCGGGCTGCGCGTGCCGGACCACGCGCTCGTCGATTCGGTTTCCACACTGATGGACTTCGCGGACAACCACCCCGACGGTGTAGTGGTCAAACCGGTCGACGGATCGGGCTCGGTCGGCGTCGCCGTGCTGCGCGACCGGGTCTCGATCGAGTCCTGGGTGCAGACCCGCGCGCTGTCGGGCGACGATCCCACCGACTACCTCGTGGAGGAATGGGTTGCGGCCCCGATGCTTTCGGTGGACGGATTGATGCGAGCCGGACAGGTCGAGGCGGTTATGGTCGGGGCCTACACCCGGACCTGTCTGGACTCGCTGGTCGACCTGGCGCCGCATGGCATTCTGCTGCTCGATGCCGACGATCCGCGCGTGGCGGCGGCCCGCGATTATCTGGCCCGGCTGCTGCACGCATTGCCCGCCGCCGAGGAGACCATGAGTTTTCATTGCGAGCTCTTCGATCACCCCCGCCACGGCCCCATGCTCTGCGAGATCGCCTGCCGCACCGGTGGCGGCAATCTGAACCTCATCGCCGGCGCAGCCCTCGGTGTCGATCTGGAACAGGCTTCCTGTCTCGGGCAGGCCGGTGTCGCCGTATCGGTCGAGCGCACGATGCCCGAATCCGGCCGCTGCTACGGGGATATCGTGGTGCCGCGGTCTCCGCGATCGTTCCCCCCGGGTCTGCGCTGCGATCTGCCCGGTGTCCTGCGCTTCCACACGCACCCGAATGACGGACCCGGGCGGGCCGCGAAGGTATCGGATTATGTGTTCGACGCGCTGCTGGCCCACGACGACCATACCGGTGTGCGAGGCGTGTACGACTCCGTCATCGCATGGCTGGACGAGCACCTGACACCCGAGTCCGCGAAGGGGCGGTGCTGACCCGCGATGGATCTCGGACTGGCCGGACGCGCCTATTACGTCACGGGCGGCAGCCGCGGTATCGGACGTGCGGTGGTTACGCTGCTGCTCGCCGAAGGCGCCGCAGTCGCGACCTGTGCCAGAGAGGTTGCGGCGCTGGCACAGCTGCGTGCCGTCCTACCACCTGCCCACTCCGACCGGTTACTCACGCACATCGCCGACGTTCGGGATCCGGCGGCCCTCGACCAGGCCGTCGGCCAGGCTCTCGAACGATTCGGACGACTCGACGGTGTGCTGGCCAATGCCGGAGCCGGCGTCTCCGGCAGCGTGCTGACGACACCGGAGACGGAGTGGCGCAACCAATTCCAGGTGAAGGTGGGATCGGTGTTGAACCTGGTCACCTCGGCGCTGCCCGCGCTGCGCGAATCGGATGCCGGACGGGTTGTGGTCATGAACGGTGTCACCGCGCACGCACCCGAGGCGGATATGGCCGCTGTCAGCGCGACGCGAGCCGCCGTGGCCAATCTGACTCGGTCACTGGCCGTCGAACTGGCATCATCCGGCATTCTCGTCAACGCGATCAGCCTCGGTGCGATCGCGACCGACCGTCAGCGCGCTCGATATCTCGCCTCCGGAGCGGATGAGCCCTTCGAAAACTGGTGCGCGGGCGAGGCGAGCCGCCGAGGTGTGCTGCTGGGGCGCTTCGGAACACCACAGGAGGTGGCTCCGGTTGCGGCACTGCTGCTTTCGCCGAGCTGCTCCTACGTGACCGGCAGTTCCATCGATGTCTCGGGCGGCTCCGGTGGCCGCACCTGACTGGGAGATCGTCATAGCCAGGCACGGCCCGACCGAATGGTCACACGCAGGGCGATTCAGCGGTCATACCGACATCCCGCTGTCGGCAGAAGGGCGCACCCGTGCGGCCGAACTCGGGCGGGCACTTCGGCGACCGGTCCCGGAGCGCATCCTCAGCAGCGACCTGACTCGCGCACGACAGACCGCCGAAGCAATCGCCGGTGCCGCCGGGCTCGATGCCCGACAGATCACTGTCAGTAGTGGGCTGCGCGAGGAATTTCTCGGATCCTGGGAAGGCCGCACCCGAGCTCAGGTCGCTGACACCAATCCCGATGGCTACGGACGCTGGCTGGCCGGGGACATCGGATCGTTCGACGGTAGAGAAGGATTGGCCGCGGTGGCGCGGCGGGCGGTTCCGGTGCTGCTCACCCATTGCGCAGGGCGGTCGCGGACCACTGGTCGGCTGGTCGTTGTCACTCACGCGAATACCGCGCTTGCGCTCGTCGGCGCACTCGCCGGATTTCCCCTCGGGCAGTGGGCGAATCTGCCTTGTCCGAGACCAGCGGAAGCCATCGTGCTGGCGTGAACGGCGGTGGGGTGAACGGTCCGGCACGGACGCTGGCCTGCGCGATTCTCATCACCGCCATCGGCAACGGGCTGTATATCGCCGGGGCGGTACTCATGCTGACCCGATCGGTCGGGCTGAGCGGCACCGAGGTCGGAATCGGACTGACGATCGCGGGCGGGACCGGTCTCGCCGCGGGACCGGCGATCGGTCACCTCGCCGACCGTGTCGGCGCGCGCGAGGTCTACCTGTGCACGCTGATCGCCGAGGCGCTGGCCACCGCCGGCCTCGCCCTCGTCCACAGTTTCGGGCTCTTCGTCGTCGTCGCTGCCGCGATCGGCATCGCCGAACAGAGCAGCAGGGCGGTGCGCGGCGCGCTGATCGCACGGATCGGCGGTCGCGACCGCGCCCGACTGCGCGGCTACCTGCGATCTGTCACGAATATCGGAGTGGCGCTAGGTGCCGCCGGTGCGGGGCTGGCCATCCGATTCGACACGCGCACCGCGTATCTGGCCCTGATACTTGTCGACGCCGCGAGTTTCCTGCTCACCGCGCTGGTGATCGCCCGTATTCCACGCCAGCCCCCGCTGCCGAGAACCGAGCGTGACCGCGCCGTACGTCCCGGCCGTTTGGATCTGCCCTACTTGGCCGTCACCGGGATATGCGGCGTGCTCTCGCTGCAGTACGCGGTGCTCACAGTGGCGCTGCCGCTGTGGATCGTCGCACACACTTCGGCTCCGGCCTGGCTGATCTCGCCGCTGCTGCTGACGAACACCCTGCTGGTCGTCGTCCTCCAGGTGCGAGCGGGCCGCCGCGTCGATTCCATCGCCGACGCGACCACGATCACCCGCCAGGCCGCCGCCCTGCTGGCGCTTGGCTGTCTGTTGTTCTGCGTAAGTGGCACGGGCTCAACGGTATTCGCCACGCTGGCATTGACGCTCGCGGTGGCGGTGCACACATTGGGCGAAATCGGCCAGGCCGCAGGCGAATTCGAACTGAGTTTCGCGCTGGCGCCAGATCACGCACAAGGCCGCTATCAAGGAATCTTCGGCATGGGAACCGGAGCCTTCATCGCCGCCGCCCCAGCGCTGCTCAGCGTGGTCTGCATTGATCGGGGCCGGGCCGGATGGATTCTGCTCGGCGGCATACTGCTCACCGCCGGAGTCTGCATCGGGCCGGTCGCGCGCTGGGCGCAGCGCCGCGCCGCGCATCTGATCGATGTGTGAATCCGAGCAGTGCGGCATGCACAACTTCCTGGCGTGCCGGTCCCCCAAAGTGAAGTCTGGGCAACGGCTGCCGATCTCGCCCGGCACGGCGTACGGCTGCTGTGCCACGATCGATGGCTACAGAAGCTGTCTCTGCCGATGATGCACGGGCGCAGCGGCGTCCAGCAGGCGTCACCAGGGCCATCGCATCAGTGGCGTCCATCGAACTCGGCACTGGACTCGAGAAGCGGGTCACCTGGCCGAGGTGGTGGTCGGGGCGGTATACCGGTGTTGGTGAGCGATGAATTGGTAACCGGCGAATTGGCCGTTGACGGTCTCGCGCGCAGTTTTGCCGTGCGTCCGCCGCTCGACCAGAATGCGCCGTTGGTGTTGGTTCTGCACGGCAATCACTCGGGCAGCGCGCGGACATACGCCCGGCCGATCATGTACGACTGGACCAGTTTCGCCGCCCATGCCGACGAATGGGGCATTGCCGTCGCCTACCCCGATGGTCACGGTGGTTGCTGGGCCGACGGGCGCGGGGTCACCACGGCCGACGAGGCAGGCGTGGACGATGTGTCGTTTCTGCACGCGGTGATCGATTGGTGTGCCGACCGGTTCGGCACCGCACCGGATCGGACCCTCGTCGTCGGTATCTCCAACGGCGCGTTCATGTCTCATCGATTCGCACTGGCAGCCGCCGACCGAGTACCGGTATTCGCCGCGGTCGCGGGTGGCTTCCCCGCGGCATTGCTCGATATGCGCCCCAGCCATGCGGTGTCGGTGATGCTCATCAACGGCGATGCCGACCCGATTCAACCGATCACCGGCGGCCACTCGCGCCACCGCGGCCGCAACGGCGAACCTCGCGGCCGCACACTGGGATTGCTCGAAACCGCTCGACACTGGCAAGCACTCGACGGCTGCACGGACGACGGACCCACAATCACCACCGAGCATTCGAGCCGACACACGATGATCGGTGGGATCGGCGGGACCGAGGTCACGGCGTGGACAGTATTCGGCGGCGGCCACACCTGGCCGGGCACACCCGTCCCCGCGGAATGGGCCCACACTCCCGGCGCGGCCGTCACCATGGAATTCGATGCCGCAGAACAGATCTACCACTTCGCCCACCCCCTCCTCACCCCCGCCCAAGCCCGCAAACTCTGAATCCCCCGCCGCCACGGAGGGTCCCGCGCACCGATTTGCGCGCCACGCACCTTTCTCGCCCGTCATGACGACACCGCTGCCGCCCGCCCCGGGTGCGACTGCGATAACCGTGGCGGAACATCGAGCCGTCCAGATCCGCGAGTCCCTCCCGAACGGCAAGCAAGCGGGCTGCACCATCACCGTCGCCGCAACGGTCGGGGGGTCGTTCAACGTCGAGGTCGCCATTGTGGGTGCGGGCAGCGAGACTCGCACCGCCGAACCGTGACGTCGAAGAGGTCTGCGAGTGGATCGACGCATGGCAGCGACATTGGAGCAGCGGTGTCCAGGCGCAATGGGCGGTCGCGGACGTCCACATCGGTGACTTGGTCGGCAGAGTCTCCCTGGCATCCATATGAGTCCACGCGCGGGCGAAATCACCACAATCCCGACCGATCTCGCCCCGCGTGGCCCAGCTGGTCCGATCAAGCACGAACGTGTAGTCCGAAACCCTTGCGGCCCTTGGCTTCCACACCTTCGCGCAGGCGTAGGGCGGGCAGTTCGTAGTCGCCGCCGTTCTGGGTGCGGAAGGCGATCGGGTCGGTCTGTTCGATCGACAGCAGGCGCTGCTCCCATGCCTTCGCGGTGTCGGTGAAGTCTTCGGGCGAAAGGCGGTCCGTGCCGTAGGTCACGAATGGGGGCAGCACGTCCATGCCGGGGTAGTAGAAGATGCCGTGCTGGATCGGGAAGAGGAGATCGTCGATGGGGCCGTTGATGCCGCGGTCGCTGTAATGCGGTTCGCGACCGCCGATCGTCACCGACAGCATGGCTCGCTTGCCCGCGAGGGTGCCCTCGCCGTAGCGGTCGCCATAGCGGGTCTCGCTGTGTTCGCCTACGCCATAGGCGAAGTGGTAGGTGAAGACCCGGTCGACCCAGCCCTTGAGGATTGCGGGCATCGAGTACCACCACAGCGGGAACTGGAAGATCACGGTATCGGCCCAGAGCAGTTTTTCCTGCTCGGCCGCAATATCGGCGGTGAGTGTGCCGGTGTCGTACGCGCGGCCGGAGGCTGCGGCCACGCGCAGCGGGCCGCTCATAGCGCCGAAATCATCGGCGTCGACCGCCGACTTCCATCGCATCGCGTACAGGTCGCTGACCTGCACCTCGTGCCCAGCCTCGCGCAGGGTGGTCACCGCGATATCCTTGAGCGCGCCGTTGAGTGACTGCGGTTCGGGGTGGGCGTGGACGATGAGTGTCCGCATTTGCTGCTCCTTCGGATCGGATGTGTTCGATATTCGGCGTCGCCGTGGCCACCGTTCAGGGACGCTTCTTCCATCGGACGGGACTTCCTGGTATCAGCAGGACCACCCTCGCCCCGCGAAGCCGTGGCAATACTGGATGGATGGACGAACTCAGCGACTTTCTGCGCACGCGGCGGTCCCTGGTGGACCCCGGATCCGTCGGCATTGCCACCGATTCGCGCCGCCGGGTGGCCGGATTGCGCCGGGAGGAGGTCGCACATCTGTCCGGGGTGAGCGTCGACTATTACGTGCGCTTGGAGCAGGGGCGGGCCCGGCAACCATCCGCGCAGGTCCTCGATGCGCTGGCCCGGGTGCTCGGCCTCGCCGAGGTGGAACGCGAGCATCTGCACCGGCTGGCCCGCCGTCCGCAGCGCCCGGCGAAGTCGGCTCCGAATGTCCGCATCCGCCCGGAGTTGCGGCGGGTACTGGATCTCATCCCCGACGCACCGGCATTCATCGTCGATCACCGCCTCGAGGTGATGGCAGGCAATCGACTCGCGGAACTGCTGTACGGGCACAGCCCGATGAAGGGCCTGAATATCGCTCGCCACATCTTCTTGGACGACTGCGGCGAGCGCTCACTGTACGCCCAATGGGAGGTCTGCACCCGCGATGTCGTCGGCCACCTGCGCCTCGCGGCGGGCAAGTATCCCGATGATCCGAAACTGTCGGCACTGATCGGGGAACTCGCCGTGCACAGCGACCGGTTCCGCAAGCTGTGGGCACGCGCCGACGTCCGCTCGCGCACCCACGGCCGCAAGGCCTACATCCATCCCTTGGTCGGCACCCTGGACCTACATCAGGAGAACTTCGCGCTGCCCGAGGAAACCGGCACCGAACTTGTCATCCTCTCCGCGGAACCCGGCAGCGAATCGCACGACAACCTGCGCCTGCTGGCCAGCCTCGGTGCGACGGATGCCGCCGCGCCCGATAGGCATATGACACAATCCTAGTGAGCGTCACGTTCATGTAATAAGGTGAATCGGGGGCGCCACAGGAGAACGGGGCCGCTGATGACCATCCGACGTGACGCACTCGAACGGAATATCGTCACCGATTTCAGCTCTCGCATGAGCTACGGCGCGTACCTGGACCTCGACACCCTGCTGAGCGCGCAGCATCCGGTCAGCCGCCCGGAGCAGCACGATGAGCTGCTGTTCATCATTCAGCACCAGACCACCGAGCTGTGGCTGAAGCTGGTACTGCACGAATTGCATGCCGCGCGTGCGGCTTTCGACGCCGACGACATCGGTGTCGCGCTCAAATGCATTGCGCGGGTGAAACATATCCAGAAGACGCTGACCGAGCAGTGGTCCGTCCTCGCGACGCTGACGCCCACCGAATACGCGCAGTTCCGCCACTTTCTGGGGAACTCGTCCGGGTTCCAGTCCTATCAGTACCGGGCCATCGAGTTCATTCTCGGCAATAAGAACGCCACCGTGCTTCGGGTGTTCGAATCCGATCCCGCGGCGCATGAACGGCTGGCCACGCTGTCGGGCGAACCGACCCTCTACGACGCATTCTGGCGTCACCTGGCCCGCACCGGGCTCGCTGTGCCGCGCTCGACGCTGAAACGCGATGTCACCGAGGCCCATACCCTCGACCCCGAATTGCTCGCCCTGGTGCAGTCGATTTACGAAGCGCCAGAAGAACATTGGGCTGTATACGAGACATTCGAGGAGCTGGTCGACCTGGAGGAGAACTTCCAGCTGTGGCGGTTCCGGCACCTGCGAACCGTGCTGCGCGTCATCGGAAGACGAGGCGGGACAGGCGGATCCAGCGGGGCCGGATTCCTGCAACGCGCACTCGAGCACACCTACTTCCCGGAACTGTTCGCCGTGCGCACCTGACCGGACACTGACGCTCGAATCGCGATCGGAGCCGGACGCCTGCTCGACGCACGATGCCAACGAGACCATTCGCCTCGCTGACCGGAATGCCTGTCACGCGAGGACCACCGACCGATAGCCGTGCTCACAACCGCAGTGCTCGACGATTTCGACGCGTGCCCCGGCAGCGCGACCACCCACACGACGCTCGGCGCGTACGTCCACGACCTCGAAGGGATACCCGACGCGATGACCACCGACCAACAGCCGTTCGCAGCAGCCGCGGTGCTCGACGACTTCGATGCACGACCTGGCAGCGCGACCTCGCTTACCCGCACGGTGCTCGGCGCATATGTCCGCGACCTCGGCGGATGGATCGCGGTGGCGGATTTCACCGAACTGCTCGCCGTGCTCGGCATTGCGGCACCGAGCACGCGCACCGCGATCACGCGCTTGAAGCGCAAAGGTGTGCTGTACGCCGAAAGCCGCAGCGGGCGTGCGGGTTACGGGATGACCGACGCCGCGCTGGCCATGTTCGCCCGCGGCGACCGACGAATCTTCGGGTTCCGCCAGATGACCTCGGGCGATGCGTGGCGGCTGCTGTCCTACGGCATTCCGGAGTCCGAACGCGCCGCGCGGCACCAGCTTCGGCGACGACTGTCGGCGATAGGCTGCGGCACCGTCTCGGCGGGTCTGTGGATCTGCCCGGAGCACCTCGCGGCCGAGGCAGCCGCCATTGTCACGGCCCTGGACCTCGACAACTATGTGACCTCGTTTCGCGCCACCGACCCCACCGTACCCGGCACCCTGCGCGAGGCCGCCGCACAGTGGTGGGATCTCGACGATCTCGCGGCCGAACACCGGACCTTCTACGAAAAGCACCGCGGAATCCTCGACCTCGACACCAGCGACCGAAATGCCTTCGCACACTTCACCCTGATGCTCGACGAGTGGCGAATCATCCCCTATATCGATCCGGGCCTACCCGACGACATGCTGCCCGCCGACTGGCCGGGCCCCGCCAGCGTGCACCTGTTCGCCGAGGCCCGACGACGGTATCTCCCACCGAGTCGGCAGTGGGTGCGCGCTTTTATCGATGCGCGACGGGTTGAGGAAACCATTCGGTCAGCACTCGAATTCGAACGCTGACCGCCGCCACACAGCACTACATCAACTCGGTCGGGATCGATAGCGTTCGCCCGCGGCAGGAACAGTACCGACGCGATCACACCCAGCACGGCAATCGCCGTGCAGGCATCGTGGCAATACTGTCCACGGAAGCGCTTGGTCACCGAATCGAGCAGCGGCAGCGAATTAGCTGGCGCACATACCGGCACCGGCGATCGCGATCCAAGACCAGCGAAAGGCCGAGCCGACCTGGCGCAAACCTCGTTCGATCGACCCGAAACTTCCCATGGCCGGGAAAGCTCCGTGGTGTGCGCGAGAATAGCGGGGTTCTTCGGGTCGAAGATCGATTGGTACGGATATCCCGGCCGCGATGCATAAACGGGTTCGAGCACGGAGGACTTTGGGTATGTCGGCGTGGCCGCGCGGCGCGGTGGTGACGGATGCCGCCGGGTGCGGTGTGACGGGTTCAGGCCGTAGATGACACTGACTCTCCCGGCGTGGCTGCCCGCACCGGTAATCGACTGCGTCGCCGGGCACTTCCCCCGCGGCGACGAAACCGCTGCCCGACGCAGCGCCGACTACTGGTCCGACAAAGCCGAACAATGCCGCAGCCACGCCGACCACCACGACAACCTCGCCACACACACCGACAACATCCTGCGCGGCGACACCGGCACCGCCATCGCCAAAAACCACCGCGACCTCGCCACGAAATTCCGCTCCCAAGCCGACTTCATCGACACCCTCGTCGAACAACTCTACGAATTCGCCAACAGCATCGAACAACAAAAATGGACCGTCATCGGCTTCGCCACGGTCCTGGCCTGGCAACTCGCCCGCGCCGCACTCATGTTCTCCCCCGCCGGCGCCGCCATCGAAGCCCGCATCGACGCCATGGCCACCGAAAAAGCCTGCCAAACCGCCACCCGCAAACTCCTCATCCTCCTCACCGGCCAAACCGCCAAATACGGCACCCAACGCGGCGTCATCGTCCTAGCCGGCAAAGCCATGTTCTGGGGCACCCTCCAAGTCGGCGGCATCACCGCCGCCGTCCAAGCCGGACAAATCGCCACCGGTAACCGCAAAACCATGGACTGGAAATCCATCGGCGTCGCCGCCACCGCAGGCGGGGTCGGCGGCGCCACCGGCGCCGCCGCCGGCATGTGGATCGGCGGACGCTGGATCATCCCCAACACCATCGCCCACGCTGAACAAGCCACCACCACCGCGGCACGCATCGCCTACCAACTCGCCGGCACCTCCCTCACCGGCGCCGCCGGCGGCCTCGTCGGCGGCATCACCGGAACCCTCACCTCCCTCGCCATCACCGGCGAACCCCTCACCACCAAAACCATCACCGAATCCCTACTCCCCGCCATCACCGGCGGCTTCCTCGGCGCCGCCGCCCACGCCACCACCGAAATACGCAACACCACACCAACGGCCACGGCCACCACACCAGAACCCAACGCCCCCACCGTCGCCGCACCAGCCCAGCCCAGACCCGGCAACGGCTCACCCCCGATCACGCAAGCACTCGTCAACGCACTCGCCGACCACGGCATCCTCACCCGTGACTTCGACCCAACAGATCCCACCGCATCCCAACAGCAACTCACCCAGATACTCGCGCGACTGCGCCAGCCGGCGGCCGAGGCGAACCCGCTGCCAGCGCCGGCACCGTTCCTGCGCGAGGACTACAACACCAACATCTGGAAACCCAAGGAACCGCAGGGTCCTCTTCCCGATGCCGTCAACCAGGCCCGCGCCGACGACATCCAACACTCGGCCGCCGTGGTGGTACCGAACGAAGCACCGCGGCTCCAGACGGTGTACACACCCCACAGCGCGATCACACCGCCCATAGTCGCCCAATCCCAGGGCACGGCAGCACAACCCACCGATCCCCAAGCCGGCGACGGCCCGGTGCGCCTTGGCGATGATGGCGGCCCGCGCCCGTTCACCGCCGATCCGGCAGCCAGTGGCCAGCGGCCGACCCCGCACCCTGGCGACAGCGAACCGGTCAACCTTCGCCAACACTCCGACGAACCAGCAGCGGGCGGCCAGCGCCCGCACCCTGCCGACAACGAACCGCCCGGCACCCGCCAACACCCCGACGAGCCAGCCCCGCAACCGATTCGGCAGCCCGATCCCATGCCGAAGGACCCTGGCACCTCGGAGCGGCCCGTTGCCGTCGACCGCAGCACGGCGCAGGACCCCGCACGTGCTCCGGTACCACATCCCGCCGACAGCCAGTCGGCCGATACCCGCACTAACGCGGACGAACCGGCGGCCCTGGATCCCGCTCCGCAAAACACGCCGGATGAGGCCGCCGCATCAGGCAGTCAGCGCCCTGCCGACACCGATGCGACCGACGGTGCACTACCACATCCCGCTGACAGCGAACTGGTCAACGCGCGCACCGACACCGACGAATCCGAGGCCCAACCGCCAACTCGAGACGGTCCGGCACCTGATGAGGCTGCGGTATCCAGCGGAGCACACCCCGCCGACTCCGACACCGCGGACGGCCCACGACCACACCCCGCCGACTCCGACGCGGATAGTGAACAACCACAACCGGTTCCGGCCGCGGCAGCTCCCGCCGGCGCTCGCCCCGCCGACGCGGCGGCGCCGGTTGCCGCTCGACCGGCCGATGCCGCGGCCGCACATCCCGCTGACGGCGGTGCGGCCCGGTCTCGCCAGGACAATCCGGCAGGGCCGCAGCGACGAGGCCGGGACCGTCGAGTCACGCCGGATACGGGACCGCCGCAACGTGGCGGTCGTCGCCTAGTGGTGGCCCCCGAGACCGACACCCCACCACCGGATCTCGCCGCAGCGGTACGACAGGACCAGCCAGTCGGACAGGACCGGTCCGAATCCGAACCAGCTGACGGTGCACGGGCGCACCCCGCCGACACCGACGCAACCACCGGACCTCGCCCACACCCCGCCGAGCACACAGCGGATTCGGTGTCTCGTGATGCTGATCGGTCTGCTGTGGATGGGTCGGATGGGGTTGAGCGATCGGTCCGGTTGGCGGGAGAACTGAGAACCGAGCTGTCGGAGTTGCCGCGGGCTGATCCGCAGACGAAACAAGATCTCACCGAGCAGCAGGGCGAGCAGTCCACCGCGGTGTCGGAGAAGATTCGGGATCTGTATCGGGCGCGGCAGGAGGAGTTGCTCGGTGAGTCGTGGGCGCAGCGCCGGCGGGTGGCGGAGGGCGGTGATGAGCTGGAGGCGCTGCTGCGCTGCATCGCCGCCGTGCATGAGGGCACGGGAAAGATACCGCGAGCGAACCAGATCAAGGCGTTCCTGCTCGGACAGCGCGGGTTCATGCGGCAGATGGGCACCGGGCAAGGCAAGTCTCTGGTCGGCGCGTTGGATGGGTTGTGGCAGCTCTCGCGGGGCGAGCCGGTGCAACTCGCCGACGGGCGGTCGGTGCGGGTCCATCATGTGATCACCACAACCGAGGTACTGGCCAACGAAGGTGTTCGGGAGTTCGGGCCGATGCTGCGCAGTCTCGGTTACGAGGTGTCACGCTGGGATACCGACAATCCACCGGCCGATCCGCAAGACCCGACCGTCTATTACCTGACTTATGACGAGCGCGCGACCGCGCAGTTGTTCGATCGGCCGCCGCCGGGGGACACCGCCACGATCGACGAGGCCGACGCGGTACTGATCCACGACGAGACGATTCACTACCAATCCGACGGACAGCGTGCCCCAGCCATCTACACCGAGGCCGCCCGAGTGCGATCGGTGCTGAAATTCATGCGGGCAGTGATGGCGCATCGGGAGTTGACCTCGGCGGATCTGCGTGTCCGCCCGCTGGAGAGCGAGGAAACGGTCAGCCGGTTGTGGGAACAGCGGACCGGTCGCGCGTTCACCACCGAGGAAACCGAGATGGCCCGCGCTTTCCTCGACGTCAAAGCGGGCCGGTTGAAACTGAATCGGGACTTCCAGAAATTCGACGACAAGATCCAAATCCTCGACGCGAACGGTAAACCCCGCAGCGACCCGAAAACCGGCACCGACAGTCGTTGGTTCGGCGGCCGCCACAAAATGGTCGAAGCGATGTTCGACGCCCAAGTCTATTCCGACGGGACAGGGATGAAACAGGTCACCGTGGAGACCGTACTCGGCGGATACAAACGGTTGAACCTGATGTCGGGCACGCTGGAGCGCACCGCCACCGAAATCAAGGAGCAATTCCCCGTCCAAGGCGGCCTCGCGAAGATCGAGAACTTCGGAAAATCGAACCTGGTACCTGAGCAGGATCGGATCTTCCTCACCGGGCCGGAAATGTTCAAAGACGCGGTCGAACGGGTCCGTGCATTGCAGGACGAAGGCAGACCAGTCCTCGTCATCGCCTCCAACGACGTGGCCTGGAAATTCTCGCTGATGCTGAAAAAGGCCGATATCGAACACACCGGCATCACCGGCAGATGGTTCGCCGAATTCCGTGACAACAACGCCGCCGAAGGACACCTCACCGACGTCATGGCCACCGCCGGCAAACAACACACCGTCGAACAGTCAGGCACGGCGGGAGAACACGACACACCACGCGGCCGGGAAGAGGGCGACGCAGCCCACAGAGCCAGCACACACAAGAAGGGCAACGTGACCGTCGGCACCCCCGGGATGCTCGGACGTGGTTTCGACGCCGTCGTCGACGACAACGTCAACCAATTGGGCGGGCTCCACGCCCACATGCTCGGCCGCTCGGACAACCCCGACACCAACGACCAATGCGCCGCACGCGCCGGCCGCAACGGCCGCCACGGCAGCCACGGATTCAGCGACACCATCAACGGCAACCTCTACAACCAGACACAAAGTCCCCGCGCCAAGATCGCGATCACACACTTCCGCAACGCCGCAGCCGAACACGCCCAAGCCGTCAAAAACCACACCACAGCAACCCACGAAACCAACACACCCAACCCCACACAACCAGCCAACCCCGACCCCGCCGCCCCGACCGCGGCAAAAGCGAAACCCGACGCCACAGCCGCCGACGTCACCCCAGCCGAACAGAAACTCACCACAGCCGAGAAGAAACTCACCGCGGCCGAGAAGAAACTCACCGCGGCCGAACAGCGACTCCGCAATCTGACCCCCGAACTACAAAACGAAGCCGCCGAACGCGCCCGCCTCGAACGCGCCATCAGACGCGCCAACCAACCCCACGCACCACCCAACACCACCACCCAACCAACCCCACAACACCGGACGGCACGGGCGAGCGACCACATCCCCGACCCGACCATCGCCGAGCAACAACAGACCCTTCACGACAAGACCGGCAAGCCCGCCTCATCCACCCCCGAGCAGGCGCAGCGACCACGCCGGCACATCCCCGCACTGCCCTTCCCAACCCAGGCATTCGACCCCGCCACCGCCCAACAACAGCAACTCGACCAACTCGGCGCCATCCTGCAGAACCAGCAGCCCACAACCGCGGAAACCAACCACACGATCTCCGAAACATCGTCCGGCACATCCGCCGCGACCGCTCCGCACGCCCGCGCCGAATCGGGGCGCACCCATAGCACGACCAGCGCCCCTGAGTTCACGACCACCTCCACCCCGACACCCGCGCAGCCGATGCACACCGCATCCTCGGGATCTGGGCAGCCCAGCGCTCTGCAACCGGCCGCACCACACACCGGCCCCGACCCACACCGCACTGTCGCACAGACAGATTCGCTTCAGCACGCAGCACCGCGCGACACCACACCGCCGGCACACTCAGCACAGCACCCACCGATCGCAGCGGCGGCGCCATCGGGCGCACTGGCGCTATCCGACACCGAAACCCACGCCCCGACCGACCACACGTCCGAATCCGACGAAGCGGATGGGCCGGACACACCACCGATATCGAGCGAATCGCCTGTCGGCGATACGCCGCACGGGCCCACAGCGTCTCGAGATTCGACCACCAGGCCGAGGCAACCAGCGGTACCGGACCCGTTGAACGAATGGTCCGTCGACGACACCATCGCGTTACTGTCCTTGGCGCAGCAAGGAAACCGGGGTGCCGTCCAGACCTTGAATCGACGCTTCGGGCGCAGCACCGCCCAGCGGGTAGCGGCCCTTCTCGGTTGGGCCCCGACGCGTGGCACACCACCCGCGCCCGTCCAGCGGCTGGCGAACGCGATAACCTCCGCGGCGCTCATTTCCGCTGATCGCGGGCATTGGGCCGTGCCGAAGGGCGTCGACATCGGCGACTGGCTGTTCACCCTGTCGCAAACCACAGTTCGTGACAACCTCGCCGAACTAACTGCCGCCCAACACATCATCACCGCCGCGGCCCGCTCACGCCGCCGGATCGATCTCACCGAGCGCCAGGCGGCCGAGATCGACCGGCTTACCCGCCTGGTGTACGCGCAGTCCAACGCCGCCGAACCGGGTTACGCCACCGCCTTGGAGTGGGCCTCGGCGGACCACATCCTGGTCGAACGGTACGAGTCGCCAGTCGTACTCGAGAACGCCCGCGCCGCCGATCCGACCCCGCCCAGATCCGGGACCGCCGGGACCGCCGGGACCGCCGGGACCGCCGGGACCGCCGGGACCGCCGGGACCGCCGAATATAGCGCGAAAGGCACCAACGACCGCCCGTCCCCCGTCGGACACGGGTCGACGGCCACGCAGTCGGAATCCGCCGAGCGCGATATCAAGCAGGCGATCGCGGGCGAACTGTTCGACACCTACCGCATCGAGGTGGTTGGGCTGGACAAGGCGGATATTTCCGTCGAGACGGCCCTTTCGGTGCGAAATGCGATCGTGGACGAGTTTGACGAAGTATTGGGACTGCACGCATTCGGAGTCACTGTCGATACACCGCTTTCCGCTCGGAAGGCGATCCTGGACCAGCTCCCCGAATTTCCCGATATCGGTCTCGACCTGCTAGCCGTCATGCCGCTGAACCCCAGCACGTATGCATCTACCGGCACGCTCACACGGCGCAAGATCCGCTACATGTTCCTGAACGAACGCGCATTCGGGAACGCCGAGGAATTTCGGGCCGATATCGCGAAAGAAGTAGAAGCCGGCCATTTGCTGGCACCGACCGGCGATCCGGTATATGACACCGTGCGTCATGAGATGGCACACATACGCGACCACCTTGCCGGATCCGCCGGTCAAAGGATGCCAAGGGCCAGAGCATTCGGTTTTCTCTATGAATATTTCACGGATCTGCGCGACGCCGGCGATATCCCTTCGGATACTCGCTTCAACGATTGGCTGGATCAGCTCGACGGGTACAGTCGCGATATCAAGCCGCGACGTGATGCGGACAAAATGTTCGCGGCCTTCGACCAGTGGCTCCGGCAATTCGAGGACCGCAACGAATTATTCGACGCATGGGTGCGACGATTCGGGGTCGCGCGTACCGACGATGACAAGGTCGAACTGAAAAGCCTGTACGACGCATGGTCGCGGGAACTCGACGGCGAGACTCGGCGCCGGATACTGGCAGACGAAGAATACGGCGAAGTCCGCACCTACCAGGACCCGAATTCGAGGAGGCTCATCCTCGGCGCCCGACCGGTGTTCAACCCGATAGAAGCGATCGCAGAGGCGAACCTCGCGTTCGGACACAGTGCACCCAATGATTTCACGCATCCCGCCTATGCTCTGCAGGCGCTGCTGCGGGGGCTCACGGTGGCACAGGTTCGCAAGGATGCGCAGCGCCGCAATGCCGTGGCAGCGGCCAGGGCGAACGGTCCCGGACCGGCTCCAGCGGCAACCGGGGCTCGAGGAAGTATCAGGCCGAACGGTGCGGCGACAACACTGGCCCGGTGGTGGCGAAGCGCTGGTCCCGAAGATCAGTCAGCGTTCAATCAACAATCCGCATCGCTGCGAGTCGACAATAACCAGAACTATCCGCTGGATATTTTCGCTCGGCTGGTAGATCGGCAACAAGGCCATCTGCTCGGTGCGGGCGAGCCGTCGCCGCGGTTCGCTGAATTCCAGCACCTGCCCACCGGTGAACTGGCGCAAGAGATTCAGTTCAGCACCGATTCGGCCTGGAAGCGGGTGGAACTGCTCCGAGGCCTCCGTGACAGCATCCTTACCGGCGGCGCTCTTGCCGCGCTGCTCGGTCCAGCGGACTGGTCCGACGCCGCCCTGACGTATCTCGACCTGAACGTGCTGCGTGACCGCGTGACGAAGGTACTCGCTCGCGCCAACCTGCCCGGCCGTCTGCGCATGCATTTGGCGGTGCTCCGCGAGACGATCGATACGTTGGCGCCACAGTGCGCGACCGTCGACGCCGAGCTGGCGCGCGCGCTGGCCCGGGCACACGAGCTGGCCGTGCGCGCCGTGGTCGCTGCTCAGGACGGTAGTCTGCTGCGACCGAACGACGACGACATCGGGGCACGGGTGTACGCACCGAATGGTGGGGCGGTTGTGCACACCGGGGCGGAACAAGACGCCATCACAGAACGCGGAATTCCGGTCCGCGTACGACTCGACCTGGCCGGTCGGATACTGGTCGAGACGTTGCCCGAGCCGGTTCGCGAATCGCAAGCGCGGCGCCGGGATCTGCTGCGACGGTTGAGCATTCCAGCCGACACCCAACCACTACGAGCGGCGGACGAGCCGGGCGAGCAGGCAGCGAGCTCGTCCGAGCCACCGCGCTACATCGCCTCGGCGACCGAGCAGTGGGCAGACCATCCGGTCTGGGGTACGCGAATCGCCGCCGTCGACGAGGAGTTGGCCAGGCTCAGCGCGGACGCGCGCGACCACCTCCGCGCGGCACCGGATCCTGACCGGTTGACCCCGGATCAGGAGGCCGACCTGCAATACCTGCTCGCGTCCTTGACAAGGGTCACCGAGTTTCGGCAGACCATCCGTATACAAGCGGCGGCCGAACTGGCGCAGCAGCGATTAGCGCAGCTGCCCGGACGGCGGGTCGGCCGCTGGGCCAGGCTCGATGGCGACCGGCTGACAGTGCTGTCACCATTCGCCGACCCCGCGCACTTCTTCTCGGCCGAAGCGCTGAACATACTGACCCAGGCCGGTATTCGGCTCGACTACCGGTGTGTACATGTCGACGGCACGGGCCGGGTGCGCTGCTTCGTGCTCGGTTCACCTCACCCGCGAAGCCCCGGATCCGCCGCATCCGACACGCTGGCCGCCCACGCCACGGATGCGATGCTCAATGGCCCGATCGTGCACCTCGATCGGATGCTGCGACGCCACGGCGTCGCCGACGCTCCCACAGCTGACACCATGCCCCCAGCCGAAACCAGGCTGCAGACATTGCGCCCGCTGCACCGGATAGCGGTAATCGACCGTGAGCGGGTGCGGATTGCGCGAGATCTGTGGCGAGCCGAGCGTGACCGCACACGTACGGCGATCGAATCGGAGCAGCACATTCCGGATCCGGCGACCCGTGCGGCACAGGCCGCCGCCGACGGCAATCTGGCCCGATTCGAGCGAGAACTGCGACGGCTCGACGCGGAAATCGCACACCTCGTCTCGCGCTGGCTCGAGATTTCGTCGACGAGCGATGCCGGCAAACCGGTGGAGCAAATGATCGCGGTCGGCATGATCGCGCAGCAACGAGTCGAGACGGAGTGGTCGTCACAGCTACGGATGGTGCTCGACACGGAGGTAGCGCCGGTCGATCTCCAGACGCCGGCGACGGCATCACCGGTTACGGAGTTCTCCGACCGCAACCGGACCGAGGCCGCGACAGCGGAGTTGCGCCGGAGAGATCGCGATTCGGACCGGAGTTTCGCACCCGACGGTCCCGACGACGAGGTTCCCGAAAACTCGCGGCCAGCCCACAGCGATGACACAACCGCATCCACCCATCACCCCACCGCACCGCCAGCAACACCCGCGACCGCAAACGAGGTCGCGGATCCGGGCGCCACCGAACTCAGCAGTCGCGAGCGCGAAGTACTTCGGCTGATGGCTCGAGGCCTGTCGGCCACGGAAGTCGGTGCGACACTGTCCTTGTCGCCCCGCACGGTCCACAGCTACCTCGCTCGCGCGGGAGAAAAGTTCCACACCAGCGGAATGATCCCCACGATCTTGGCGGCCGCGCGCGCAGGGGAACTCGACGATGGCACCGAGCAGTTCGAGCCGGTGGAGCTGTCGGATGACGAAGCCAAGGTCGTCCACATGGTGGCAACCGGGCAGACGAACCGAGCCATCGCGACCGTGGTGGGGCCGGACCGGGTGACGCCATTGCTCGCCCAGCTGTACGAGACGTTCGGTGTCGACACCAGGATCGGCCTGGCATTGGCGGTGCAGAGCCGTGGACTGCTCCGCGGCTCCGATCCGGGTTCGATCGACGTGTCGGAGCGCGCCTCGGATGCCGTGACACCGCACACCGAACCCGCCACCGCGGAGACCGGAGCGGCGCCGTCCCACGATCCAGCTGTCCAGCAACAGCTTCACGCCGAGGTGCGCAAGGCACGTATGTCTGCCGAGACGGCCGAGCTTGCGCAGCTGTTGGATGTGGACCCGTCTCTCATGCGCCCTGGACCGATACTGCTGGCTCTATACACCATCCAGCAGCAGATCCGAGGCGCGAAGATCGCACCCCAGGCCGTCGCCGCTGCGGCTGGACCGATCACACAATGGATCCGATCCTGGCTCGAACTACACGACGCCACCGAAACCGCGACCGCGCAGGGCGCGCGGGGTATCCGAGCCGATCCGGTTGTCCAGCGGGACTTGATGAATCGGAACAGGCAGCTGGTTACTCAGCTGATCCGATCGCTCGGATTGACGAGGCAGGGACCGATCGACCACACACCCGAGACCGATCCACTGACCGTGCTGCGTCAGGTCGTCGATGCGACGGGCTCCCCGGAGATGAGTCGTCTCGTCGATGCGGTCGCGGCATTCCTCGACAGGTACGACAGCTCCGACCCGGAGCGCACTTTCGATGTCGTACAGGTGCGGGCGATCCGCCGGCGATTGGCCGACACACTCGGATGTGCACCACATGAGGTCGGTCGCGCAGAGCTGCTTGCGCTGGGACTCAGTGCAGCGGAGGTGGACCGGGCGCCAACCCGCTCCGCCATAGCCGAATTGGCCGGGGTGAGTGAAGCATTCGTCGACGAAGTGCTCGACAGTGACGAGCCGACATATTCTGAACCGGCGCAGCGGGTGCTGGTGGCGGCTCAATGGTTGGACTGCCTCGACTCGTTCGACGATGTCATCGATCCGGCTTTCGTCGAGCAGCGCTTCGTTCCGCCACGGATCATCGATGGCGGATTCACACCGGTCTGGTTCCGGCCGCAACCGCGCATGACCGACGTGGCGGATAGCATCGGCATGCCGCTGTCGACGTTCAGCCGGGCATTGCGAGGGGTCGGGAGCCCCACCCGGGTGCTTCGGGCCCGAACCGCTGCCGACGAGCTCCACTATTGGCACCACCCGACCGCGCCGACCAGCTGGCTGGGTCACGCGCCCGCGGTACATGATTCGGCCCCGGATTCACAGGCGTTGACCGGCGCCGAAATCAACACTGCGCCAGACGATTCGACCGAGAACCCGTTCTTCGTCGTCGACGAGCACCCGGATCGAGCGTTGCGGATCGAGCGGATCAAGGCCGAGCACTTTCTGCCTGCCCTGGCTCGGGCGATCGAGCTGTGGGAGGCCGAGGTGGCGGTGATCGCCGACAATGCGGAGGGGGCGACGTTCGAAAACACCGTGGGCGCGTATGCCAGGTCCGGACAGTTGTTCGGCCTGGTGACCGAAGTTTTCGATATCTTCATCGCGGAATACGCCACGCCCGCCCTGCGTGCCATCGCACCCGAGGTAGCGGAGTGGAGATCCGAATGCCGCCAGAGAATACTGACCGAAGACAAATTCTTCCGGCGGATCGAGCAACTGTACAACCGACGCGGGAAACTGAATACGACCCCCGAAGAGAACGAACATCTGGAACGCCTGTACCAGGAATGCCGACAGTACGGCATGGGCTCGACCACTCCGGAAAAAGAAATCTCCGCCGCGAAGGCGGCCGCCGACAAACGCGGCCTTTACTCCGACGCCGAGCCGACGCCTCCGCCGCCGAATGGCAGCACCTCGAGCAAAGCCACTGCTGGGGCCACCACAGCGCCGCGGATCCCGGCCGCGCCCTCGTTGCCGGAATCCCCCGTACCGCGTCCCGACGCGGAAGCCGAAAAGCATGTCAAACAGGCCATCGCGGCGGACCTGTTCCTGACCTACGGAATCGAGGTACTCGGGCTGGACGGTCCGACGATTTCGATCGATACGGCGTTGTCGATCCGAAATGCGATCGCAGACGAGTTGACCGAGAACGGCCCGGTTCGGATCGACGCGATAATTGTCGGCCCGCTGGAAAATGGCACCTACGCTGCCGCCGGAAAGTTACTTGACGCCCCGGAGCACATTGTCTTTCTCAACGAAACATACTTCGGACATCCGGAGAATTTCCTGGACGAATTCGAACGGGAAGTCGCGGCGGGCCGGTTGAACGGGCCGACCGGCGATCCGGCCTATGACCTTACCCGCCATGAAATCGCCCATTTGCGGGATCCGAATCATCTGTCGGAAGGCCCTGGCCTGCCGTATGCGGACCTGGTCGCGAGACGCAACGCGGGCGCACTGCGTCCAGATGCCCGCTTCGACCGACGCCGCGACTACACCGATTGGCTGGAGGCAAAGGCATTCGGCTTTCTGTACACCCATTTCGTGGGACTGAAGCAGGCGCGCGCGCTCCCTGCGGAAACCCGATTCGATAAGTGGCTGGACCTGCTCGACGGTTATAGCCAAGAACTGAAGCAGCCCGCTGACGACGGTCGGCGCAGGACATCTTCCGATGCCGAAAGCGACAAGCCGGGCGCAGCCGAGCCCGCCCTCGGCGATCGGCCCGTCTTCAACCCCAGGGAGGCACTCGCAGAGGCGAACAATGCGTTCGGCAAAAGCGCGCCCGATGATTTCACGCATCCGGTCTACGCCCTCCAGGCGCTATCGCGAGGGGTCCCGGTAGCGCAGGTATGGCGAGATGCGAAGCAACGCAACGACCAGGCCGCCGCACGAGCAGAAGATCGCGGACCGATACCCGAGGCGTCCGGATTCCGGGCCAGTATGCGGCCCGATGGGGTGCTGGTACGACTCAGCCGACGGTGGGGTGAGCTGCTTCCGAACCAACAGCATCAGCAAAGGACCGCGACCCCGGTCCTGATGGCCGTCGGCCGGGACGGTCGACAGAGCTTCGGATTGGACGAGTTGGTCCACCGGGTGGATCGGCAGCTGGCCGAAATGTGGGGTGCCAATACCCGTAGCCATGAATCGGATAGCGGCGATCCACTGCCCGGATTCTCCGAGTGGGACTATGCGCCTGCTGGTGACCTGGCACAACGGCTGCGCATGGTGTCCGAAATATCATGGGAGCGAGCCGAACTCCTGCAAGGCGTACGGCAGGCACTGGCCACAGCCGATGGTCCGGCGCAACTGCTCGGCCTCGGCGCCTGGGCCGATGCCGGTGCCGCACCGGCGTACCTGGACATAGCCGACCTGCATACCCGGGTTCAGCAAACACTTGCCCGCCCGGATATCGGAGACCGGGCGCGAAGCCAGCTGCGCGCACTGCAGGGTCATATCGATGCGATCGCGCTGCAATGCGGCAATCTCGACACCACATTGGCGTCCGCGCGTGCCCGAGCAGAGCAATTGGCGGTGGAACATGTTGCCGCGGCCCGGGGTGGACTGGCACTGGGACCGTACGGACGAATCGTCGATGGCAATCGGGTGGAGGTGTTCGAAGGGCGGAACGAGCCATCCGCAGCGGCCGAAATGCTGCGGAATATGTTGCGGCAGCAAGGAATTCCGGTGATAACGCGCCGGGCACGGGTGGATCCGACCGGCCGGGTCCTGGTCGAGGATCTCCCGGAACCGGTGCGCACGTCGATCGCCCGTCGCCAGGATCGGCTGTGGCAGTTGGGCACCCCGACCACCGACACGCGGGCGGCGGACGAACAAACACCGGCCGCACCCGAATCGTCATGGCGGCTCAGTGCTCCCACCACGGAATTGCCGCAGGCACTGCCAGCGTGGGGTGCGCGAATCACCGACGCGCAGCGCAAGCTCGCGCGAACTGCGGCTGTCCGGCAGCGCCTGTTCCCCGTGCCGGTCGATCCGAGCCGGATGACCTCGGCGGACGCGATCCGACAACGCACGCTGCTCACACGTCTGGAAATGCTCACCGAGCATCTGCGGACAATCCGCATCCAAGCCGCGGCAGCCGCGGCCCAGCAGTGCTTGGACCTTCTGCCGGGACAGCGATTCGGGCACTGGGCCCGCCTCGACGGCAACCTCCTCACGATCGTGGCACCGTTCGCCGACCCCGAACAATTCCTGCCGCGGCAGACGCGGGAAGCCTTGGCGCAGGTTGGGGTTCGCATCGCTTATCGGCATGTGCGGGTCGATACCCAAGGCCGAGCATGGACCACAGAGCTCAGCCCCGCGGACCCGGGCCACCTGTCCGAGGCAACCAGCGATCAATCCGCGCGATCACTCATCGACAGTATCGTCGGGTACCTCGATCAGCGCCTCGGCCACTACGGCGTAAACCACGCGTCCGGCGACCGAATCCCCCTGTCGGAGTTGTTCGATGACCGCGACAACCTGGTGGCCGAGCGTGAGCGGGCGCGGATCGCGCGAGACCGATGGCGCGAAGAGCGCGACCGATGGTCCACCGTCCGCGACCGCACAGCCGCCGAATCGGCGGCCCGCGAAGCCGCCGCGGAAAACGCCGCACAATTCGAGCGGGAGTTCGACCACTTGGACACCGAAGTCGCGCGATGCACCCTGCTCGTCTTCGACAGCACCGACGCGGTACCTGGGCAGCGCGAGCATCGAGAGTCGGCGCGCCGCATGCTCCGAACAGACGCTCGGACACAGAGCCTGGTCGGCGCGGCCCGCACGCCGGATCTGCTGCAGGCCATCAGCGATCAGCTCGTAATCCATCTACAGGCGGTTTCGCAGCAGCTCATGGCGGATCTCGACCAGCCCGTCCCCGATGAGGCGTTCGACCGGGATATGGCGCTGGCAGCGATGTTGGAGAGCATCAACGACCACCGAAACGCACCGTCGCACGATTCACCCGACAACGCGGATCCGATCGATACCAGGCGGCAACCCGGGATCGGCGTGCAC
Organism: Nocardia vinacea NBRC 16497; assembly: GCF_000308835.1. GTDB lineage: Bacteria > Actinomycetota > Actinomycetes > Mycobacteriales > Mycobacteriaceae > Nocardia > Nocardia vinacea. The sequence continues at coordinate 36,057 of NZ_BAGN01000414.1, read as the reverse complement.
TTGGCATTCGCGCGAGCCGTCACCCGGCAGACGCTCGAAACCACTTCGCGACAGCAGGATCCGATCGCAGCCGAGTCGGCCGGACCACCGGACACAGTCAACGCCACCAGCCCCGACAGCCGCCCGCTGTCCAAACGCCAGCGAGCGATCTACATGTTGATCACCGAGGGCAAGACCAACGCGGAAATTGCGGAACACCTGCAGATGCCGGTGGAAACCGTCAAGACGCACGTCCGGCGGATCCGTGACAAGCTCGGCGTGTCACGACGGAGTGAGCTCGAACCGCCGACCGGACTAGACCCGGAATTCCTCATGCTTCGACGCCGGATCGTGCTGACCTACCTCATAGCCAATCAGGTCGTGAGTACCGCCACCGTCCGCAGCATCGAGCGGGCCGCGGATAGCGAGCTGCGACGGATTCTCGCGAAACAGGAACGTACGGTATCCATCGAGACCGCGCTGATGCTCGCGAACATGGGCAAGGCGACACTGCGCCAGCTCCGGTCCCGCTTGAATTTCGCCCAGCGGACGCTGGTAAACCAGGCAACCGCAGCCGTCCGCAATGGCCGCAAGGTGAGCCACCTCCAGCTGGCTACGGTCAACAAGCTCGCCAAGGAAGTGCGCACAATATCCGCAACGAACCGCGCTGCCACCGCGCCCGAATTGTCCGAAATCGAGCTCGAGATACTCCGTGGGATCGCGGCGAGCCAGACCTACAGCGAAATTGCCGCCGGCACCTCGACCGACTATATCGAGCAACACAGGCGAAGTCTTTTCCGGAAGCTCAGGGCCCGCGACCGAACCAGCGCCGTCGTTCAGGCACTCCGCTATGAGATTCTGGCATTGCGCGAGATTCCTGAACCGGATCCCGCGGCCGCGCGGCGGTTGGATGATCGAGATCGCCAAGTATTGCATCTCCTTACTACGGACAGTACATATGAGGACATCGCGCAAACCTTGGGTACATCGGCGGCCAGCGCGGCAAACAGCGTCAGAAACATTCTGCGGATATTCGGTGCACGCACTCGAACCGAGGCGGTCGTGCGAGCACTGCGCCAGGGAATTCTCGATCTGGACAATCTGCCGAAATTACGCGCGACACCGAGCCGAGAACTAACCGACCGGGAAGTGGACGCACTCCGACGTGCCGCAGTCGGCGAGACGACCGGACGGATTACCGAGATTATCGAAGATCTCGGCGTGCGCGGCCGAACCGAAGCCGTAATTCAGGCATTGCACCGGGGCTATCTCGACTTGGACGACCTGCCACTGAAAGATGAATCCCACCGACTGTCGCCTACTGAAATCGAAATGTTGCGCCTCGTCGCAGCAGGCAACTCGAACGGACGAATCGCGTCTGCGCGGCAGCAGCCCGTCGAGACACTCAAATCCGCACTGTCACTTCTCTTCCGGAAGCTCGGGGTCCGCGACCGCACAGAGGCCGTGGTCGCCGCGCTACGCCTGGGATATCTCGACCTGGACCGCATCCCCGCACGCGGTAGCCGAGGAACGCCGCCCCCAGTTGCTGTGGCCACCGTAGCCGAAGCGGACAACAACGCGCAGTATGCACCCGAGGAACAGCGGTTCATCGAGTGGTACCTGACGCGAAGGGAGGACACATCCGGACTGCCGAGACAAGGCCTCGCCGACTACCTGGCAATGTACAAACTCGATATGGCGCAGGTATATCGCTGGCTGGCCCGTGCGGGATTCGATGCGGACACCGACACCATGGAGCAGGTGGGACAGTTCCCAGCTCCGGAAACCGATGATATGGCAACCTGGTTGTCCAGCGTGCGTCATTACCTCGGAGCAACGGCCGGCCGGATGGACGAATTGCTCGGTGTAAGGCCGGGAACATGGAAAGCGGCGGAACAGGGCCGAAGAGAACTGGACATACCAGCCGTGCGCGCATTGTTGCGGCGCGTGCCGGGTGCCCGCCGAACGTATGATCGCGTCGCACGACTCCTCCCTGCGCTATGCACACCGAATGGCGAGCCCGCATATCCGGAAGGATACGACCACATCGGCGAATACATTCTGTTCCGTCGAAACACCGCCAACACCGGAAAACCGATCGCGGGATTGACACAGTCGGATGTTGCCGAGCGTATCAAAAAGGCCGTGTACACCATCAGGCGTTGGGAGACCGGCGCGGCCCGTCCACCCGAGGCGGCCGTAGCGGACCTGCTCGAAGCAAATCCTACCGCCTATGCAATAACCTTCGACGAGCTCGCGGAGACCTTCGACTATCTACCGCGACACAACCTTGTTTTCCCTAGTTTCTACGCGGTCGAATCTTTCGGAGAGTATCTCCACTACCTGCGGCGATCGAATAATCTCACCAGAGCGGAGGCGGCGCGTAGATTCGGATATTCGAAGCATACGATCCGAGCCCACGAAGAAGAGGGACGGCAGGACGACGAAGCCTTCATAGTGGAGGCATACCATCGCTTCCTGCACCCCGCAGGGCCGTGGAACGATCTCGCGATGTCATGGAAATACCATCGGAGAATTCCGGACGATACCGGAGAAGCGATTCCCGATCCCGCCTACTGTAAATCTTTGAACGACTGGCTACACGCCCTTCGGATCCATCGCGGAATGACACTGCCGCAATTTGCCGAGCTGACCGAAAGGTCGGTCACCGCGATAGTCGATATCGAGAGCGGTAGCAGCCGACCCGGCATTCTCTTCCTCCGGAAGCTCCGAGACGCCCTCGGTATACCTACCAACGTCTTGGCAGACATTCTGGTGCGATTCCCCGCCCATCCGAATTCCCCGCTCGCGGACCCGATTCAAGAACTGCTGTTCTGGAACCTGATCGCAACCCGTCCCGGCAGTCCCGAGGAGTCGCAGATTCAGGACCAGATCTTCCACGCGTATGCGGAGATCGCCGACGAATTGGCCCGCGGCTGGAAACTTCCACCGGCGCAGCGCGAGGCCCTCGCGCAAACCGGCCGAGCCGCGATCCGAACGGCCATACTAAATTTCGTCCCGCCTGGGGACTTCGCCCCGGTCGCGGCGTCATCGGCGCGCTACGCCATGCTCCGATCCACTTACTACGCCGAGCAGTCGCCGAGCCTCGACACCCCGGCCACCGACCAGCCCACACCGACGCCATGGCACCCTTCGGATCCGCAACCGCAGGGATCCACCGAACCGAAGGCTCCTGCGAATTCGGCCCGACCCGACGAATCGGGCCGTTCCCCGCACCACGAAGCCGACGAGCCCGCATCGACCCCATGGCAGAGTTCGGCTGCGGCCGCGCTGCCGGACCCCGCGGGCGTCGATCATGTCCTCGACGTCGTCGGCGGCAGGCCGGGCGAGTTCAGCGAGGCGCCGCGCGGCAACCAGTCGGACGAGCGCGGAGTGCTGAACGCCTATGGAAAGGACTTGAAGGGTCACGCGCACCGGTTACCCGGCCACCGAGGGCGCGGCAGTGACGAGCGGACGCAGGATGATCGTGCCACCCCGTGGTCCGCGCTGAAGCGCAACGCAGGCAAGCGCTTATGGCATGCCCGGGATACTCCGGCCACCGAAACGAATGGGAATGCTCTCGCCGACGCCGAACCCGCGATGCCGGACCGCGCCCAGGCTCTGGTGGACCGGCTCGGGTTGGGACCCGTCCAGTTGAGACAGTTGGCTGCCGGCGCCATCGCCCAGTTGCGGACGTTCCTCGGCCCGGACGCGACGCTGCTGTCCTTGACGACGCCGGTGGATCCGAATGACGTGGTCCAGGCGTCGACTGCCCGCGCCCACGCGGTGGCGCGGTGGTGGAACTCCCTCCCCCTTCCACAGCAGGCCGCCCTGATCCTGTCGCATCCGCATCAGATCGGTAATGCCGACGGTGTTCCGTACTCGGTTCGGGACGAGGCGAACCGTCGATCGATCATCGACGACCTCAAAGGCTTCCTGAAACGCAAGGACAATGCCGATCACACGGGACTCCTTGCCGAGGCAAGGACACTGCTCGGTCTCGGACGGCCCGGCCGCGCACTCTCGCCCGAGCAGAAGGTCCATCTGACCAATCTGGTCAGAACCGTCCAGCACCTGGCCGCACTCGAGCAGGATGTACGCGAGTACGGTTCGCCGCCAGTGCAATTGATCGCATTCGACGCGACCGCCTACGACGGCGATGGCCGGATCATCGTATCGATCGACGACGCGGACGAGGCGGCGATCGTGACACGGCAACTCGGCGGAGCGGGTAATACCCTGCAGAAATTGCCGAAACGGACGCAGGCCGGTATTGCGCAGTACGTCGAGTCGGCCCGACACAATCCGGGCGTCCCGACGGCGACCATCATCGATATCGGTTTCCATCATCCGAACACGATCGAGGAGATCAGATCCTCGGAACTTGCCGAGCAAGGCAGCTATATCGTGGCCGCCGACATCGCCGCCTATGACGCGACACGCGCCGCCTGGGCGAACCTGCCCGGGGGTGCGGCACGGCCGCGACTGAGAACCGTTGTCGCACACAGTTATGGCTCGACCACACTGTGCTACGCGGGCATCGGGGGCCGATTGGCCGCCCATCTCGATCAGGTGGTGCTGACCGGATCCCCTGGTGCCGGGCCGATGGCCCATGCGGACGAATTCGGCATCGGCGCCGACAACGTATTCGCGGTGGCCGACGACCGCGATCCGGTGACGAAAGCCGGGAGCGCCACCCCGGAGCCGACCGACCGGTACTTCGGCTTCACCCATGGCAGTAGCCCGGTCGGCCCCTGGGGTGCGGTCCGGCTCGCGGCCGCGATGCCGTCGACAGTCCGCAGTGTCCAGCGGATCCACGGCGGTTACCTGGCCTACCTCGAACCGCGGCAGCCGACGATTTCGCTGCACAATATCGCCCTGGTCTGTGCGGGCAGAGCCGACCTCGCCGAACGTGCGCGGCACCGGCCCGCCGCGACCGCGACCGGTCGACTGCGCGAGCTGCGCTGGTGGCGGGCGAACGAGATCGCACTCGCCGTTGTCGTGGGTGACGATGAACCGGAAGGTGTGGCCGAGCCGAACCGACCGGCGGACAACGGAACCCGGCTTGTACCCGGCCCGTCGGCACCCCCGGCCACATCATCGCCGTGGCGGCGGGCCGGGGTAGGCGAACTCGATCGCGCGCATACCGGTGCCGTACCTGACGTGGCAGCGGCTCTCGACCTTCCCGATGGCAAGCGTCCGGACCTGACCGGCATCGATCGCGATCCACTGGCGGCGTTGCGCGAGCGGCAGCGCACCGGGGTGGTATTCGCGGCCGACCCGAATCTCGGTGACTACGCGCACGCCTTCAGGCCGACCGGAAAACAGCCGGATCCGCCTGCCGAAGACTCCCGCCGGGGGCCGATCACGGCACCACCTGCCGACTCCACCGCCCCCGAGAACGATCCGAAATGGTTCACCGCCGAGGAACTCGAAACCATCGCCGACCTGAAGCGGCAGCTGCTCGAGATCGATCCGGAGGCCTTCCGGTACATCCGCGACCTGCCGCTGCCCGAGCCCGGGGAGCCCTACGGCGACGATTGGGTCAGCAATCGGGGTGCATGGTTCGACGCGTTGTTCTCGAGAGAAATCGAAAAGCTACGCGAAGTGGAGCTCACTGAGAAGGACTTCCTCGAGTTGGGCCGGATACTGGAACGATTTCCGGTCTATGTAACCCTCACCCTGCTCGTGGCAACGGGTTTGAAGGTCGAGCAGCTGTTGCACCTGCCACGCACCAGCCCCGGCTCACTGTTCTTCAAACAGGTCAAAAGGGTGCAGGGCGATAAGACGACCACCGTGTACAAGTTCCGGACGATGCCCGAAGACGAGCCGGAGCATTCGAGCAACCGAAATACCGCCGACCGCATCAGCAGGGGGCAGCAGTTCGCCCGCGACACATCGTGGGACGAGCTGCCACAGCTCCTGGCTATCGCACGCGGCCGGATGCAGTACTACTCGGGCAGGCCGATGCTCGACGAAGACCGCGCGCGGATGCGCAGAGTGCTCACCCCCGATGAATTCGCGTTCTGGGATGCGCATCTGAAGGACGACCTGTGGTCGGCACTGCATTTCCCCGGCTGCCGCGCGCTCGACCCCGATTCGGACGAGTACCTGCGCTCGCGGTATCTGGCCGCCCGGCTCTGGTCGATGATCGGCAGCCGACGGACCGAGGAGTACATGATGCAGGTTGTCGACCAGTACCTGCTCGGCATTCTCCCCGGAAAACTGCGCGAGTTGGTGTGGGGCACCGGAACCGATGTGCTCGCCGGTGTCGGCCATATCCTCGGGCGGATCGGCAACTGGACCCGGCGCATGGCCCTCAGCGTATTTCCGGATCCCGACGCGCAAGCGGCAGTCGTCGCCGACGGCACCGCAGATGATCAACGCGCACGAGTCCCGGCGCCGGGCGCGATGCCCCCTGGCGCCGATGCCATCGCGGCCGCCCTCGGCATCAGCCCGCGACGCGCACGCGAAATCTGGGTGGACCAGACGACCGCCCCTGTGCACAACGAAGCGAACCCCATGGTGCTCAGCGGATGCGGCCCAGGAGATGCCGGGCGCCCAGACGAACCGGAGGAACCGCTCTGAGTCGCGGGCGGGCACCGCGGTCGCCATGGCTGTCACGGCAGGCTCCGACAGCACCGAACAAATTCCGCCTGCACCCGTAGGTGCTGCCGAACACGACCGAAGGGCCGAACCGGACTAGGGCTAGGCTTCGGACTGAAGGTAACAAGGCCGAACGGAGAGGGCTGATATATGGCGTCCGCAACAGCATCCGCACAGATCGGGGTTACCGGCCTGGCGGTCATGGGTAGCAATATCGCCCGGAACTTCGCCAAGCACGGCTACACCGTGGCACTGCACAACCGCAGCATCGCCAAGACCGACGCACTGCTCGCCGAGCACGGTGGCGACGGCAACTTCGTGCGCACCGAGACGATCGAGGAGTTCGTCGCGGCGCTGGAGAAGCCGCGTCGGGTGCTGATCATGGTCAAGGCGGGCGATCCGACCGATGCGGTCATCGAAGAACTCGCCGACGCGATGGAGCCCGGCGACATCATCATCGACGGCGGCAACGCGCTCTACACCGACACCATCCGCCGCGAAGCCGCCATGGCCGCGCGTGGGTTGAACTTCGTCGGCGCGGGCATCTCCGGTGGCGAGGAGGGCGCGCTCAACGGTCCCTCGATCATGCCCGGCGGCCCCACCGAGTCCTACGAATCCCTCGGTCCGATGCTGGAATCCATTGCGGCGCAAGTGGACGGCACACCGTGCTGCACCCATATCGGCCCCGACGGTTCCGGACACTTCGTCAAGATGGTGCACAACGGCATCGAATACGCCGATATGCAGCTCATCGGCGAGGCCTACCATCTGTTCCGCGACGCGCTCGGTCTCGACGCCAAGCAGATCGCCGATGTGTTCACGCAGTGGAACTCCGGGGAACTGGAGAGCTACCTCGTCGAGATCACCGCCGAGGTGCTCAACCAGGTCGACGCGAAGACGGGGCAGCCGCTGGTCGATGTCATCGTCGATGCGGCCGAGCAGAAGGGCACCGGCCGCTGGACGGTGAAGTCCGCACTCGATCTGGGTATCCCGGTCACCGGCATCGCCGAGGCGGTCTTCGCGCGAGCGCTGTCGGGTTCGCGGGCCCAGCGCAAGGCCGCGGTCGGTCTGGCCGCGGGCAAGCTCGGCGAAAAACCCACCGACACCGCGCAATTCACCGAGGACATCCGCCAAGCGCTCTACGCGTCGAAGATCGTCGCCTACGCCCAGGGCTTCGACCAGATCGCCGCGGGCAGTGCCGAATACAACTGGAACCTGCGCCCCGGCGACCTGGCCACCATCTGGCGCGGCGGCTGCATCATCCGGGCCCGGTTCCTGAACCGGATCAAAGAAGCCTACGACCAGAACCCGGCCCTGCCGAGCCTGATCCTCGCACCGTACTTCCGTGAGGCCATCGAGACGGCCATCGACAGCTGGCGCCGCGTGGTCGCCACCGCCACCCTGCTCGGCATCCCGGTACCCGCGTTCGCATCCTCGCTGTCCTATTACGACGCCCTGCGCGCCGAACGCCTGCCCGCCGCCCTCACCCAGGGCCAGCGCGACTTCTTCGGCGCGCACACCTACGAACGCATCGATGCGCCGGGCAAGTACCACACGCTGTGGAGCGGCGACCGCAGCGAGGTTCCGGCCGACTAGCCGAGCACAATTCCCAATCGTGGCAACGCGTTATCGTGGTGCTGGTGTCGCGGGACGAACCGAAGATCGTCTCGCGGCCGCACGGAACTCATGATGGGATGGACGACCGTGCTGATCGCGGCACGGTCGGTCCAGCACGCCCCATGCTGGACCGTTGAACTTCTCGGCCCGCCCAACGTGCCGCTGATGCGGATGTTTCCGCCGCGAATGGCGGATGATCTTGCCGCACCACTGCCCTAGATTTCGAATTGCAGTAGCCGGTCCCGGCCAAAGCCGGGCGGGCACGGCATTCGAGCGCAGAGGGATCAGGTATGCGGTTGATCGTGGTCGACGATAACGACGTTACGGGCGACGCACTGGTGCACAAGTTGCGCCAGCGTGGGCACCACGCCGATCGCAAACGTCGGGGCTCGGACCTGCTGGTTACTCATCATCGCTATCACGCGGTCATCCTCGACCTCGAGCTGCCGGATATGTCCGGGCTGACGGCGCTGCGCAAGCTGCGCGAAGTCAGCTCGGTGCCGGTGGTCATGCTCACCGCGGATACCGACGAGCGCTCGGTGGTGCGGGCATTGCGCAGTGGTGCCGACGACTATCTGGTGAAGCCGCCGCGGGTGGCCGAGTTGACAGCCCGGCTGTACGCGATCACGCGACGCCTTCCGGTGCGCGCGGTGCCCGAGCCGACGACAACGGTCGTCGCGGGCGATGTTCGGGTGGATCTGGAGGCCGGGACCGTTGAAGTCGCCGGTCGAAATGTGCAGCTGACCCGGGTCGAATTCGCGGTGCTACGGGCGCTGGTCGAGCAGCCGGGTACCGCGGTGAGCCGTCAGCAGCTGCTCGACCGCATCTGGGGCGATGCGTTCGTCGCGGTATCGCATGCGCTGTACGTGCACGTGAATGCGCTGCGCACCAAGTTGAACCGCCCAGGACTGATTACCACCATCCACAGCTACGGCTACCGGTGGAATCCGGGTGCCGCCGTGCCGAATTCGGTCGTTGCCGAAGAGGCGATGGTGTTGAGCGCCCTGGCGAGTCACACAGCCTGACCGACTACCGCAACGATGGTTCCGGCCATCGCGGCATCAGGGTCGCGGCGAGTACCGCACCGGAGAGAAGCAGTGCGCCGCAGACCAACAAGGCAACGCGGAAGCCATTGCCGAACGCGACGGCATCGGTGAGCCGCGCGCCGGAAATGCCGACGAGCCCCGGCAGTGCGGCGACCGCGAGCAACTGTGCGGTACGGGCGACCGCGTTGTTCACCCCAGAGGCAATTCCGGATTCGGTTGCCGACACCGCGGCGAACACCGCGCCGGTCAGCGGAGCCACGAACACTGCCAATCCGACACCGAGCACGACGGTCCCCGGGAAAACCGCGCTGAGATAGGTTGCGCGCGGTCCGATCTCGGTCAGCAGCAGGGCACCGACCCCGGCCAGCGCGGGCCCGAGGATCATCGGGATACGCGCGCCGTGGCGCTGCGCCCATCGACCGGCCGACGCGGACGACACCAACATGATCCCGGTAATCGGCACCGTCGCCAGGCCCGCCGCGAGTGGCGAGTACCCCGCCACCATCTGCAATTGCAATGGCAGCAGGAAGTAGACGCCACCGAGACCCGCGTATACGGCAGCAGTCACCAGGTTGGCCGCGGTGAATACCCGCGAGGAGAACAGTGCCGGCGGCAGCAGCGGATGATCCCCACGCATCTGGATCACAGCGAATATCCCGAGCAACGCCACCCCGAGCAGCGATATCCATCCACGCGCACCGATGCACCCATAGGTCAGCGCACCCAGTCCGGCAACGGCGGTCGCCGCCCCCGGCAGATCGAGTGGTCGCGCATCCGCATCCCGGGATTCCGGAAGGTAACGTACCGACACAACGGCCACGGCAATGGCGAACGGCACATTGATGAGGAAAACCGAGCGCCACCCGGCCAACTCGGTCAGCCAGCCACCGACAATCGGTCCAACCGCTTCGATGACGCCGATGAGCCCGGCCCACAAGCCGATTGCGGCACCGTGGTCGCGGCGATCGATCGAAGCCGAGATCAATGCCAGGCTGCCCGGCGTGATCAGCGCACCCGCGATCCCCTGCACGACCCGCGCCGCAACGAGCATGTCCATCGAAGACGCGACACTGCACACCAGAGATGCCAGCGCGAAACCGACACTGCCCCAGATGAATACCGTGCGTCGCCCCAGCCGATCTCCCAGTGCGCCACCGACCAGAATCAGCGATGCCAGGGCCAGGGTGTAGCCACCGACCACCCACTGCAGATCGGCAACATTGTCGCCGAGACTCGAACCGATCTGCGGCACAGCGATATTGACGACCGATGCGTCGAGCACCACCACCGCCGAACCGAGCACGCCCGCCGCGACAACCCAGCGTCCGGTGACCGAACGCAGGCGCGGTGCGGACGCGGCCAGGTTCGGTACGACGAGATCGCTCATGCTCTGCAGGCGAGAACCAGCGCGAACCGATCATCGGAATCGGTCCACGAATGCTGCACCTGGAAGCCGGAGGTTTCGAGCTCTCGGTGAAATTCGGTCAGCCGGAACTTGGCCGAGATTTCGGTGCGCAACTGCTCCCCAGCCGCGAAGTCGACGACGAGATCCAGCTCGGCGACCGTGACCGACATATCGGCGGTGGCCTCGAGCCGCATCTCGATCCACTCGTTGTCGGGATCCCACAACGCTATGTGCGTGAACCGGTCCGGCTCGAAATCGGCGCCGAGCCGCTGGTTCACCACGTGCAGGATGTTCCGGTTGAACTCGGCCGTCACCCCCGCGGCATCGTCGTACGCGGGGACCATGACGGCCGGATCGACCACCAGTCCGACGCCGAGCAGCAACTGTTCGCCAGGCTCGGTGACCTCATGAACACAACGGTAGAAATCCGCGCGCTCGCCCGGAATCAGATTGCCGAGTGTGCCGCCGAGCAGGGCGATGAGCCGCCGGTCACCGCGCGGCAGGGTATGCAGCATGCTGGTGAAGTCGCTGACCACCCCGTACACCGCGAGTTCGGGATACTCCTCATGGATCCAGGTCACCGCGTCACGCAGCGCGGATTCCGAAACATCCTGCGGCAGATACGATTTCAGAGATCCGTGCGCGCGCAATGCGGTCAGCAGCAGACGTGTCTTCTCCGATGAACCCGAGCCGAGTTCGATCAGCTCCCCCACCTCGGCCGCCGCCGATGCGATCGCATCGGCACTCCGACGAAGCAGCGTCCGCTCGGTGCGGGTCGGATAGTACTCGGGCAGCTCGGTGATCGCTTCGAACAGCTTGCTGCCCTGCGCGTCATAGAACCACTTGGACGGCAGCCACTTCCGACTGCCGGTCAGCCCTCGCAGGACATCGGCACGCAGTGCGGCCGCTAGGTCGTCCTCGGTGAGTTGGATATCGATGCTGACGTGAGGCCGCACTGGCTTACTCCGATCGATGCTGAATCGCCGACGCAGGATCAGGTGTCGACTACAAACCTTGCGGTCCACTTCTCCGACAACGGAATTGTCGACGCTGCCACCACACCCCCGCCAACCGGCCGATCGCACATTTACATCGACTTAAGTTTGGCCGTCTTCATTCCACACATTGCGGATCAATGCCCAGCTCGGAGCTGGCTCATGCCCTGTCGCCAGCCGGACCGTGCACGTACGCGGCATCCCCGGCGAGGAAGATCCGTCCGGCGCGGGTAGTGCTCGGCCAAGCGCTGGTGCACGCGGAAACGGAGCTCCACACGATCCTGTAGACAGTGCCCACGATCAATCGGAAGCGCCCCCACACCTTCTTCTCAATGCCGGGCGGCGGTGGCACCTACCGTGGGTGGTGTCCAGTTCCAGAGGCGGGCCGATTTGCGTGCGGCGATTCCGCCACCAGTGACACGGGTGAGCTGGGTCAGCAGTCCATAGGCGAGCGGACTGGTGGACAGGCTGACCCGGGGATCCTGTCGGGCCATGCGCTGCACCTGCTGGCTGCGGGGGCGGCGTTGCCGATCGTATTGCGCGAGCGCCGTGGGGATTTCGACACTGCCAGTGAGTTCGGCGGCAAGCACGACAGCATCCTCGAGGGCTTGGCATGCGCCTTGGGCAAGGAATGGTGTCATGGCGTGGGCCGCGTCGCCGAGTAGGGCGATCCGGCCGTCGGCATAGGTCTCGCGCGGGTCGAGGTCGGCGATGTCATGGCGCAGCACGGAACTCGGCGGTGTCGCATCGAGCAGCTCGGGAATCGGATCGTGCCAGGCTCCGATGCGGCGGCGGACCTCGCCGAGATCGTCATCGAAGTGCTGTCCTGGTTCGTTCTGACGGATAGCGAGAAACCAGAACACGCGTTGTTCGGTCAGCGGGTGTGCGCCGAATCGGGCACCACGGCCCCAGGTTTGGAAGCCGTCAACCGGCCGTACCGTACCCGGCGTGGTCACTCCGCGCCAGCACAGGATCCGCTGGAAGACCGGCGACGTCGGCCATACCGTGCTGTGGATGCCGTCAGCTCCGACCAGCACATCGGCGTCGATCTGGCACGCACCTTCGGATGTACGGTAGAAGACGGTTACACCGGTGTCGGACTGGTCGACACTGGTGACTTCGGCTCCAGCGCAAACACATTCGGCGGGTATGTGCGCGAGCAACACGCGATGCAGATCGGCACGATGGTTGGCGAGCAGACTGGCATCGCGGCCCTCCCGGAATCGCATCAGGTACTTTCCGTCGGGTGTGCGCAGCGTCGCTCCAGCGTGGGTCGGTACCGATACGGCACGGAATTCGGCACCGACACCCAGCGCGTCCGCCGCACGTAAAGCGTTGGGCGCGAACGACCAACCGGCGCCGATCTCCCCCGGATCGGCACGCCGCTCCAGCACCGTCACCGACCAACCGGCACGGCGCAGGCCGATCGCCGCGGCGAGTCCGCCGATTCCACCGCCTGCCACAACCGCCGTACGCTGCGCTGTCATCGGTCGCTGTCGTTTCGTATCGGCAGTGGCTCCTCGGTGAGCCGCTTGGCCATCCAGTCGTAGACGTCATGGGCGACCTGTAGGCGGCGGGCGCGCGGCCGGCCGGTGCCCGCGAGTTCCATGCCCGCGGCGGTGACATCCCGGAAGGCGGCCAAACTGGCGACCCGGCGGCGCACCACGGTCTCCCATGCGTCGTCGTCGATGCGGAAAAAGTTCGTGCGCTCACCGGGTTTCGTACGCCGCCGCACGAATCCGGCATCGGTCAGCATCCGCATGTTTGTGGTCAACGATGCCCGGCTCGCCCCAATCGCCGACGAGATCTCCTCGGCGGACTGCTCAGCGGGCTCGCAGATCATCAACCACCCCAGGATCCGCCCGGCGATCGGCGGCAGCCCGTATTCATTCGTGCAGAACATGGCGACTCGCTCGACCCACTGCAGCACCCGCTCGTGGTCGGGATCCGACTTCGTCATCCGGCGCCTCTCTTCGATTTGCGCTAGTTGTTTCAGTAATAACTGAAATAAGGCGCCCGTGCAAGGAGCCGGAGGGGCAAAACGAATCGCGGGAGCACCGTTCGTGCCGGATGACGTATCCGATCCGATGACGGCGGCCGGTCCGGTGTGGTCGTGCCGGAACAGCGTTCGAACCAGTTCAGTTGTCCGGCTTCGCCGTACGCCGGCGTGGCGCCGTCGACGGTGCGTGTGGGGGGGCGAGTTGATCCTGCCGCATGCCGATGACGCGCATACCCGGGGCACCCGGCGATCTCGGCTCGTTGCATCCACCGACTGAATCCGCCTCGGCCGATGCCGCCGAGAACCATGGTGATTCCTGACCAGCTACGTTGTGATGGAACCCCGCCTGCAACGGGGTTATGCATGCCACGATGTGGGATGAGGCTATCCGGGGTAAGGAGGCGGCGGAGATGTCAGGGGATCGATTGCGGGCGCGGCGGCCGACCAGTCATGAGCGGATGACCGGGGTGTCGTGGGATGCGTCGTATCAGGACGAGCCCGCGCCTTGGGACGTAGGCCGGCCACAGCAGGCGATAGTGCGGTTGGGGACTGCGGGCGGGTTCACGGGCGCGGTGCTCGATGCGGGTTGTGGGAGCGGGGAGAATGCGCTATATGTTGCGGCGCTGGGATTTTCGGTGCTCGGCGTTGATGTGGCGGAGACGGCGCTGGCAATCGCGCGGGCGAAGGCCGCCGAGCGTGGGATAGATGTGGAGTTCGTCGCGGCCGATGCGCTGCGGTTGGAGCGTTTGGCGCGCAGGTTCGAAACGGTGCTGGACTGTGGACTGTTCCACACCTTCGACGCGGACGAACGGCCGGAGTATGTGGCGAGTCTGGCGTCGGCGACCGTGCCCGGTGGCACCCTCTATGTGTTGTGCTTCAGTGACGAGGGTCCTGATACCGGTCCGCACCCCGTCACTCGGGACGAACTGGCAGCCGCGTTCAACCCGGATACCGGATGGAATATCGCTGCCATCGATCCGGATCGGCTCGAGACGAGATTCCACGACAACGGCGCACCTGCCTGGTTCGCGACAATCAACCGGGTCTAGGTATCCCGCTGTCGTCGGCAACCGACTCGGAACATCGCGGTGGAAGGTCGCCGCGATCGATCCGGATCGGCTCGACACGAGATACCACCACGCACCTGCCTGGTTCGCGACCGTCGAACGAGTCCAGTTCTACAGCCTGAGGTCACGACCCGAGCTGAGTAGCCGACCGTGCGGACACCGACCCCGGACTGCCCGACCTCCAGTTATCGCCGTTCGACTACCTTCGCGATGATCGGGAACTTGGGGTTGAGGGTGAGACCGGACATCGGGGTGAAGTCCGGGTTCTCGATGGTCACCTCGAACCGCCGGACAATGGTGGACAGCGCCAATTGCATCTCCATCATCGCGAACGCGTTGCCGATACACAGGTGGCCGCCCGCACCGAAGGGCAGGTACACGTTCCGGTCCCGAGCCGCGACGGCGGTGGGAGCGAAGCGGTCCGGGTCGAAGGTGTCGGGCTGGTCCCAGCACTCGGGGTTTCGGTGCGCGTGATAGTAGCTGTAAACCACCGGAGTGCCCGCGGTGATGCGGTAGCCACCGATCTCGTCGTCCTCGACCGCGCGACGTTGCCCCATCCATGCTGGTGGCTGCATCCGCAGCACCTCCTCCAGCACCTGTTTGCCGTAGGTCAGCGCGGGCAGGTCGGCCATGGTGGCATGTCCGTCGGACAACGCGTTGTCGACGTCGGCGCAGAGCCGCTGGCGCACCACGGGATTCGATTGCAACTGCAGCATCGCCCAAGTCAGTGCCGAGGCGCTGGTCTCGTGACCGCCGAAGAGCATGGTGACAACCTCGTCACGCAACTCCTGGTCGGTGAGTTTTTCGTTGGTTTCCTCGTCGGTGGCGTTCATGAACATGGACAGCAGGCCACTGTTGTCGGAACCGCGCAAATCGGCGATCACCTGGTAGACGATCGCGTCCATCTCGCCGATCGCCCGCCAGAAGCGGCGGTGGCTCGGAGTCGGAAACTTCAACGGCACCACAGGCATTTGCACGAACTTCCCCAATTCGGCAAGCATCTTGTGCATTTCGCGGGCCAGGCCGGTGACCTCCGGGCCGTGCGGGTCCAACCCGAACAGCGACCGCACCACGATCCGCAAGGTCAGGTTGCTCATCTGCGCACCGAGGTCGATTGTCCGTCCGGCACGGGCATGTTCGGCCCATTCGTCACACATGGAGTCGATCTCGGCCACCATGATCTCGCCGAGCGCGCTGATCTTCTTGTGGTGAAAGGCAGGTTGGGCCAGGCGCCGGTTGCGTCGCCACCGGCTGTGGTCGGCGATGGACGCCAGTCCGCGACCCACGAACGGTTCGATGGTGTCGTACAACTGGGTCTCGCGCGTGAAGTTCGCCATGCGCTCCTGCAAGATGTACTTGATGTGGTGGGGATGGGTGACCCCGACCATGTTCCCGTTGAGCAGCTGGAGCTCGAAAACGTTGCCGTGCAGCGTCATAGCGTCGGACAGAAGCGCAATCGGATCCCCGATGAAGCGCTTGGTGTTACGCAGACGACCGGCGAACCTCGGAGGTAGCCCACCGGTAGCGGCATTTAGTGACATGCACTAAGTAAAACCGATCGTGTCGACATCCGCACCGTGAGTGCCGATCTGCCACAAGCCGCGAAGGACTTCGAAGTCAGCCTTAATTTCCGGATAGCGCCACGGCGATCTCACGCCGGGATCCGACGCCGAGCTTGGCCAGGATATTGGAGACGTGGGACTGAATTGTCCTGCGCGACAGGAACATCTGGGCGGCAATGTCGGAGTTGGAGAAGCCCTCGGCCACCAGGGCGGCTACCTTGCGTTCGGTATCGGTCAAGGCGGCGCGGCCGGATTTCGGGCGGTTGCGCGGTCCGCGGACACCGCGGCGAATTCCGTACGGGCGCATGCGCGCGACCGCGCGAGCGGTATCCCAGGATGCGCCGAGACCGGTGTAGAGCTCGACGGCGGCATCCAGAGCTGTGCGGGCGTCCGAGCCGGACCCATCCGCGGCGAACAATACGGCGGCGTTCTCGTATGCCTGCGCCTCGTAGAGCGGTCGCCCCGCCCGTCGGAACTCGTCGGCGGCCGCGCGCACAATGGCGGGATCGCGCTCGGCAACGCCGCGACACAGCAGGGCGGTGCCGGTTCTGGAAGCCGTCGGTTGGCGCCGCGCCAGTTCGGCGGAAGCCGCGACCACCGAACGAGCCGCTTTCTCGTCGCCGACATCGGCGGCCAGACGGGCGATATCCGGGAAGATGTAATACAGCGTGTGCGCGGTCAATCCGTCTGCGAGGCGCAAATGCGCGTCGACGAGCAGATCCAGTGCGCCACGCGGATCGCCGTGGGTCTCGAGCATGAGGGCCTTGATCCACGGATAGAGTTGGCCGTAACTACGGGTGCCCGGCAGATCGGCGGGTGCGGGGATGGTATCCGGATCCGGCAGGAAGGTGCCGCGGTGGATGCCGATCAGCGCGGACAGGAAGTGCAGGATCGGGGTGTACCCTAAGGCGTCGGGCACCGATTGGCCCGAAGTGCATTCGACGAGCGCATCGTCCCAGCGTCCGTCCAATACATATAGCCGCGCCTTGGCGACCATAATCGTGCCCAGATAGACACCGTGGACCCGGTGACTGTATCCGATCGCCTTGTGCAGCATCGCTTCCGCATCGGCGAGTCGATCGAGCTCGATCAAGCAGTGGGCGTTGAGGATATGGGGATCGAGCTGGTCCGAACCGAATCCGCTTTCGAATACTTGCAAGATGCGGCTGCTCAGTTCCAGTGCCTCGTCGAGATAGCCCCGGGAATAGCGCACTCCCCCCACGGTCAACAGTCCGTATCCGGTCACGAGGGGATTTTCGATGGCTTCCCCGATCGCCAGCGCCTGCGCGCCCGCCGCCTCCGCGGCGTCGAGCCGGTCAAGGAAGACATTGGTCAAGCCGCTCAACCCGTGGAATCGGCCCGCGTCCGAATCCGTGAGATTCGATGTAGCCAGGGTCTTTTCGGCAACGGCGACGGCTTCGCGCAGATCGCCGAGCGCATGGCAGGCCTGCACCAGCAACCAACGCAGTTCGATATCGTCCTCGGACCGGTTCAGCAGCGCCGTGCGCACGAGGGCTTCGGCCTCGGCCGCGCGACCATTCCACAGCAGCGCGTGGGCGTGCAGTCGCAGCAGTACCGGACGCATGCCGAACTCCGCGGTGTCCGCCGCGCGCCGCAACAGCTGCAGCGCGATCTCGGGCGCGCGCACGATCAATTTGTCGGCCACTGCGACCAGCCAGTCGAGCGTCGGCTTGTCGAGCCCGTTCTCCCCCGCCAGCAGGTAGTACGCGATCCGCTCGATCGGCGCGTCGGTGGCCAGGAGGATCTGCCCGGCCCGGCGCAGCAATCCGGCGCGCAGCGAATCAGGCAGCTGATCGGCGAGCACCTGACGGATCAGGTCGTGCCGGAAGATCAGTTCGGAGTCGGCGCGGGTGAGCAGACCACCGTCGGTCGCCTCGGTGACCACCTTCCAGATTTCCAGGATCGGACTGTCCAACACCGCAGCGAGTTCCGCGACGTACACGGTCGGTCCGAGCGCGGCGGCCATCGGCAGTAGCTGCCGCGCCGATCGGGACAGGAATTCCAGCCGCTGCGCGATCGCCCCCGCCAACGACGCGGAGGGGCCATCGGCCAGGTCGGTCGGATCGGCGGTATCGGCGACAACCGTGATTGCCTCGTCGCGCAACAGCGATGCCACCAATTCCGTGATGTAGAGCGGATTTCCGCCCGCACCGACAACCTGCCGCATCAGGGCGGGCCCCGGAGCCGCACCGACCATATGCCGAACCAGTTCCGCCGCGGCACGTTCCGGCAGCGCGCCGAGTCGAATCACCGGCGCACGGCGTTGCGCCAGTTCCACCGTCAACGCCGCCAATCCGGTGTCCCGGGGCAGCGGACGCGTCGCCAGCACCAGCAGCAGCGGCATATCGCCTGCAACCCCGCAGAGCAGATGCAGCACCGCCAGGCTCTGCCGATCCGCCCAGTGCACATCGTCGATGACCAATGCGACCGGACCGGCGGCACACCAGGTATCGACCAGATCGAGGATCGCCTCGGTGATCGCGAACTCGTGCGTCGCCGCACCGTCGCCCACCGGATCCCCACTGCGCAGCAGCGCCCGCACCGGATCGGATCCCCGATCGCTGTCCAGCCAGGAGCACACCGCCGCGAACGGCACCTGCCGCTGCAATTCCTTCGCGGCGCCTCGACGCACGGTCAGACCGTCGGCGGCATATCCGGCGACGGCCGCATCGAGTAGCGCGGTCTTGCCGATACCCGGCTCGCCCTCGACGAGCACCACCGCCCCCTCCCCCGCGGCGGTACGGCGGCCGAGCGAGACCACACGCTCGACCTCTGCATCACGACCGACGAAGACCGAGGTAAGGGGACCCTGCACGCACAGAATCCTATGCCCCCGCATGAGCCTGTGCAGGATGCACATCCCCCGGTAGGCGCGATATCTCACCGCCCGATGCGGATATTCCTACCCGCTATGACGGATGTTCCGGCTTCGCGGCTGCCCTAGGGTCCGACTACGGCGGCTCGTGACCGGCGAATCAGCCGGTAGAGCAGGTCTGATCGGCCGCCGAACAAAGGAGAACCGTTGCAGTCCGAGGCACCAACACGGCACCCCGCACTCGCCGTAGTGCGCGGAATCACTCGCGTCGGTGGTCATATCGCGCGGGAAGCGGTCACCCGTCCACAGGCCCTGCGTGCGGCCGATGTGCCGGTGACCGGTCGAGAGCTGACCACCGATTGGCTGACCGCCGTGCTGTGCTACGACCATCGGGGTGCGAAGGTCGAAGCGTTCGCTACCACGGATCGCAGCAGCGGTACCTCGAAATCCGCCCAACATGACCGGCTGTATCGCGCCCTGGAACGCTCGCTCGGGATCGCGAGCACCGGACCGCGGATGCGGAGCACCGGCACCCGACTTCGACACAGCCTGGCTGGCCTACCGCCAGCAGGCGTTGTATCCGTATTTCATTTGGCTCTCCACCATCGGCCACAGCGCCGTTGCGCCCAAGTATCAGCCCGATGAGGTCTGCCTCGGCATCATCGAGCGCACCGCGAACGCCGTACTCGACCTCGATGCCACCAGAGCCGTCGAGTCGGCCGGATGAAAGGATCAGAGGGAGTCGATGCGCATCGTCAGTAATCGTTGCCGCACGGTCGAATACACCGTGACGACAGCGAGCCCGTGCGCCATTGATATCGAACCGTCGATGATCGGGGCACGCAGATGCTTCCACGACTGCCTGCTGCTGACGATCGGGGTGGACCGCGGCGACCGGGCACTTGCGGGCACCGCAGTGCAGCTGGTCCGGCGCATTGTCACCGAATCCGACGCGGGACCGATCGTCGTCGAGGGCTTCGCATGCCTGCCCCGCCCCGGCGAAAGAAATTGCACCCCGACCGGATTCGATGTGCTTTCCGAACTCGCCGAGGCCCTCGACGTGCTGACCGAAGTTGCCGAGCGGCTCGAGGAACGTGGTGAGCAGGTGCATCTGATGCCGTTCGGCTGGTACAAGCACTGCCGCGTCGACCCGCTCGACGGTGCCGGGACACAGCATGTGATCCAGATGTCGGCCGACGACAACCGGCAGTGCGAGCCGGTGTCGCGCTGGCACGGTCCGCGCTCACAGTTCCTCTCCAATTCCGCGCTGGCCGCACGAGTCAGAAAGGTGTGCGTCACCCCCGAACGTGGTCGACGCTGAACACCGAGCATGAAGATCTTCAGTAGTCGTTGCCGCACCTTCGAGTACACCGTCACCACCGCGAGTCCGGCCGCCGTCGATCTCGAATCGGCGGCGATCGGCGTGCCCAATACCTTCTCCGAGACTGCCTCCTGCTCATGGTCGGCGTGGAGCGCGGCGATTCGACCTCGTCGACGGCGGCCGCGAAGATCGTGCGACGCATCGCGTCCAAGACCGATGCGTCGCATATCGTCATCAACGGGTTCTCCCATCTGGCCACCCCCGGTGAACGATCCGATATCCCAACGGCTTTGCACATACTGACGAATCTCGCCGAATCCCTCCAGGCCCGCGGCGCCCACATCCATCTCATGCCGTTCGGTTGGAACAAGCGCTGGCAGGCCGACGTCCTCGACGGCGAATGGGAACAGCGCGTCGTCCACCTGCCGATGTGAGGCGCGGCGGCCCGCATTCTCGGTAACCCCTCCCCGCTGCTGGAAATCACTCCCGCGCGACAAGCACTACGCTGTCCGACCGTGGCCGAACATGTGGGTGGTTGGGCACACCACCGCCGAAACTCCTTGCCGCCTCGGCGAATTGAGCGGCGGACCGGTTGCCGTGGCATGCGCCGGGGTTCGCTGGCGGGAGTCAGCTACCGGGGATCATTCGAATCTCCCTGACCGGAACCCTCCACCTTGCTCCCAGGAATGGGGATGCGGCGGGATAGTGCAGATTTTCGTAACGGTTCACTATTGATTGTGCCGTCAAATAGCGGCACAATAGATCTAACGCAACCTGCATCCCCGGCACACCCACTACCGACCATGTCCGGGCTCGGCGGGACGAAGGAGATATCGGTAATCATGAACCTCAAGTCGAAGAAGGTCGTCATAGCCGGTGCGGTCGCCGGCGCACTGGTGATCACCCCCGCCGCCATGGCGATCCAGTCGACCATCGCGGCGCCGGGGACCCACAGCAACAGCAATGGCGGCGGCGCCCGCGGCAACTACGGCAACAGCACCAGCGGAGGCAACCGACGCGTCTCCGATCAGGATCACGCTGCCACCGGCAACAACAACTCGAGCCGAGGCTCCTACAACAACCCCAGCGACGGCGGACGCTGGGTCTGGGTGCCCGGTGAGGGCAACAGCCGCTGACCCATTCCCCTTGCGGCCCTTCATAGTGCGAATGCGACCGCCGCTCCGGAAGGAGCGGCGGTCGCATTCGCATATATCTGCCATACATCCGATGGGATCGCCGCCCCGAAAGTACCACCGCGCCAGCGCGGTCAATTGCACTGCGCTAGTGACCAATTGATTGCGCACACAGACCGATGCCCTCGCGGTCGGCATTGTGCGCAATCGCACGGCCGCCCGAAAGGGCATCGGCGGTATGAAGTTTCGGTTGGTTACTCAGGTCAGGTTGCCGTCGATGCACAGGCTCGACGACCGCCACGACGGCCCCGGCCGGTTCGCGGCCATATCGAAGGTCCAGTCCGAAATCGGACCGGCCGCACGCCAGTACAGCCCGCCGCGGCCGTCCGCGACAGCCTCATACATATCTTCACGGCCCTCGATCAGCTGACTGCCGACGCAGTAGTCCATGTAATCGGTGCCGGGCTGCTGCGCACCCGGGCTGAACTTGCCCGCCGGATTACCGTTGGTACCAGGGTTGTACACGCTGCTGCGACCGGGGGCGTAGCCCTCACGGGACCAGCGCGCGAAGCCGAAGAAATCGGACTGGCATCGGTACATCCAGCCGCCTGCGGCGACCGCCACACCCTGCTGAACCGCCTCACCGGCCCACAGGCAGCGCACGCCGATATCGGCGTTGGCCGCGGGCGCCCCGGTGCCGATGCCGAATCCGCCGACCGCCGCCGCGATCGCCGCAAGCATGGACAGTGCTCGGATCTTGTTGCGACCCTGGCCATTACGTGCCGAGTCAGGACATTCGATAGGTCTGGGTGCCTGTTCGCTGACGTTGATCATCGACGTCTCCTTCATCATTGTCTCGCCCGCCGGCCGACGTCGATACGGGCCGATGGGAGGTGCTGTTCCCGCTGCCTAATGTAACGCTATTTAACGGCACGTTATGCGAAGTATCGCCATATATGGGAACAACAAATGAGGAAAGGCCTGGCCAGGGATGTGCAGCAAAGAAAGACCGGCCGCAAGCCAGGCAAATAATTGCGCGTATCGGCGCGAGCCGATCGCGTCAGGCCTCGGGCATGGCCTCGGTGAGTTCGCTGTCTTGTTCGAGATACTTTGCGACAAAGCGGTTCACGAGCTCAGCGGCCGCCTGCCCCGGACGGACCCGAGTTTCAGCCACCCGGTCGGCGAGTACGGCCTTGTCCGCGGGTGTGCGCCCGGAGTTCTGATACGGCTCCCACGCCGACCGATGAAACAGATCGACGAAGCGGCGGGCGATCCGGTCGCAGTCGGCGCGCAGCCGCTCCAGTTCACCGAGCAGCGCGTCAACCGGCATGCCCGCGCCCTCCAACTGATCGAAGATGCGGATCAACTGCGGATCGGCGATGCGGTAGGTCGCGGCGTCCACCGGTTCGTACAGACCGGCCGAGACCACGCGGGCCAAACCATGGGGAACATCGCGATAACGCTGCTCGAGTTCGGTCGCCGGGATTGTGTCGCCAGGAGGCGGCACAGTGGACTGCGTAACACCAGGCTCCGCGACGCCGAGGATGTCGCCGAGATCGTCACCGCGATCCCATGCCTCCAACAGTTCCCGGATGCCGTTGAGCTTGATCCCCCGGTCCAGCAAACGGCTGATCGTCTGCACCCGATTGAGGTGATCCGGTCCATAGAAGCCGGTGCGGCCCTTCACCTGTGGCGGGGGCAAGATGCCGCGCTCGGCGTAAACCCGCAGGCTGCGCACGGTCGTACCAGCCTCGCGCGCGAGCTCATCGATCGTGTACTCCACGTCCCCTGCCATATGTCTAGGAAACCACACAGAAACATTACCCGTAGGTAAGCATACGTCAGTGATGTCGGGTACCTATGGTCCGCGAGGAGCCGTCAGGCCCTGAGGACAGGACAAACTATTCCCGCCGTTGGTAATTCGCTACACCGGATCCGGCGTCTCCGGGGCCTATCCTTCGGATATGACCGAGGCGCAGGCTTCTCGAATTACCGTGGCGGAGCGGGAACGGGCGCTGGAACAACTGTCGCACCATCTCGGCACGGGGCGACTGAGCCTGACCGAGTTCGACGAACGCAGTGCGATTGCCGCGGCGGCGACTACCAAAGGACAATTGGCGGAATTGTTCGTCGACCTGCCTGGTACCACACCGGCCGCACCCGAGATACAACCCGACAATCGGCTGCGGCAGCTCTCGACATTCGCCGCGGTGATCGCGATCATCGCGGTCGTACTCGCCGTCGCGACGGGGAACTGGCTGTGGCTGCTGGCCGGCACCGGCATCGTCGTCGTATGGGTGGTCGAGCGGCTGCGCTGAGCGACCGCTGCCCTACCACCTCGTGCGTGGACGGACGTAATTGGCCAGATCCACCAGCCGGTAGCGATGCCAGCGATCCGGTGCGGTTCGGGCCAGCGCGCGCAGACTCGTCTCGAGTCCGAGTCGCAGCCCCGCGTGGGTGAGCGGGAAACCCAGGATGGCCTGGCTCGATTTTCGTGGTCGACCGCCGACGCGCAGCCACTCCATAGCGGCGCCCACCACGATGACCTGCAGTTGCAATGTGCGAGCGTCATCCGACAACGCCTCGAGCCGTCCGGCGGCAGCACAGATATCCGCCTCGGTAATTTCGGCGATCGGTCGCGAGACCAGCAGCAGGCAGCCGGTGGTGTGCGCGACGCCGTGATGGCGTGACGCGGCAGGCACCTGATCCAGCACGGCGACGGCCTCGAGCAGTTGTCCGTCGGCCGCGAGGCGTCGGGCCAGCCCGAAGGCCGCGCTCACGACACCGTGATTGGTCCGCCACACCGCCCGGTAGTGCTCCATCGCAGCCCGGTGCCAACGCTCGGTATCTGTCGGAATATCCAGATGCTGCAGCACTAGTTCCGCCGTCGCGGCCAGCGCCAACTCCGGGCCGATCTCACCGGGCAGCATCGCGTGCACGGTTTCGAATTGCTGCCAGGCCCGGTCGTATTGGCCGTCGAGCAACTCGGCGACACCCTCGTACCACTCGATGCGCCAGTCCGCGCCGTAATCGGGTCGCAGACCGGCGAGCTGTTGGCGGGCGATGGCCGTCTCCCCCAGGTCGAGATAGGCGCGCACCGCCGTGAGCGGCCCCTCCAGTTCGAACGATTCCGGTGCGACGATCGTGCCGGAGCGGATACGTTCATGGGCGCGACGCAAGGCGTCCAGCGCGTGCCTCGGCTCACCGTGCAGCAGACTGGACAGCAGTTCAGCGCTCGGATCCTCGCTGTCGATCATTGGTGTCGGCAGTGCTGCCACAACATCGCCGACCGCGAGCATGGGCATGCGGGTAACCCCGTCGGTGATCCCGTCGGTCTGGCCGATAAGCGTATCGGTGCCGAAATCGTCTCGCATGACACTGAATTCGACCGATGGCTGAGGATGTTCCAGTCCGGTGTCGATGGCGAGCACCATCCGCAACGCACCTGCGAGTTGGCAGTACATCGAATAGGCGGACGGGAACCTGCGCTCGGGCTCCGGATCGGTGGCGCGCAAGAGAATTCGGTACAGGCACTGGTAGCGCGCCAGCAGCGGATCCTCGTCGGGCTCGGGTATGCCGCCGAGGAAGTGACCGTCGCGGTCCCTCGGCAGGTTCAGCGCCAGAGCGGCCAGCGTACGGCCGACCGTGTAGATATCCGACACCACGGTGGGCCCGGTCTCGGTGATCTCGGGCGCCTGGAAGCCGGGAGTGCCGTAGATGCTGCCGTAGGAGTCCATGGCCGCGACCGCGCCCAGATCGATGAGCTTGACCTCGTGCTCGCTCACCATGATGTTGTCGGGCTTCAGATCGTTATAGGCCAATCCGAAGGAATGCAGATAGTCGAGCGCGGGCAGAATTTCCAATATGTAAGCGATGGCCTCGACAACCGGAATGCGTTCCTTGCCCCGAGTGTCGAGTAGCTTCTTCAGCGATTGCCCGCCGACATATTCCATGACGATATAGCCATCCGGAACATCACGCGCGGACCGATGCTTGACGAAGTTGTAAATCTTCACAACGCCGGGGTGGGCGACTTCGGAAAGGAATTGCCGTTCGGCAAGGGCGACCACATGCGCCTCGAAGTCGAGCGGATTCTGCAATCCCTTCAGCACGACCCAGCGGTCGCTCACATTGCGGTCGATGGCCAGATAGATCCAGCCGAGGCCGCCGTGCGCCAGCGACCCCTGGACCTCGTATTGGTCGGCTACCAGTTCGCCCGGCTGCAGGGCGGGTCGGAAGTTGAACGGTGATCCGCAGCGGCCGCATTCGCCGACCACCTCGCCCGGTCCGGATGCGCTCCGGCGGCCCACCGGTTCCTGACACTTCCAACAGAACCGTTTGAGTTCGGGCACTTCGGGATTCGGTTGTATGGCACTGCGCGGGTCGACGGGCGCCACCCGCGGCATCGGCACCAACCCGGCGCCGAGCCGGCGCACACTCGGACGTGACCGGCCACTGCGCCCGGAACCAGGGTCCTCGAGCTCGTCGAGTCCGACGATCGGACCGGAGACCGGCTCGGAGGTATCCGTGATCGGCTGGGTCATGCTCGGCTCGATCGGCGACCCCCGCGACCCCAGGCCAGGGAGTGGGAACCGCTGCGACGGGACACCCTCGGTAGTACGCGGACGCGACCACGGATGCGGAAGACGTTGGGACGGCTCGACTTTCGACATGCCCCTGGTTGCCCAGGGGAGCGGAGTTCGCCGCGGCACTTCGGTGCCGCGCATCCGCCGATTCGCCCAGGGGTGCGGCAGCGGATTCTCGGAGGGCCTGGCTTGCTCCGGCATGGGAACCTTTCGAGCCTGTTGAATCGAGGTCCCATTCTCTTCCGCCATCCGTCGCCGTGGGTTTACCCTGTTCCCCTCTATGGGAATAGCTCCGCCCCGGACATGTTGTCCGGGGCGGAGTTCGGATTATCTACTCCTCGTCGGGCTTGTCGAGAACGACGACCGTGTCACCCTCGCGGCGCGGCCGCTCGGCCAGCACCGGGAACTGACCGGTGATGCCCTCACGTTCCTGCGCCACCTGCAGCACCCGCTTGCGGGCCAGGAACCAGCCGCCGACGAATGCCGGAACCACGACCACCGCCATGGCGATCACAGCACCGCGCTGCTCGATTTCGTGGCTGCATGCCATCAGCACGATCACCGCGACCAGGAACGCCAGCGTGGCGTAGCTGGTGTAGGGCGCGCCGATCAGCCGGAACGACGGACGTTCGATCAGACCCTTCTTCGACCAACGGAACAGCTGCAGCTGGCAGATCACGATCGCACCCCAGGCCGCGATGGTGCCGAGTGCGGACATGTTCAGCACGATCTCGAATGCCTTGTCCGGCACCATCGCGTTGAGCCCGACCCCGACCAGCGCGATCGCACCGGTGGCGAGGATGCCGACGTAAGGCACACCGCCGCTGGACATCCGCGAGGCGATCTTGGGCGCACTACCGTTCATCGACATCGAGCGCAGGATGCGGCCGGTCGAGTACAGGCCGGCGTTGAGGCTGGAGAAGGCCGCGGTCAGCACCACCAGATTCATGATCGAGCCGGCACCGCCGACACCGAGCTTGGAGAAGAAGGTGACGAACGGGCTCTCACCGGACTTGAAGACGACGTAGGGCAGCAGCAGGCCGAGCAGCACCAGCGAGCCGACATAGAACAGCGCGATGCGGGCGATGACCGAATTGATGGCCCGCGGCATGATCTTTTCCGGATTCTCCGCCTCACCGGCCGCCGTGCCGATCAATTCCACTGCGGCGTAGGCGAATACGACACCGGTGGTGACAGTGACCAGCGGCAGCAACCCGGTCGGGAAAAGCCCGCCGTTATCGGAGATAACGTTGAAACCGGTGGTCTCACCGTCGACCTTGAATCGGCCCGCCAGGAAGATGGTGCCGATCACCAGGAAGGCGACCAGCGCGACGACCTTGATCAACGCGGCCCAGAACTCCAGCTCACCGAACCACTTCACCGAGATCAGGTTGATGCTGACCACGATGGCCAGCGCCACCAGCGCGATCAACCACTGCGGTATCGCCTCGGTGGCTCCCCAGAAATGGACATAGGTGGCGATCGCGGTGATGTCTACGATGCCGGTCATGCACCAGTGGAAGAAGTACATCCACCCGACCGCGAAAGCCAGCTTCTCGCCGTAGAACTCACGCGCGTAGGAGACGAACGATCCGGAGGACGGACGATGCAGCACCAGCTCGCCCAGCGCCCGCAGGATGAAGAACACGAAGATGCCACACACTGCGTACACCAGGAACAGTCCCGGACCGGCAGTGTGCAAACGACCACCTGCACCAAGGAACAGTCCGGTTCCGATCGCGCCACCGATCGCGATCATCTGCAGCTGGCGCGGGCGCAACGCCTTGTGATAGCCCGCATCCTCAGCATGCAGAGCATCCGCGGGCGCCGGCACTTCCGCGGAGTGTTGAACGGTTGTCATGGTGAAGCCTTTCACGTGACGGCGATCATATCGCTGCTTAATGTAACGCTATTCAACGGTACGTTCAATAGGGAATCAAGAGTTGTAACCACGTGGAAACGTCGCGGAGCCGCTCTACCCACCGTGACCTCGGTGTTGGTTGATCGTACCGCTGAACATCGGTACGCTGGATACGTTTACGGCTGATGGAGCGCGAGCATGGCATGGTTCGAACGGGAGTTCATCGCGGTCCCTGAGGACCGCAAGAATCAACTGGTCTACAAGTGGCCGGATGTCAATATCCGCCGCTACAGCCGCGCCATCGTCAATGCCGACGAGATCGCCCTGTTCGTCAAGTCCGGGCAGGTCGTAGCCGCCATGGGGCCTGGTCGGCATCGGATCGATGCCGAGGAGCTGCCGGTCCTCGGCGCGCTCGTGGATACGCTGACCGGCAACAACTTCTACCGCGCCGAACTGTATTTCGTCTCCACCCGCGAGTTTCCCGGCATCAAGTTCGGCGGCCGTCTGGCCGATATCGCCGATCCGGTCAGCGAACAGGTCGTGACGCTGCGGGTCTTCGGGGAATTCGCACTGTCGGTGCGTGACCCGGCCGAACTGGTCACCTCACTGGCGGGCACCACCGACCTGAACGTCCCGGCGACGGTGGAATCCTGGAGCTCGGACTTGCTGCTGAAGTCCATGAAAGTCGCTGTCACACAGGGAATTTCCCGTGGCGACTGGCCGGTGCTCGGCCTATCCGGACAGTTGGAGCCGATCGAGGCCGCCGTGGTGCGCCAGACAAATCTGACGCTCTACGAATACGGCCTGCGCATCCCCCGCCTGGGCAACTTCGATATCACCCTGGCGCCCGAGGATGCGGAGCGCATCAAGCGACTTGCCAAGGACGTCACCTACATTCGCCTGGCCGGCGACTTCCAGCGCTACGCCGCAGGCGAAATGGCCCTCGGTGCGGGCCAGGGCTTCGCCAACGGCCATGGCCACGGCGGCGACGGATTCCTCGGCGCCGCACTGGGTTTGAATGCCATCCAACAACACGCCCCGAGCAATCCGTGGCAGCGACAGGCAATTTCAGCTGCCGCACAACCGCTTCCGGCCCTCACACAGTCGGCATGCGCCAGCTGCGGAACCGACAACCCGGCGAATGCGCGATTCTGCATGAACTGCGGTGACCCACTGGCCCCCCGCCCACGCCACTGCACCGAATGCGGATCCGAACTCATCCCAACCGCAAAGTTCTGCGCCGACTGCGGCACCCGAGCCGACGCCTGACGCACACCTTCCACAGGCTATGAAAATGCCTGTGCGACAAGGAGTACCCCGTCGTCTCGGCGAACACCGGGATCCGCTGCGGAGGTGCGGATCCCGATGTTCGCCGGAACGACGGGGTAGTCATTCAGCGAAGCCCCGCGATCTCGGATGTGCGCCCCGAGACCGCGGGTCGATGTCGGCTAGCTCGAAACGGGGGCTGCCGCAGCGGATTCCCCGCTGCTGACCATGCTGCGCACCTGCCGCGCGGCCACCGAGAGCGTCGCGAGGTCGTGGGTGCCCGCAGCGAAGATCTCACCGAGTGACGCACCGGCACGCGCCAGGCGGGGGCGGTTGACCGACTCCCATTCGGCGATCTTGTCGGCGGTGCTCTCATCCGGTTCGGATGCGGTCAGCACGTCCAGGGTCAGCGAGCGCAGCGAATCGTAGAGATCATCGCGGACCGCGAGCCGGGCCAGCGTGCGCCACCGGTCGTCGCGCGCGAGGTTGCTCACCGCGGTCAGCAGCCGCTCGATCTGGAAGTGATCGTCGAGTGCGTAGTAGAGCTCCGCGACCTCCTGCGCATCCCGCTCAGCGATATCGGCCACGTCGACAATGTCCAGCAACGGGAACATGTGGATCAGCCGGAACACCTCCTGCGCCAATTCCGCCGGTGCACCGCGCTCGACGGCCGACCGCGCATGCGTGGCCAAGTCCTCGGCGTGGGCCGCGGGGAGCCGGGCGGGCTGCATGTGTCCTGCGAGCTTGCGCACGCCGTCGCGGTAGCGGGCGATATCAGCGCCGATGGCAATCGGTTGCGGACGACTGGTCAGCAACCAGCGGGATACCCGATCGAGGGTGCGCCTGGTCTCCCGCTCGAGTTCGTCACGCGCTGCCGTCGGCATCGGCGTGGTCCGAATGCGCTGCCAGAGCGTGTGCAGGTCGAAGATCTCCGTCGCGACGGTGAAGGCGCGCACCGCGTCGTCGGTACTCGCACCCGCCTCCTCTGCCAGGCGGAACGCATAGGTGATGCCACCGTGGTCCACCACGTCGTTGACCACCATGGTGGCCACGATCTGGCGGCGCAACGGATGCTTCTTGATCGCGTCGCCGAACCGTTCGCGCAGCGGCCCGGGGAAGTACGACAGCAGCACCGACTCGAACGCCGGATTATCCGGCAGATCTCCGGCCAACAGATCATCCTTGAGCGAAAGCTTCACGTGGGCAAGCAGATTCGCCAGCTCCGGCGAGGTGAGCCCGCGCCCGGCCGCGGCCCGCCTGGTCAGCTCGGCATCCGAGGGCAGTGCCTCGAGCCGCCGATCGACACCGCGCCGGAGCTCGAGATCGGTGATCAAACGCCGGTGCACACCCGACATCGGCACCGCTTGTGCGCGCGAGAGCCCCATCCGGAAGTTCTGCGAAATATTGTCGCGCAGTACGAGTTCGGAGACCTCGTCGGTCATCGCGGCGAGCAGCTGGGTGCGGTCGGCGGCGGCGAGCTCACCGCCGGAGATGACCGCGTCCAGCAGCACCTTGATATTGACCTCGTGGTCCGAGCAGTCGACGCCCGCCGAATTGTCCAAAGCGTCGGTATTCATCCGGCCACCGTTGGCGCAGTATTCGACGCGGCCGAGTGCGGTCGCACCGAGGTTGCCGCCCTCACCGATCACCTTGGCGCGCAGCTGGTTCGCATCGACGCGCACCGCATCGTTGGACTTGTCACCGGCATCGGCATTGGTCTCGGTGGAAGCCTTGATGTAGGTGCCGATACCGCCGTTCCAGAACAGATCGACCGGTGCGAGCAGAATCGCCCGGATCATCTCCGGCGGGGAAAGGGTGGTCACACTCGGATCCAAGTCCAGTGCGGCCCGTACTTCCGGGCTGACCGGAACAGCCTTGGCGGACCGATCGTAGACACCGCCGCCCGCGCTGATCAGCGACTTGTCGTAGTCGGCCCAGGACGAGCGCGGCAGTGCGAACATCCGCTGCCGCTCCCGGAACGATGTCGCCGAATCGGGATTCGGATCCAGGAAGATGTGCCGGTGGTCGAAGGCCGCGACCAGGCGGATGTGCTCGGACAACAGCATGCCGTTGCCGAAGACGTCGCCGCTCATATCGCCGACCCCGGCGACCGTGAAATCGGTTGTCTGCGTGTCGATATCCATCTCGGCGAAATGCCGTTTGACGCTCTCCCACGCGCCCTTGGCCGTAATGCCCATCGCCTTGTGGTCGTAACCCACCGAACCACCCGAGGCGAAGGCGTCACCGAGCCAGAAACCATACTGGCGCGCAACATCATTGGCGATATCGGAGAAGGTCGCGGTGCCCTTGTCGGCGGCGACGACGAGATAGGTGTCGTCGCTGTCGCGGCGCACTACCCGCTCCGGTGGGAGCACTTCGTCGGAGGCGTGGTCGACGTTATCGGTCACATCCAGCAGACCGGAGATGAAGGTGCGGTAGCAGGCGATGCCCTCGGTCAACTGCGCCTGCCGATCCGCGGTCGGGTCGCCGGTCGCCGTCGGCGGCTGCTTCACCACGAATCCACCCTTGGCGCCGACCGGCACGATGACCGCGTTCTTCACCGCCTGCGCCTTCACCAGACCCAGGATCTCGGTGCGGAAGTCCTCCAGACGGTCCGACCAGCGCAACCCGCCACGCGCCACCGGCCCGAAGCGCAGATGCACACCCTCGACCCGTGGCGAATACACGAAGATCTCGAATTGCGGCCGTGGCCGCGGCAATTCGGCGATGGCATGCGGATCGAACTTGAACGACAGCGATTCCGGCGCATTGCCGTCGGCGTCGAGCCGGAAGTAGTTGGTGCGCAGCGTCGCGGTGATCAGTCCGAGCACGGCGCGCAGGATGCGGTCGGTGTCGAGGCTGACGACCGCATCGATCTCCGCCTGCAGCCGCTCCGCGATACCGGCGGCCCGAGCCGAGGCGACGGCACCGACGCCGTCGGGATCGAAGTAGGCATCGAACAGTTCGGTGAACAGCCGCGCCATTGCCGGCTGTGCCAGCAGGACCCGGGAGATATTGCCGAGGGTGTAGGCGAATCCGGCCTGCTGCAGATACTTGGCGTAGGCGCGCAGTATCGAGATCTGCCGCCAGTGCAGACCGGCCCGCAGCACCAGCTCGTTCAGTGCGTCGACCTCCGCGCGGCCGAACCACATCGCCGCCACGGCCTCCGGGAAGCGCCTGCGCACACTGCCTTCGGCGACGGGCTCGTTGGCGGACCGAGTCAGATCGGCCTCGAGATCGGCGTCGATCGCGGTGCGCAGCAACGTGGCGGGCACGCGCAGCCCGAAGTCGTAGATCCACTTCTGCTGCCCGTCCTCGAGCGCGACGCGATAGGGCCGCTCATCGACCACTTCCACGCCGAGACTGTGCAACACCGGCAGCACCCGACTCAGCGAAACCCCCTCCCCCGCGACGTAGAGCGTGAATCGCCATTCCCCCGAGGGCGATTCGGCATTGCGGTACAGATTCGTATCGATCGCACCGTCGGCGAGGTTTTCCAAACGCTGCAGATCGGCCAGTGCACGGGCCGGTTCGAACTCCTGCTGATAGCTCGCCGGGAATGCGGCCGCATAGACCGTGGCGACCTTCGATATCACCGCACTCACTCCGGTGGCCTCGGCGATCACGCGATCGGCCCAGGTCCGGGTGGTCGCGAACAGCAACTCCTGAATGCGCTCGCGGTTGGATTCGGAGACATCGGCCGGATCGGCATCGGGGCGGCGGTGCACGGTGAAATAGACCACGGCCAACTCGGATTCGCTCGCGCGCGCCGAGTATGCCACCTGTTCTGCATCGAACTGGTCCCGCAGAATGGCTTCCATGCGCAACCGAACCTCGGTCGAATAGCGATCACGCGGCAGATAAACCAGGCAGTACACCGCGCCGCTGCGCCCGTCGCGCCGGATGAACAGCCGAACCTGCCTGCGCAGTCCCAAATTCGTGACCGCGGAAACGGTTTCGAACAGCCGACGAGCATCGGTCGAGAACAGCTCGACTCGCGGGAAGGACTGCAGGATCTCCAGCATCGCCTGCCCGGAGAACGAATTCAGTTCGAAGCCGGCCCATTCGATAACCTGGTGCACGCGACGGGAGATGACCGGGATATCGAGAATGTTCTCGTGCAGTCCGGTCACCGTGAAGGAACCGACGAATATGTGCTCACCCTGTACCGGACCCAGCCCCTTGGCCCCCGCACCGCCGCTGCCGTAGTCGGCCACGCTGACGAAGTAGAGCTCACCCGACCCCGGCATCAGTGAATCGACCGAACCGTTGGCCAGGCGCAGCACCGGACGCGAGCCGCCGAGCACCGGGACGTCGATATCGATATTCGATCCGTTCCACAGCACGCCGAGCCCGGTGCCCGGGGCCTGCTGCGGTTCGGTCGACCCGGCCGAGGCGCCGTACCGGTAGTAGCCGTAGCCGAGCACGGTGAAGTGGCCATCGGCCAACCAGCGCAACAACTTCGCGCATTCGGGAATCTCGGGATCGTCGGACCGCTGCGCGATGTGGTCGAGCCGACCGGCCAGCGCGACCATCGCATTCGTCATGCTCGGCGTATCGTCGACGACCTTGCGCAATACCCGCAGCAGGCTCGGCAATTCGCGATTGATCCGGTCCAGCTCCGCCGCACCGACCGAGGGACTCAGCTGTACGTGGATCCAGGACTCGGGCAGGGTGTGGCTGTCGGGCACCTGTCCGCCCTCGCGATCGCGCGGAGCGATCGCGCGCAGTCGACCGCGGCGGTCACGCACGATATCGAAGACCGGGTGGACGACCTCGGTCACCGTGGCGCCGAGTCGGCGCAGCGCGGTGGTCACCGTATCGACCAGCAGCGGCATATCGTCATTGACGATCTGGATCGCCGGGCCGAGCCCACTGGCATCCTCGGGGCGATACACCCGGGTGATCGCCGCCCCCGGCAGGCGGGTCGCCGCCAACTCCAGGTGGTGGCGGAAGATCTGTTCGGCACGATCGGTGATCGTCGGCGCGGTGGCGCCCGGCTGGATCCACCGGAAGTAGGCCGCCTCGAGATCGGTCGGATCATCGCGGAACCGCTTGAAGGAAATCGTCTGCTGGGTGGGTGCCGCCATCGACCCGTGCCTTCCCGAGAATTTGAGACCGTTGTGTACGGTTCCCATACGTTACCTGTTTAATGTGCCGTTGTATAGCGGTACGTTAGATGTGTAACAAGCATGACCCGGCCAATCGGTCCTGGTCAAGCGTCATAGATCGACTCGGGCCGCACGACTCACCGCGCGAGACCCGATCGCGACAGGAAGGTCTGCGCACCGGTACGGCCGGTGAACGACCCCGTTTCGATGCGCACGCCGGACGCGGTATTCGCGTACCACACCGTTGCCGACGGTCCGATCGCCACGAAGACCGGTCCGTCGGCGAGCACCGTGCCGCCCGCCGCGCGCCAGCGGGCGATGTTGGCGGGCAAGCGATCCGGCGGATCCACCGTCACCGAGAGGGACAGTTCCCGACCGCCGGTGATACCGCCCGCGAGTAGCGGATTAGCGGCCAGAATGACACATTGCTCGGCCGCGGTGGAGATTTGCTGACAGGACGCGGCCGAACGCACCGTTTCCGGCAGGGCGGCGGAGGCACCGACCGAGGCACCGAGATCGGGCAACGAAGGAACCAGCGCCCCTGAACACGAGTGCACGATCGCGAAAACGAAGCCGAGCACGGTCGCGACGATCCCGGCGATGGCCGCGCGCCATTGCCAGTGCTGCGGATAACGCTGGACGAACTTTTCCACACCGGTCGCGATGGGCTTTTCCACACCGGCCGCTACGGATTCGGCACCCGCGACGACTCTCTCGGCACCTGCTACGGCCTTTTCGGTGTCGCCGACGACACCCTCTCCCGCCCGTCCGGCCGCGGCCGCGAGGCGGTGCAGCGGCGCGCCGCAATGGCCGCACCGGGACTCCGTGCCCGCGTTCGGGTGCGAGCAGTACTGGCAGACCCGTTCGACGAAGGTCAATGTCCCGTTATCACAATCGATGAGATGGCAACGGTGTTGATCGTCTGATCGCCCTTCGATTGCAGGACCGTGAGAGTTATTTTCGAGGCACTCACCGGCGGCTCCAACTTCGTGACCACCAGGGTGCGCTGATCCAACGTCTGCTGGGTATAGGTGGTCTTGTTCGAATCGTCGACCTGGTACGAAACCCGGCTGACCGTACGGTATTTCGCCCACTGGTCCGAACCGTCGGTACCGATGCTGTCCCAGCCGGGAACAATGCCGATCGAATCGATCTGATAAGACTTGCCGAGATCGATGGTCAGCACCTGTCCGTCGACCTTGAAGGCGCGCACGCACGACCAGGCCTTGCCCTGCTGTCCGCTGAACGCGTCCATACCCGGCGTACTACCCGACGGGCAGTGGGAGGTAGCGGATTTCGGGGTGATCGCTCCGGACGCGGCCGTGGAAGCGTCCGGTTTCGAGGTCGGCGCCGACGCGGTCCCGGTCGAGGTGACAACCGCGAGCTGCTGTGGCCGCTTCGTCTCATCCTTGCCGCCGGTGGTCATCAGCGCGAGCACCAGCAGCACCGCCATGACGGCGCAGACCGCCAGGGCCACCTTCGGGTTCTTCAGATGTGTGACGACCTTGGTGACCCGCTCGGAGAACTCCGGCTGGCGCGCGGACGACGTTCGGGTCCCGGCACCACCGGACGCGGACTCGGCCGGTGGCGCCGTCCGGCTCCCGGCCTCGGAGAAATCCGACGAAAAGTCCAGTGCCGGTGCGGAATCCGACGTCTGGCCGTTCAGC
>NZ_BAGN01000415.1 GCF_000308835.1 Nocardia vinacea NBRC 16497 | reverse complement strand
GTGGAGCGTGTCTACGTGCACGCGGCTGTCTACGACGAATTCGTCGCGAAGCTGGTCACACTCGCCGCTGCTGTGCGCGCGGGCTCGAGCGGGAAAATCGGCCCGATCACTATGCCGAAGCAACTCGGTATCATCCGCGGGCACATCGAAGACGCGCTCGACCGCGGCGCGCGGGCCCTGCTCGGCGGCGCGGACGCGATCGACGGCCGATTCGTCCAGCCGACGATCCTGGTCGACGTCCCCGAGAACGCCATGGCCGTCACCGAGGAAACCTTCGGCCCGACACTGACGGTCACCAAAGTGGCCGATATGGACGATGCCATCGCGCGCGTCAACGCGAGCGCCTA
The DNA here is from genome assembly GCF_000308835.1 of Nocardia vinacea NBRC 16497. Taxonomy (GTDB): domain Bacteria; phylum Actinomycetota; class Actinomycetes; order Mycobacteriales; family Mycobacteriaceae; genus Nocardia; species Nocardia vinacea. The sequence continues at coordinate 61,697 of NZ_BAGN01000415.1, read as the reverse complement.
CGGACTCGGCGGCACCGTTTTCTCCCGCCACAACGGCCAAACCATCGCCGACCGGATCCGCGCGGGCGGTGTCTCGATCAATGCCTTCGTCGCGCACGCGACCATACCGATGCTACCGCTCGGCGGTGTCGGCGGTTCCGGCTTCGGCCGGGTGCACGGCCCCGATGGTCTCAAGGAATTCACCTACGCCAAAGCGACCACGCGCCAACGCTTTTCCTCGCCACTGGCACTGACCACCTTCACCCGCGGCACAACTGTCGACGCGATAGTCGACGGTTTGGTCTCGGTACTGCACGGAAGGGCCCGCTAGCGATGGCTACCTCGATCGAACACCGACAGATCGCGATCGTCGGCGCCGGCATCGGCGGCATCGGCCTGGCTATCAAGTTGCGGCAAGCCGGATTCGACGATCTGGTCATCCTGGAGCGTGCCGACGACCTCGGTGGCACCTGGCAGGCCAACACCTACCCCGGCTGCGCCTGTGACGTACCGTCGCAGCTGTACAGCTATTCATTCGCGCCGAATCCGAACTGGTCACGCAAGTACGGCAAGCAGGCCGAGATCCTCGAGTACATCCGCTCGGTGGCGACGAAACACGATGTACTGCACCATATTCGGTTCAGTGCAGAACTGCTCGACGCACGCTGGGACGAGCAGGCGTCGCGCTGGCGCATCGACACCAACCGAGGTGCGCTCACAGCCGACTTCCTCATCTCCGCGACAGGCCTGTTCGCCGAGGCCAAGTATCCGGCGCTGCCCGGCCTGGACACCTTCGCGGGCAAGGCTTTCCATTCGCTGCACTGGGACCACGACTACGACCTCACCGGCAAGCGGGTCGCGGTAATCGGCACCGGCGCCTCGGCAGTGCAGTTCGTACCCGAAATCCAGCCGAAGGTCGCCGAACTCGTGCTATTCCAGCGGTCGGCGCCGTGGATCGTGCCCCGCATGGACCGGCGAACCCGCGGCCTGGAGCGTCTGTTGCTTCGCCAGATCCCCATGGCGGGCAAGCTGATTCGCGGCAGCTGGTTTACTGCCATCGAGGGGTTCGGCCTGGTCGGATTCGTCGACAAACGATTCCGGCACCCCTATGAAATGCTCGGCAGGCTGCAGTTACGGCGACAAGTCCGAGATCCGCGGCTGCGCCGCACACTCACCCCGGACTACATGATCGGCTGCAAGCGCGCGATATTCTCCGACACCTATCTCCCCGCGCTGGACAAGCCTAATGTCGAGGTCGTCACCGACGGCATCGCCGAAGTGCGGCCGCACTCGATCGTGCTGCGCGACGGCACCGAACGCGCGGTCGACACGATTATCTACGGCACCGGATTCACCTCGATCCCAAGCGCTTTCGAAAGATTCACCGGCCGCGACGGGGTGTCGATGGCCGAACTCTATCGCAAGCAGCCGCAAAGCTATCTCGGCGCCACCCTCGCCGGATTCCCGAACTTCTTCTGCACCCTCGGACCGTTCGGCGCCGCAGGCAACCAGTCCGCCATCTTCATGATCGAATCGCAGATCGCCTACATCGTGGATGCCCTGACCACGGTGCGCACCATCGGCGCACGCCGCGTGGAGGTGAAGCCGCAGGTCCAGGACGCCTTTCTGGACGAGATGGACCGGCGCAGCGCGCAAACGGTCTGGGTCACCGGTGGCTGCACCGGGTACTACCAAACTCCGGATGGCCGCAACGCCGGCCTGTATCCCAACTGGAGCTTCGAGTACCGCCGCCGCACCAACCGATTCGACGCCGACTCCTACGAGGTGAGCGCCTGATGGATATCGGACAGCTCAACCCGCTCCGTCGGATCACCGACCCACACTACGACGTGGACGGTAAGACCGTGCTCATCACCGGCGCGGCCCAAGGCATCGGCCGTGACCTGACCACCATCCTGCATCGGCGCGGCGCCTCGATCGCGATCATCGACATCGACGACATCGGCGCCCAGTCCGCGGCGACGGCACTCGGGAGCCGGTCACTGGCTATCGGTGCGAACGTAGCGGACCGCGAAGGCATGGCGAAGGCGATCACCCGCACCATCGAACACTTCGGCCGACTCGACGTCGTGGTCGCCAACGCGGGGGTCGTACCCGCACCGGCAACGCTGCGCACCATGGCCGGACGCGATTTCGATCGCGTCATCGATATCAACCTGACCGGGGTATTCAACACCGTCCATCCCGCGCTCGACCATATCGTCGCGGCGCGTGGACATGTCGCGGTCATCTCCTCGTGCGCCGCGTTCGCGCCCGGCATGGGCGGTGCCCCCTACATGATCAGTAAGGCGGGCGTAGAACAACTCGGGCGGGCACTGCGCGTGGAACTCGCCCCGTACGGCGCCACCGCGGGCGTCTCCTACTTCGGCATCGTCGACACGGAAATGACCCACGCGACACTCGATCGCGACGATCTCGGGCGTGAACTCGACGGGCTGCTGCCCTGGCCGCTCAACGTCCGCATCACCGCGTCCGAAGCCGCGCGCGTGATCGCCGACGGCATCGAGCGCCGGGCCGCCCGAACCATCGCACCCACCGGATGGGAGCCGTACGCGCTGCTGCGCGGCAACGCGAATATCGCGCTGGATCACCGACTCGCCCACGACTCACGAGTCGCCCGGCTGATCCGAAGACTGGAGAGCACACAGTGACGGACAGCCAGGGGCCGCGGGCGAACCACGATGACGATCGAGTTGTCACCCAGCTCAGCATCCGTCATAACGCGAGTCGTGCTGCGATCGCGGCCGCGGTGGCCCTTGCCGGACTCGGAACCGTCAGAACAGTTCTCCTCCGGTCGAGATCGGATGCGCCCGACCCCGTGCGCGGGTCTTTTCGCGCCCGGGCGCTGCGGCACGTGTCAGCGCTGACCGTCCGCCGTTTGGCGGAGCTCACGCCGGTCAGCCCGAATACGCTGCCGTTCGCCCGGGTCGTCATCGATCGGACCATGCGATCGCTCGCGCCGGTATTGCGCGACACCACCATCGAACCGATTGTCGACGGCGCGGTTCGCGGTGAGTGGGTACACGGTCCGAAAGCGAGCCGCACCGATGCGATCATCCTCTACGTGCACGGCGGTGGCTTCATCGCCGGCTCGGTGCTTTCCTACCGCGGAGTGACCTCCCGGCTGTCGACAGCCACCCGATTGCCGGTGTTCGCTGTGGATTACCGACTGGCTCCCGAACATCCCTTCCCCGCCGCTCCGCACGACGTCGCCCGCGCCTATCGCTGGCTGCGCGCCAGATACCCGGCGAAACATATCGTCGTCGCGGGCGACTCGGCGGGCGGCTACCTGGCCGCCGATCTCGCGATCACCAACGCGCGCAACCGAAGTGCGGCACCTGCCGCGCTGCTGCTGTTCTCACCCATGACCGATCTCAGCCTCGAAATCGCGGCCAGCCACGAAGCCGCCGACCAGGACGGCATCATTTCGGTCCCGGTCGCGACCGCGGCGATCGCGCACTTCACCACCGACCGGCTCGAACTACGGCCTGCCCCTGGAACGTCCTTGCCGCCGACGCTGATCCACACCAGCGACAGCGAACTTTTCGCCGCAGACGCGATCGCACTCGCCGAGCGCCTGCGTGCGGCGGGCGCAGTATGCGAACTGGAGGTATGGCCGGACCAGATGCACGTCTTCCACGCACTACCCGCACTCGTCCCGGAGGCGCGGACGGCCTACCGCGCGGCAGCCCGCTTCGTCTCCGACATCCTCGACGCGACCACACGGACCGAAAGACTCTCATGACGACCAGCCCACGTTTCGACACATTGTGTGCGGCCTTCCAGCACACCGCGACCATCGACGCCGACGCCATCGCACTACGCACGCCCGGCGACGAGCACACCATGACGTGGCGGGAGTACGCCACCCAGGTCCGGCTGGTCGCGGCAGGCTTGCAAGCGCTCGGAGTGCGGCGCGGCGACACGGTCGCGCTGATGATGTCGAACCGAATCGAGTTCTACCCCTTGGAAGTCGGCGCACAACACCTCGGCGCCACCTCGTTCTCGGTGTACAACACCCTGTCCACCGAACAGCTCGCCCACGTGCTGAACAACGCGGGCGCGCGGGTGGTGCTGTGCGAACCGCAGTACGTCGATCGACTCAGGACGAGCGGAGTCGATCTGGACCACATCGTGTGCGTGGACGATGCACCTATCGGGACTCTGTCCGTACCTGAGCTGCTGGCCGCGGGTAGGGCGGACTTCGACTTCGAGACGGCGTGGCGAGGTGTGCGGTCCGATGACATCGCGACGCTGATATACACGTCCGGCACTACGGGAAACCCCAAGGGCGTCGAAACGACTCACGCCAACCTGATGTTCGAGGCATATGCGGTCGAAGAGATTCTCGGGATCCGGTTCGGCGACACCATCACCTCCTATATGCCGACCGCACACATCGCCGACCGGCTCACCGCGCTCTACTTGCAGGAAGTCTTCGGCACCCAGGTGACCTGTGTCGCCGATGCCAAGCAAATCGCACCCGCGTTGGCCGAGCTGCGGCCGACGATCTGGGGCGCGGTACCCCGCGTTTGGGAAAAGCTGAAGGCGGCAATCGAATTCGTCGTCGCGAACGAGCCAGACCAAGCCCGCCGCCAGGGCATGCAGTGGGCACTGGGGGTAGCCGCCAAGCGCAGCGCACATCAACTCGCGGGCGAACCAGTGCCGGACACGGTGGCGGCCGAATGGGCGAAGGCCGACGAAATGGTCCTGTCGAAGCTGCGCGCCAAGCTCGGCTTCGACCGGATCCGGTGGGCGATGTCCGGTGCCGCGCCGATTCCACCCGAGACCCTGGGATTCTTTGCCGGGCTCGGCATTCCGATCGCCGAGATCTGGGGTATGTCCGAACTGACCTGCATCTGCAGTGTCACCCATCCAGACGAGGCCAAACTGGGCACCGTCGGCAGGGTGCTGCCCGGTATGAAGGCAAAACTCGCCGCCGACGGCGAACTGTACATCCACGGCCCGCTGGTGATGAAGGGCTATCGCGGTGAACCTGACAAGACCGCCGAAGCGGTCGACGCAGAAGGGTGGTTGTGCACCGGCGATATCGTCACCATCGATGACGACGGATTCCTGCGGATCATCGACCGCAAGAAGGAAATGATCATCAACGGCGCCGGCAAGAACATGTCGCCGACCAATATCGAGAACGCCATCCAAGCCTCGACGCCGCTGATCGGCGCCATCGCGGTGATCGGCGACGGGCAGGCCTACAACACCGCGCTGATCGTGCTCGACGCCGAGAGCTCTGCCCCGTACGCCGCAGCGCACAACCTGCCCGACACCTCGGCCGCAGCGCTGGCGGCCGACACCGAAATCATCCGACAGATCGCGGCAGGCGTCGCCGCGGGCAATACCAAGCTGTCCCGAGTGGAGCAGGTCAAACGATTCCGAATCCTGCCGACATTCTGGGAGCCCGGCGGAGACGAAGTGACCCTGACAATGAAACTCAAACGCCGAATCATCACGGACAAATACGTCACCGAAATCGCCGAAATGTACAACAACCCAACCGGTTTCGAGATACACGAACCGGTCTGACCGCGGTCCATCCGGCCCGGTTGGACATGACAGCGCTGTGCCGCGCTCAGATGGCGGATCGCGGGCGTGTCGCGAGCTGGGCAAGACCGAGGCGAGCGCAGGCGAGCGCGCCGACAACCAATCAGGCTCGCGCCTCGCCTTCGACCTCCGCATGATCGGCGTAGCGAAACCCCGTCACGGGCCGTCGTTCCACCTCGGGTCGGTTACTCACTCGGCACTGTTCCGCAGCCCGGCTTCGGCCGATCGCGCGGTCGCCACGTCCAGGCCGGTTCGCCGGACGCACATCGCGTAATCGATTTCCGCGTAAGGAGAAACTCCGCCTGCACCTCCGAACCGGCACCCATCGCGAAGGCCGTGCTGAGCCGGGCCGCATCCAGCTGCAGAACCCCGGTCCTGCGCACCGACGACGTAGCGAATACCTTGCATTGATATCCAAGATCAGCAGGTCACTGCTGGGCGGGCACCGAGGCCTTGATCTCGATCGGAACGTATTTGTCGGCAACTCCACGCAGCCTGGAGTACATGGTGAACATCAGGCCCATCAGGCCTTGACGTGCATTCACCGCCCGAGCGATCCGTACGGCATCGGACTTGTCGAGAATCGTTGCGACCGCTTCGACAGCGTCGGACTTCGGATTTCCCCGCAAGTCGCACGCGGCCACCGTGACGCGCGCGGTGTTCCGGATCCGCTTGGCCTTCCACGAAGCTTCGTCGGTCACGATCAGCAGGCGATCGCCGTCGTACGCCGCCCATACGGGCGTCGGCTTGGGGCGGCCGTCCTTGGTAAAGGTGGTCAAAAGGATGTTCTCGGCGGTTACGACCTCGGCAAAATTCATTCTGTTTCCCTTCGGTACAACCCTTGGCGGATGCCCCTCGCCCTCAGGCGTTGACGACGAGCTACTTTGTCGCGCTTCGTGTACAGATACCAATCCAGTCGCGCCAGGTCGCATCGTTCCGAACCTCAGTCGCCGGACGCGGCGCGCATTGGCACGCAGGATGTGCCCGGCACCCTAGGCGCTGCTCCTCGGCCCCGACCGTGCCTCCCGCGCAGACCCGGCTTCCAGATCACCCACAGCAGGCACTATAACTTCAATAATGAAGTCTAACAACTCGATACCCACTTTTACTATGAAGTACCCAATGATATATTCACTACAACCTTGAACAGTTAGCAGAGAGCGAAAAAAGCGCATGCACATCACCCGGCGGGCAATCGCGGGCGTCTTGGCCGCGGTGTTCCTCCTGTCCGGTGCCATGAAGCTGTTTCGTACGCCCGAGCAGCTGGCCGCGTCAGGACTCGGCTGGGCCACCGACTTGGGCAACATCCTCGAGCGCGAGTTGCGCAAGAAGTATTGGGCGAGGATGCGAGCCAGGTGAACTGAGCTCAACCATGACATCGACCCCGGTCGGATAGCGAGGCTCAGGTCTGGTCGGCGTCGTAGTCGTAACCGGATTCGAATAGTGGACGGAGTCAGGGACGAGGTGTCGGACGGGTCGGAGTTCGGAGGACGCAGATGGCGAGGGATATCGTCGGCCGAGCGCGTTGCCTTGCGGCGTGCACGGCTGATCGATGCCGGTACCGAATTGATGGGAGTGGCTGGCGTCGCGGGTATTTCGATGCGCAGCGTCTGCCGCGAGGCCGAGCTGACCGAGAGGTACTTCTACGAAAGCTTCACCAACCTCGACCAGCTCATGGTCACCGTGTTGGACACCGTTGTGCTCGACGCGCGTGGTGCGCTGCTGTCCGCACTGGCGAGCGCCAGGATGTCCCAACCGGATCTGGTTCGGCACGGAGTTAACGTATTCACCGGCTTTGTGATGAGCGATCTGCGACGGGGCCGGATCATATTCATCGAATCGCAGGTTTCACCGGTGCTGGCGACCCGCGCGCTAGCACTGATCGAGCAATTCGTCAGGCTGATCGCGACACCGGACAGTGCACACGAAACCGCGGGCAACGAAAACGACATGACCGACGCCAGTCTCAACGCGGCGGCAATCTTCGGCGCGCTCGCCTTTCTCTATCGACGAGGAATCAGTGCGGGACCTACGGTCGATCGAGAGCGACTTGCCGAGCACGCGGCCCAGGTCATCGAGCAGATGATGCTCGCTGGCTCATCCCGGATCGGAAATGCCGAGTGCCGAGATCGTTGAGGCCGTGGGCTCGATCGCCTCTCTCGATATCCGACGAAGTGACGCTATGAGTCGGGGCCGGTCAGTGGCACCGCGAGTCAGCTATCGATACGGTCGCCGCTGACCGGGTGGAACAGGTGCACGGGTCCGGATCCTCGGTGGAGTTCCACGGCGTGGCCGAGCCGGGCGGAGGCGCGTCCGGCGGCGCGGGCGACCAGTTCGACAGCATTGGGGCCCTCACCGACGTGGGTATAGACGAAGGATTCGCTGCCGAGTTCCTCGACGAGGTCGACGGTGGCGTGGATGCCATCGCTGCCGTCCCTGCGCACTTCGAGGTGCTCGGGACGGATTCCGACGGTAACAGTATCCAGACCGAGGGCCGCCAGCGCGCTTAGCCGACTGCGTTCGATCTCGAGCTGCTGCGGCCCGATCTGTACACCGTTGGGGGTGAGAGGTGCGGTGATCAGGTTCATCGCGGGCGATCCGATGAATCCGGCGACGAACGCGTTGACCGGCTCGTCGTAAAGGTCAGCGGGTGACGAAAACTGTTGCAGAACACCGTTTTTCAACACTGCAACCCGGTCGCCCATAGTCATCGCCTCGACTTGGTCGTGCGTAACGTAGACCGTGGTGGCGCCCAGGCGTCGCTGCAGCGCGGCGATTTGGGTGCGGGTCTGTACCCGCAGCTTCGCGTCCAGGTTGGACAGTGGCTCGTCCATGCAGAAAACCTGCGGCTCGCGGACAATCGCGCGCCCCATCGCCACGCGTTGGCGTTGTCCGCCAGACAGTTTGGCGGGCTTGCGGTCGAGATAGTCGGTGAGGTCGAGCATGCGAGCGGCTTCGGTGACTCGCTTCTTGCGTTCCTCGATCCCGATTCCGCGCATTTTGAGGGCAAACCCCAAGTTCTCGGCCACGGTCTTGTTCGGGTAGAGCGCATAATTCTGGAAGACCATCGCAATGTCGCGGTCCTTCGGCGCGACGCCACGCATATCCTTCCCGTTGATGGCGATGTTGCCGGAGTCGATGTCTTCCAATCCGGCGAGCATCCGCAGCGCGGTGCTCTTGCCCGAGCCGGAAGGGCCCACGAGCACGACGAATTCGCCGTCTTCGATCGCGAGGTCGAGGCTGTCTACGGCGAGCGTGTCGGCGCCTTCATAGACGCAGGAGGCCTGCTTGTAGTCGATGGTGGCCATGGGATGCTCCTCGAAGCGTGGTGGGGATTACTTGATGGCGCCGAAGGACAGTCCGCGCACGAGTTTGTTCTGTGCGAACCATCCGGCGAGGACGACTGGGAGCGCGGCCAGGGTGGCCGCGGCGGACAAGCGCGCCCAGTACAGGCCTTCGCCGGTGATGAAGCCGACGAGGAACACCGGAACCGTTTGCGCGCGAACGGCGGTCAGGTTGACCGCGAAAAAGAACTCGTTCCACGCGAAGATGACGCAGATCAGTGCGGTCGCGGCGATGCCGGGGGAAACGATCGGCAAGATCACTTGTCGTACCGAGGTCCACGTGCCAGCACCGTCCAATTCGGCCGCCTCGAGCAGTTCCTTCGGAACCTCGAGGAAGAACGATCGCATCATCCACACCGCGATCGGCAGGTTCATGGCGGTGTAGATAATGACGAGGACCCAAATATTGTCGAGCAGGCCGATGTCGCTGATCAGCACATACAACGGCACGATGGCGGCCACGACGGGCAACATTTTCGTGCTCATGAAGAAGAACAGCGCGTCCCTGGTTCCCTTGACCGGCCGCAGCGAGAGCGCGAACGCGGCGGGCACGCCGAGCAACAGCACCAGCGCAGTGGAAAGTAACGTCGCGCCAAGCGAATTGAGCAAGGCGGTGCCGAGTCCACTGTCGAAAACGGCCCGAAACTGATCCAGAGTAGGCGTGAACAGCAGCTTCGGTGGGTCGGTGTAGGCGTCGGTTTCCTGCTTGAACGCGGTCAGAACCATCCACAACACGGGGAAGAAGAATCCCAGCCCGGCGATCCAGGCGACGAACCCCCACAGGCTGAAATTGCGGCGTTTGCGCGGCGGCGGCGTTACCGCGCGCTCTCCGGTCGATACCTCGACAGCACCGGAGCGGGTTGATGCAGTGCTCATCAGGCGGCCTCTTCTTTTCCGGTGAAGCTGGTGAATATGAGTCGAAGTGCCAGAGTCGACACGACGATGGTGGCGGCGACGGTAACGACACCCATCGCGGCCGCCTGGCCGATGTCGAACCCGAGGAACGCGCGCTGATAGATGTAGAAGGGCAGATTCGAACTGTCGGTGCCTGGCCCGCCCTGGGTCATCATGTAGACGGCGTCGAAGGTGTTGACCAGATATATCGCACCAAGAACCGCGCCGAGTTCGATGAAGCGGCGCAGGTGGGGCAGGGTGATCTCGCGGAACAACTGCACGGTCCCGGCGCCGTCGACACGCCCGGCTTCGATGATGTCGCGTGGCATCGATTGCAGCCCGGCGAGGATGAGCAGCATCATGAACGGTGTCCACTGCCAGACCAGATCGGTCATCACCGCAGCGAGGGGATACCGACTGACCCAGTCGATCTGATGAACGCCGAACGGGTGTAGGACCCAGTTGACGATCCCGAAGACCGGGTCGAGCATGGACGTTTTCCACACCAGTGCGGCTGCGACGGGGGTGACCAGAAACGGTGTGATCAACAGGGTCCGCACGATGCCACGGCCGCGGAATTTGCGGTCCAGCAGCAACGCGAGCAAGAGTCCCAGAACGACCGAGATGATCACGGTGCCGACGATCAAGAGCACGGTGTTCAAGGTGACCGATCGGAACTGATTGTCCTGGAATACGTCGGCATAGTTGTTGAACCAGTTGAACTTTCGCGAACCTGGGCGAACCAGATTCCACGACAGCAGCGAATAATAGAGGGTGAATAGAAAAGGCAGCTGGGTCACAACGATCATGAAGATCAGCGCGGGCAGCAGGGGGCCCCGGCGACGCCAGCCTTCGGCACGGCTGAGTGCGGGCTTGCGGGCAACCCGGTTCGGTGCCGACGTCACCGAACTGTCGGCAATCGCGGTCGTGGTCATCGTTGCTCCTGCTGATAGGTCTTGCCGACCACCTCGGCGTATTGCTGGGCCTGTGCGAGGGCATCGTCCACGCTGATCCGCCCCGCGATGGCGGCGCTGATCTGCTGGCTGACCCGGGTACCGAGGTCTTGGAATTCGGGAATGGTCAGGAACTGCACGCCGGTGTAGGGCACCGGCTGCACAGTGGGATGCTGGGAGTCGGCATTGTTGATCGCATCCAGCGTGATCGGCCCGTAGGCTGAGCTGATGCTCTGGTATTGCGGGATGTTGTAGGTCGACAGCCGGCTGCCCGGCGGTATGCGTTCCCATCCCAGGTCGTTGCCGACCTTCTCGATGTAGCGCTTGTCGGTCATCCAGGACACGAACATCCACGCGGCATCCTTCTGATGACTGGACTCCGGGATACCCAACGACCAGGTATAGAGCCAGCCCGGATTCTGCTTCTGCTGCATCGGCGCCATCGCGTAGCCGACCTTGCCGACTACGCGGCTGGATTCGCGGCTTTCCACGGTATTGACCGCAGAGGTGGCGTCGTACCACATCGCGGTGCGTCCCTGCGCGAATTGTGTTGCGCACTCGCTGAATCCGCTGGCCGCCGCTCCCGGTTCACCGTGCTTGCGGACCAAGTCGACGTAGAACTGCACCGCGCGGCGCACTTCCGGGCTGGTGAGTTGGGCATTCCAGTTCTCGTCGAACCAGCGTCCGCCAAAGGTGTTGATAACAGTGTCGAGCGGGGCGAGCACTTCGCCCCAGCCCGGTTTGCCGCGCAAGCAGATCCCGGTCATATCCTTGCCAGAACCATCGAACCGCTCGGCCCATCCTGCAACCTGTTCCCAGGTGGGGTTGGCCGGCACCGTGATTCCTGCCTGGTCGAAGAGATCCTTGCGGTACATCAGGAACGACGACTCGCCGTAGAACGGCACTGAGTACATGTCTCCGCGATAGCTCAGCGAGTCCCGGATAGACGGGACGAAATCGTCCCGGTCGTAGCCGTTGGTCGCGGCGATATAGGGCGAAAGGTTGGTGAGCCAGCCGTTCTCGGCCCACTGCGGGGTCTCGTAGTTGCTGATCATCACCACGTCGAACTCGCCGCCGCCGGTCGCTGTCGACGCGGTGATCTTTGCGCGTGCCTCATTTTCGGGGAGGCTGATGAACTTCAGGTGGATACCGGGGTTTTGCGCCTCGAACAGTGGGGCAAGTTCGATGGCATCCTCCATCTGGAGGTTGGACACCATCGCGACGGTCACGGTATGTCCGCCGCTGGAGCCGAGCGAACCGGCTCCGGCGCATCCGGTTAGCGCCAGTGTTGTTGCTATGCCTATGATTCCGACGGCAGTGAGTGGTGATTTCATGGTGGACAACGGCTTTCGTGACGAGCAGTCGTGGTGTGGTATCAGAGTGTGCAGTCGGCGTTCACGTATCGGCGCCTCCAGACGGGAGGAGCGTCACCTTGACCGACTCGTCGCCCGCGCCGACGAGGTCGAGGCCCTTCTGGAATTCGCCGAGTGGCAACTGGTGGCTGCAGATTCGGTCCATCGGCAGCGCACCGGATTCGATCATCGCAATCGCGGTCGGCCAGCAGTAGGGTCCGAGATGGGCACCTAGGACGTCGAGTTCCTTGACGTCGCTGATGATCGACCAGTCCACCGAGACCTCACGACCGAATACTCCGTACTCCACATAACGACCGAGCTTGCGCAGCATGTTCAGGCCCTGCGGTACGGCCGATGGGTGCCCGGTCGCGTCGAGATAGACGTCGGCGCCGTACCCATCGGTCAGCGGGCGCACGATGGATTCGGCATCCTGCTCGGTGATATTCACGACGATATCGGCACCGCAGTCGCGAGCCAGGTCGAGCTTGTGCGGAGTTAGGTCGAGGGCCACCACATGGGCGGGACTCTTGGCGCGGGCACCGGCGATCATGCCGAGGCCTATCGGACCGCACCCGGCGACCACGACAACGTCTCCGAACGAAATCTGCGCGCGCTCGATCGCGTGCAGCGCGCAGGACAGCGGTTCCGCGAAGGCGGCGTGGGCGGCGGGAATGATCTTGGCGACCTTGTGCACGATGGCGTCGGCGGGATAGATCATGTATTCGGCCATGGCACCGTTGGTGACTCGGCGGAACCCGTAAATCCGGTGCGGTGCGCACATCCAGTACTGACCACGTCGACAGAAACGGCACTTCCAGCACGGGACGATCTGCTCGGATACCACCCGGTCGCCGATCTCGACACCCCATCGTTCGCGCCCCTGATCGTCGATCTCGACGATCTCTCCGACGAATTCGTGTCCCGGCGTGACCTGGAGGTCGACGTTCGGCGGGATCGGCCCGTCTCCCCAATACATCCGCGCGCCGTGGTAGCACTTCAGATCACTGGCGCAGATTCCGACCGCCTGCACCCGCACCAGTGCTTCGCCGGGACCCGGTACAGGAACCGGGACGGTCTCGAGCCGATAGTCGCCTGGGCCGTGAATCACAATGGCCTGCATGGTGTTCGACATATGAATTCCTTATTTGTCGAGACGGAGTTCAGGCGTCGGCGCGGACCTCGGGGCCGACTGCTGCCGCAGTCGGTGCGGGTTCGTCGTCGCGCAGGCGCCTGCGTCGGTCGATCCGGTCGTGCAGGGTGCACCCAGTGGTTGGGGGCTGTGGGCTGAAGAGGGTGCCCTCGTGCTGGACCGCAGCGGCACCCCAGGTCAACGCGGTGGTCATGGCATGCCGCCGGGAGCGGCTTCCGGCGAGAAAGCCAGCAAGCATCGCGTCGCCTGCCCCGACGGTGCTGACCACCTTCTCGACCGGCGCTTCGCCGTGTAGCGCGCCCTCCTTGTCGACCAAGACAGCGCCGTCCGCGCCGAGGCTGGCCAGGACAGCACCGGCACCGCGGGCGCGCACATCCTCGGCCGCATCGACGATCTCACCGAGAGTGTGCAGCGGTCTCTCAACCAATTCGGCAAGCTCGTGGATGTTGGGTTTGATCAGATCGGGGTGCCCTGGAAGGCTCGCCGCCAACGATTGTCCAGAGCTGTCGACGACCACCGGGACCGCGCGCTCGCGGCCGAGCTGTGCCAATCGCGCGTACAAATCCTCCGGCGCACCGGAGGGCAGGCTACCCCCACACACCAGCCACGACGCGTCCGCGACATTGGTGGCCACGGCAGCTAGCAGGTCGGCGACCTCATCGCTGCTGATCACCGGACCCATTTCGTTGACTTTCGTCACCGTGCCGTCCGCGCGAGTCAGGCTGATATTGCTGCGGATTTCACCGGCGATCGGGACCGCGACGGTGTCGAGTTCGACGGTCGCCAGCATCTGCTGTAGCTGCGCGCCGACCGAGCCGCCGACGGTGACGATGGCGCGTACCGCCTCACCGTGAGCGTGCAGCGCGAGGGCGACATTGACGCCCTTTCCACTGGGTTCGCTCCAGCTGCGGCGGCTCCGGTTGACCGAACCGATGACGAGGGTGTCCAGGAATACCGTCCGGTCAACGCTGGGGTTGGGGGTAACGGTCACGATCATGTTCGCTCCACGCTCATTCCGGTCTCGGTCAGCTCGGCCAGTTGCGCGTCGGTCAGTCCGGTGTCGGTGATCAATAGGTCGACGTCGGTCAGGTCGCCGTGCTTGGTGCCGCTGACAATGCCGACTTTGCTGTGATCGGCGAGCAGGATCCGACGCTGAGCACAGGCCAGCATGAGCCGTTTGATCGCGGCCTCCGCCGGATCCGGAGTCGTCAGCCCGCGCATCAGGGAGATTCCGTTGGTGCCGAGAAACGCGACGTCGACGTTGATTTCGGCCAGTGACCGTGCGGCCCAGTCATCGACTTCGGCGAGCGTTTTGCTCCGCAACCTCCCGCCGAGGGTGAAGACGGTCAGCAGCGGACGTGTCAGCAGTGACAGCGCGACCGGCAAGGTGTTGGTGTATACGGTGAGTTCGCGATCACCAGGGAACTGTTCGACGAGCTGCGCGGTGGTCGAGCCGGCGTCGATCAACACCGATCCTTGGGCGGGAACATGTGCCAACGCGGCCCGAGCGATCCGCGCCTTTTCCGACATGAACTCGGTGCGACTTACGACTGCGGGCTCGAACGACAGGTACTGCATCGGCACCGCGCCGCCGTGCACACGACGCAGGAGCCCTTGGCGTTCGAGCTGGATCAGATCTTTGCGGATCGTCTCACCGGTGACACCGAGACTGTCGGCGACGTCGTTCGCTTCGATCCGTCCCCGGCTACGCAAGACGTTGAGGATGTGCTGTTTGCGCTCGTCGGCATAGGGGGTGCGGGTGTTGTCGCTGGTGGTCACAGGTGGTTCTCCGAGATAGCGGTTTGCGGACTGTCGAGTTCGAAGGCAAGTGGACCACCAGCCGGATGCGCGTGGTGGCCTGCTGCAATTCCGGCCAGCAGAGCCGCGCCGCGAGAGCCGGCTTCGGTCACCTCGGGGCGCTCGACGTGACCGAAGCGTCGACGTCTGGCCTCGATGAACGCCTCACTACGAGACCATCCGCCGGTAGCGACGAGGCGACGGTGTGGACCACTCAGCTCGCTCATCGCGTCGTGGATGATTGCCACCTGATTCGTGACGGCTTCCAGGGCGGCGCGCCAAATGTGCTCCGGGCCGTCGCCGTCGCCCACACCGAGGATGTCGATCTTGCCGAACGCCGGCGCGTGAACCCGCACGGCCGTTTTTGTGAGCGCCATCGCCGCAGCATCGAGTTCGGGCAGATCGGCGCGGGTTCTTCCGAGCATGGCGAGAACCCGCTGCAGAGCCAAACCACCTTGGGTGGCACCAAGCAGACACCAGTGATCGGCCGCCGCGTGCCAGCCGGTGGTTATCCCGGCATCGGCGAGGTCGGCGACCACCTGAGACGGTAGTTCCGGCGCCACGGTGCGCACCAGCGCCTCCGCAGTTCCGCACGAGTCCAATTCGTCGCCGGTGCGGCCTGCCCCAGCCCCGATCGCGGCCGCCTGGTGATCGTGGCCGGCAACGGTCAGTGCCGCGCCGGACAATCGGTCCGGCCCGATCTCCGCCCGCACCCGCCCCAGCGATGTTCCAGCCGTCACCAACGGCGGCATCAGGCGCTCGGTCGCTCCCGACCACTCCAGCGTGTCGGTCCACCACGTCCGATCAGCCAGCCGCAGCCAGCCGGTGCGCGATGCCAACGACTGTTCGGTCGCCTCGTCACCGCCGAGTCCCCGAACTATCCATTCGGCAACGTTGAGCCGACGCACTGCGTTCCGTGTCCCAGGTACGTTGTCGACAAGCCAACGGTGTTTGGTCAGCGACCACTGCTGGCGGAGCGGCAACCCGGTTGTCGCCGAGAACTCCTGCGGCGCAACGAGTTTACCGAGATCCGCGAGCTCAGCGGTGTCACGAGTGTCGTGCCAGGCGATCACCGGCGCAACAGGTTCTCCGTGCCGATCGAGAAGGACGCCGGATTCGGCGAAGCCGGCGACACCCAGGCCGGCGATCTCGCCATCCGGACAAAACGCCAGCGCAGCTGCGACCGCGTCGAGTGCCGAAATCAACAGCAAACGAGGATCGAGCTCCGTCCCGAGCGCAGTCAGCGTCCATGGAGTGTCAGCCCGCCCGGAAGCGACCGCCTCGCCGGACTCGGTGAACACGACAGCCTTGCTGGTCGTCGTTCCCACGTCCAGTCCGATGAAAAACCTGCTGCGACTCATCACGGACCCCTAGATGTGACCTTGCCCACTTGCATTTCAATGGATATAGTTGCGTTTTGTTGGAACCCTGTCAAGTAGGTTGCCGCTGGATTTCACCGAGAAGACACGCTGCCGACGATCACGGGACCAAACCGAATCTGTGGAGGATCACTCATGCCACTCGTCCGCACCGCGGAGCTGGTCGCGGCCGCGTACCGCGCAGGATCAGGCATCGCCGCTTTCAACGTCATCACGCTCGAGCACGCGGAGGCGATCGTCACCGGCGCCGAACGCGCGTCCGCACCGATCATCCTGCAGATCAGCGAGAACGCCGTGAAGTTCCATCACGGACAGCTGGAGCCGATCGTGGCCGCGACCTCCGCCGTTGCCGCTCGCGCGGAGGTCGATGTGGCGATTCACCTCGACCACATCGAAGACGAGAAGTTGCTGCACGCCAGCACAGATACAGCCGTGACCTCGATAATGTTCGACGCATCCACACTCGACTACGACGCCAACGTCGCCGCAACCAGAGCCGCCGCCGACTGGGCCCACAGACGCGGATTATTTCTCGAGGCCGAACTCGGCGAAGTCGGCGGCAAAGACGGCGCGCACGCCCCAGGGGTGCGTACCGACCCGGATGAAGCTGCCACCTTCGTCGCAGCGACCGGTGTAGACGCCCTGGCAGTCGCAGTCGGCACCTCACATGCGATGGCGACCCGCACCGCCACCCCGGACTTCGATCTCATCAGCAAACTACGTGAAGTGGTCCCGGTGCCGCTGGTACTGCACGGCTCGTCCGGAGTCGCCGACAACGACCTGCGCAAGGCCGTCACCGCTGGCATCACCAAAATCAACGTCGGCACCATACTCAATGTCGCATACACCGCCGCCGTCAGATCCAGCCTCGAAGACACGGCAATTATCGACCCACGCAAATACCTCACCCCCGCCCGAGCCGCCATAGCGGACACGGTGGCAAGGATCACTGGCACAATCGCATGAACACATACGCGGGTGTAGCGGAAATCTCAAGGCCATCAACGATGTTCGGCTGCAAGTGTCCGCACAACACGACCACCCGCTGCGGCCCATCCTGGGCTCACAGACCCCTCCAGCGTGATCACCAAGACTCCGAAAACGCCCACTCCGCTACAAGTCGGATGGCACGCGGCGCCACCGCGACGCTTCATCAATGAACTGAATATTGCCGCCATCCACTTCAGCAATGAAGTGAACAATGTGTACAGGCACCACTCCACTCCACCCAGGCCGCAGCCACATAGACAGGCCGAACCTGACAATCACAACCCAGGAGGACCGATTGACCTCAGCACACAACTCCAGCGTCTCGCCCCGCCCTCTGGCACTGGTCACCGGCGCTTCCGCGGGCATCGGACTGGAGATCGCCCGTGAACTCGCCCAGCGCGGATGCGACCTCGTCGTCACCGGCCGCAGCGACCGCACCGACGGCGTTGCCGACGAACTGCGCCAACTGGGCGTTGAAGCACACCCCGTGCGGGCCGACCTCGCCAACTACGACGACGTCGAACGGCTATGGAAGCAGACCACCGCTCTCGGCCGACCGCTCGAGGTCGCGGTCCTGAACGCCGGCATCGGAATCGGCGGCGCCTTCGCCGACATCGACCTCGCCGACGACCTCAACCTCATCGACCTCAACATCAAATCCGTTGTGCACCTGGCGAAGCGAGTCGTGGTAGACATGATCCCGCGTCGCCGGGGCCGCATCCTGATGACCTCCTCGGTCTCCGCCACACTTCCCACTCCGTACGAGACCACCTACGGTCCCTCACGAGCGTTCGTCTACATGTTCGCCGAAGCGCTCCGCGCCGAAGTCCTCGAACACGGCGTCACGGTCACCGCCTTACTGCCCGGTGCCACCGACAGTGACTTCCACGCCAACGCCGGCATGGGCAATACCCGCTTCGGCGACAACAGCTGGAAAAACGACAAACGCCTCGTCGCCCGACAAGGCGTCGACGCGCTCTTCGCAGGCAAAGACGCCGTCGTCGGCGGCGACCGCGCCACCAAGTTCACCGTGTTCCGCAACCGCTTCCTGCCCGAGCGGATCAAAGCAGCCAAACACGCCCGCATGGCCCGCCCGAACTGACCAACTGCCCATCCCCTATCGGGCATTCGGCGATGCGCTCACCAAGGCGCGCTCACGAGTCTCTTGAACGCGGCCCTGCGGGATGTGATCATGCGTTCCCGCATAAAGGTCGCAGTACACCGAGTTTTCCTGGGCCCTGGTCCGCTCCTCGTGAGTTCTGCCGTCGGGTGGAGCTCGAATCCGACCCCCACTGTGCCGGGCCGACGCCCGGCGAAGCGAGGCTGGCATCGCGGCATGTTAATCAACATTCTAGAGACTAGATCTTTCTTTCCAAAGGGAAAGATATTCTCGCCCACATGAGCCCGCGAGGGGGCAGTGCGGATCGGCAACTCCAAGGTTGTCGATCAATCACTCGACCGCACAGTCGGTCGAGATGTATCGTACGGCCATGTTCCCAGAAGCTGACCGCGAATCAGCGCCCCACATCGCAGAGCTGCCGTCGTTCCTGTCCGTTTTTTCTTTGGAAGGCAGGGTCGCCGTCGTGACGGGCGCGAGTTCAGGCTTGGGAGCCGGGTTCGCCAAGGCATTGGTCGGTGCGGGGGCAGACGTCGTACTCGCAGCGCGCCGTATGGACCTTCTCGACGACGTGCGTGTCGCGATCGAGGCGCACGGCCGTCGTGTACTGGCGGTCCAGGTAGACGTGACCGATCCAGAGCAATGCGCACGAGTGGCGTTCGACACCACGGCCGCATTCGGGCGGCTCGACATCCTGGTCAACAATGCGGGCATCGGCACCGCCGTACCGGCCACGAGGGAGATACCGGACGACTTCAGGTCCGTGTACGAAGTCAACGTCTTCGGCACGTATTGGATGTCTCAGGCCGCGGCGCGCGTCATGCAACCTGGCTCATCGATCATCAACATCGCCAGTGTGCTTGGGCTGATCAAGTCCTACGCGCCCCAGGCGGCGTACGCATCGAGTAAGGCGGCGGTGCTCGGCCTGACCCGGGACCTCTCGCAGCAGTGGGCAGGTCGCAAGGGGATTCGCGTCAACGCCGTCGCGCCGGGATACTTCGAGTCCGAGCTCACCGCATCGGTTCCGCCTGGTCCCCTGAAAGCATTCATCGACCAGTCAACTCCCCTGAAGCGTATGGGGCTACAGCGCGAGCTCGACGCCGCCATCGTCTTCCTCGCGAGTGCCGCTTCGAACTACATCACTGGATCGACCCTGGCGGTCGACGGTGGAATGTCCGGGCACTGATGCAGTACGACACCGACCTCCTCGTCCCACCCCGAGTGGTGGGACAGGCGCTCTGCGAGGCCACCGGAGACGACCGATGGAAGCAGTTCACTACCCAGCTGATCACCGGCGGGAAGTCGAACCTGACATTCCGGCTCACCGGACCGGCTGGCTCGCTGGTGTTGAGACGTCCGCCGACCGGCTCGCTCCTCCCGAGCGCACACGACATGGGACGTGAAGCACGCATACAGGCGTCGTTGGCGACGACTGCCGTGCCGGTAGCGCCAATCATCGCGAGCGATCCCGACGGTTCGCTCTTCGGCACGCCGTTCTACGTGATGGGAGATATCCCCGGACACGTCATCACTGACGTGCGACCAGTGGAGTACAACGGGGTCGAGGCTCCAACCCGGATGACCGATGCCCTCATCGACACGCTCGTCGCCCTACACAATGTGGACCCCGAAGCGGTGGGCTTGTCCGGCTTCGGACGCCCATCCGGATTCATGGTGCGACAACTCGAGCGGTGGCACAGCCAGTGGGAGCGGTCTCGTACCGTCGACATTCAGGATGTAGACAGGCTTGCGAGCAGGCTCGCCGATCGAGTGCCGTCCACACAGCGAGAGACAGTCGTGCACGGCGACTACAGGGTCGACAACTGCATCTTCGCCCCCACCGATCCGGGCCGCATCGCGGCAGTGCTCGACTGGGAGCTGGCCACACTCGGCGACCCACTCGCCGATTTCGGAATGCTCCTGTTCTACTGGCGCCATGCCGACGAACCCGCGCCGGTCGTAACACCGGCGATCAGTCGCACCAGCGGATTTCCCAGGAGAGACCACCTCGTCGAACGATACGTTCGCGACACCGGGTCCCATCCCGACCAGCTGGCCTTCTACGAAGCCTTCGCGCACTACAAGTTCGCCGTGATCACCCAAGGCATCGCCGCTCGCGTGGCAGTAGGCGCCATGGCCGGGCAGGACTTCGGCGATCTCGAACCCGAGGTGGCCAGGATCGCCGCCAACGGCCTTAACCTCATGAACCAGAAGGATTGACACACAGTGGATTTCGAACCGTCGACCAAAGCGCAGGAAACCTGCGAGAACATGTGGGACTTCATGCGCTCCCACGTATTCCCCGCCGAGCAGGTGTGGGCCGAGCACTTGCGGATAAACGGCGAGCACACGTACCCGCCGATCATGGAAGAACTAAAGGCCGAGGCGCGAACCCGCGGCCTGTGGAACCTCTTCCTCCCCCAGTTGTCCGGGTTGAGCAATCTCGAGTACGCAATGGTCGCCGAGATCTCCGGCTGGTCCCCAGTCATCGCGCCCGAGGCGATCAACTGCCAGGCTCCGGACACCGGCAATATGGAGACCCTCGAGCGCTTCGCCACTCCCGAACAGCGCGAGCGCTGGCTCGAGCCGCTGCTCGCGGGCACGATGCGCTCCGCCATCGCGATGACCGAACCGGATGTCGCATCCTCCGATGCCACGAATATCACCACCCGCATCACGCGCGATGCCGACGAATACGTCATCAACGGCCGCAAGTGGTGGATATCGGGGGCCGCCGACGAACGCTGCCAGGTGTTCGTCGTGATGGGCAAAACGCATCCCGACGCCGAGCCGCACCGTCAACAGTCCATGATCTTGGTCCCTCGAAACACGCCGGGACTGACCATCGAGCGCCACCTGCCGATCTTCGGCTACCAGGATCAGCATGGCCACTCGGAACTCATCTTCGACGACGTACGCGTCCCGGCTGCCAACCTGCTAGCGAATGAAGGCGACGGATTTCTCATCTCTCAGGCCCGCCTGGGCCCTGGCCGAATCCACCACGCCATGCGGGTGATCGGGATGGCCGAGCGAGCCCTTTCTCTCATGGTGACTCGTGCTCACTCCCGCTTTGCCTTCGGAAAGCCGCTGTCGGAACACGCCAATGTCCAGGATCTCATCGCACAGTCACGTATCGAGATCGACCAAACCAGACTGCTGGTCCAGAAGACCGCGTGGCTGATCGACCGCTACGGCGCCAAAGATGCTCGCACTGAGATCGCCTCGATCAAGGTCGCCGCCCCGGCCACGGCCCTCGCGGTGATCGACCGCGCCATCGAGGTCCACGGCGCTATGGGAGTATCCGACGACACGCCTCTCGCCTACTTCTACGCGTGGGCTCGAGTGTTACGCATCGTCGACGGACCCGACGCGGTTCACCGGCGCACTGTGGCACGGCAGGAGCTCCAGCGGGTCCCGCCCTATGTGATGACGGCGCCTTCACGGACCACACGATGAGCACGGGGGCGGTGCCGTGGGCCGCGCTCTATCCCCCAGGTATCAGCCTGGAACCACCAGCCCTCGCCGACCAGCAGTCACTTGTAACCGCCTGGCGCAACCGGGTCTCGAATAGACCGATGAGGTCGGCGATCCGATACTTTGACGGGTCACTGAGCGCCGCCGAGGTCGACGCCTGGTCCGACGCATTGGCGGTCGAGTTCCAGCGTCGAGGGGTGTCTCTCGGTGACCGGATCGCGGTCCGGCTCCAGAATGTGCCGCAATTCGCGATCACCATGCTGGCGGCATGGAAGACGGGCGCGGCAGTGGTCCTGGTGAACCCCATGTATCGCCGCCGCGAGCTCCGGCACCTGGTGGACGACGCTGAGGTATGCGCGATCGTCACCGACGATTCGGACGCTGACGATGTGAGTGAGACTGCACGAGACAGCAGCGTGCGATGGATGCTCAGCACCTCCGGGAGAGAGTTCCAGTCACGTTCGGATCCCAGGGTCTTCGCGCCAGGCGCTCGCACAGCCCTACCGAACGGCGTTGACGACTGGACTGATGCCACGAGCCCCCATCTCGGGGAGCATCCGCGCCCCGTGCAGGTGAGCCCCGGGGACCTGGCTCTGCTGACCTACACATCGGGCACGACCGGCGCACCCAAGGGGGCCGAGAACAGCCACCGCAACGTTCTGACGGCCGCCGCGAACTTCGGCGCATGGGTCGACCTGGGTCCGGGCGATGTCGTACTGGGAATCGCGCCGCTCTTCCACATCACTGGCGCAGTTATCAATGCGACGATGGCGTTGATCCATGACACGACCTTGTCACTGGCCAACCGTTTCCACCCCTCGGTAATTCTGGAGACGCTCCACGAACACAAGGTGACCTTCACCATAGGTTCGATTACTGCCTTCAACGCGCTGGCAGCCGATCCCAGCGCCACCCGTGAGCACTTCGCTCACGTCAAACTCCTGTACTCCGGTGGCGCGCCCATCCCGCCGGCAACGGTCGAACGATTCGAAGCACGATTCGGTCACTACATCCACAACGTCTATGGCATGACCGAGACAGCTTCGGCGGTCATTGCGGTCCCCCGTGGTTCCACCGCGCCCTTGGATCGGTCCAGTAACACCCTGTCCGTCGGCGTCCCCCTCCCGGGCTTGATGGCGCGGATCGTCGCTGCCGACGGTTCGGAGATGGAACCGGGTGACCAAGGTGAACTCGAACTCACCGGGCTGAGCGTGGCAGCGGGGTATTGGCGCAACCAGGAGGCCACCGAACGGACAATGCCGGGCGGTCGGCTGCGCACCGGGGACGGAGCGATCATGGATTCCGATGGTTGGGTGTATCTGGTCGATCGGCTCAAAGACCAGATCAATGTCTCCGGATTCAAGGTCTGGCCGCGTGAAGTCGAAGACGCCCTATACGAGCACGCCGCCGTACATGAGTCGGCGGTAGTCGGGAAGCCCGACCCGTATCGTGGTGAGACTGTCGTCGCGTTCGTGTCCCTCGAAGCGGGGCATGTCGTCGATGAAGCAGAACTGGTCGGGTTTCTGCGCGAACGCCTGGCAGCCTACAAATGCCCTAGCCAGATCATTATCGTCGACGACCTCCCAAAGACCCAGACCGGAAAGATCCGGCGCAAGGAGTTGCGTGACGAATTGTTGCCCCGGACCGACGGCAGTGCTGGTGCCCCCCATGATGCGTGACCGCCGCACCGAATGCTCAGGGCGGATCGCCCCGTCGCGGGGGTGAGGGGCACTTCCCCCTTCGGCCGGCAACCTCGGCAGATCCCGCACTTGTAGCGGTCTGAAGGGTTCGGCACTGCTCAGCGGGGATTCGCTCCTGCCCCGCGATACCGGATCGGAGGTGAATATGACTGTGCGACTGACATTTACACGTCGGCTGCACAGCCGCAAGACCTCGGGTGACACCCGAACCGGTCGATGTGCCGACCTCGAAACGAGACGGGACACGTGCCCGAATCGGATGCGCGACAAGTCATTCGCGACTTCAACAAGAAGAGATTTGACGCTGGACCCAAGTCGGCAAGAGGCCGTCGAAGACAGATCAGGCGCCGATCGTCGGCGCGGCCCAGAGAGCCACGCGGGAGACCACTCGGCTCTGCACCGGGCCGGCGCCCCCGAACGCCCGTTACCTTGTTCGCGGTCCCTGACTCGGGACCGTATGACTTCTTGCCCCCTGTCGTTCGCATGATCCGGGGGGTGGTGTCGCCGGGTGCTGGTGGCGTCGACGGACCGCTGATGGGGACAGGGCCGAGGACAGGTCTCTTCGTAACGTGGGTGCCGGGCGTCGACGCCAGGTCGGCGGCCGTCCGGAGCGTTTCGATGCGATGAGGAATGCGAAGTGGCACAGGTGAATGCCGTGTTCTGCGGCATAGATGTGGGTAAGGGCGAACACCACGCGGTCGGTCTCGACACCGGCGGCAAGCGGTTGTTCGACAAGGCGCTGCCCAACGACGAGTCCCGGCTACGGGCGGTGTTCGACCAGCTCGCGGCCCGGGGGCCGTTGTTGATCGTGGTCGACCAGCCCAACAACATCGGCGCCCTACCGGTCACCGTTGCTCGCGCTTGTGGCCATGACGTGGCGTATCTGCCCGGATTGTCGATGCGTCGGATCGCTGACCTGTATCCCGGCCAAGCCAAGACCGATGCCCGTGACGCGCACATCATCGCCGATGCGGCCCGCACCATGCCGCACACGCTGCGCCGGGTCGACCTCGGCGACGAAACCCTCACCGAGCTCAGTGTTCTCGTCGGTTTCGACGACGACTTGGCCGGTGAGGCAACCCGCACCAGCAACCGGATCCGGGGGGCTGCTGACCAGCGTCCATCCCGCTCTCGAACGTGTTCTGGGTCCCCGCGTCGCCCACCCGGCGGTGCTGGAGATCCTGTCGCGTTGCGGCGGACCCGAAGGAATCCGCGCCGCGGGCAGACGCAAACTCACCACCATCGCCACCAAACACGCTCCCCGCATGGGTGGCCGCCTGGTCGAGGAGATTCTGGCCGCGTTGCCCGCGCAAACCGTCATCGTTCCCGGGACCAAAGCCGCCGAAACCGTGCTGCCGAAACTCGCCGACTCGTTGAAAGCGGTTCTGCTGCAACGCAAACAGATCGCAGAGGACATCGAGAGGATGTTCGATGATCACCCTCTTGCCAAGGTCGCGACCTCGATGCCCGGCGTCGGAGTCAGGACCGGAGCCCGCATCCTGCTCGAAGTCGGAGACGGCACGGCATTCGCCACGGCCGGCCACCTCGCCTCCTACGCGGGCATCGCCCCGATCACCCACCGCTCCGGCAGCTCGATCCGCGGCGAACACCCCGCCCGATCGGGCAACCACAAACTCAAACGCGCCCTGTTCCTGTCCGCGTTCGCCGCGCTACACGACCCGGCTAGCCGCGCCTATTACACGCGGAAACGCGCCGAAGGCAAGAAGCACAACGCCGCCCTCATCTGCCTGGCCCGCCGCCGCTGCGACGTCCTCTACGCCATGCTCCACAGCAAACAGCCCTACCAGGCCGCCGCTTGACGAAGGAGATAGGGACACCCCCCGAATTCCGTTGCCTGCCCGGGTCAAGGCCGACACAAGCACTGAAATAGCTTGTCGGCGGGTTGAGCTCGGTACGCCAACTCCACCAAATCGACCGGGTCCTGGGCGCAACCCCCATCGGTCAGCGCCCGCACCATGGAACTGTCCAGGGTCGAGAACACCATCACCGCACAGATGATCGCCGAGCGCCTCCGCACCAGACCCGATTCACTCCCGGTCCAGGCCATCGTGTGCGTATGGCACCCATCACCTATCTCAGCTTCCGCGAAATCACGTCTCGAGCAGCTGCCTCACGCAGGCCCCTCAGCGTCTGCTCGTGTTGTCGCCGTTGACCGCAACGCAGCTGGCGACGGCCCAGCCGATGTCGCGTTTTCGTCTGTGCGCCGCGGCTAGAGCGCTAGAGGCGATGGATTCGCCAACGTGAGGGCGATGTCGACAATCATGTCCTCTTGGCCGCCGACGAGCTTACGGCGGCCGCATTCCATGAGGATGTCGCGGACATCGACAGCGTACTGATCAGCCGCGTTTTCGGCGTGCCGCAAAAAGCTGGAGTAGACGCCGGCGTAGCCAAGGGTCAGCGTTTCACGGTCGACACGCACCGGGCGGTCCTGCAGCGGGCGAACGATGTCGTCGGCAGCGTCTTGAAGCTTGAACAGGTCGCAGCCGTGCTGCAAGCCGGTCAGGTCGGCGACGGCAATGAACGCTTCGAGCGGACAGTTACCCGCTCCCGCACCGTGACCTGCGAGCGACGCGTCGACGCGGCGTACTCCGTTCTCGACGGCGACCACCGAGTTCGCTACCGACAACGACAGGTTCTCATGGGCATGGATGCCGATCTCGGTGTTGGGGTCGAGGACGTCTCGGTATGCCCGCACCCGGGCTATGACGTCGTTCATGGTCAGTCGGCCGCCGGAGTCGGTGATGTATACGCAGTGCGCGCCATAGGATTCCATCAGCTTGGCTTGATGCGCCAGTTCCTCGGGCGAAGCCATGTGGGACAGCATGAGGAATCCGGAAACATCCATCCCGAGCTCACGGGCGGCGGCAATGTGCTGGGCGGCGACGTCGGCTTCGGTGCAGTGGGTTGCGACCCGAACTGATCTAACTCCCAGGCCGTAGGCCGTCTCGAGTTCGTGAATGGTGCCGACCCCTGGCAGCAGCAGTGTGGTAAGCCGTGCGTGCTCGATGACCGAGGCCGCGGCCTCGATCCAATCCCAGTCTGTATGGGAGCCAGGACCATAGATGACCGACCCGCCAGCCAGGCCGTCGCCGTGCGCGACCTCGATCGCATCCACTCCGGCGCTGTCGAGAGCAGCGATGATACGGGTCACGTCGTCAATCGAAATACGGTGTCGCACAGCGTGCATGCCGTCGCGCAGAGTGACATCCTGAACGAAAATGGGGGTACTCATCAGGGGTTCTTCTCAGCTGCCGCAATCCGCTCGGCGACCTGTAGCGCCGCCGAGGTCATGATGTCGAGGTTGCCCGCATAGGCGGGCAGGTAGTGCGCCGCGCCTTCGACTTCGAGGAATACCGCGACCTGATGCGTCGGCCGATGGGTGGTCCCGGGAGCAAGGAGGGTGTGCACAGGTTGGTCTGCCGGAAGTTCGGTGATCTGCACCTGCTGCTTGAGCCGATAGCCGGGGACGTAGGCGGCGACATCGGCCACCATCTTCTGCACCGACGCGCGGATCTGATCGTGCACTGCGGAATCGGTCGCCTCCACGAGAGCAAAGACCGTGTCGCGCATGATCATCGGAGGATCGGCCGGATTGAGGATGATGACCGCCTTGCCACGTTCCGCGCCGCCGACCTCGACAATTGCCGCGGACGTGGTTTCGGTGAATTCGTCGATGTTCGCTCGCGTGCCCGGGCCTGCGGATTTCGAGGCGATGGAGGCGATGATCTCCGCATACGCCACCGGTACGACGCGCGCGAGGGCCGCGACGATAGGGATCGTTGCCTGACCGCCGCAGGTAACCATGTTGAGGTTGGGTGCCTCGAGGTGATCTTGCAGATTGACTGCCGGCACGACATAAGGGCCCATGGCCGCCGGCGTGAGGTCGATGAGTCGCTTACCCAACGGCTCGAGCCGAGCGGCGTTCAGCTCGTGCGCCTTGGCCGAGGTGGCGTCGAAGACAATGGCGATCTCACCGAACTCTGGGAGCGCAACGAGCCCTTCGACGCCTTCGTGAGTGGTCGCGAAGCCGAAACGCCGGGCTCGAGCGAGACCGTCGGACTCGGGGTCGATTCCCACCATGGCACCCATCTCGAGGTGGCGCGCGGTGCGCATCACCTTGATCATCAGGTCCGTTCCGATATTCCCCGACCCGATGATCGCTACCTTGGTCCGCGAGCTCATGCCTCAACCCCGTCGTCGAAGCGGACCACGACCGAGCCCAGGCGAGACAACGTCGCCACCACCTCAGCACCCGGGCCGATGGGCCGCATCGGTCCGAGCGCGCCGGACAGCACGACCTGCCCGGCACGAAGCGGGTTACCGAGATCGCGGGCGGTGCGTGCCAGCCACTGAAGTGCCAGCACAGGGTCGCCCAAGCAGGCAGCGCCGCTGCCAGTGGAATCCTGCTGGCCGGTCACGGTCATAGTCATCTCGACTTCGCGGGGATTCAACTCGCTCAGCCGTAATCGAGTTGCACCGAGCACGAAGCCGCCCGCCGAAGCATTGTCGGCGACCGTGTCGGCAAAGCTGATGTCCCAGTTGGCAATCCGGCTGTCACAAATCTCGATGGCGGGTAGCACGTAGTCCACCGCTTCTCGGACCTGCTCCAGGGTCAGGGGGCCTTCGGCGAGATCCCCGGCGAGGACGAAGGCGATCTCGGCCTCTACTCGTGGTTGCATGAAGCACCGGACCGGGACAGGGGCTCCCTCGCGAAACGCCATGTCGGCGAAAAGGATACCGAGGTCCGGCTGTTCGACACCCAGTTGCCGCTGCACCGCCTCGGAGGTCAATCCGATTTTGCGTCCCACGATTGTGGCCCCAGCCGCGAGCCGCGCCTCGGTGAGACGCTGTTGGACAGCGTAGGCGGAGTCGAGATCGTCTCTGCCGATGAGGTCGCGTACCGGTGGGCACGGAATACCGCTCCACGCTGCGGTCTGAAGTCTCGCAGCCGCCTGGTCCGTTGCGTCAATTGTCGCCTGGTCGGCAGGTCGAGGTGTCGTGCTGCTTTTCTCGATCACAAGCTCACTATCCGTGGGCCGAGTGCAAGCATCCAATGCCAGCGTTCCATTCAGCGGTACGCTGCCGGAGTGAGCAGCATGCCCCCAGAATTGGACTCTGTGCTAGGGAAAGCAATGGCTATCCTTTGGTCGTTGGCCGCCGATGACCGTGCGCTCTCGTTGGCGGAACTGGCCCGCCGCTCTGGTCTACCGAAGGCGACAGCGCACCGATTGGCTGGCGACCTGGTCGGGCATCGAATGCTGGAACGGGTCGACGACGGCTACCGTCTGGGCAGCGCATTGCTCGAACTCGGGCTCCGAGCACTGGTAGGGCGGAGTCTGCTGGAGATAGCGACCCCGTTCCTGCAGGACCTGTACGAGCGCACACACGAGACGGTTCATCTGGGCGTGCTCGACGGTACGGAGGTCGTCTATCTAGCGAAGATCGGCGGCCATCGGCAGACCTCCACTCCCTCGCGCACCGGAGGGCGAATGCCGCTGCATTGCACCGCTATCGGCAAAGTTCTGCTCGCGCACGCCGACAGCGAGTTGCAGCACCGAGTCCTGACCGGACCATTGCAGCGCCGCACGCCGCGCACGATGGTCGCGCCTGGTCTCCTGCGCGGTCAACTCGATACCGTGTTGACGGGGGGTGTTGCGTTCGAGCGCGAGGAATCAACGCTCGGCCTGCTGTGTGTTGCGGCACCTATCTTCGACCGTGACGCCTCGGCGATCGCCGCGATCAGTGTTGCTGGCCCCGTCGGCCGTTTCCGGCCGGAATTGCATGCCGAAGCCGTCATAGCCGCCGCAGCAGCCCTCAGTGCGCCGGTCTCTCGTAATCTCCCGGGGCTGCCGTCCATCGAGCTCGCGTGAACGTCCGCAAACCGACACTGTGTCTGCGGCTACCGCCGGAAACGACTCGACACTGACATCGCCCTCGAGCCCCGCGAATTCGACGACTGCCGCCACCGCACATTGATCGGAATCGCTTCAGTGCGCATGCCCAACTAACGGAGATCGAGTCCGCGCAGGTCGCCACGCGCTCGCCACGACCGCAGCTCCTCATACAGCGCGAGCGGACCGCCGCCGTAATTCCGGTCGCCAAGGGGACGGGATTCCGGATCCCCCTCGATATTCTTCCGGCCAGGAGTGCAGGAGCGCAGGAACTCGGTGTCATCGGGAGCCTTCTCGATGATCAACTCAACCCATTCCTTCTCCGCCCAGTCGGCCAGTTCGAAGATCTCGGCATGCCGGCGAACCTCTGAGATGATGTAGGACATGTGGCGAGCATTCTCCAGCATCGTGTGCACGAGGTTCGGCGTCTCGGTCGACTGAGCGCTCAGTCCCGGCTGCACGAGGAGGTTCGGGAACTCCGACGTCATCATCCCGTGCAGGCTCGAAATTCCGTTGGCCCACTTCTCGGACAATCGATTGCCAGCCCTCCCGATCACGTCGAATCCGATCCGATGGGTGTAGGAGGTGCCGGTCTCGAACCCGGTGGCGAACACTATGCAGTCGAGCTGGATCAGGCGGCCCTCGATCACGATCCCATCGCTGCGGATCTCCCCGACGCCCCGGCCGTTGGTGTCGATCAGTGTGACGTTCGGCCGATTGAATGCCTGGAGATATTCGTCGGAGAACCCCGGGCGCTTGCACAGGTATGCGTAGTAGGGCTTAAGGGAACTTGCCGTATCGGGATCATCAATGATGTCGTCGATCCGCGCACGGATCGCCTCCATGCGCCGGAAATCCGCGGCCTCCTTGCGAGCCGGCGCTTCCTCTGGACCGATGTGTCCGTCGTCCAACGGAACGGGGTCGTGTTCGGCACTGTCCACCTCGGCGGCCCCGAGTGCCCGGAAGAGATCAGTCCAGCCGTCGTTGACCAGGTCAACCGCGGGCCGGGGGCCGAAGATGGACGCGGTGAAGTTCTGACGCCGCTCTTCCTGCCAGCCAGCCGGCAGTGAAGCCAGCCACCGCTGGTCGATCGGTTTGTTGTTTCGTGGCGCCACCGTGGAGGGGGTGCGCTGGAACACGTACAGCTGCTTGGCACTGCGTGCGAGGGGCGGGATGCACTGGATGGCGGTGGCGCCCGTGCCGAGAACGCCGACCACCTTGTCCGTCAGCTTGGACAGCTCCGTGTCCGACGTTCCGCCGGTGTATTCGTAGTCCCACCGGCTCGTGTGGAACGCGGCACCGGTAAAGCTGTCGAGTCCCGGTACTGCCGGGAGTTTGAGCTTTTGAAGCGGCCCGTTGGCCAGCACGAGGAAACGTGAACGCAACTGGTCACCGCGGTCCGTCGTCACCTCCCAGCGCCGCTCCATATGATCCCAGCTGGCACCGGTCACGCTGGTCTGCAGGAGAGCCTTGTCGTACAGACCGAACTGTTTGGCGATTGCCTGTGCGTGGCCGAGGATCTCGGACGCCTTCGCGTACTTCTCCGTCGGCTTTGTACCGATCTCCTCGAGGTACGGCAGGTATACCAAGGCATCGATGTCGCAACGTGCGCCCGGATATCGGTTCCAGTACCACACTCCCCCAACGTCCCCTGCGGCGTCGATCAAGCGCACGTCCTCGACCCCCCGGCGCTTGAGTTCGGCCGCGATCATCAAGCCACCGAGACCTGCACCGACTATGACGACCTCGGAGTCGGAGGCAAGTGGCGATCGCTGCTTCGGCCGCGAGTAGGGGTCGTCGAGGTAGCGAGCAAGCGATCCGGTCAGCTGCAGGGGCACGGCTCGCTCGGCCGTGAGCCGTTTTTCACGCTCCGCCTTGTATTTGGCCTTCAGTGCTGCGATCTCGCTGCTGTCGCCCGATGACGATTCGTTGAACACTCACGTCCCTTTCTGTCAGAGCCTCCGCCGCTCCGAGTTCCAACACGCTCGCTTCGCATTGCGGGCACCTCTTTGGGCGGTGCATTTGTAATTTCTGCACTGCGGGCTTCGGGGCGGAGCTCAAATATCGTCCGACTAGTCGGTCGGCTCATTTCATTATGTTGGCCGCGCTTTCCGTTGGTCAAGGCGAACGCACATTGGAACGGCCGGCAAAACGGGCTCCGGACCTCACCTCACCGGCCGCCGGTTAGCTCCCGCTTGAGAATCTTCCCCGTCGCCGTCATCGGCAGAGCACTCACGATTTCGACCGCTCGCGGGTACTTATAGCTCGCCATCCGAGCTTTCGCCCAGGCCGCGACCTCGTCTGGGGTGGTACGCGCGCCCGCGACGAGGATCACGAATGCCTTGATTTCTTCGCCGAGCCGCTCGTGCGGGACGCCCACAACCGCGGCCAGTGAGATCTCGGGGTGCCTCATCAGCACCTCTTCGACCTCGCGCGGGTAAACGTTCTCACCGCCACGGATGATCAGGTCCTTGGCCCGGTCGACGATGTAGTACCAGCCGTCGGCATCCCTGCGCGCCAGGTCCCCGGTCCGGAACCAGCCATCGCGCATAACTTCTTCCGTCGCCTCCGGCCGCTTGTAATACCCCTTCATAACGTTGTGGCCCCTGATCGCGATCTCACCCACCACATCGGGCCCGTCGGGCAGGACGTTCCAGTGGTCGTCGATCAAGGTCATCTCGACACCTGGGACGGGTCTCCCGATCGAGCCAGGCCGGATGGGCTCCGTCGAGACAGAAAAGCTTGCCGCAGGCGAGGTCTCGGACAGCCCGTATCCCTCGACGATTGTGATTCCGAATCGCTCGTGGAATTCCGCGTGAACTTGAACCGGCAGGGCCGCGCCACCCGAGATCGCAACACGGATGCGGGCGGCGATCCCCGCCACGTCCACCCTCTCGTCGAGCACCCGGATCAAACTCCAGTACATCGTCGGCACCCCGGCGAAGAGACTCACTTTCTCCGCCAGCATCAGATCGACCACAGACCGCGCGTCGAACCGCGACATCATCACCACAGTGCCGCCGAAAGCAAACGCGCCGTTCTGCATGAACGTCTGCCCGAACGCGTGAAACAGCGGCAGCACGCAGAGATATCGGTCTGGGCGCATGGCATCCGCGGCGAACAGATCGGACCCCAGTAGCGCGTTGTCCCGCATGTTCCGGTGCCGCAACTCCGCGCCCTTGGGCTTGCCGGTCGTGCCCGAGGTATAGAGAATCACCGCGGTATCGTCGGCGTCGGTGGCGACGGTCTCGAATACGGTCCGCTGCCCCTTCAGAGCTTCCTTCAGCGTGTTCGCGCCGTCGATCGAGGCAGTTCCGTGTTCATCGGCGATCAGCAGGAAGTGCCGACAGCCTTCCACCTCGCCGAAGCCGACAAATCCTTCAGAGGCACTGTCCTCGAAACAGAGGTACATCTTCGCGTTCGAGTCACTCAGGTGGTAGGCGATCTCGGAGCGCTGGAGCAAGGTATTGAGCGGCACAACGGTCGCGCCGACCTTGAGGATGCCGTAATACACAATGGGGAACTCAGCAATGTTCGGACAGGTGACCGCGACCTTGTCGCCGACGCTCACCCCTAGGGCAGCCAGCACGTTGGCCACCTGGTTCGCTGCGGCGTTTACCTCGGCATAGGTGAGGCGCCTACCTCCGGATACCACTGCCTCACGGGCGGGAAACGCACGCGCAGTGTCCTCGAGAAGGCTGGACAAGTTGTAGTTCGGCATCGCCGAGCACTCTCCATATCGAAAAGCACATCACCGGCGATGTGCGACAGACTCCACCTGTCAAATCCATCGACCGCCTAGTCGGTCGATGGATGGTCACAATAGAGGACCGAGCGCGAGCGCGAAAGACAAGATCGAAACGACCGGACCAGACGCCTCGGAGAGACAGGTCTACGGTGTAATGGTGAGTGCGCCTTCAGGGCAGGCGTTTGCACCGTTCGCGGCCTGCTCTTCGAGACCGACCGGTACCTCCGTCACCGTCGGCAGAGCGCAGTAACCGGTGTTGTCGTCGAGCACATAGATACCCGGGCCATTGACGAAGCATTGGGCATGGCCGCTGCACTTGGCCTGGTCGAAATTGATCTTCATAGCGGGTACTCCTATTCATCGCACTTGCCTTGATCAGGCCTCTCCAACTCGGCGCCGACAGCTCCGCCTGCACGTCGGCCTCCGCCTCACGAGAGGACAAGCGGGAGGCTCTTGATGTTCTGCTGAAAAGACCCGAAGGTGAACTCGGGATGGAAACCATCGGGCAGGCGGAACGAGTCGATGCGCTCGAGCCAAATCTCGAGTGCCACCCTGAGTTCCATCCGCGCCACGTGCGAACCGATGCACCGGTGCGGACCGACCCCGAACCCGCTGTGCCGGTTCCACTCTCGCTCCAAGTCGAAATCGCCGAGTGCGGCGCGGTCGCCTGCGGTGCGGGCAATGAAAATCCGGTCCCCCGCCTCGATCGGACACCCGCGCAACTCACCCTTGGCCTTCGCCGTGCGCCCCGAGGGACCCACCGTGACGTAATAGCGGATGATCTCCTCGATCGCCTGGGGGATCAGCACGGGGTTCGCTCGCAGCCGTGCCTGATGGTCAGGATGCGTGGCGAGGTGCCACATCGCATAGCCCAGGACATTGCTCGTCGTGTCCTGCCCACCAACAAAGAGGAAGCTCCCCAAGCTGATGAGCTTGTCACGCTCGATCGGC
Organism: Nocardia vinacea NBRC 16497; assembly: GCF_000308835.1. Taxonomy (GTDB): domain Bacteria; phylum Actinomycetota; class Actinomycetes; order Mycobacteriales; family Mycobacteriaceae; genus Nocardia; species Nocardia vinacea. Next base: position 27,371 of record NZ_BAGN01000415.1, on the reverse strand, counting down.
TTACCGTCGACCTGCAGGTTGACCAGCGCGGTCGCGAGATCGTCCGCGGGCTCCTTCCGGCGCGCATCCAACAGATCGACAATAATGCCGTCGATCTCCTCCTCGACAGCCTTACGATCAGCGGCGCTTTTCATCGCGGTTGCAGCTTGAGCGAGTTCGAACATCCGCTCGTACTCCGCCGCCCCGAGACCGAGCCAGGACAGGAAGAAGTGTGACGGCAGCTTCACCGCGAAGTCCTTGACGAAGTCGCACTCACCGTTGGCCACAACGTCGTCGATCAAGCCGTTCACCAGCCGAACGGCCAGCGGCTCGAGCGTCGCGACAACTCGCGGGCTCAGCAGGGGGATCACAGCCCGCTTGTACGAGGTGTGAACCGGCGGGTCCATGTTCTCCGGCACAATTTGCATGTCGATCTGCTCGGAGGTGTAGGTGATCGTCGTCGGGGAGTTGCTCCACGTATCAGGGTCTTGCATGACGGCCTTAATGGTCTCGAAGTCGGCCGCCACGAAGTAGCCGCGCGCGCCGGTGCTGTAGAACAGCGGGCCAACAGAATTGACCTCGTCCCATGCCGCGAAGGGATCCTGACCGAACCGCTCGTCATTCTCCAGGTCGAGGTGATACATGGGGAGACCCGAAGCCTCCGCTCGCTCCTGCATTGACGACACGAGTGACCTCCAAGTTCTAGGTGACGCAACGCGCCCGAGGATCGGATTGGTGAACCGACAGCGCGTTCGCTATTCGGCGGCAATCCGGTCTGCGGCCTATCGACCGAATGGTCGGGCGTGAGCTGGAGCATATGATCGGGATCACACGTTGTCAATCAAAGGGCCTGCCGTGTGCGAGCACTCAGACGCAAGAGCGGACAGCGGCACGGCCACAACCCGCACGTTTACGCCCCACCCGCCAAGTGGCGGGCGACATCCGCCGCTCGTCCGGTTCCCCAAGCCGTCAACCGCACCGCATGATTGCGAGGGCATCAGCCCGCCGCGGCGGCTACGCAGTCCATCAACGTGAAGGAGCCGACGCAATTACGCCCCCCGTTGACATCGCGTGACGATCACAAATACCCTCGCGACCGACCAGACGGTCGATTCTGTTTGTGTTATCCGAGAGTCCGTCTCGATCACCGCGGCCAGCCAGTGGACACGACCAAAGGAAGGTGCCATGCGTGCTTCAGAAGCCGAGGTAGTCACCGAAGGCCTCCAGTTCCCCGAGGGGCCCATCTACGTCTCCAACGGCAGCGTGATCCTCGTCGAGATCCGCGCCGGAAGGCTGACCCGCGTGCGCCTGTCGGATGGGCAGAAGTCCATCGTCGCCGAGTGTGGCGGCGGCCCCAACGGGGCGGCGGTGACCGCGGACGGCCGGATCATCGTGTGCAACAACGGAGGATTCAGCTGGGAGGCCGGCTCCGACAACAGGATCGCGACGCTCCGTCCCGAGGATTACCAGGGTGGAAGCATCCAATTGGTAGACCCGGAGAACGGGGTGGTCGAGACGATATTCACGCAGTCCGGCGACCATAAGCTGCCCGGCCCCAGCGATGTAGTCGTGGACAGCGTGGGCGGAACGTGGATCACCGACGCCGGGAAACGCTGGCACCGGTCACTCGAGATCGGCGCGGTCCACTACATCACCCCTGACGGCAAGACGATCCGCGAAGAGCTGTTTCCCCTGATCCAACCGAACGGGATCGGTTTCTCTCCGGAAGGGGATCGCCTCTACGTCGCCGAGACCGCCCCCGGACGGTTGTGGTGGTGGCCGGTCATCGGTCACGGCGAACTCGATAAGTCCGGACCCGGCCCGGCGGGCGGACGGCTGCTGATCGGACTCGATGGCTTCCAGCCGCTGGACTCACTGGCAATTGACGCCGAGGGCAACGTCTGTATCGGGACCCTCAGGTCAGGCGTAATCAGTGTGATCAGCCCCGAGGGAGCGCTGGTCGATCAAGTCTCCCTCCCTGTGCACGACGACTTCGTGACCAGCATCTGCTTCGGCGGGAGCGACATGCGGACGGCCTTCATTACATCGTCCGGCGTGGGTCGACTCTATGCACTGAAGTGGCCGTGCCCAGGTACCGCTCTTGCCTTCAACCTCTAGCAGCCACACCGTTCAAGATCAGCCCGTAGAAGTAGTCGGCGGCCTCACGGGTCGAGTACGGTCCATCAGGCGAGCCGTACCACTGGTAGGCCGAGTTGCAGAGAGAGAACAGGGCGATTGTCGAAAGGTTGGGGCTCCCGGTGAAGTCCCCGTTCAGCTGGCCCGCTTCGAAGATTTTACGCACAGAGTAGAAGTACTCGTTGCGTGCCTTCTGAGCTTCTTCCCGCGCGTCATCGGGGAGTTCCCGGCGGTGCTCGAAGTACACCCGCACGTGGCCCGGATGAGTCCTCATCAGATCAAGGATGTCGAACATCACGCCATGCAGCTGCTCCGCTGGGCTGGAATCTTCCGCCTCACGAGCAAGCTGACGGTCGTGAAGCAAGGAAATGATCTCCTCATGGATCGCTACAAGGATCGCGTCCTTGCTGCGGTAGTAGTGGTATAATGTCGGTTTCGCCAGCCCCACCGCCCTGGCGATATCGTCCATTGACGTCGAGTGGTAGCCCATCTCATCAAACAGTGCGGCAGCCTTGCTGACGATCTCGGCACGCCGCTCCAATGCGCTGGCGCTCGGGTTGGTCTCGCTCTTGAGCGGGGCCTTAAATTTGGCCTTCACAGTCGCCTCCACGGGAATTTCAAGCTGGTAACTAATCATTCTGCATGACGGAAAGCGCATTCGAACGGTCGGTCGGTCGACAGCATAGACGATGACCGAGCCGCCGACCCCGGCCTCGCACAACACCCCACGGTTCTTTCGAATAGGGGCGCGCACATCCGGCGCGATATCGAACATGTTGCACAGCACCATGATCAAGGCCGCTGGTCGTGAAATGCACAAGCTCGGTGCAGCCAGTGAGTGCTCGGCAGGACCGACGGTCGACCATCAGGCGTGGCCGGATACCTCGTCACCCTCGGTCGGCCGCGATCTGATCCAGTCCTATTCGCCGCAGGCGGCGTACACATCGAGCAAGGCAGCAGTAATCGGCCCGACCCGAGACCTCTCACAGCAGTGGGCGGGTCGTAATCGCATCCATGTGAACGCGGTCCCCCTTCCAGTCCGAGCTTGCCGCATCTATTCCATCCGGTCCACTGCATTCCTTCATCGAACACATCTCGCCGCTGGGAAGGATGGGCTCCAGCGCGAACTTGACACTGCCATCGTCTTTCTCGCGAGTGAGACCTCGACCTATATCACCGGCTCGACCCCGGCGGTTGACGGTGGGAGGTCCGGGCACTGACGGCAAGCCGGATACGGGATGACAATGACTTTCTCGTCCCTCCGCGTGCAGCGGGCTCGGCGGGTGGCCGGCCCCCTGGCTAGCAGATTCGGTGTTGTCCCGAGGACCACTGTGATACGTGAAATCGCCGTTGCCTCTTCAGAGTGCACTTTCCCGAATCCTCATTCCGCGGGTGTGAGCGGCGGCAGTTCCCATCCAGTGTTCTTTGTCATCCACTGCACGAGATCGATGGTGTTTGTGAGCACCGCGTGACCGTCGAGTTCATCGACATCCCTCGCGTGCTCCTGCAGATCCTCTAGGGACAATTCCCGGTTCCAGTATCCTTTGGTGGATCCGACGAAGTTGCGGGCGACGCGCCCAGCCGCAACTTCGAAGATTTCTCCAGTACGTGTGTTTTCGTCTCGGACAAGCCAAGCGACGGCCGGAGCAACGAGTCGCGCAGGCATCGTGGTCTTGACTCGATGGACAGTCTCTCGGTCCGCCTGAGCGCCGAGCATCCCGGTGAATGCCCCAGGAGCGAGTACGTTGACCGTGATCCCATGCTCGGAACCCTCGGCGGCGAGAGTCTGCGATAGGCCCAAGACAGCCCCTTTGGACGCCGCGTAGTGCCCGATCTGCGACTGTGGGATCCACGCACTGGATGAACTCACCATGACGATTCGGCCGAATCGTTGCCGCATCAGGTGCGGCCATGCCTCTTTGACCACGTTGAACGCGCCATAGGCATTGACCTTCATAACCCGGTCGAACTCGGCATGATCCATCTCAGCGAACGAGATGCTATTGATGATTGCCGCGTTGCTGACCACAATATGCAGGCCTCCGAAACTGGTGATCGCGGTTTCGATAACCTCCGCGGCCCCGCTGGGGTCCGAGACATCTGCTCGGCACGCGGCCGCCGATCCCCCCTCTGAGCGAATCTCATCTGCGACCTTTGTTGCATTGAACTCGTCAACACCGTTGACCACAATCGATGCGCCCAGGCGACTGAGCAAGAGTGCATGCTCGCGTCCCATTCCCTGCCCCGCGCCGGTCACGATCGCCACCCTGCCGCTCAAGATTTCCGAGTTCATTTTCTTCCCTTCTATCGCGGCACCACAAACCCTGCTCTGAGTCCCCGGGCAGAAATCGGCCGGCTCTGACGCCCTTCTGGAGGATCATCGCCCTCGCTTCGACCGATTAGTCGGTCGAGTGTGAATGTAACCATCGTCACATTCGGCGTCAAGCATTCCGCCCTCCACCACAACCCAACCCTTCGGCTGCCGAAGTCTGGGTGACCGACTAGTCGGTCACACTCTTGACCCGCAGCGTGAGAGCGAGTTACGCTGCTGCCCGTCCATGAGACGCACGCACCAGACGCAGCTTCTCGAAGAGAAGGTCTCATGGGGATCCCCGCTCGGCGTCTAAGAGCCGCAACAAGTCTCGGGTTCGCTAGGCCGCGAGTCGATGCCGCGCCTGGGAATTCGGAGGCCGCGCAGTCGGATGGCGGCAAGAATCTAGGAAACCGGGAGGCCGCAATGGGACGGTTGGAAGGCAAAGTAGCAATGATCACCGGGGCCGCTCGAGGACAAGGACGCTCCCACGCGGTCCGACTAGCAGAAGAGGGCGCCGACATCATAGCGCTCGACATCTGCGCACAGGTCGACTCGGTGCCATACGAGATGTCTACGATGGGCGATCTCGACGAGACCGTTCGTGAAGTCCAGAAGCTGGATCGTCGAATTGTCGCGCGGCAGGCCGACGTCCGCGATTCCGCACAATTGCAGAGCGTGGTCGACGAAGGACTGTCCGAGTTCGGGCACATCGATGTCGTCAGCGCCAACGCCGGTATCAGCAGTTATGCTCCCGTATTAGAGATATCCGATCAGATGTGGGACGACATGATCGCGATAAATCTGACCGGCGTCTTCCGCACGATTCGTGCAGTGCTGCCCTCGATGATCTCCGCGGGCAATGGGGGTTCGATCATCGTCACGAGTTCAGTAGCGGCTGCGAAGGGATATGCGAACGTCATCCACTATGTTGCCGCCAAGAATGGCGTAAACGGCATGGTGAGCACTCTCGTCAACGAGGTCTCGGAGTACGGCATCCGCGTCAACGCAGTCCTACCCGGCAACACGGGCACACCCATGGTTCTGAACGAATCCCTCGACCGCCTCTACAACCCCGACAACCCGACGCCTGAGGCGGGTGCAGCGATCGCGCGGGCGATGAATGCGCTTCCGGTGGGCTGGATGGACCCCGTCGATATTTCCAACGCCGTTCTCTGGCTCGCCTCCGACGAGGCGCGGTATGTAACCGGAGTCTGCCTGCCGGTCGACGCCGGACTGCTCCGCAAGGCCTGATCGGCGGCTCGTCGCATCATCGCATGAACACCAACTCTGTTGAGCACGCGGCATGCCGAAGCGCCGATTCATTCCCGCGAGTTCCCTCATGGCCCCGAGAGATTGGCGTCGTGGCGACACACAAAGAGGAACCATGAATTCAAACAACCCTGAAATCGGTAGCACGATTCAGGCAGGTGAATTTGTAACCAACTATCACGACTCAGGTTCCGGTCAGCCGGTTCTGCTACTACATGGATCAGGTCCCGGTGTAAGCGCCTTCGCAAATTGGCGCTTATCTATCCGCGACCTCTCACCCTACTTTCGGATACTCGCTCCCGATCTGGCCGGCTTCGGATACACACAAGTACCGGACGGGACGGAGTACTCACGACGACTCTGGCTCCAACACATTGTCGACTTTCTCGATGCGCTTGATGTGGGCAAGACACACGTGATAGGCAACTCATTCGGTGGCTCCATGGCCTTGGCGCTGGCGATCGCCCATCCCGACCGGATCGACAAGTTGATACTGATGGGCTCTTGCGGAGTTCCCTTCGAACTGACGCCCGGACTCGACGCAGTGTGGGGCTACGAACCCTCTCCCGAGAACATGAAGGCGATCATGCGCTTATTCGCGTACGACCAGTCGCTTGTCAGCGACGACCTAGCGCAGCTACGCTACGCGGCTAGCGCCCGGGATGGTGTTCAGGGAGCCTATTCCAGCATGTTTCCGGCGCCACGTCAGCGATGGGTGGAAGCCCTGGCTTACGACGACGCCCAGATCCGCAAAATCAGCCACCCTACGCTGCTCGTACACGGCCGAGACGACAAAGTGATTCCACTTTCGACTTCCGAACGGATGCTCGAGCTCATCGATAATAGCCAGCTACATGTTTTCGGTAGGTGCGGACACTGGACTCAGATCGAGCACGCTGATGCGTTTGCCCGCCTGGTTCACACATTCCTCACTCCGAACAACACATAGTGTGATCATGAATCGGAGATCTCAGCCGTGACAGCATCTGCCGTTCACCCCCTGATCTCAGAAGCTCGGACACTCCTCCCGAACACCCGCTTGATTGCAGACTCGGACGCAATGCTCGGCTACGTGACAGACCACGCGTCATTCGTAAAAGCGCAGCAACCCATCGGGGTGGCATTCCCGAACAGTAGGTCTGAGGTCGAAACACTATGCCGGTTGGCGACGAAGCACCGGATTCCCATCGTTCCACGTGGCGCAGGAACCGGACTCAGCGGTGGCGCGACAGCCGTCGCAGATTGCCTTGTCCTGTCGCTAGAAAAGATGAACCGAATTCTCGAGATCGACTCAGCGAACGCGACAGCCGTAGTTCAGCCAGGCGTGGTCAACGGCGACCTGTCCCGTGCTGTGGCCGAACACAACCTCTATTACCCGCCCGATCCCGGAAGTCAGGAAATCTCCACCATCGGCGGCAACATCGCCACGAACGCAGGCGGCCTGTGCTGCGTGAAGTACGGAGTCACTCGCGACTACGTGCTGGGCCTCGAGGTAGTCCTTGCCGACGGCCGCAGCACCCGGTTGGGCCGCCGATCGCGAAAAGGTGTTGCCGGTCTCGACCTCACGGGGCTGTTCGTAGGTTCGGAAGGCATCCTTGGAATCGTCACTGAAGTGACCGTGCGATTGGTGCGACAACCCGGACCTGCGCGATCGACCGTTGTCGCAGAATTTCCGTCGCTGGCCGCGGCCAGCGACGCCGTACGCTCGATAATGCAGGGCTGTATTCCGTCAATGCTCGAGATCATGGACGCGCAGACCTTGGATGCGTTGAGGCGGTGGAAATCGCTCGAGTTCTCCCCGGGTTCGGAGGCTGTTCTCATCTGTCAGACAGATTCCCCCCAGGCCGAATCATGCTCTCGGGATGCGCAACTCATGGAAAAGGCTGCGCTCGACTCGGGCGCGACAACGGCATTCTCCACCAACGACCCTCACGAGGGTGCGGAGATCACCGCTATCCGGCGGATGGCTGGAACTGCCATCGAACAGCTGGGCACCACCCTGGTCGAAGATGTCGCGGTACCGATCACGCAGTTGAGTTCATTTCTCAGTGGTGTACGCACCATCGCTGGTGAACTCGCAGCCACAATCGCCGTCTTCGGCCATGCTGGGGACGGAAACATGCACCCCTGCATAGTGTTCGACGCCTCCGACCGGGAATCAGTCGCAATCGCCGAACGCGCGTTCAGCGAGATCGCGCGGCTCGGCCTCCGCCTCGGAGGGACGATCACCGGAGAGCACGGCGTGGGAGCACTCAAGGTCGACCTTCTGGAAGCCGAGCTCAGCGAGGTCGCTCTGGACATGCAGCGCGCCGTCAAACACGCACTTGATCCTGTCAACCTGATGAATCCCGGCAAGGTCGTCAGTCGGCCGCGCAGGCCCAGATGAATCGGCCGCCCTCGAACTACGTGGCGGAGATAGAGGGCGTACTCGCGCAATGGATTCCACGGACACAAGCCCAACCGTCGGTCATCGAGAGAAATGCGGCCAGATCATCCGACCAGTCGGTTGATTCGATCATCGCAGCTCTGTACTGTGAGACACAGCACAAAACGTAGTGCGCATGCCCACCCGCAATCGCGGCGGTTCGACAGCCCCGGCCTCAGAGCTGGACCACCCCTTCTCGAGGAGTTTCAACCGTGAGCACCCCCATCTCCCCCGCATCATCCGCCAGCGCCAGAGAGCTCGCCGGAGGTCGAGAGATCATCCAGATCGGCATGATGGTCGGTGACATCGACAAGGCCATGGCGCAATGGACCTCCATTGGCGTCGGACCGTTCTACGTATGCCGCAATGTCGCCCTCGAGGGGGTGTGGTTCCGCGGCCAAGCGACTCATGTCGACCTCACCTTTGCTCTTGCGCACATGGGTGGCATCCAACTCGAATTGATGTGCCAACACAGCGCCGAGCCGACCGCCTGGACCCTCGGGCAGGAAGGCGAGATCCCCGGAGGACAGTCGATATTCCATCACGTCGCCTTCATGACCGACGAGTACGACCAAACAATGGCCGACCTCGCGGAGCGAGGTATCAAGTCTTCCATGGATATTCAGTCTCGCGATGTACGTACTGCCTATCTGGAGACACGCGATCAGTTGGGCTTTTTGTTGGAGATTCAGGAGAGCCGCGAGTCGCTGAATGCACTCAACACAATGGTCGAGGAGGCCAGTAAGAACTGGGACGGCAGCGACCCAATTCGCACGCTGAATTGGTGAGCAAACTGGCCAAAGATGTGAGCTTCTGCTCAGGGCCGAACTGCCATCTCCTGAGTCCGCGATAACCGCCTGCGCCCGTCGCATCATCGATCGGCGCACCTCATCGCGGATGACCACAGCGTTCGTTAGTCGACCCGTCGAGCACACTGTCTCGACTCGCGACCGCGCCGCGTGAGATGTGCCTTATCTCAGAACAACTGAACGGAGAATCCAAATGGGAAAACTAAGCGGCAAGGTCGCCCTGATTACAGGAGGCGCTCGCGGTCAGGGTCGTGCACATGCACTCGCGCTTGCCGCCGAGGGCGCTCAGATCGTCGTAACCGACTTGGCGGCCCAGCTCGAGACAGTCGAGTATCCGATGTCAACACCGGAGGACCTGTCCGAGACGGTGAGACTGGTCGAGAAACTCGGCCAGCGGTGTCTCGGCATAAGTGCAGATGCACGCGATCTAGCGGCGATGCAGAACGCCGTCGCCGAGGCCGTGTCGGAGTTCGGCCGCTTGGACATCGCAATTATCAACCACGGGATCGGAGTCGTAGGTAGTTGGAACGCCTCCGAGCAAGCAATGGTTGACGTTCTCGACACGAACCTCAAGGGAGTCCTGTTCACGGCCAGCGCTGTCGTTCCCCAGCTGATCAAACAGGGAGATGGGGGCGCGATTGTCATGACATCCTCGGTGACAGCGCTTCGACCGGTCAACGATTTCGGCGTCTACGCCGCTGCCAAGTCCGGGGTTCTCGGGTTGATGCGGTCGCTGTCAGCAGACCTGGCGCCCTACCGCATCCGCGTGAACGCGATCTGCCCGGGCACCGTGAACACACCGATGGCAACAAGCGAAGTGATGCTCTCCAAAATGTGTGGGGTCGAATCGGGAGGCACTGTCGAGGGCGCCGACTTCGCTTTCCGGAGTTTGAACCTCCTCCCCGAGCTATGGCTCGAACCTCATGACATCGCTAATGCAGCTCTCTTCCTGGTGACCGACGACTCCCGCTTCATCACCGGAATCACCATGCCCGTGGATCTCGGAAACGTAAATCAACCTTTCGGTGTGCCACTGATCGCTACCGAAGTGCTCGCCGCAGCGCAACTCCGTTAGCTCAATCTTGCAGGCCCCATCGGCCTGTTGTCGGGACGGGGCGGTCTGGCTGTTCGGGCTTGATTTCTAGCGGTCGGGCGTGACTAGGTGGCCTGTATTTGAAGTGGGATGGGTCGTTCGGCTCTCGCGGCCGGGAGTCGTAGAAGGCAGATGACTTCAGGAGCCCGATCAAAGAATCGAAGACCTTTGTCACGGGTACTGCGCAGTATGGCCGCACCCATGCGCAGACTCTGGCAGGGCCGGCGCGGGCACCATTGCGCTCGAAATCTGCCATGACATCGACTCGATGCCCTACACCCTCAACACCCCCCGAAGACCTGTGGCGGACGGCTGGCTTGGTCGGACCAGCTCGGACGTCGAATCGTCACGGTACAGGTAGATATCCGCGACCCAGAGGTGAAACATGCGATAGACCAAGGCATCTCGGAACTTGGTCGGCTAGACGTCGTAGTGGCGAACGCCAGTGTCCTTGGTTGGCCGCAGGACGAACTCTCGCGAGATCCCATCCAGGGTTGGCAACGACACGGTCGATGTGAACTTGACTGGCGTTTGGAGCACAATACGAACGACGAGAACACATCTCGAACGTCGAGGTACCGGCGCGAGGCGGAAAGCAAGGCCATTTCGACTCGTGCACGAAGGAGAAAATCCGTGGGTTCTCTGATAGCAGGGTTTCGTCGTCGGTGCATCGGGCGGACCGCGGCGGCGGTGTCGGCGCTGACACTCGCGCCAGTGTTGAGTGTCGGCTCCACCGCGGTAGCGGCGCCGGACAGGTTTCCTACCGGGTAGTTCCTTATCCAGGGCGGCACCGGTCCGGTAAATAACAACTTTTGTGTCTTCGGAGCCGATACGGGATAGGTGCGTCGACCGCGTGTGATGCCGCGGCCGCGAACTAGCGGTGGTCGTACGATCAGCAAAGCAAGCAGCTCAGCACCGAGATCAAAGGCGTCCGTTCCTGTGTCGTCTCGAAACCGCCCCCGAGGGCTGGCCAAGCACTGGTAACAGCTCCTTTTGATTGCACGACCACTGCAATGTGCGTCGTCCGCAGGCCACTGGGCCCGCAGACGACGCAACAAGATTCCCTCCCCACATCTGGGGACACTCGCGGGAGCGGGGGGGGCCGGCGTGGGTGCGTTAAGCCAAGCGGGCCGCCAACTATTCCGACGCACCCGTAATGTCAGCAAGAGCCATTGGCGACGTCGACCTATTTCTTATTATCCCGCATCAATTCCAGGGGATTCAACCGAATAGAATCCCTGTGGCCGGACCTTCCGCAGGGGACAACGCCGCACGATATGACTGAACGTCTGTCAGCTCGTCCAGATCTCCAGCTGCGCAGATCCGGCTGAATTGGGCAGCAACGTTCTCGATGGTCATCGGATCGGCATAAAGTCCATTCGTGATACTCATGACAATTCGTCTGGCATAACCACGTCCGGCGGCGAACATCTCACCGTTCGCCGTACAGCTCTCATGAACCAGATAGCAGGCCACCGCTGCGACGTTCTCCGGACCGTTCCGCGAACTCGATTTCAGTGGACGCACATGCACATCGGGCGCGGTACGGGACGCGCGAGTCTCCGCAGCCGGCATAATAGCGTTGACTCGAATACCCTGCGCCGCAGCGTCGACAGCCAAGTTTCGCAGCAGTCCGAAGGTTGCCGCCTTTGCCATTCCGTACGCATAGAAGTCGACGTTTCCCAACATGGCAGCCGAAGTCGTCAGCAACACTGAACCACCGCTCGCGACCAGGTGAGGCCACGCCGCCCTGGTGACGTTCAGGCTTCCGAACGTGTGAACCGCCAATTGCCGGGACATTGACTCCTGATCAACATCGGCGAGACCGTCGCTGACGACTGTGCCCGCGTTGTTTATCACTGCATCAAGTCGGCCGAATGCCGCGAGTGCGGTGTCGACCATATCGTTCCCACCCTCAACGGTGGTCACATCGGCGAAGCTTGCGACGGCAATACCGCCCGCGGCATCGATGGACTTGACAACCTCGAGTGCGATCGATTCGTCAGTGCCACCGCCGCCGACCGATGTTCCCAAGTCATTGACGACCACCCTCGCCCCGCGCTCGGCCAGTAGTCGCACGTACGCTTCGCCCAGTCCGCGAGCAGCGCCGGTAACGATCACAACCTTGTCGTCGAACCTCACATCCGAATTATTATCGTCTTCCATACTCGTTCGCCTAACATAAGTTCCCGATGACGATCATCAGGAATCGACTCGTCGAAACACGCGAATCATCTTGAGCCTGCCAACTGGATCTACAACAGTGGAAACAAATGAATCGCCACTGGGCTCGATAGATCGGGTCAGGACAGCTCTCGCTTCCCCGGCAGGCGTTCGCATCAAGCGACAATGCACATCGTCATTGACGAGTACGACACGAACGAAGGAGAACGGACTGCCTACGACGAAACCATCGGCCCAATTGCGCTCATCTCCGGATGGAGCCGGTTCATTGAACTTCTCTACCACCGTGTACGGAGACCAACTTCGATCGTCGAAGATACACACGTGACGCAAATGGACCGTCGGCGAAACGCCGTACCATACATCGTATATCTGTCGATCGACGTCATGCTTCAAGGCAATGATTTCGTCACCGATGGCATCGGGCCCGTACGTTCCGGTCACAGGGTTCCAGACGACCGAACGAGGATCATCGGTATCGATCCTCCACTTTCCGTCGAACCTACTCATCTGACTCCTCGAGGGCACTCAAATATCTTGTCCTGCCGCCGAATTCACGGCCACGAGTGAATGATGCGCCCCATCGGCAGGGTAATCTGTCCTCCAGTTTCATAGCGAGCACCGACAACCCTGCGCACAGGGAGAACCGACCAGTCATCGATCGGGGTTCCGGCACCAAGGGTCAACGACGCCACTGCGTCCCATGATTCAACTCCCTCAGTTGTAGCGGTCGAATCCACCGCCACGAGAGCGTAGCCGGCATTCCAATTCTCGAAGTCGATTTTGCGGGCCACGTGAGTACGCAAGGTTCCATAATAGGAGATGGGCCCAGAACGGTTGGTGAGCTGTACCTGCATGGTGAGGAATGGGATGCTCGCCCGAGATACCTCTATCTGGAGGATCTCATCAACCCACGACATAGCGACATTGCCCACCTGATAGGGCATTCCCCAAAGTTCTCTGCCAGCAATCGCGCCAGGTTGGCTAGTCTTGATCCCCGAAATGATGTGGTTTCCAGGCTGCCCTTCAAAGCAAGTCTTTGCTCCGATGTACACGCCGGTGTACGGCCCGAACACACTACTCTTGTGCTGAGTGACCTTAACGAATCCTGTTGCAGGGCCGTCGATCTCGAGACATTCGGGCAATACTCGACGCAACGCATCCTCGTCGGTTTCGAAGCTGAGAACCAGCCCCATCTCGCGCGTATACTGGTAATTTTCCCGTATCGGGAATGCCTGCGCGATCGGCGCATGCATCCTATCGAAGACCTCGGACGAGTTCTCCATGATGGGTTCCTTCAATCGTTTACTAATCGGATATGAGTCACGGGGTGCTAATGCTCGAGAAACTTGCATACGACCTCGTTCATCCGAAACATCTCGTCGATCTTCTTTTGCCTCGGCTGAGGCTTTGCGAAGTGGTCTGCAGGCGGTGTGCACAGAATGGAGTCAACCCCCAACTCTTCGAGTCGGCGAAGATAGTCGATGTCATCACCGCGGAACGGAACTCGAATCTCGAATGACTCACGCGCTCGACCAGCATCGCTGAGCATGGCAGTCAGCTTCGAGATATTGTCGGTCAGTTGCGACGGGTCCAGCGGTGCCCCGACCCAGCCGTCCGCCTTCTCCACAGCTCTCCGTAGCGCGCGATCAGTGAATCCGCCTGTGAGCATCGGCACCGGCCGGTCGGGCCGCGGTTGAATCTCCAGGGGCTCGAAATCATAGAACTCGCCGTGATGTTCGACTTCGCCACCTGCCAAGAGTGCCCGTACGACATCCAGCGACTCGTCCATGCGACGGCCTCTATCGGTGAAAGGAACACCCACTGCCGAATAGTCGTCTCGCGACCACCCCGGCGCGACACCGAGTGACAAGCGGTTGTTTGAGAGGACAGCGAGGGTCCCACACATCCGCGCGACGTCGAATGCATTATAGAGCGGCAAGAGCATGACGCTGGTCGACACGTGGACCCGCACGGTGGTTGCAAGGATTGCTCCGAGCATGCTCCCGATATGCGGCCAGTGCGTAGAGTCCGGAAAAGGTGCCCGACCGTCAGGTGTTGTCGGGTAACCTGCGGATCCGTGCGCTGCAACCCAATGATCGCCGAGGTACACACCGTGAAAGCGGGTGTCGTTGTCAGCGATCGACGCTATCGCCAACATATCCTCGGTATTGGTGAACTGCAGACTTTTCCAAAACTTCAAACGATCGCTTCTTCCATCAGATGGTGATTCGACTGATGCACGGATTCACAATACGAATTGCGCGGCGTAAACCATGTTCGTCAGTAGCGTGTCAGCCTTGCCGAACTCGATCGTTTGCGCGAACTGTACCGTTTGGTCAAGCAAAGTGACCGCGCATATTCTCGGTGATATTCACCGTCTTTAGTTCGTAATACGACAGCAGCGCCTCGGGACCCGTGTCCCGGCCGATTCCGGAACCTTTGACTCCGCCGAACGGCGCTTCGGTATTATAGGTGTAACTGTTGATACTGAACGTGCCAGCCTTCACGCGGCGGGCGACATACGCGGCACGCTCGGGATCTTCGGTGAAGACTCCCCCGTGGAGACCATAGTCGGAGTCGTTCGCGATAGCGATCGCTTGGTCGACTGTGTCATACGCCAATACCGACGCCACCGGTCCGAAAATCTCTTCACGCGCGATCCGCATCGAGTTCGTGACATCCGCAAAGACCGTCGGCGAGACGAACGCACCCTTCTCGAGACCTGCGGGAATCAAACCACCGGTGACGACTCGCGCACCCTCGCTTTTGCCCGATTCAATATATTCGAGTACTCGCCCTTGCTGTCGCTTGGACGCTAGCGGGCCCATTGTGGTCGCAGGGTCGAAAGGATCGCCGACAACGTAGGATTCGGCCTCGGCAACTAGGGCGTCGACGACTTCCGCATACCTGGAGCGGGGAACCAGGACACGACTGAAGGCTGCGCAAATCTGGCCGGTCAAGAAGAAGTTGCCCACAGACAGTGCCGGAATGGTTGTTTCCAATCCCGCGTCGTCCAGGACGATAGCAGCGGACTTCCCGCCGAGTTCCAATTGGGTTCGCTTGAAACGGCTCGCGCACTCCTTCGCGATCTGCTGCCCCGCCGTCGTCGAACCGGTGAAAGAGACCATATCGACCTCGGGATGAGCGACGATTGCTCGTCCAGTGTCCCGATCACCACTCACGTAGTTGAAGACACCGTCGGGGACGCCCGCCTCAGCGAAAGCATGCGCAATATAGAATGCATCGAGCGGAGTTTCCGCAGCTGACTTATATATGACGCTGCATCCGCTGACGAGCGCAGGCGTTAGTTTGGACATCGCGGTATAGAAGGGGCCATTCCACGGGGAGATCGATGCGACAACTCCAACCGGTTCCCGAATTATGGCCGCCGGACCATAACTCGTCTCGCGAACCTCGGTAGTGCGCTGCTCGCGCGCCACGCGCAAATAGTAACGTGCGGTCGCGAGAGCGCTGAGGGTGGTAACCCTTGCCGGGGTGATCGCAAGGCCCATTTGCGAGGTAACCAAAGTGGCGATCTCGTAAAGGCGTGGCTCGAGCCATGCGTACGCTCGCTCAAGAATATCTGCCCGTTTTTCCACCGACAGCCCGGCCCAGACCCCGGACTCGAACGATCGGCGAGCCGCTCTCGCCGCGCAATCAACATCCAGCGCGCCTGCATTCGGCGCGCGGCCGATAGACTCAGCGGTCGCCGGGGATACGACATCCAGCCATTTGCCGGATCGTGAATCCTGCCAGGTGCCATCGATAAACAGCTTGTCGGTGATCTTCATGTGCGGGAACTCCTCTGAGGAAGTCGGGCGCCAGTGCCGAACACGCGTGCCCGTCTATGATTCCGGCGCCTCCACCGGCCGAACTGCGTAGTTTCCAAGAAAAAGCTTCCGCGTGGCGACCCGGTTCAGCGCCCGACCCTTTCGCGCGCCTCGTCTCGCTCGCGCAGCTGCGCTTGAGTGTGTTGCAGAAGATCACTGCTGTTGGGCCATTCGTACCGCACGGTGTCCTCCATGATCTGGCCGATACTCGCCGCCACCTGCTCGGGCGACAGCGGCGCGTCGACATCCACGGGAACACCCTCGGTCTCGGCGTATGCGAGTCTCGCCATACGTGCTCCCGAATAGGTCAGCATCTGGCCGGTCAGCGTGTTGCTCTCGTGCGCGAGATACGCCACGATCGCGGAATTCGGCTGGACCGGCGTGGCGCGCTTGGCAAATTCATACTGGTCGGGTGGCATTTGGCCGACCTCGGCCGCTTTGTCGGACATTCGCGTCCACGCTGCGGGAGCGATCCCGTTGGCGAGAATCCCGTGCTCCGCGCCCTCTACCGCAAGCGTCTTCGTAAGTCCGAGAATACCGGCCTTCGCCGAGTTGTAGGCACTCAACTGCCAGAGCCCCCAGGTGCTCTGGGATGGGACCGTGACGATGCGCCCGTAACCCGCATTCATCATATGCGGCCACGCTGCGCGCGCCAATCGGAATGTTCCGTAGAGATGGGTTTCGACCGTCGAAATCAAGATGTCTTCGTTCGTATCGGCAAAATCGGCAAACCGTGTAATCCCCGCGTTTGCGACCAGGATATCGACATTACCGAACTCCTCGATCGCGGCCGTCACCAACGAGTCGCCAGTCTCCTCCGCGCGGGCGTCGCCGTAGTTCGCGATAGCCCGTCCGCCGGCCGCTCTGATTTCGGCCACAACGGAATCAGCGGGGTCTTTACTGAATCCCTTGCCATCGACGTCGCAGCCATTGTCATTCACGACTACCGCTGCGCCGCGGGAAGCAAGCAAGAGCGCATGACCGCGGCCCATGCCACGGCCTGCACCCGTCACGATGGCAACACGGCCAATGAAATTCAAATCAGTCATGCCAGTAGTCCTCATCCTCTCTACCGCTTCGACCAACCAGTCGGTCGAACGGCTTGTGACTTACACCATACCAGCGCTCTGACATGACTTGTCAATGGCCGCACCTGACCAGTCGCCAGTTCTGTCACATCCTGCTCGACCTGCCAGCTGAGCGGCGTCCAGTCAGCACGGCCTCGCCACCCGACCGGAGGATCGCGCGCGCACTGGCGCGTCCGAGGCCGCCGCTGATCGCTTATCTGCCAGATAGATCGGCCGCTGTCACACGTTGTCCCATGGCACCGAGTCTTCCCACGGGCTGCCGGGGATCGGCATCAGCGGATGGACGATGCGAGTGGCGATCCGCCACCCAGCTGCGGTGCGGACATAGGTATCGGCAAAATAGTGCTTCCCGCCGATCTCGGATCCGTCCTGCAAGACAGCGACACCGTCGAAATAGTTGGTGCCGTGCGCATGGTCGTCGTCATCGAATTCGATGATGTGATTGCCGACCAAGTGGAAGGAGTGGGTCATCATCGGCCGGTACTTCGCGAAGTTCGCCCGAAGTTCGGCGTGGCCGCGCACGACATAGGAGCCGAGGCGACTCTCGTCGTTCACTCCGTCAGGTGTGAAAACCTCGGTTGCGGCGTCGATATCGTCGACGTCCCAGCCCCAGAAGTACTTATAGGTCAGCTGGCGGATCTCCTCGATATCGTCAGCCCTGGCCATATCATCTCTCCTCGTTGGTAGTTGCGCAGTTGTCAAGGTGCTCCGGCATCGCGTACTCACGCGAAGAGCGGTCGCATCTCATCAGTGATGTTGACGGTCTTCAGCTCGTAGTAGGACGAGACGGCTTCCGGCCCCGTATCCCGCCCGATCCCCGAGAACTTGATCCCACCGAATGGCGCCTCCGCGTTGTAGATGTAGCTGTTGACACTGAATGTGCCGGCCCGAACCCGCCGGGCGACATACGCCGCACGCCCTGGGTCCTGCGTAAAGACTCCGCCGTGCAGTCCATATGAGGTGTCGTTAGCGATCGCGATCGCGTCGTCGATGGAGTCGTAGGACAGCACCGATGCGACGGGCCCGAAAATCTCTTCGCGGGCAATCCCCATCGTGTTGTCGACACCAGC
This sequence comes from Nocardia vinacea NBRC 16497, assembly GCF_000308835.1. Classification (GTDB taxonomy): domain Bacteria; phylum Actinomycetota; class Actinomycetes; order Mycobacteriales; family Mycobacteriaceae; genus Nocardia; species Nocardia vinacea. The sequence continues at coordinate 9,171 of NZ_BAGN01000415.1, read as the reverse complement.
GAACACCGTCGGTTGCACGAAGGCGCCCCGCTCCAATCCGACCGGCACGCCGCCTCCTGTCGCTGCGCGGGCGCCCTCTGCCTTGCCCGCTTCGATGTATCCGAGTACCCGCGCCTGCTGTCGCGTGGACGCCAGGGGCCCCATGGTGGTTGCCGGATCGAACGGGTCACCTACCACGTATGATTCCGCCGCTGCCACCAGAGCATCGACCACCTCATCGTGCATCGATCGCGGCACCAGGACTCGACTCAACGCCGCACAGATCTGCCCGGTCAGGAAGAAGTTCCCGGTCGAAAGCGCAGCCGTAGTGATGTCGAGATCCGCGTCGTCCAACACGATGGCCGCCGACTTACCTCCGAGCTCGAGTTGCGTCCGCTTGAACCTTTCAGCACATTCCCGCGCGATCTCCCGGCCCGCGGTCGTCGACCCGGTGAACGAGACCATGTCAACATCCGGGTGCGCTACCAGGGCCCGGCCAGTATCTCGGTCACCGGTGATGTAGTTGAACACCCCCGCAGGCACGCCCGCTTCAGCAAATGCCTCCGCGATGAGGAAACCGTCCAGCGGTGTCTCGGCGGCCGGCTTGTAGACAACGCTGCAACCGCTGACGAGAGCAGGTGCAAGTTTCGACATCGCGGTATAGAACGGGCCATTCCAAGGGGCGATCGAGGCCACCACCCCTACGGGTTCCTTGACGACGGCCGCCGGTCCGTAGCTGGTCTGACGGACCTCTGACAACGACTCCCGGCACGCCACATCGAGGAAGTAGCGGGCGGTTGTCAATGCGCTCGGCGTCGTCATTCGCGCCGCCGAGGTCGCCAGTCCCATTTGCGAGGTCACGAGGTCTGCGATCTCGTCGAGCTTCGGCTCGAGCATCGAGCATGCCTTGTCGAGAATCTCAGCGCGCTCGATGATGGATTTATCCCGCCAGGCGCCGTCCTCGAACGAACGGCGTGCCGCCCGGACCGCCGCGTCGACATCCACGACATCCGCGGCGGGGGCGCGTCCGATGGTCTCGCCCGTCGACGGCGACACGACGTCCAGACGATGAGTCGAGTGGAGTTTGATCCACTGGCCATCGATGTACAGTTCGTCGCGGATAATCATGATCTCCCTTTCCGGCCGGTCGGCAGCCGTATTCAGCTGGTCGCGGTGATGCTCACTTGGCGGTGATGCCAGCGTCGACCGGCAGTGTCACGCCAGTGACGTAGCGGGCGTCCTCCGATACCAGGTAGAGGATGGCGTTGCTGACATCCACCGGCTCGATCAACTGGACGGGCAGCAGGTTGGTCAGGTCACGGGCCGAATCCGGGTACTCGCTCAGGTATTTTTGCATCGCGTCGTTCATTACCATCGGCGTGTTCACACCGGTCGGATGCACGGTGTTTACCCGAATATGGTGCTGGGCAAGCGAATTCGCGTAGGTGCGCATCAAGCCGACCACCGCATGCTTGGCCGCGGTGTAGGCGTGGCCGCCTGCGGAGTCCGCGCCGAGCCCCTTGAGGCCAGCACTGGAACTGGTCAGCACGATCGCTCCGCCGTCACCCTGCTCGATCAGAACAGGGACGGTGGCGCGCAGCGTCAGGTAGACGCCAGTGAGGCTGACATCGATGCCATCTTTCCAGCTGACCAGCGGGTCACCGTCGTCGAGCTCGTCCAAGGGCCAGCCGATGATGCCGGCATTGGCCAATACGATGTCCAGGCGTCCAAGTTCGGCGACACCGTCCCGCACTGCCGCCTGGAGTTCGCCCATGTTACGGACGTCGGCCTGACGACTGACCACCCGACGTCCGAGCACCTGGACCGCCTTGGCCGTCTGTTCCAGGTCGTCCGGGGTGGCCAGCGGATACGGGACAGATTCGATGTCACGGCAGATGTCGACCGCGATGATGTCCGCGCCCTCCTCAGCGAGCCGCACGGCGTGGCTGCGACCTTGACCACGCGCGGCGCCGGTGATGAAAGCTACCTTGCCGTCGAGCTTGCCCATTTCGAGAACTCCCTAATGTCTGCTTGTATTTGCCCCGCAAGGCGAACGCTCCGGCCCAGAGTTCGCCGAGAAAGCCGCCCGACCGGCCATTCGGTCGGGCAGCAATGGTACGTGCCAATTTCGAATTGTCAGCGAGGTTGAGACCTCGTCAGAATTACGTCATGTGACGATATTCGCCCAGGTGGGTTGCGCGGGCCTTGGTCAGGGTGAACCTCGGTCCACCCAAACCGGCGATGGGGCCGGGCGCTCGGCGGCCACCCTTTATCTGGCACTGGAGCCACCGTCGACGACAAGCTCCTGACCGTTTACGTTTCGTCCCTCCTCTGAGGCGAGGAACAGAACCGTGTTGGCGATGTCCACCGCGTCGGCCAGTCCGGCTTCGATTATCCGCGTCGTAGCCGCATCGGCATTCGCCATTCCGAGCCGCGCCATCGGGGTGTCGTGGGCGCCCGCCGCGATGGCGTTTACCCGGACGGGATAGCCCTTCTCCATACAGAACACAGCCAACGACCGCGTGAGGCCGGCCAGCCCTGCCTTCATCGTCGAATACGCCGGAAGGTTACCGACCCCGCGAACGCCCGCCAAGGCGGTGATATTGATGATCGCGCCGCCACCAGATGTCGTGATAAGCGGCAGACCATACTTACACCCGAGGAAGCCGCCGTCGAGCAGCACCCGCTGGTGGAAGTGGAAGTCGTCGAGGGTCGCATCCTCGATTGTCGCGATTCGTACCGCGCCGGCGTTGTTGACCAGCACATGCAGACTGCCGAACCGGTCCTGGACCTCCGCCAGCACGGCCTGCCAACGGGCCTCGTCGCTGACATCCTGCTCGAGGAAGACTGCCCCCGGGATCGTCTCGGCGGTCGCGCGTCCCTCGTTCACCAGCACGTCGGTCAGCACCACCGCAGCGCCTTCTTCGGCCAACCGCCGGGCGATCGCAGCTCCCAGGCCTCTCGCGGCACCGGTGACCAGCGCCACCTTGCCGTCTATTCGTCCCACTTCGATTCTCCTTTGACTGAATGGGCTCGTTCTGGGCCGGCCCTTGCATCCGCCTCGTTCGCTGACGTCGACCGGCGAGTTGTTACTCGGAGCCGGGGGCGCCTTCCTCCGGGTACTCCAGTCCCATGCGCTTCATGCCGTAGTCGAGCAGGTCAAGGGCATCGGTTGCCCGGTATTCGCCCTCGCGGGACTCCACGCTCGCCCACCCGTCACGAATGGCTTCGGCCGACCACTGATCCGGCGGCAGATCCAGTCCCGCAGTCTCTGTCAGGACTACTTCGGCGAGGCGGTGGGTCAGGCAGGTAAAGATCCGACCTGTCGCATTACAGCTTTCATGGGCTAGGTAGGCCACTGCCTGTGCCGGGAATTCGGCGCGCATGTGGTCGTCGGTCCAGTCCTTCCACTCCTGGGCGAACCCGTCATGGATGCGCGTTCGCGCGCCGGGAGCCAGCAGGTTGATGTTGATCCCGTTGTCCTGTCCCTCCATCCAGAGGGACCGGACCAACCCGATATTCGCTGCCTTTACAGTCCCGTATGCCGACACGCCCGCGTAGCCGAAGAGTCCGGCGCTCGATGTGATTGCGACGATGCGACCGTAGTTTTGCTCGACGAAGTGCGGCCAGGCGGCCTGGATGGTGCTCCAGGCGCCGTATAGGTGGACGTCGAACAATCCACGGAACAATGCGTCAGGTGTGTCGCGGAACGCGCCCCAACCCTGGAATCCGGCGTTGGTCACGACGATATCGACGCGTCCGAACTCATCGAGGGCGGTCTGCACAATGGATGTGCCGCCGTCCGCCACGGACCCAGTATTGGCAACTGCGATGCCGCCTGCGCGGGTTATGGCGTCAACTACCGATTTCGCGACGCTCGGGTCCGAGCCCCCACCGAAGGCCTCTGCACCGACATCGTTGACGACGACCTTCGCCCCTCGCGACGCGAGCACGCGCGCGTACTCGCGACCGAGGCCGTTCCCGGCACCGGTCACGATTGCCACGCGGCCGTCGAAGCGCAGTTCGTCCGTCATGAGAATCCACTCTTTCCTATCCGTGCCGTCCAATAGACCGACCGCTGTTCTCGCCCGGTCGCCCGGGCACGCGTCGCTGTTTCCTACGAAAACGCGGGGATGACCTCAGCACCGAACTGCCTGATACAGCGCACTTCGTCGGCATGGTCCGGACCTACCGCCATGCGGAAACTCATCACCAGGTAGTCGACGTCGAAGGTCGCGCGCAGATGCTTGATCGTCGCGATGCAGTCATCCGGGGCCCCCACGATCAGGCGATCGATACGATGCCGGTCGAACCGCAGCTCTGATGCCCGCGTTACCCCTCGCAGCGAGGGCTCGCGGTCCAGCACCCACTGTGGTGCCTGCTCGAAGTACGACCAGTACTTGTCGCGAATGTGGGGCCACCAGTGTCGCTCTGCCTCGTCGAGGCTGGTCGTGACCCAACCGTCGCGCAGCAGCACGATGTGTTGTCGGTCGGTGGTGGCGTACTCCTGCCCGGCCGCCTGATACTGTTTCGCCCAGGTCCGTATGACATCGAAGTTGTGCAGGGAATCCGCCACCCACGGCGCCCCCAACCGGGCTGCTCGCCGTACACCGGCTCCTGACATAGCCCCCATCCACAGCTCGGCTGCCATAGGGGTGGGACTGATCCTTCCTGCGACCGAAAAATGCCGACCCACGTGCTTCATTTCGCTCCCCGACCAGGCCTGGCGAACAAGATCGACAGACTCCTCGAATCGGGAAATCTGTGTCTCGGCGGAGACACCGAAGAGATCGAACTCGGCAGCAGTGGCCCCGAGCCCGACCCCTAGACGCATGCGTCCGCCGGAGATGATGTCGACCATCGCCGCTTGCTCTGCGACGTGGACCGGGTGGTAGTACGGCAGAAGCAAGATCGTGGTGCCGATCTCGACGCGGTGGGTGCGCGCCGCGAGCGCGGCACAGGCGACCAACGGTGCAGGGAGATGACCGTCGGGCTCCATATGGTGTTCGGGGACGAAAACGCCGTCGAACCCGGCCTCCTCGGCTACCTCCGCAGCGTGCAGAGTTTCCTGCCAGCGCCGTGCGATCCCCTCGGCCCTCGGCGGGTCTTGGGGGCGTAGCAATAATCCGAACTTCACCTATCCGCCCTCTCGGTTTCTCGCACAGGCAGGTTCGCCGCGAACACCGACGCTCCGTCGCTCAGCGGGCAACAGTCGCCTCGCCCCTGGCGCGGAGTTGGGCCTGGGTGTACCGGATGAGGTCACCACCGTTGTTCCACTCGTGCCGCAATTGAAAGCCACCATCCTTACCAATTGTCCGCGCGGTCCGCTTGATCGCAGTCGACATTCCGTCGTGTACTCGCAGCGCTGCGGGGATGCTGCGGCCGTCAGTTGCTACCAGATGTCGACCATCCTCGCACTCGACCGACTGGATGGTCGAGTGTGATCGCCACCATATTCGCACACCTCAAGCTGTGTCAATGGGTCGGCGCCATCAGCAAAGGGACGACAGCCGCACCGGCACAAGTACACGTCTCCCTAGCAATTATCTACAATTACTTCGCGATACATCCAATTATTGTATCATTTTCTTTCGGGGCGACGCCCGCCTGAGGCGCGGCAAGCAAGGAGCTGTAGCTGTGACAACAACCGCACAGTCCTCCCCTGGTCAGGCAACGCCGCCGCTGCGGATACAGCAACTGTTCGACTCACCCGCGTGCGGTGCCCCCAGCGCCGACCCCGAATGGTTGTCGTTCACCGCGTCCAAGCCCTTCGTCCGGGACCTGGGTGTGGTCGATTGGGGTTCATGCCTCGTGACGGACAGCGGTGACCGATGCTCACCCCGATGACATCCTCACCGCCGACAAGCGCACCACTGGTGCACCCGACCGTGCCGGAACCAGCCGTCAGTCAATGCAGTTCGTGTCGACGCACAACCATGCTGCTCAATCCCTCGGTCCCGGCACGCACAGCAGCAGTCTGGTCTCGGGGTGGAAACTGCTCGTCGGTCTGGTGAGACTGACCGCCGCCACATGCTCGTCGCCGAGCCCGAACACCGGGACTGCGACACAGGCGATCCCAACCGCGGACTGACGACACGGGTGACGACAACTCGACAGACTCTAGGTTGGACCGTCGTAGACGGGCGGCGGCGAGTCGGAAGCGCGTGCCGGGTCTGCCAAATACTCCAGGTCCTTCAGCCTGAGGACATCACCCAGCCGATGTCGCCGGGCCGGTAGCGGAGTCCCGGTGCCTGCAGCAGCTCGAGCGCATGTTCGACTTGGTCGAGCGATGGCGGTGATGTCACCTCGGCGCACACGGTTCGGCGGACTTCGGCGGTGATGACATCGCTGCCGCATTCGATCGCATCGACAACCACGGTGATCAAGCGTTCAGTGGCTGCATCCACTGCACAGTTCCTCTCTGGCAACCGCATTCGGCATCTAGGTCCGGCGTGTACACCACCTCGCTGCAAACTGGTGGTGGGTACTTATTCCAAAGGTTGCTGCGCTATTCCACTGCTGCGGACTGGGTGAGTGGCTACGACCGTGAATCGTGACGTCGTTCATCGGCGAACCCTGACGGCGGCCGGAACGACCACGGTGCCGCATCGGCGAAAGTTGACGTCACGGTCAGGCTTGACAGCCGTCCGTGGCCGTTTCGGACCGCGCACTATGGCCGGGTAGGCCGGGCGCATTGCTGCGCCCGGCCCCCCAGGACGGCACCGGCATCGCCCCGATCCGCACCGGCGAGGCCACAGAGATCGAACGCACCGTGGACCGTGACGGCCTCGTCTCGATCGCCAACACCAAACACCCGATCGGCGTCGCCCGGGCAGGTGAACGAATCATCCTCCGACTAGACGGGCACCTCATGCACGCCATCGCCGACAACGCACTGATCGGCACCTGGCCCTGCCCCGTCCCCGCCGATCGGATCAGTCGACTCCCTGGAGCTCGCACCCCCTCCGCGCCACTGCCGCCCCCCGGATCGCTTCGCGCGCAACGCAAGGTCCACGCCGACGGCAACATCATGGTTGCCAAGCAGAACATCAAGCTCGGGCACCGCTACCGCGGACAGCTCGTCACCGTCGTCATCGAGGACACCCACTACCGCATCCTTCTCGGCAGACGAAACCTCCAACCCATCACCCACTTTCGAGCCACCGGCGCAGGCGTCAAATCCAACGATTCGTCAAGCAACTCTTGATAACGGATGGTGAAGCATCTCCTGATTCCTCACATCGACACCGTGTCTGGTTCAGGCTGCGGGCGTGCCCTGCGATAGCGAATATTGGGAATAGTCTTGCAACGCGATTTCGCTGGCCATCTTGGTCAAGCTGCGCGCCAACAGTGCCTTGCCGGGCATGATTGTAATCAGCTGTGCCAGAACGTTTCCTAATCGAACACCTGCAGCTGTTGCGGGAACCATGTACTTGCCCAGCGATGGGGTACCGTCTTGGATCTCGTTGACCCACGGTCGCATCTGGTCTTCGTATCGCTGAAAGGCCTTCTGATGGTTGCCGCCAGCCGCGGCGAGTTCGCCGGCCAGGATGTAGGCGCCCACCAAGGCCATGGTGGTGCCATGACCGCACCTGCTCGTCGATCCCCATGCGTCGCGCTGACCGTAGTCTTGCTCCGCTGGCTATCTCCGCTCAGTGGCTGATAAAGCGAGTGCTTGTACGGTCGCCCCCTGGCCAACAGCCTCGTCAGCCAGTGAGTCCGAGCAGTCTCGGCATCCCAAGCATCGCCTGTAAATGGTCCCGCCGTAAGATATCGCGTCAGCATGGCGACAAGCTCGTTTTCGAAACTCGGTATATCGATGGGGTGCGGTGCAGCGATCAGCGGGTGGACGACGAACTCGATCGTGGCGATGACCAGCTGTACGGCAACGTGCTTGTCCTCAACGCAAACCTCAGGGTTCTCGGCAAGGAGCTCTTGGAGGTCGGTCACCCATGCCTGCTCTTGCTCGGCAATCCATTCCATGAGCTCGCGTGATCGCGGGGCCTGCTCTATGAGGACGCGTAGTAGTTCGGGATCGTCGCGGTGGCCGTCGATTGCGCTTCTAACCATGGCGCGCATGGTGCCCTCGATCGAGTCGGGCGGGCCGCTGGTCGGGCGACGCGCAGCGGTGGCCATCGCGTCGAGGTGTCGGGTGACCAGATCCAACAGGATGGCGTCCTTGTTCGGGTAGTACTGGTATAGCGATCCGATCGAGATGTCGGCCGACTCGGCAATCCGGTTCGTAGTTCCGGCGGCGTAACCGTAATCGGCGAAAACGCGAGCCGCAGCTTCCAGGATGTGTTGGCGGGTGAGTTCGGACCGAGCCTGGCGGGGCCGCTTGCGCGGCTGTAGCTGGCGTCTCTCGGCCGTCATCGATCTCCCCTGTGGCGTGAAGAAGTGAGTATGAAGCACCTGTTGAAGTACGGCTCGACGGGCTGTCGATCGTGATCGAGCGTCTCACTGCTGGGATGCCCGACGGCGGGCCGCTGCCTTACATCACCAAAAAGCGAGTAGCGAGATCGGCGCGTCAGCGCCCAAAGTAACTGCACGACTTCCAGTTCGTCCGCGACCTCGCCGATAGCTTGAAGAGCGCTGCATGTGTGGACGGTGAGCACTCCCGTCTGTGGCTGACCGGCGAGACCTAGGGCTATCCCCGGTTGGAGGAGTTCTTCGTGGCGGCCCCGAACACGATAAAACCAAAGAAACGTTCAGGTTTCGAAGCTCGGCGGGGTGGGCACACCGACGAACGGTTGCTGGCACTCGAGGACTGTGCCCCGCAGCGATAGTTGGCCAGTCTCAACGATACTTGGCCAACGAAGCAGCGTTTGAGCCCGTTCGGCTGCGCCACCGGTCGCGGGTCCCGGATTTGATGGCGCTGGGAGAGTGGACGATACACGCCCCGCGCAACGTGCGCTCAAAGTCGCGCAGACTCCGTGATGAGTGATCGACGGGCAGTTGTCAGCGCTCTTCGAAAGTCCGGCCACTAGCGCTCTTTGAAAAGTAGGCCACCCATCCACGATCGGAAGGGTGATCTCAGTGCAGGATTGGGCGCAGATCAGGTATCTCCATGCGAGCGAGGGCCTGTCGATGCGGGCGATCGCGACCAGGTTGGGGATCTCGCGGGACACGGTTTCGCGGGCGATCAAGTCGGACTCGCCTCCGCGGTATCAGCGGGTGTCGGGTCCCTCGGCG